>NZ_CP053748.1:4800000-5474057 GCF_024400215.1 Massilia sp. erpn
GAACAGCTGGCTGATCGAACCGCTGCCGAAGCCGCGGTAGCTGACGCCGATATTGCCGGGCGCATTGTGCGCGGTCACGCCGGGAATGGCGCGCAGGATTTCCTGTGTATCCTGGGCGCCGCGTTCCTCGATCAGGGCGCGGTCCACCAGCGTCACGCTGGCCGGGGTCTCGCGCAGCGTCAGACCAAGGCGGCTGCCGGTGCTGGACGTGGTGTCGAGATCGAGCACGCCGCCGCTGCGCAGCGCCGCGGCGGTCACTTCCACCGTTGGCAGGGTGGCGTCTGTCTCGGCGTGGACGGGCAGGGCGATGAAGGCGCAGGCGATTGCATAGGGCAGGGCGCGCAGGCGTGGGAATACGGTATGGCGGCGCGCGCTGGCGCCGTCACGGGATGCGAATGACATCATGACAAACTCTCTTACGGTTGCCCAGGCATGGGCGGATCTGATCGGAATAAAGGGGAACTACGGGATCAGGCCTGGGGCGGGCCGCGAGGTTTTGCCGCGTTCCATGCAAACAGCGGAACGGACGATTGATAGAACAACGATGGGCGCAGCGAGGAAGACAGGAGGATAGGCAGTTCGTATGCGCTGGTTGGCAGGGCCGCCAGCGAGGCGCCCATATGGCAGAAGGGGCAATGGTCCAGCACTGCGGCATGCTCCTGTGCTGGCGCCTCTTCGGTAGCGAAGATTTTCTGCATTCTTCCGGCATTGCTTGCCGAGCAGATGGTCGCGGTGATGAAACGCGCTTCGCGGGCGAAGACCTGCGACAGCGTCGGCGTCAATACGGCCAGCAGCAGGGCGCACAAAGCCACCCATGATGCGATCGAAAATGTATTGCGCCTCATGTTCATAGCGGGATTGTAGCATGGGGCAAGTAGGGCGCGGCGGCACTTCCTCCTCGTTTGGCAATCCAGATCAAGATGCTAAACTGCTGCCTTCGTTAATGAAGGGAACTGGCATGGCAGCACCGCAGGATTTGCGCATACGCGCTTTGCAATGTCTGGTCGAAACCGACCCGGCACGGAAAGCCGCGGCGGTGGCGGCCCTGGCCAGCGATGTGCGGGCTGGCCTGTGCACGCTGGATACACAGGCGGAACTGGTGGCGGCAAGCGGCATTCCGGGCCGGCCGCTCAAGCCCGAGCTGGTACCACCACGCCTGGTCGGGCGGCGCTCGATGGCGACGCTGGAAGGCCGCGCCATGCTGGTTCACGCCTTGGCCCATATCGAATTCAACGCTGTCAACCTGGCGCTGGATGCGGTCTGGCGCTTTGCCGGCATGCCCGCCCAGTACTACAGCGACTGGCTGCGCGTGGCGGATGAGGAAGCCCTGCATTTCTCGCTGCTTGACGCTCATCTGCGCGCGCTGGGCTGCCATTATGGCGAATATCCGGCCCATGGCAGTCTGTGGGAGATGGTGGAAAAGACCAGCGGCGATGTGCTGGCGCGCATGGCGCTCGTGCCGCGCACGATGGAGGCGCGTGGACTCGACGCCAACCCCGCCCTGCGTGCCAAGCTGGCCCAGGCCGGCGACCAGGACGCCGCCAATATCCTCGACATCATCCTGCGCGACGAAATCGGTCATGTGGAAGTCGGCAACCGCTGGTACGGCTATCTATGCCGCCAGCGCAGCCTGGAACCGCGCGCCACCTACGCTGAACTGACGGTGCAATACAAGGCGCCGGTCATGCGCGGCCCCTTCAACCTGGAGGCGCGGCGCCAGGCCGGCTTTACCGAGGAGGAGCTGGACGACCTGTGCTACTCGGTGGGCCGGATCTCGAATCCGCCGGAAGAATAGGCCAGCGGCGCATCGTCGCTGACGCCGACCTTGCTGACGCGCGCAGCGGGCGGACCCGATTGCGCCCAGCGCACAATGGCGTCCACGCTGGCCGCGTCGCCATCGACGCAGGCTTCCACCGAGCCGTCGCGCCGGTTGCGCACCCAACCCCTCAGGCCCAGTCTACGGGCCTGTTCCGAGAAGGCGTAGCGGTAGCCCACGCCCTGCACCAGGCCTTCAACAAGTATGCGTTTGCTCATGACTCTCTCGCAGATTGTCAGCGCAGCAGCGGCCGCACTTTCGTGGTCAGCACCTTGTACTGCGCTTCAACCATGATGTGATTGTGATCGTGGCCGGTGCGCGGCAGCAGGAAGTATTCCTTTTGCGGCGCGCTGATCGAGTCGAAATAGCGCTTCGCCACTTCGGGAACACTGGTCAGGTCTTCGGCGCCCATGATCATAAATACCGGCATCTGGAAATCAGTACCAAGTTTTGGCAGATCGAGGGTGTAGTGCATGCCATCGCCCTTCATCCCCACGTATTGCAGCCAGGAGAAGTCCTCCCCCTTGCCGTAATTGATCAGCGCCTCGTCATTCGAATACTGCGGGGCGCGCGACCACCAGGACGGCGGCGCGGGATCGGTGGCTTTGGCTTCGTAGATGCGCGAGATGCGGCGCAGCAGGCCAGGCGTGCGCGGATTGGTCCATGGCGGCAAGCCAAAGCCCTCCAGCATCTCCACCGTTTTCCTGTCGCCGGCCGCGCGCGCCAGTTCCAGGGTTTTGCGGTAGGCTTCCTTGTCGTTGTCCGGACCGACCAATTGGCCTGTGCCGACATAGGCCACAAACAGATCCGGCCGCCGTTTGGCTATATGCACGCCCAGCGCCGACCCCCAGGAGCCGCCGAACAGGATCAGCTTTCGGGCATTCAGGTGCTTCGCCGCGAAGGCCGCAACCTCCACACCATCGGCCGCCAGGCCTTCCAGGCTCAGGATATGTTCTTCGGTTTCCGGATCAATGGGATTGCGGCCGTAAGTCTGGCCCGCGCCGCGCTGGTCCCAGTGGACGAAGGTGAACTCCTTTTCCCAGGGCCGGTATGGACTGTTGGCGTAGGGCGTCATGGGATTGCCCGGCCCGCCATGCACAAAGAGGATGACCGGATTCCTGCAGTCCTCGCCCTTGATCGTCACCCACTGCTCGATGCCCCCGATCTTGACGAAGCCTTCCTCGTTGATCGCCTTGCCGCTGCGGCATTCGATGGGTGCAGCGCCGATGACATTGATCTGGGGCGTAATGGTCTGTGCGCCGAGGCTCAAGGGCAGCAGCAAAAATAAGGAAGCGATGCAGAAGCCGGACAGATAGCGCATGAAAGTCAGTGAAATGTTGGCGACTTGGCACTATAGCATGTGGCGGCGTTCGGCCATGCCGCCACTTCCAGCCACTGCCCGCAAATCAGTAACGGCGCACGATCAGCTGTTTAATCTGTCCGGGTGTTTTGATTTGCCAGCCCAGCGGTACGGGAGAACCGAAGGCGGTCCAGATTTCCGTGCCGACCGGCAGGGTCTTGACCTTGGTGATCTCGTTTTTCAGGCTGCCCGCGGTGGTCACGACCCAGCCGTCGGGAATCGGCGAACCGATCGTCACCCAGATGGCGGTGTAGTTCGGCACGTCCTTCACTTTGGTGATGGTGTTTTTGACGCTGCCTGCCGTCGTGATAACCCAGTCTTTCGGAATGGGGGAGCCGAGATTGACGTACGCCGTCGAATAATCCGGCACGCCATTGACATTGGTGATCTGGTTGCGGATGCTGCCCGCCTCGGTGATGACCCAGCCGTCAGGTATCGGCGAACCGTAGGCCGCCATATAGGTTGTCCAGGGGGCGGAGCCGACGATTTTCGTGATCTGGTTGGTGACGCTGCCGGCTTGCGAAATGATCCAGCCGTCGGGAACGGCGACCACCGGAAGGCCCGTGCTGAAATACACATACACGATTTCCCCTGTCGAGGCGGACGTGACGTCGCTAATGAGCCAACTCGTGCTGTTAACGTTGGTCACGACCCATCCGGACGGCACGGACGAATAGGCCGGAACCCAGCGGGTCGGGTAACTGCCGCTGAGGGCTGTTGCGGCGGGCTTTTCCACGGCGGCTGCGGGCAGGGCGCAGGCGCCAATGGCGCCGGCGATGAAGAGGGAATGGACTGCAATCTTCCAATACGATTTCGACATAAACCTCCCTATGGTGATGGATTTTTACGCAAATGCGTGCTTTTATACTAACATGCCGATTTGGGCCATCAGCGCCTCATGGTCCTGGCGTGGGATGGGAATGATCAGTCGGCAGTGAGCCGGCGCAGCCATTGCAGCAGCGCGGCAGGCAGCAACTTGGGTTCGGGCAGCAGGCAGTAGCCGTGCGGGCCGAATATTTGCGGCAGGTAGTCCGCCGCCTGGCGGTCTATGGTCAGGCAGAACGGAGATATGCCCTGCAGCCGGCATTCGTTCACCGCCTGGCGCATGTCTTCGACGCCATAACAGCCCTCATACTGGTCGCAGTCGTTTGGCTTGCCATCGGATAGCAGGATCAGCAAACGGTGCTGAGTGCCCAGGGCCATCAGCTGGGCCGCGGCGTGGCGCAACGCGGCGCCGGCCCGCGTGTAGCGCTCCGGCTCAAGGCCGGCGATTCTGCGCGCGATGGCCGGGCTGTAGCTTTCGTCAAAGCCTTTGACGGCGCGCACCGTGACGCCTTGCGGTCCTTCGCCGGAAAATGCCTGCACCGCAAAGCGTTCCTGCATGCCCTGCAATGCGATGCAGACCAGCAGCAAGGCTTCGCGTTCGATGTCGATCACGCGGCGCGAACTGTTTAACCAGCTGTCGGTGGAGCCGCTGACGTCGGCCAGCAGCATGATCGCCGTATCGCGCCGCGCGCGGATTTCGCGCTGGTAAAGACGCTGTTCCGGCGATAGGCCGACCATCCTGTCGGCGCGGCTGTCCATCCAGGCTTGCAGATCGATTTCATCGCCTTCCGGCTGCCGCTGAACGCGCAGCCGCCGCGCGCGCAGCATTTCAAAGCGTCGCCGCACTTCGGCAAGCATGCCACCGTAATTCCGCAATGTTTGCGCTACCCAGTCTTCGGGGCCGGATTCCGCCATGACGGTATGCACCGCCGCGTAACGCTGCCGGTACGACTGGCTGCCATAATCCCATTCCGGGTAAAGCGTGGTGATGCCGCTGGCGCCATGCGCTGAGGGCGGCGGCACGGCGGTGCGCGCTGCGCGCTCAGGAAGGTCGTCCGACAGCAGGTACTCCTTCGGGCGGCCAGGCGCGACGATCAGGCGTGCCTCGGCCAGCTCAGAGAGGGCGTCGGCATAGTCTTCGGCGGCGGTGTCGGCATCGCGGTCCAGCGGGCGCTGCAAGCCCATGGGATCTTCCGCCTTTTCCTGCGGCTGCGCGGTTTGCACCATGGATGGTCCCTGGCGGCTGGCGTCGTCCTCTCCGTCCGACGCCTGGCGCACGGCAGGACGGCGCGGCAGGCGCGCGCTGCGGCTTTGCCCAGGCGCCTCGCCATTGGCCCGCGCTCCTGCGGCCGGGAGCAAGGCGGCTGGCCTGCGCAGTTCTCCGCTCCAGGCATCCAGCCACAAAGCCGGTGCGCGCAAGCCATGGGACTCGGCCGCGAGGCATTCGGCCAGAGCCTCGGCCTGGCGCAAAACCTCGGAGGCAGCAGGCGACTGCACCGTCGGTTCCAATGGCTGCGCCAGTGTGTCGCGCAGCATCTTCTCGATGGCGCGGGCTGGCGGTGCGAAGGCCGAAAGCTGCGGGCGGGCGAACAACGCTTGCATGCGCCAGGCGTTCAGCGGTTCCCGCATACCGGGTGCCAGTTGCAGCAAGGCCCGGTCGGCGGCGTCGGCTTCCATAATCTGATAGAGGGCCAGCAGAAAGGGCGATGCGCTGGCGGGCAGGCTGGCGGCACTGCCGCGCACTGCACGCATCGCCTGCTGCAAGGCCATTACCCGGTATTGGGCAAGAGCGGCTTGCGAATCGCTGCCAGGCAGGGTTGGTGGCAGCCAGATATGGCTGCCATCCGTCGCTGGCAAGGCTGCGCTGCGGGAGGGAAGCTGCGGGCGCTGAAAGAGGCGGCTTAAAACAGTGGCAGACAATGGAGCCGGCGCGGGACGAAAAGCGAAGGCCGCGCCAAACAAGCTATGGCAAAGCAGTTCCAGGCGGCGCGACACGTCGGCCAATGCCAGCAAGGGCGGTTCCGCATTGGCGCGATGCAGCCGCCAATGGGCCTGCATATAGCTCGCCGCGTGCATGGCGGCGTCGGTGATGACGTCTTCCGCTTCGGCCATATGCTCAGATCAGGGTGGCGTCCAGCAGATCGCGCATGGCGCCCAGCAGCGGGGCTTCGTCCGACAGCGGCGCGATGATGGCGCTGTTGCAGGCCTCACGCACAGGAATGCCACTGGCGATCAGGCGCGCGGCAGCGACCAGCAGCCGGGTGCTGGGCACTTCGGCCAGGCCGCGCTCCTGCAGGGCGCGCAGACGCTGCGCCAGCGTGACCAGGGCGTGGGCCTGCGCACGCTCGATCCCGCCCTCGCGTTGCACGATGGCGCATTCGCGTTCAGCCGGCGGAAAGTCAAAATCGAGTGCGACGAAGCGCTGGCGGGTGCTCGGTTTCATATCCTTGAGCATGCGCTGGTAGCCTGGGTTGTACGACACCACCAGTTGAAAACCCGGCGCCGCCGCCAGCACCTCGCCGGTCTTGTCGATCGGCAGGATGCGGCGGTGGTCGGTGAGCGGATGCAGCACCACCACCGTATCCTGGCGCGCCTCCACGATTTCGTCCAGATAGCAGATGGCGCCACTGCGCACCGCGCGCGTCAGCGGACCATCCTGCCATATCGTCCCATCATGCCCGATCAGGAAACGCCCAATCAGGTCGCTCGCGCTCAGATCGTCGTGGCAGGCGATGGTGATCAGCGGCCGCGCGAGCTTCCACGCCATATACTCCACAAAACGCGTCTTGCCGCAGCCGGTCGGGCCTTTCAGCATCACGGCCAGCTGGCGCGCATGACATTGCTCGAACAGCGCCACCTCGTTGCCGCCCGCCAGATAGTATGGTGCTTCCGGCGGGCGCATATCCATCACGGCTGCACTCAAATCAGGCTCCCCTCGGCTGCGCCGCTGCCGCCGCAGTTTCCAGTTCGATTTCGAAACGCGGCGCGTGGCGGAAGAAGTCGATGATGAAGAGCGCCACCCCGCAGGCGAACAGCGAAGCGGTCGCCAGCAGCATCAGGAAGTGGACCTGGATCTTGAGCTGGGCGTCGAGGAAGCCCAGTCCCATGATGCGCTCCAGATAAACCTGTCCGATGCCCGCCGTGGCGAAGGAAAGCGTCATGCCGAACATGCCCGCGATCTGCATCCAGAAGGCCCAGTAGCCGAGCGGCGTTCCCTCGTCGGGACGTTTGGTCAGCGAGGGCATGGCGAAGCTGATCATGGCCATGACGATCATGGCATACGCGCCGTAGAAGGCCGCGTGGCCGTGCATGGCGGTGATCAGCGTGCCGTGCGTCCACTTGTTCACTTGGGGGAAGGTGTGGGCCAGACCCAGCAAACCCGCGCCAAACAGGGTGAACACGGCGCTGCCCACGGTCCAGTGCAAGGCCAGCTTGTTGGGATGGGCCATGCCGCTGCGGCGGATGCTGGAATAGGCATACACCGCCATGCCCACCAGGGCCACCGGTTCCAGCGCGCTGAAAATGCCGCCAATAAGCAGCCAGTAGGAAGGCACGCCCACCCAGTAATAGTGATGCGCGGTGCCGAGAATGCCCGCGATGAAGACCAGACCGACGATCACGTACAGCCACTTTTCCATCACCTCGCGGTCGGCGCCGGACAGGCGGATCAGCAGATAGGCCAGGAAGCCGCCCTGTATCATTTCCCATACGCCTTCCACCCACAGGTGAATCGTCCACCAGCGGTAGAAGATCGATACCGTATAGTTTTCGTAGTGGAGCAGCGCCGGGAGATACAGCACGGCGGCCAGTCCCAGGCCGCCAATCAGCACGCCTTCCGTGGTGGTGAGACGTCCGGATTTGCGGATCGTCATGCCGACGTTGTAAAGGAAGATCAGCATCACGATCACAATCACGATCTTGTGCGGCAGTGGCTGTTCCAGCAGCTTGTTGCCGGTCCCCCAGCGGAACAGGTAGCCGATGATGGCGGTCACGCCCATCACCACCCATAGCACCAGCTGGACGATGGCCAGCCGCACGCTATGCAGTTCGGTGCGCGACTCGTCAGGCACCATCCAGTAAGTCGCGCCCATGAAACCGGTGAGCACCCACACGATCAGCAGATTGGTGTGGATCACCTTGGTGACGTCAAAGGGCAGTATATGCAGCAAGGGGTCGGGGCCAAGATATTTGGCCGCCGACAGCAGGCCAAACACCAGCTGCAGGCCAAACAGGGCGACGGCGACGGCGAAATACCAGTAGGCGACGGATTGCGATTTGTATCTCATCTGGCGGCTCCCCTTATTTCAATGAGCTTAGATAGGCGGCCAACTGCTCCAACTCCTGCGGCGACATCGATTTGCCGTAGGTGGTGGGCATGAAGGACACGCCATTGGCCGAGAACATGGCCCCCGGCACCAGATGCGCGCTCGGTTCCGTGATCGATTCACGGATATAGCCCGCCAAATCCTTCGCCTGGCCGCGATAGCTGCCGCTGGCCAGCAAAGTCTGGGTGCGACCAGCCAGTCCGGCCAGACTGGGACCGGCCATGTTCACGCCGGGCGCGATCGAATGGCAGGCGGCGCAGGCCGGCGTGGCGCTGCGGAACAGGCGCTCGCCCAGCGCCACCGGATCTTCCGCACCGCTGACCGGACGCGCGGCGGGAGGCGTGGCCGCCGCCGTGGCGCTGGACTGGTCGGTGCCGGGGAAGGTCGACCCCGTCACCAGGATGGGGCGCGGCGGCCAGCCCTGGTTGTCCACATTGCTGACCCAGTCGAGGAAAGCATACAGGTCGGCGATATCGCCATCGCTCAGATCCTGCTTCGGCATCAGCCGGCGGTGGCGCGTCTCGTCATAGAATTTGGAGGGATCGCGCATATAGGCTGTCAGATAGGCCTCGCCGCGCAGCTTGGTGATCTTGGTCAGATCGGGGGCATAGTAAGCGCCCTCGCCGAACAAGGTATGGCAGTTGATGCAGTTATTGTTGTGCCAGACGTCCTTGCCACGCGTGACGGCGGGGCTGATTTTGTCGGCATTGGTGAGTTTGCCGAATTGACGATGGCTGTCCAGGGTCAGGCCGAGGAAGGCCGCGCTGGCGAGAAGGGTCGATGTAACCGCGAAAAGCCGCGCCTGCCGTTTATTCATATGGTCTCCTAAACGTTGATGTCCGGCCAGTAGCGCAGGGCCGTCCATCCGCCATAGGCCATCGCCACTGCCAGCAAGACTAAGATCAGGTAAGCAAATCCTTTAAGCGCTGCAAGCCATCCTTGCATTCTTCAACCTCCTGTTTTCAGTGTGTTACTTCACCTCGGACATATCGGGCAGCGTGTGGGCAATGCCCTTGTGGCAATCGATGCAGGTCTTTTCGCCGCTGGCCAGCTTGGTCGAGTGGGCATCGACGGCGCGCTTGCTCTGGCGCGTGAAGTCCATCGATTCGAACTGGTGGCAGTTGCGGCACTCCAGCGAGTTATTCGCCTTCAGGCGGCGCCACTCGTTGCCGGCCAGCTGCCGCCGGTGGGCCTCGAACTTTTCGCGCGTATCGATGGTGCCGAAGACCTTGCCCCAGACCTCCTTCGAGGCCTGCATCTTGCGCGCGATCTTGCTGGTCCATTCATGCGGCACATGGCAGTCGGAACATTTGGCGCGCACCCCGCTGCGGTTGGTGAAGTGGATGGTGCGCTGCAGTTCGGGATAGACGTTGTCGCGCATCTCGTGGCAGCCGGTGCAGAATTTCTCGGTATTGGTCGCTTCCATGGCAGTGTTGAAACCGCCCCAGAACACCACGCCGGCCACGAAGGAACCGATCACCAGCAAGCCCAGGCTCAGATGCAGGCTGGGTTGCCACAGGATGCGCCAGTAGTACTTGAGCTTTGCGATCATGGCGTCCCCTTATTTCTTCTTGGCAGGCGCATTGGGAGCCGAGGGCGTATTCAGCATCGTGTCCACGTCCTTGAATTGGTTATCCACCAGCGGCGTCAGATTCGCCTGCGGCACATGACATTGCAGGCAGAAATAGCGGCGCGGCGACAGCTCGGCCAGGAAGTTGCCGTCACGGTTCTGGAAATGGGTGACGCTGATCATCGGCGCCTGGCTTTCCTGGGTGCGCGTGCGGGCGTGGCACATCATGCAGCGGTTCGCGCTCTTGTCGATCTGGTAGCCCTCGATCTTGTGCGGAATCACAGGCGGCTGCATGGCGTAGTTGCGCACGCGGCGGATATCGCTGTTGTCGGGATTGACCATGGGCGCTGGCTTGGTGGTTTCCGCCAGAGGTGTCGGGCCGCGCATATTGTCCAGCGCGCGCTGGGCCTGGGCCGGCAGCACGGCCGCCAGCGCGGCGGCCAGCAGAACGGGGATGAGGAATCGCTTCATGGCCTACCTCCCTAGACTTTGCGGATGCTCACCGCGCACTTCTTGTAATCGGTCTGGAACGAAATCGGATCGGTCGCATCCAGCGTCACCTTGTTCACCAGCTGGCTGGCGTCGAAGAAGGGGATGAAGACCAGGCCGCGCGGCGGCCGGTTGCGGCCCCGCGTTTCCACCCGCGTCTGGATCAGGCCGCGCCGCGACTTGACCTCGATGACGTCGCCGCGCCGCGTGCCGAGCGCCTTGGCGTCGTCCGGGTGCATGAAGCAGACCGCATTCGGCACGGCGCGATACAGTTCCGGCACGCGGCGCGTCATGGTGCCGGTGTGCCAGTGCTCCAGCACGCGGCCGGTGGACAGCCAGAACGGATATTCCTTGTCCGGTTCCTCGGCCGCCGGTTCGTAGGGCAGGGCGAAGATCACCGCCTTCCCGTCCGGCATGCCGTAGAAGCGCACGCCTTCGCCGGCCTTCACATAAGGATCGCTGCCCTCGCGGTAGCGCCAGCGCGTCTCCTTGCCGTCCACCACCGGCCAGCGCAGGCCACGCACCTGGTGGTAAGTGTCAAAGGGCGCCAGATCGTGGCCGTGGCCACGCCCGAACTGCGCATATTCCTCGAACAGGCCTTTCTGGAGATAGAAGCCGAAAGCCTTGGCCTCGTCGTTCAGATAGCCGGCCTGCATCTGGGACAGCGGGAACTTGTCCACCTGGCCGTTGCGGAACAGGACATCGAACAGGGTCTTGCCACGATACTGGGGCATGGCCGCCAGCAGCGGCGCCGGCCACACCTCCTCGACCTTGAAGCGCTTGGAGAATTCGGCCAACTGCCACAGGTCCGAACGCGCCTCGCCCGGCGCCTGCACCAGCTGGTGCCAGAATTGCGTGCGCCTTTCCGCATTGCCGTAAGCGCCTTCCTTCTCCACCCACATCGCGGTCGGCAGGATCAGATCGGCCGCCGTGGTGCTGGCCGTGGGATAGACGTCGGATACCACCACAAAGGCGTTGGGATTGCGGAAGCCCGGTAGGATCTCGCCCATGATGTTGGGACCGGCCTGCATATTGTTATTGCACATGACCCAGTAGGCATTCAGCTTGCCGTCCTTCAGGGCGCGGCTCTGCACCACGGCGTGGAGGCCCGGCTTGTCGGGCACCGTCCCGGCGGGCAGCTTCCAGATTTTTTCCGCCGTTTCGCGGTGCTTGGGATTCGTCACCAGCATATCGGCCGGCAGCCGGTGCGAGAAGGTGCCGACCTCGCGCGCCGTGCCGCAGGCCGAAGGCTGGCCGGTCAGCGAGAAGGGGCTGTTGCCGGGCTGGGAGATTTTCCCGGTCAGCAGGTGCAGGTTGTACAGCAGATTGCTGCACCAGGTGCCGCGCGTATGCTGGTTGAAGCCCATGGTAAACAGCGACATCACCTTGATCTTTGGGTCGGCGTAAAGCTCGGCCAGGCGCTCCAGCCGGTCGCGCGTGACCCCGCTCAGCTTCGCCACCGTGTCCACATCGTAGGCGCTGACGAATTTCGCGTATTCCTCGAAGGTCATGGGCTTGCCGCCGTTGGCGTCGGCCGCGTTCTTGGCGGCGCGCTGCAGCGGATGCTCGGGACGCAGGCCATAGCCGATGCTGGTATTGCCCAGGACGAAGCGGGTATGCTTGTTGACGAAGTCGCGCTGCACGCGGTTGGTCTTGATGATGTGATGGGCGATGAAGTTGAGGATGGCCAGGTCGGTCTGCGGCCGGAAGATGACCGGCTGGTCGGCCAGCTCGAAGCTGCGGTGCTCGTACACCGACAGCACAGCCACCTTCACGTTCGGATTCGACAGGCGGCGGTCGGTGATGCGGGTCCAGAGGATCGGGTGCATTTCCGCCATATTCGAACCCCACAGCACGAAGGCGTCGGCCTGCTCGATATCGTCGTAGCAGCCCATCGGCTCGTCCATGCCGAAGGTGCGCATGAAGCCCGCCACGGCAGAGGCCATGCAGTGGCGCGCGTTCGGGTCCAGGTTATTGGTGCGAAAGCCCGCCTTCATCAGCTTGACGGCGGCATAGCCTTCCCACACCGTCCATTGGCCGGAGCCGAACATGCCGACCGCGTTTGGCCCCTTGTCGCGCAAGACCTGCTTGAACTGCGCGGCCATGACGTCGAAAGCGGTGGCCCAGGAGACGGGCGTGAACTCGCCGTTCTTATCGTATTTGCCGCCGCTCATGCGCAGCAGGGGCTGGGTCAGGCGGTCGGCCCCATACATGATCTTGGACAGGAAATAGCCCTTGACGCAGTTGACCCCGCGATTGACTTCGGCATTGATGTCGCCATGGGTGGCGACCACCCGGCCATCCTTCACGCCCACGTTCACGCCGCAGCCCACGCCGCAGAAGCGGCAGGGCGCCTTGTTCCAATTGAGCTGGGTGCGCGCGGCGTCGGTGACGACGTTGGATGCGGCGGCCGCCAGGGGAATGCCGGCGGTGGCCGCCGCCGTGATGGCGGCAGTCTGGGTGATGAAATCCCGGCGTGTCTGTTTCATTCGACCTCCTCATCCATGGCAGCGGCAGGCTCCGCGTGTTGATAGACCAGTGCGACGTTCAATACGCCAGGCAGTGCGCGCAGCGCATCGATGCAGTCCAGCGCGCGTTGGCTGGAATGGGTTTCAAGGGTGACGACCATGCGGCCATCGGTATCGGCGGCGTGCACGATGGCCTTGGGCAGCAGGGCAATATGGGAGCGCACCGCCGCAAGCTCGGTGCGGCTGGCGTGGACGATCA
Source organism: Massilia sp. erpn (assembly GCF_024400215.1). Taxonomy (NCBI): domain Bacteria; kingdom Pseudomonadati; phylum Pseudomonadota; class Betaproteobacteria; order Burkholderiales; family Oxalobacteraceae; genus Massilia; species Massilia sp. erpn. The sequence continues at coordinate 4,813,113 of NZ_CP053748.1, forward strand.
GGCCGGCGATGTGGATGTCCGTGTCGTCCTGCGTGGACCTGGCTACGCTTGGCGGCAGCATGGCGTCAGGCCGTGGGCAGGGAGCCGGTCAGCAGCTGGTACATCCAGATGGTGAAGCCGTAGCCGCCAACCACGGCGACCGCCAGCACGGGCGCCAGCACGACGGTCAGGAACAGAAAAACCTTTAACTCATCCGCCTTGCTGGCGGCTGGCTGCCTGGGTTCCATATACTCACCTTGGTCGATGAATTGCGTTTAAAGTTAGCCTAGTTTCTTGCGAGTGTCCAATCTTGCTCAATTGTGTGGCGGCGATGCCGCAGTAACGCGCCGCCCGATTTCAAGTCGCACCCCTTGGGCCGACGATGCCACCGCAGCGCTATCGCCTTCCAGATCGCCAACCTGCGGCATGGCCTTGCCGGAGCGGGATATGCGCGCCGTCACGATGACGCGGGAGTAGGCCGAGAGCGGCGTGCCGCCCTGCATGCCCTGGCTGTCGTCCAGCGTGAAATCGAACGGCAGGTCGCTGGCCTGGCGGCGCAGGATGGCAATGGGTTGGCGGGGTCCTTCGGCGGCGCGCGCGTAGATAAAGAGGGTATCGTCCGGCTGCACGCCTTGTACGCCCGGAGCCAGCCGCACGGTGCCGGACAAAGCCGGAGCGCTGGCGGGCCTGCGCGCTGCGCCGCCTTGGGCCGGTCCGCTTTCCAGGCGCGCTTGTGCCGCCGCGATACCGGCCCGTGTGGATTCGGCGAACGGTGAATCGGGCGGAACAAAGGGCAGGAGCGCCTGCCATTGGCGCACGGCCGCGTCAAAGTCGGCGCGCGCAAAAGCCGCGCTGCCCGCCAGGGCCAGTGCCTTGACGTGTTTCGGATCGATCGCCAGCGCGCGCGTGATCAGGCGCTCCGGCTGGCCGGCCAGCTTGCCGTCTTCAGCCGACGCCAGGGCATCGGCGTAGTCGGCCAGGACGTCAGCATCGTTCGGCAATAGCGTGTTCAGACGCGAATATGCCTGCGCAGCTTCACGATAACGTCCCAGCGCGCTATAGGAGCGCGCCAGCATCTGCCAGCCATCGGCATCCCCGGGTTGGTGGCGCAGGCGCTCGGCCAGGCCTTGCACCAGCGCGTTCATATCCGGGCCGCCATCGTCGGCATGGCCTTGCTGGACGACGGTGGGCGGCGGCGCGGCCGGCAATGCTGCGGCGGGGCGGCCGACCTGGAAATACAGGGCCGCAGCACCCAGCGGCAAAGCGAGGGAGAGCAGCAAGGCGGTCCAGCGCTGCGGCGGCATGGCCTGGGGCGCAGGATTGGCCTGGGTTTCCTCAGCCACTCGCCGTTCCAGTTCGCGCAGCGCGGCACGGTGGGCGGACGGCGGCAAGGCGCCGTTCTGCCGGTCGGCTTCCAGCTCCTTCATCTGGGCGCGCAGGACGGCGAGATTAACCTGCTGCGGCGAGGCACTGTTCCCACGCTCCTGGCCCTGGCGCAGCAAGGGCGGCAGGATGCACAGCAAGGTGGCGGCGGTCAGCAGGACTGCTACGATGAGGAAGGCGGTCATGGCAGCTCCTCGCGTCCGGCCAGCAGACTGGCCGCGCGCGCCCGTTCGGCCGGGGACAAAGCCGGGCTGCGTTTGCCGCGGCCCTGGCTACGCAGGCGCAGGAACAAGGCCAACGCACCGCCCAGCAGCAGCAATCCCGGCGCAAGCCATAGCAGCAGCGTGCTGGCCTTGAACGGCGGCCGGTACAGGATGAAATCGCCGTAGCGCTGCACCATGAAATCGGCCACCTGGGCCTCGCTGCGGCCGGCCCGTATCTGTGCTCGGATCTGGCGGCGCAGGTCGATGGCCAGTTCCGCCTGCGAATCGGCCAGTGTCTGGTTCTGGCAGACCAGGCAGCGCAATTCGGCAGACAGTGCCGCCACCCTGGCTTCCAACTGCGCCTCCGGCTGCACCGCGCTGTCGGCGCAAGGCGCAGCCAGCAGGCAGGCCAGGGCACATGCTGCAGGCAGTGTCCCGCGCCGCAGACGAGAGGGCGCTGTATCCGGATGCAGCCGCCTAGCCATTTTCCAGCTCCTTCAATAAAGGCAGTATTTTCCGCTGCAGCACTTCCTCGCTCAGCGGTCCGGCATGGCGCAGGCGGATCACGCCGCGCTTATCGATCACGAAGGTTTCCGGCACGCCGTACACGCCAAAGTCCATGCCTAGCCGGCCTCCGGGGTCGAATGCCGATTGCAGGTAGGGATTGCCTTGCCGCGCCAACCATTGGCGGGCATCTTCGCGGCCATCCTTGTAATTCAGACCAACCAGTGGCGTGCCTTGGCGCCGCGCGAACTGCATCAGCAGCGGATGCTCGATGCGGCAGGAGGCGCACCACGAAGCCCAAACGTTCAGCAGCCATGCACGGCCCGCCATATCGGCAGGGGAAATCCGGCCGGCCGCATCGTCCAGCCGCGCCGCGCTGAAAGACGGCGTGGGCTTGCCCACCAGCGGCGATGGCAGCTCGCGCGGATTGAGGCTCAGCCCCGCGCCCAGGAACAGCAGCAGGACGGAAAACACGGCAAGCGGCAGCAGGAAGCGTTTCATGGCGCCTCCTGCCGCAGGGCTGTGCCAGGCATCAGCGCCGGGCTGGAGGCGAGCGCCTGAACCGGCGCCGCCACCGTATTGCGGCGCGCCAGCCGGTAGCGCCGGTCGCTGGCCGCCAGCAGGCCGCCCGCCGCCAGCAGCACGCCGCCGGCCCAGATCCACAGCACAAAAGGCTTGAGCTGGATGCGCACCAGCCAGCGTCCATCCGCCGTCTCCTCGCCCAGCGAAAGATACAGGTCGCGCGTCAGACCATGCTCGATGGCCGCCTCGGTCATGATGGTCTGCTGCACCGGATAGTTGCGCCTTTCCGGATACAGCGTGGCGATGCGCCGTCCGTCCCGCTGCACCTCGAAGCTGGCGTGCACCGCCTCATAATTTGGCCCGCCTACCTCGCGGACGCCGCTCAGCGTGAACTGATAGCCGCCCACTGTCGCCGAGCCGCCGGGCGCCAGGCTGACGTCGCGCGTTTCCTCATAGCCCTTGACCAGCGTGACGCCAATGACAAACACGCCGATACCCGCATGCGCCAGCACCATGCCCCAATAGCTGCGCGGTTCGCGCGCGATGCGGCGCAGCAGCGATGTTCCCGGCGCGGCATGGCTTAAGCGCTGCCAGGCCTGCCAGCCGCTGCCCACGATGATCCAGGCCGCCAGCGCCAGGCCAAGCAGCACCAGCGGCGAGGCCGCCATCGCCAGCCCCGCGCCCAGGCCGATTCCGGCGGCCAGGGCGGCCGGCCAGCGCAGACGGCGCAGCAGATCCGGCAGCGCCGCGCGCTTCCATTGCGCGAAGGGCGCGGCGGCCAGCAAAAGCAGCATGGGCGCCATCAGTGGGACGAAGACCGTCTCGAAATAGGGCGGCCCAACCGAAATCTTGCCCAGGCCGAGAGCATCGAGAAAGAGCGGATAGAGCGTGCCAAGCAGCACCGTGCCGCAGGCCGCGAGCAGGATCACATTATTCGTCAGCAGCAGCGATTCACGCGACAGCAGGGCAAAGCGCCCACCGCCTCCCACCTTCGGCGCGCGCCAGGCATATAAGATCAGCGAAGCGCCGATCACCAGGGCCAGGAAGGCCAGGATGAAGGCACCGCGCCGTGGATCGGTGGCAAAGGCATGCACCGATGTCAGCACGCCGGAGCGCACCAGGAAGGTGCCGAGCAGGGAAAGGGAAAACGTCAGGATTGCCAGCAGCACGGTCCAGCTCTTGAAACTGCCGCGCTTTTCCGTCACGGCCAGGGAATGCAGCAGGGCGGTGCCGGCCAGCCAAGGCATGAAGGACGCGTTTTCGACTGCGTCCCAGAACCACCAGCCGCCCCAGCCCAGCTCATAATAGGCCCAGTAGCTGCCCATCAGGATGCCCAGGCTCAGGAAGCTCCAGGCCAGCAGGGCCCAGGGCCGCGACCAGCGCGCCCACGCGGCGTCGAGGCGGCCGCTCAGCAAGGCGGCGATGGCAAAAGCGAAAGTCACGGCAAAACCCACATACCCCATATATAACAGTGGCGGATGGATGATCATGCCCGCATCCTGCAGCAGGGGATTCAGGTCGCGCCCTTCCAGCGTGGCGGGCAGCAGGCGCGCAAAGGGATTGGACGCCAGCAGCAGGAACAGCAGGAAACCCGCCGCCAGCAAGCCCAGAACGCCGAGCAGGCGCGCCCGCGTATCCTGCGGTAGTTGGCGGCTGAACAGCGTCACGGCGCAAGTCCAGGCGGCCAGCATCCAGCACCACAGCAGCAGCGAGCCTTCGTGTCCGCCCCAGCTGGCCGTCAGGCGGTACTGCCAGGGCAGCAGCGAATTCGAATTCTGCGCCACATAGCGCACCGAGAAATCGTGGTTCCAGAAGCTGAGCAGCAGGCAGCCGAAGGCCAGCGTCAACAGCAGGAACTGGCCGCGCGCCGCCGGCTGCGCCAGCGCCATCCAGCGCTCGTTGCTCCGCTGCGCCCCTAACAGCGGCAGCACGCCCTGCACCAGGGCCAGCAAGAGCGCCAACACGAGGGCGTAGTTGCCTGTCTCGGGGATCACCGTTCCGCTCCCGCCAAGGTGCGCATGGCCGTCTTGCCTTGGGCCTGGCCCTGCCGCAGGGCGTAGGCCGCTTCAGCCGGCATATAGTTTTCATCGTGCTTGGCAAGCACCTGCTGCGCCACGAACAGCCGGCCCTCGGCCAGCCGACCCTGCACCACCGCGCCACGGCCTTCCTTGAACAGATCGGGCAGGGCGCCCCGGTACTGCACCTGGATCTTGCGCGCATGGTCGCTCACCACGAAGGCCACCGTCACGCCATCGGCCTGGCGCCGCACGCTGCCCGGTTCCACCAGGCCGCCGACGCGGAAAATGCCGGTGCGCGGCGCCTGCCCGGCCGCTACCTGCGAGGGGGTGAAAAAGAACACCAGATTCTGGCGGAAGGCAGTCAGCACCAGGGCTGCGCCGATGCCCAGCACGGCCAGGCTGACTCCGATCAGCAGCAGGCGCTGATGGCGCGCTTTCATGCGTCCACCCGCGCAGTGCGGCGCGCAGCCAGAAGGCGAGCCTGGCGCAAGCGTCGCCCCAGCAGCCAACTTTCCGCCGCCAGCGCGGCGAACACCACGCCGCACGAACCCCAGACATAGCCGCCATAGCCGCCCATGACGAGGAAGTCCTGCACGCTGTTCCAGACCATTATCCGCCCTCCGTCTTCGCGTTCAGCAAGTCCGCGCTGCCTTCCCTTTCCAGCATGATGCAGCGCACGCGGCGCAGCACCGCCGCCACCGAGTAGGCCCAAAAGGCGAGCGTCATCAGCAGCATGCCGGCCAGCACCGGAGCGGCCATCGACGGCGCGCTATTGAGCGAGACCGAGGCACCCTGGTGCAGCGTGTTCCACCAGATGACGGAAAAATAGATGACCGGCACATTGACCACCCCGGCCAGCGCCAGGATCGCAGCGGCGCGGTCGGCGCGGCGCGGCTCGTCGATGGAGGCATGCAGGGCCATGAAGCCGAAGTAGAGGAAGAGCAGAATCAGCTCGGAAGTCAGGCGCGCATCCCATACCCACCAGGCGCCCCAGGTTGGCTTGCCCCACAGCGCGCCGGTCCACAAGGCCAGGAAGGTGAACAGGGCGCCGGTGGGCGCCAGCGCACAAGCCATCATGGCTGAAAGTCGCGTGTTATACACCAGGCCCACGCCGGCCCATGCCGCCATCGCCAGATAGATCAGCATCGACATCCAGGCCGCCGGCACATGCACGAAGATGATGCGGAAGGCGTCGTGCTGCTGGGCGTCGGCCGGGACCCGCAGCAGGCCGATATACAGTCCGATCAGGCCGGTGACGATGGCCAGGGCGACAAACCAGGGAATGAGGGCGGCGGCCAGCGGGAAGAAATGGCGCGGCGCAGCATATGAGAACACGCGCGGCGCATGCGGTGCGCGCCGGTTCGCGGCAGTAGAAGAATACGGAAGGTTCATCGTCGCATTTGCCCCCAAGAGTGATACGTCCTGAGTGTCCAACGCCGCGCCGTCTACTCCAGCGCCACGCGCAAAGCCGCTACCGTGGCCCACGGCGCCAGCGCCGCGGTACCGCACAACAGGCCCGCCAGCAAAAGCAGGTGGGCGCCGCTGCCTAAACCTTGAGCCTCGGCATGGACTGCGCTGCTGCCGAGAATTAGTAAAGGAATATACAGGGGTGCCAACATGAGTGCAAGGAGCACACTGCCGCCGCGTGCATTCAAGGCCAGCGCCGCGCCGAGCGCGCCCAAAAGGCTGAGGACCGGCGTGCCAAGCAGCAGGCTGGCCAGCAGTACGCCCAATGCCTGCGGTGCCATATCGTATTGGATGGCCAGCAGTGGCGCCACCGCCACCAGCGGCAGACCGGCCAGCAGCCAGTGCGCGCCGACCTTGGCCCACACCGTCAACAGCAGCGGATGGGGCGCGAGCAGCGCCTGTTCCAGCGTGCCGTCGGCGAAATCGGCGGCGAACAGGCGTTGCAGGCCAAGCAGGGCGGCTAACAGCGCCGCCACCCATAGCACACCCGGCGCGATGGCCCGCAGCAGGACGTTGTCCGGGCCGATGGCCAGCGGGTAGAGCGTGGCCGCGACCAGGAAGAACAGCGGCGGCATCACTATTTCAGCGGGACGGCGCAAGGCCAGCAGCAGTTCGCGCCGCGCGGTCAGCGCCAGTATGCTCAGCATGCGGCCTCGCGGCCCAGGCGCAGCGTTTGCGTGGGCGCTGGCCCGGCCTCCTGGTGGGTGGTGTAGACCAGCATGCCGCCGCCGGCCAGATGGGCGCCAAGCAGCTGCGTCGCGCTGGAAAGCGCCTGCTGGTCCAGCGCGGAAAACGGTTCATCCAGTATCCATAAGGGCCGCTGCCGCGCCAGATGCAGCCGCGCCAGCGCCACCCGCTTGCGCTGGCCCTGCGACAGCAGGCGCACCGGCAGCTCGGCTTCCACCGCCAGTCCCATTTGTTCCAGGCTGGCATAGGCTTGCGCGCGGCTGTGGCGGATGCCCGGCAGGCCGCCGTAGGCCAGGTTTTCCCAGGCCAGCAGCTCGGGCTTGAGCGCATCGGCGTGGCCGGCATACAGCAGATTGGCGTGGAAGAGGGGACGGCAGCGCGCCAGCGCCTCGCCCTGCCAGCACACCTCTCCCTGGTCGGGGCGGGCCAGGCCGCACAACAGGCGCAGCAAACTGGTTTTGCCGCTGCCGTTGCCGCCTTGAACCCGCAAGGCTTCGCCGCGACCGAGGCAGAAACCGATATCGGAAAACAGCGTGGCCGCGCCACGCACACACGCCAGCTGCCGACAACTCAAGCTCATTGTGCCTCCGTCAGTTTGTTGACCTTATCGTAGATCATGGGCGCAAATGCGTGCAACTTCCAGATTTATATTGACTTTTAAATGAGAATCGTTATCATTTGTATTTCAGTTACAGCTTTTAGAAGAAAATGCACCCACAACGCCGTCCCCAATTGAAGCGCCTGGCCGTTCTCGTGAGCCTGGCCCTGCCGCTGGCCGCCCAGGCCCAAAATGCCGCCGAACAAACCGTCCTGCCGCAGATCGAAGTGCTGGCCAATAAGCTGGGCGACACCACCGAAGGTACCGCTTCCTACACTACCGGCAAGGCCAAAACGGCCACGCCACTGAGCATGTCGCTGCGCGATACGCCGCAGTCGATCTCCGTGGTGACGCAGCAGCGCATCGAGGATCAGGGCATGCTGACGGTGACGGATGTGGTCAACAACAGCACCGGCGTCTCGGTCAACCAGTATGAAACCCACCGCGCCGGCTTCACCGCGCGCGGTTTCGACATCGACAATCTGCAGATCGACGGCATCCCCACCACCTGGTCCCAGCCCTGGAGCTCGGGCGAAGTGCAGGGTAGCCTGGCCATCTACGACCGCGTGGAAATCGTGCGCGGCGCCACCGGCCTGATGACGGGCGCCGGCAATCCATCGGCCGCCATCAACCTGGTGCGCAAGCGCGCCGCCAGCAAGGACTTCAACGGCTCGGCCGAAGTCGGCATCGGCCGCTGGGACGAACGCCGCGTCCAGGTCGACCTGTCGACGCCATTGAACAAGGACGGCACCGTGCGCGCCCGCGTGGTCGGCGAATACAAGCAGGGTGACAGCTGGGTGAGTCGCATGAAGAGCAAGGACCACACGCTGTACGCCACCGTGGAAGCGGACCTGGGCCCACGCACATTGTTGTCGGCAGGCGCTAGCCGCCAGGAAACCGATCCGACCGCGCCGATATGGGGCGGCCTGCCATACTGGTATACCGACGGCTCGAAGACCAACTGGGACCGTTCCAAAACCACGTCCGCTGACTGGGCGCGCTGGAACACCGTGTATGACAACTACTTCGCCAACCTGGAACACGGCTTCGACAACGGCTGGAAGCTGCGCGCCAACTATAGCCACGGTGAGCGCAAGGCCGATTCCAAGCTGCTCTACCTGTCCGGCGTGCCTGACCGCGTGACGGGCCTGGGCATGGACGCATTTGCAGGTTCCTACCTGACCAGCACCAAGCAGGACGACTTCGGCCTGCACGCCAGCGGCCCGTTCAAGCTGGCTGGCCGCAAGCATGAAGCGGCGTTCGGCTATATGCACTCCAAGCAGAAGTTCAATGCCGACAGCCGCACCGCCGATTTCGGCGGCGCCGTGCCGTCGGTCGGCAACTTCAATACCTGGAATCCTTCCGCCTATCCAGAACCGAAATGGAGCGCACCGTCCTTTTACGAGTCCAGCGTGACCAAGCAGGAAGCCTTGTACGGCGTGGCGCGCTTCTCGCTGACCGATCCGCTTACCATGATCGTCGGCGCGCGTGCTACCAAGTACGATAAGAACACCAAGGGCCAGGGAACGCAGCACGAGAGCGAGCTGACCCCGTATGCCGGCCTGGTATACGACATCAGCGACAACTATTCGGTCTACGCCAGCTATACCGACATCTTCCAGCCACAAAGCCTGAAGGACAAGCAAGGCAATTACCTCAAGCCGGTGATCGGCAAGAGCGCCGAGGCGGGCGTGAAGGGGGAGTTCTTCGATGGCCGCCTGAACGCTTCGTTCGCCGTGTTCAAGATCAAACAGGACAATCTGGGCCAGGAAGATGGCACCAACCCTGGCGCCGGCGGGCTGCCGGAAGCCTACTACCGCGCAGCCAAAGGCGCGAAGAGCGATGGCTTCGAGTTCGACGTTTCCGGCGAACTGGCGCGCGGCTGGAACGCCAGCGCCGGTTACAGCCAGTTCGACGCCGAAGATGCCAGCGGCAAGGACATCAACAGCGTCTACCCGCGCAAGCTGCTGCGCGTGTTCACCACCTACCGCATGCCGGGCGAGCTGAAAGCCCTGACCGTGGGCGGCGGCGTGAACTGGGAAAGCCGCACCTACGCGCACGATAGCAGCGGCATCATCGAGCAGAAATCCCACAGCATGGTGAACCTGATGGCGCGCTACGATATCAGCAAGCAGTGGTCGGCCCAGCTGAACATCGATAATGTGTTCGACAAAACCGCCTTCGGCATGTTCTCCGCGTATGGCGCGATCACGTACAAGCAGCCGCGTAGCGCTTCGCTGACGCTGAAGTACCGCTTCTAAGCATCATGGGCTGCGGACCGGGACGTTGTCGTCCCGGTCCGCGTTTCACTTGAAAATATCGAATTGTTGAGGTCAGGTGTGCGCGCCTTCTGGACTATCATTCATCGTTACGCCGGCTTGCTGACTGCCGGCTTTTTGTTTATCAGCGGCCTGACCGGCGCCATCATCTCCTGGGACCACGAGCTGGACGACCTGCTCAATCCCCATCTGATGCATGCCAGCACCAGCGGCCCGGCCCTGGCGCCGCTGGACCTCGCGCGTCAGGTCGAGGCACGCTATCCCGACGTGCGCGTCAGCTTCGTGCCGCTGCATGCGGAGCAGGGCGAGTCCATCTCCTTCGGCATCAGCGGCCGCGTCGATCCGGTCAGCAAAAAACTGATCGAGCCGGGCTTCAACCAGGTCTTCGTCGATCCGGCCAGCGGCACCGAATTGGGCAAGCGCGAATGGGGCGCAGTCTGGCCGATTACCAAGGAAACCTTCGTCTCCTTCCTCTACCGCCTGCACTACACCCTGCATATTCCCGAGATGTGGGGCATCGACCAATGGGGCCTGTGGCTGATGGGCGGCATCGCCATGATCTGGACTTTCGACAGCTTCGTCGGCTTCTACCTGACCTTGCCGGTGAGCCGCCGCAAGGAGCTGGGACGCGTGCCAGCCGCCAAATCCTGGTGGCAGCGCTGGCAGCCGGCGTGGAAAGTGCGCTGGAAAGGCGGCAGCACCAAGCTCAATTTCGACCTGCACCGCGCTTTCAGCCTGTGGACCTTCCTGCTGCTGTTCATCCTGGCTTTCACCGCCTTCTCGCTGAATCTGTACCGCGAAATCTTCTATCCCGTGATGAAGACCGTCTCGCAAGTGACACCAACGCCGTTCGATACGCGCGCGCCGGCCGACAAGCATCATCCGATCGAGCCGCGCTTCGCCTTCGCCGACATCATCCAGCGCGCCAGCGCCGAGGCGGCGCAGCGCCAATGGGCGGAACCGGCCGGCAGTATTTTCTACTCCCAGGAATTCGGCATCTACGGCGTGAGCTTCTTCAAGCCGGGCGACGATCACGGTTCCGGCGGCGTCGGCCCGGCCGTGCTGTACTTCGACGGCGAAGACGGCCGCCTGCTGGGCGACCGCCAGCCATGGAAAGGCACGGCGGCCGATATCTTCGTGCAAGCCCAGTTCCCGCTGCATTCCGGCCGCATCCTCGGCCTGCCGGGGCGCGTGCTGATTTCCTTCATGGGCATCGTGGTCGCCATGCTGAGCGTGACCGGCGTCATCATCTGGTGGCGTAAGCGCGCCTCGCGCGTTGCCACCGCGCAGAGACAGGCCGTGCTGGCATCGTAATTCCCTTCCGCGGCGGCCGTCCGTGCCGCCGCATTTTCCTTCCTGGCCAATCGCTGGTTTCTCTTGGCAATATGGCGCGCAATGCTACCGGCATGCAATTCAAACGTAAATTAATTTATGCATGCCAGCTGGCTTTCATGCGCTCAAAACATTTGATTATTTTGCAATTCATCTGCAAAATATCTTCCTGATGTACTCGATGTGAGCTTGGATGGGTTTTATTTTATAACTTGGAACAACCTTTTTTAGGAGGTTTTGTGAAAAAAGTTATTGTAAGACTTTTTATTTTGCTGTCGTTTTCTTTAGCCAGTGTGAGCGCATCAGCGCTGGGTGTGGTTAGCCGCTCGTGCGCTGCAGCAGGTGCCCAGGAAAGTATTTCTGTTGATTGGGGGTTCAAGAATTACCTGCTTTGGACCGCATCGGAGCATTATCGAAATGGCGTTAAATTGCACGCCATCAATACCGTGAAGGTCGATGCAAACGGCAAGCCCATCTCAAATGGGTGGGAAATGACCTGGCGTTCGTATGCTGGGCATTTGGCCAGCGAATTCTGGTACGGCACGGTAGTCGGCCATCATTATAAAAGTGACTCGGGTCTTATTTCATTTTTGGGGAATTCCACCGCAACTGACTGCAATCTTGGCGAATGGGGAGGCAGCTGATGAAAACTGCTAACACCAGGAGCGGGAGCGTGAAACAGCATGTCCTGCTGGCGGCGCTGGCGTTGACCGTGATGGGGGCCCAGGCGCAGAAAGCTGCCGTGTCCAGCAGCGATATTGCGCCGGACGCGCCGGTCAAGCCCGGCGTTGTCAGTTACATCGGCATCGACGAGCTTTCAGCACCATTGAAGGCGGCCGCGATGAAAGACCTGCAGGCCAATGCACTGGCTGAACGGCGCACCTATGCTCATATACCGGATGAGGCGGTTCGCTATCGCAAAAATTACGCTGAAAATATCAAAAATTTTGGAAATGCCAAAACCAACCTGACCTTTAAGCTTGCGGATATCCAGAGAAGCCAGCTGGCCAATTACAAGTATGAGGGAATTGTTCCGGATGGGCCGACAAAGCAAGGTCCCTGGTCGAGGATAAATAGGGTATTTGTCCGGCCAGACGGGGTGGTGGTAATGTTGTATGAATGGGATTATCCAAGCGATGATGGCGGGATTTCGATTGTAAAGGAACTGATGAATACCTCGGTCGGTTCTGTTCCCGCACGATATTCTGTTGCAAAATCGCCGAGCGGCGATGTGGTGACGGAATTGTTATGGGTTGAAAAGGATAAATATTTCACCATTACTGTTCTCGGTGAAGTGCCTAATAACGATCGTTCTTCCTATAATCTTTCTTGGCTACGTAATATTGCCTCTAGCATCCGTTGATGGAGGCCCGCAGGCAACTCATGCCTGCGGGCTTTTATGACGAGGAAAACAGGATGAAAATTGGAGCTTATTTACTGACTGCATTGCTGTCTGGTCTGCTTGTCTATTTTCTGAAAGACGGTCAGGACGGTGTAGTGGAAAAGAGTGCGTTGGCGGCGAAACAGGAAAGTCCGGTTATTGCAAAAGAAAAAAACCTTACTGCGCAAGAGCTCCCTGCGGCGCCTGCCATTGTGCGGCAGCAGAATAGCGGCAGCAGCAATAAAAAAGCCCATTTGACCTTGCTGTCCGATGGAAGGGTAAGGGCGGTGGTAAGCAGCTGTGGCGTGATACATGACGAACCGTCCGCCGTCGTTGATTTTCTAATAAAGTGCAATGTGGCGGCTGGCGAAGTCAGCACGCCTGTGTGGCCGGAACAGGAAGTACCTCCGCTCGATAGCCAGCGCGCCTTGATCAGCAGCCAGTTACCCAGGAAGGTGGTCAAGCAAGACAGTTAGCTCGCCAAGCCGCTATATTGCCTTGGGCAGCTAGGATAAGCGCCGGCGCAGCGCACCGGCCATCCAGGGCCGCTACGCGCTGGCGACAATGTGCATCGGTGGCGGCCAAGGCATCGCGGCCATTTTTGAAAGGCTGTAAAACCGGCACGGAAGTCATGCCTTTTTGATACTGGAAAGATGCTATCCTTGGCGCCGGCGAGCCATCGCGTGATCCATTTTTCCAGGACGGCAAATGCATCCACTTCTCACTGAAAGCCGCGTTACGGCAATCTCCCGCATGCTGGCGTTTGCCGGTTTCATCAGCACGGCTGGCTGCGTTTCGACGCCGCCAGCCAGCGTGCCGGTTGAAAAACGATGGCTCGTCACAGGCTCGCTTCTTTACGTGGCCCCAGACCGGCCACCGCTCGCCAACGCGTGGCTGCTGGTAAACGGCGACAAGATCGAGGCCGTCGGTACCGGCAGCCCGCCGGCGGTGGCTAGCGGAAGTGCGCAGGCCTGTAACGGCGGCGTCATCGCGTCTGGCTTCCAGAACAGCCACGTGCATTTTACGGACGATTCCTTCGCCAACGCCGCCACGCGGGCGCCCAAGGAGCTCGAACAATCGCTGGCCAGGATGCTGACGCGCTTCGGCTACGCCACGGTGGTCGATACCGGCTCGCAACTTGCCAACACCACAGCGCTGCGGCAGCGCATTGCCAGCGGCGCCGTGCTCGGGCCGGAAATTCTGACGGCAGGTTCGCCCCTCTATCCCCACAACGGAATCCCGTTCTATCTTCACCAGCTTCCGTCGGAGATTCTGCGTCAGCTGGCCCAGCCCGCGACGGCCGAAGAAGCCATCTCCCGGGTACGCCGCAATCTTGCCGACGGGGCCAATGGAACAAAGCTGTTTGTCGCAGCGCCCATGGGCCAGGGCGAGATACGGCGCATGCATCCGCAAATCGCCCGCGCGGCGGCTGACGAGACACACAGGCTGGGGGGGCTTGTGATGGTCCATCCAACCGATCCTGACGGTGTTCGCAGCGCCGTTGCTGCCGGCGCCGACATCATCGTGCACACCACGATCGATCCTGCCGGCTCGTCCTGGGACGCGCAGCTGATCGCCGCCATGGTCGCGCGCCAAGTGTCCGTTGTGCCAACCCTGAAGCTATGGCGCTACGAGCTGGATAAGGATCAGGTTCCGGCCGAAGTGCGCGAGAAGATTGTCGGCCTGGCCGAGCGCCAGCTCAAAGCCTATATCGACGCGGGCGGCCAGGTTCTCTTCGGTACGGATGTGGGGTATATGACGGACTTCGACCCGGCCGAAGAATACAGCCTGATGGCGAGAGCGGGCATGAAACCCATGCAGATACTTGCCTCGCTCACCACCGAACCAGCCGCGCGCTGGCGCAAGGAAGCGCTGCGCGGCCGGCTCGAAGCGGGAATGGCGGCGGATATTGTGGTCCTGAACGGCGATCCCGCCGCCGACGTAAAACGATTCGCCGACGTGAAGTGCACTTTTGGCGCAGGCCGGCTGCTTTTCCAGCGCGAAGGGTTTTGACCGCAGGGCACCTTGACGCAGGGATTCGGGATTAATGCTAGGCTATCGGCCTGACATTAACGGAGAACGCGTCTTGGCGACTATCGACCTCGCACTGATCGAACGCTGGCTTGCCGGCTGGAGCTTGTCCCGGGGCGTGCCTGCGCCGCTTCCATATGGCGAAGGCCTGGTCGTCGAAGTCGGCATGCCGGCACAATTGCGGCGCTACGTCTTTGCCGATGCCGGACATGCGCTGCAAGCCTGCGCCGAGCGCATACACGATCCTTATATTTTTCTCAAAGCCGCGGTCGAACCCGAGATCCTGAGGCGCGCGTTGCCGGCGCGTTGGAGCATTGAAAGCCCCGGCTACCTCATGGCTGGACCGGCGCAAGCGAAGGACCGGATCGCACTGCCGCCAGGGTATCGAATAGTCCGGGAACGGCAGCATGGCGCCCATGTCGTGCGCATACTGAACGAAAATCAGGAGCCGGCCGCGTCGGGCCGCGTGGTACTGCATGGCGGCTGCGCGGTATTCGATCAGATTGAAACAGCGGAGTCCCATCGCGGCCGTGGCCTTGGAAGCATTGTCATGCAGGCGCTGGACGCCATCGCTGAAGAAGCCGGCAGCGGCGAGCGGCTGCTTGTGGCGACGGAAGACGGCCGCGCGCTTTACGCACGCCTTGGCTGGAGTGTCATTGCGCCCTGGTCTACGGCCGTGCTGCTTCCGGCTTAAACCCTCCGCTCGCCTTCGTAGCACCGCAGTCCATAAACGCATTACCCCTCCTTTATCTCCGATTGTCCGGCTCGAGTGTTAGCCAGACTTACATTTTGGAATTGAGAAAGAGCATTCCATTGGCTGTACTTGTTGGGTGTAAATATAAATTCCGTGACATTTTGAGCATATCTTTATATTTTGGCCTGCTAATGTGAATTGTGCCTTTTTTGCGAGGCGCGATCGATCATGCAAGTAAACCAACCCTTTCATGGAGACATTATGGAAATCCGAGTGACACATCAGGGACGCGTGCTGCATGAAATAGAAATAACCCATGATGCTCAAGTGCATGTACGGTCGCTGCATCCCAGCGCCGAATATGCCGGCATGCCACCCGCAGCGCAATATGTTTGGGGCTTGCAAGCTGCCACTGCGCAGCAGCCTGCGGCCCAATATGTGTGGGGCTCTCAGGCATCCGCAGCGCAGCCGCCTGCGGCTCAATACGTATGGGGGGCGACCAATCACCAGGCCGGCGGCATGAGTCAGGCACCGATGGAAATAGATCGCGGTGACGCCGCTCCCTGCCTGGAAGTGCAGGACGATCGCAGAGTTGCGGAAGGCTTGCTGAAACGTCCTGCGAAGTAGGGCGCCGTCCATTGCTGCATATTGGCGCCAGCCTGCGCGCTGTTTATCGCACGCAGGCTGGTACTTACATCCAAGAATAAGGACATATTGGAATGAAATCCGCCCTGATACGCACGCTGGCTGAAGAGTCCATCGCTCAATTCAATCCTGATGACAGCCACCTGGCCGCCGTCAAAGAGAATATAAAGTGGTATTCGTCGATCAACATGATGTACGGGGCATTGCCGGCGGAACCATTGCCGCCCTTGCCGCCCACGGCCATCGGCCCGATCGATCCACGCGCCGCCGAAGCCGAAGACAAGCGGCGCCAGCTCGCGGCCGGGCCGGCGGAGGCGGTGGCAACCGAACCGGAGACCTTGCCATCCCTGCAGGCTTTGCTGGATGAGAACCGCTACGCCCCATTCGACGTGGCGCGTAACGTCGCCAACCAGGTGCGCGCGATTGTTGCCATCACCGGCTATCTGCCTGAAGCCTCGTCATTGAAACGCAGCTATATTGCCAGTCTCAATGCCATACAAAAAACATCGATTCCATGCAAGGAGCAGATCGTCGTTTCATTCCATAACCCGGTATTGCAGGAGGAATTGCGCCGCGAAGGCCTGATTTCTTATGCGCAGCAGCAGTATTACTCGCCCGATGAGGAACTGCATATCGCCGGCCGGATCAGCGATGCCTTGAGTTTTATCAAGGCTGTCGATGAGCGATTGCACGATGCGATCCAATCCATGCTGGGGGCGATTGTCTGTGTCCGGCGCGAGGGCAGCAGCGGAACCGTATCATCCATGGTAGGGCTGATATGGCTGAATCCCAACCCTTCCTGGACCATGCTCGATTTCGCCGAAAATATTGTCCATGAATATATTCACAACACGATCTTCCTGGCAGACCTGGTTGAAAAAATATTCATCACGCCGCATTGGTATGCCCCCGACGATGGCCTGGTCGTATCGGCCATAAAAAAATACCCGCGCGGGGTGAATATCGCCTTCCATTCCCTGTATGTGGCGATAGGCTTGGCCATTTTCATGGCCAATGCCAAACAATTGGGGCGCGCAGAACAATTGACCTCGGGCTTACGGGAAACCATGCTCGGCTTAAAAGAAAAATCGGAACGCTTCCTGTCGGGCTTTGGCCACCAGCTGTTGGAGCGCGTGGATGTTTATGCGCCGGCGCATGCATGAGCTATCTCGACCTGCCGCGACTATATTTCCACGGGCGTTTTTTTACGAATCCCAGCACGATTAACAATAAGCTGGCCAATTTTTCGCCGGACGTGAGGTTGCTGCCCATGCAGGAGCGCCGGCAGAGCGCCAAGATGACCGAGGAGTATGCCGGTTTTCAGTACATTAATCCTTATGGCCTGCATAATTTCTTGCTGGACAACTGTGTCGTCAGCGGTGCGCATGGCATGGCGCCGGCGCCGGTGGACGGACAGGTCTTTGGCGCGATCCATTCCGGCGTCCCGTACGCCAAAATGGTGGATCTCGACCCCGATCAGCAGTCGCTTTCCCAGATATTCGGCTTGGCGCTGCGTGTCCTGCTGCGGGACGGTTCGGGATTCGAGGGCCGTATCGAGCCCGCCACGCTGTTCGACCTGTGGTACGGCAGGGTGCCGACGGAGATAGGCGACCAGATGGCGGCCGGTGTCTTCCAGTCGCTGATCCGGCTGGAAAACGTCCACTGGCTGGGGCCGCAGGATGGCCTGGTACAAGGCTTGCGCGAACGCTGTCAGACGGGCGTATCGGTCAAATTCATGCTCGATGCCTACCAGGGCAAGCCGGAATTACCGGGTTTTAATTATGGCCGCGTCGTTGGCGTGATCGGACCGGGGCGCACCGGCGAAGCGATCAACTTCCCGTCTGAGCGCCGGCTTAACCCCGCTGGCTCGGTGTGCGGTCCGGCCTATTGCAAGCTGCATCGGGATGAGCTGAAATTGACGCTCGACCTGGGCAATTCAATGCCGCTGCTGCATCCAGCAGGGGAATCGCAGGACCTGGGGAGGCTGCGGCTCGTGGCGCTGGGTGAGGAGGGCCCGTTGGCGCTGCATGAGCATGGTCTCGATTACAGCCGCGCGGCGCTGGAGCGGAGCGCTGGCCTGGTGGACCTGGCTATCAGCGAGGCCCAGTATGCGCTGCTGTGCCGCCATCCTCTGGCCATCCAGGCCATGCACTTCGGCGCCACAGCCTTGCTGTTGCAGGAGCATGCCTCGCTGCAGTGGATCCATTGCGAGCCGACCTCGCTCCGGCTGGCGCCGGGAGAAAGCGCCATCGTGAAGTTCCATGCACGCCATGCCGGCAAAGCCATGCCGAACCAGGCGATCGATTTACGCCTGACCGCGCATGAAGGCAATAATCGTCCACGCAGCGGCGTCGAGTTCCCGGCGCAGGTAGTCACGGACGCGCATGGCGTCGGCCTGGTGCGCATCGAGGCGCGCAGTCCGCAGCCGCTGCCACCCCGGCGGGCGGTGATCGACTCGCAGCTGTATTACATCGGTGGCGGCAGCTGGCAGGCCGCCGGCGAGTTAACGCGCCAGTCCGGCGGCGGCGTACTCTCCATCCTGGTGTTCAATCAGGTGGCGGAAGTGGCCGAACCTGTTTGGGCGGATCATATCGCGCCCATCTTGTCGTACTACGCGCGTATCTATCCCGGCGTGGCGGAAGTGCTCGGACTCGACAGCTACGAGGGTGTGCGCGCCAACGCCGCCTTGCTTCACCATTGGCTGAGCTTGCCCCGTGAAGACCCCTTGCACTTCCCGCCTTCGCGCGATCTGGCGCCGGCCAAGGCAAGAATGATTTGCCGTTGGCTGGAGACAGGCATGTGCGATGACTAAGCCGCCCACCTTCCCCGCGCGCCTGGAAACGGCGCGCCTGGTGCTGCGGCGCTACGCTCAGGAGGATGCGGCGCAGCTGCTGCAGATGGTGGAGGAAGAACGCAGCCGCTTGCAGGAAATCCTGGTCGACCCGGTCCTGAATCTGCAAAGCATGGCCGATGCGGCAGGGCTGCTGGTATTCCTGGCGAAAGAGTGGCAGGACGGCCGCCAATTTATCATTTCGCTGTGGGATCGCGGCGGCGCGCTGGCCGGAGAGTGTTACGTCAGCGGTGTAGTAAACGGCGAGATGGAAGTGGGGATATTTCTACGGCAGCGCCACGAGCGCAGCGGCCTTGCCGAGGAGGCGTTGAATGCCTGCATCAAGGCAGTCCATGCCCGCTGGCCTTCTGCGCGCCTGAATTATCGCTGCGATACCGACAATGCCCGCAGCTGCGCCTTGGCGCTGCGCTGCGGATTCCAGCGGCAAAGTACGACCGCCGGAGGGCGCCGCCGCCGCGACGGCAGCATGGCCGATGTCGTACTGTACCGCCTTGCGCCACCAGCAGCCTGACCCCGATCTGGTTCCCTGGAAAAGCGCATTCACACACTGCCACCGCCAGCGGCCAGCACGCTGTGCACGGTCACGAAGGCCATAATGAACATGATGGCCGCAATCGTGAAGTCGAGCACCTTCCACATGACCGGCATCCTGAACAGCGGCGCGACCACGCGCGCGCCACCGATCAGCAGCGAGAACCAGATCACGGAAGCGCTGATGGCTCCGACCGCGAATCCCAGGCGCTCGCTTTCGGGCTTGGTACCGCTGATGACGCCGATCAGCAGGCCGCTGTCAAGCAACGCAAGGGGATTCAGGAAGGACATCACGCAGGTGCCCCTGACGACCTGCCGCAAGCTGATATCAGATCCGTTCGACAGGTCCGGCACGGCAATCTCGCTGCGCGCGGAGCGCAATGCCGCCAGGCCGTGCCAGCACAGGAACAAGGCGCCGCCTATCGCCGCCGCCTGCATGACCCAGTCATGCCGCGCCACGACCGTGCCGAGGCCCAGTGTGCCGAGTGCGATCAGCACGATGTCGGCACCAACGCAGATCCCCATCATGACCAGCAGATGCCGGCCCAGCAGACTCTGGCGAATTACATACGCATCCTTCGGCCCGATTGCGATAATCAGGCCCATGCCCAGCGTCAAACCCTGCAAATAGCCATTAACAGATAACATGATTTTCCTGCGCAATAAATCGCCGCGACCAGCGCGGCGAAGACATCAATATGATAGCGGAGAAAATTCGGTGCGAATTATGCTTCGGCCGTCACGGTAAATGGAATATTGCCGAAACTCTCGTGATTTTCATTGGCGATTCTTTCCAAGTCGAGATCGCGCCGCTCGATAAAGCTCGTATATTTACGTTTCAGTTCCGGAATAACGAAATAAACCAAGGAAGAGCGCTCGACCTGGACGGCGGGATTGAGTACGGCATGGTCCATATAAGGAATCTTACCGTCCGACATTTCGGTGAGCAGCGATCCCGTGAATACGATGATTTCGTCGTCGGCCAGTGTCACGCGCTGCTGTTCGCCGTTCGGGAATATCACGAGCCCATCGCGCGTGGCCTTGACGAAGGTGATCAGATGGCCGTCTTCATGGCGGTCCTGCAGATATTCCCGGTCTTCCTTGCGATATTCCTTATTATAGGCGCAGAACTGCAGGTAAGAACTGCTGCGGGTCTCCAACGGCTCGGTGATCGAGAATTTTTGCATGATGTTCTCGAGGACCCGCTCGGCAATGGCCGAGATGCCGCTTTCGAAGTCGACAACGTGGCGGTAAAACTGGTGATCGGCAAACGGATGCTGGCGATGGTCGGAACGGTACTTGTCGCGGTAGCAGAAGCGCTCGCACAGGTCCACGTTGTTGGTCGAGTTGGCATACTCCATCCCGAACGGCATGAAACCGTCGGTTCTGTCGGGATATGCAAATTCGTGCTTGTTTGCCTCGGAGATGGTCGGGTACAGCTCCACCGTTTTCCAGAAATCCTTTTGCAAGTGGACCGGAATGGCTATGATCGAATAGCCATGATCGATCAGCTCTTGCGAGCACTTGTCATAATCAATATTCGAGACACCAATCTGTCGCGTATGCTCGAGCGTTGCATCCAGCTGTGCGGCGGTAAGCAGTTTCATTGAGTTTCCTTTTCGTGGTTAGTGTTGAGGTCGGCAGGTATTAATTGACTAAACCGGAAGCGCTTCCAACTTGAAGAAATTTCAATTACTCATAGTTCTCTAGGTGCTGATTTTGTAATTGCATGTCTGGCTGCTCTGATGTCGCCAATAACATTAACACAATATTGTCTGGAAAATCTCTCGGAAAATAACATGACCTTATTGTTCGGATTTTGCTACCAATGCAAACCTCATATGTTTATTTAAAATATGCGAGAGGCAAGCGATTTACTTTGTTTGATAACTATCAGAATTAATGGTGTTGGTATATGCAGCTTTATTTCATTCTTATTACAAATGGCCATATTCCAACCCGCCAGTTCAGCGTGGCCATGCCAGGCGCAAGGCCAGAGGGGAAAGTGTAATGAACAGCACTGGCAGGGTAAGTGCCATACCGACGCGGAAGTGGCAGCCCCATGAGAGCCACCCATGAGCGGATTACAGCTTGGCGATCTGCCGATCAATGGCCTTGCGTGCGCGCTCGTTGCGCTCGCTATAGCGGTCCGTCAGGTAGTCCGTGCGGCCCCGGAGTAGCAGCGTCATCTTGAACAGTTCTTCCATCACGTCCACCACGCGGTCGTAGTAGGCCGAGGGCCGCATGCGGCCTTCCTCGTCGAACTCCTTGTAGGCCATGGGCACTGAGGATTGATTGGGGATGGTGAACATGCGCATCCACCGTCCCAGCAGGCGCAGCGTGTTGACCACATTAAACGATTGCGAGCCACCGCAGACCTGCATGACAGCCAAGGTGCGGCCCTGGCTGGGGCGTAGCGCACCCTGTTCCAGCGGAATCCAGTCGATCTGGTTTTTCATCACGGCAGTGATGGCGCCGTGCCGCTCCGGGCTGCACCACACCTGCCCCTCGGACCACAGCGAGAGCGCACGCAACTCCGCCACCTTGGGATGGTCTTCCGACACGCTGCCCACCATGGGCAGCTCCATCGGATCGAAAATCCTCACTTCGGCACCGAAGTGTTCCAGAATGCGCGCCGCCTCATAGCTAAGGAAGCGGCTGAAGGAGCGCTCGCGCAGCGAGCCGTACAGTAGAAGAATGCGCGGCGGATGATCCAGGCTGCCGGTCGGCGCAAGCTTTTCCTGGGTCGGAAGATCGAGCTGTTCAGCGTTTATGTTGGGAAGGCCAGGAATGGTATTGTCCATGGTGTGTTCGCATGTTTCGGAGATCATGCCAGGCGCAAGGCCAGGGCGGAGAGGGTAAGGAACAGCACAGGCAGGGTCAGCACCACGCCGACGCGGAAGTAGTAACCCCACGAGATTTCGATGCCTTTGCTGGATAGAACGTGCAGCCAGAGCAGCGTGGCCAGACTGCCGATCGGCGTGATTTTCGGTCCCAGATCGCTGCCGATCACATTGGCGTAGATCATGGCTTCGCGCACCACACCGTGCGAGGTCGTGGCATCGATGGACAGCGCGCCGACCAGCACAGTGGGCATATTGTTCATGATCGACGACAGCACGGCCGTGACAAAACCGGTGCCCAGCGCCGCGCCCCAGATGCCGTATTCCGCACAGTGGTTCAGGATGGCGGTCAGGTAATCCGTCAGACCGGCGTTGCGCAGGCCGTACACCACCAGATACATACCGAGTGAGAAGATCACGACCTGCCAGGGTGCGTTACCCAGCACTTCGCGCGTCGAAATCTTGTGTCCGCGCGCCGCGACCAGGAAGAGCAGGGCGGCGCCGGCCGCCGCGACAGCGCTGATCGGCACGCCGAGCTGTTCGAGCCAGAAGAAGCCCGCCAGCAGCAAACCCAGAACCCACCAGCCGGTGACGAAGGTGGCGCGGTCGTGAATGGCCGCTTGCGGGCGCTTGAGCTGTGACAGGTCGTAGTCGTTTGGGATGTCTTTGCGGAAGAACCACATCAATGCGGCTAGCGTGGCCGCCACCGCCATCAGATTGACCGGCGCCATGACGGCCGCATAGCGTGCAAAGCTGATCTTGAAGTAATCGGCGGACACGATGTTCACCAGATTCGACACCACCAGCGGCAGGCTGGAGGTGTCGGCGATAAAACCGGCGCCCATCACAAAGGCCAATGTGGCCTTGGGCGAAAAGCGCAGTTCGCGCAGCATCGCTATGACGATTGGCGTCAGGATCAGCGCCGCGCCGTCATTGGCGAAAAGGGCGGCGACCGCCGCACCCAGCAGCACAAGCAGGACGAAAAGCCGCTTGCCATTGCCCTTGCCCCAGCGCGCGACATGTAGCGCGGCCCATTCGAAGAAGCCGGCCTTGTCCAGCAGCAAGCTGATGATGATGACCGCCACAAAGGTGCCGGTCGCGTTCCAGACGATGTGCCAGACCACGGGAATGTCGGAAACCTGGATGACGCCCGTCAGCAGGGCAATGGCTGCGCCGGCAGAAGCGCTCCAGCCGATCCCCAGCCCACGTGGCTGCCAGATGACGAAAATGAGGGTGGCGAGGAAGATCAGAAACGCGGTGAGCACGGATTGTCCTTAGGCCAGCAGCGCGCCGATGCGGTCGAGTTCTGCCTTGAGCTGCGCCTTATCGTTTTGCAGCGTAGCCAATGGCAAGGCCAGGAAGGCTTGGATGCGGGCGCGGATGATGGCATAGGCCTGTTCGAACGCCACCTCGATTTCCTCCTCGCTGCCGATGACATGGCTGGGATCGTCAACACCCCAGTGGGTACGCAATACCGGTCCCAGATAGGCCGGACAGGTTTCACCGGCGGCGCTGCCGCACACCGTCACGACGATGTCGGGCGTGACCGGCAGATTGTCCCAGGACTTGCTGAAATAACCGTCAGTGGAAATGCCTTTGCGCTGCAACAGCGCGACGGCGCGCGGATGTAACTGGCCAGCCGGTTGGCTACCGGCACTGATGGCGCGTAGTCCTGCCGGGGCAAGATGATTGAAGGTGGCTTCGCTCAGGACCGAGCGGCACGAGTTCCCCGTGCAAAGAAACAGAACGTTCATATCAGATTCCAGTGGGTGAGAAAGGAACGGCCGACCGCGCGGCCGGTTCAGCAATCGGTCGTTGCCGCCTTGCCGGGTTGGCAGGAAGTGCCGCCAGGCGAACAGGGAATACCGTCGCAGCAGTTCTCGGTCAGGAAGGCCAGCAAGGCATTCATGGTGTCGAACTGCGCGGAGTAGATGACGAAACGGCCATCCTGGCAGGGGCTGATCAGATCCGCGCGGGTCAGCTCCTTCAGGTGAAATGACAGCGATGAGGCCGGCATATCCAAGGCCTCGCTGATCTTGCTGGCCGCCATGCCGTCCGGGCCAGCCTGCACCAGCAGGCGGAACACCGCCAGGCGGGACTCCTGGGCTAAGGCAGCGAGTGCCGCCAGGGCGTTTTTGGTTTCCATGTCAGGTGTGTCCGAAGAAGTAGTGGCTGGAGTATATTTCGAATTTTCTGGAAGTGTCAAATTGTTGCTTAACTGAACATAGCCATATCTTGTGCACTTGCATGATTTGTTGATACCAGATTACATTTAGCTTAGTGAAAATATTCTTCACGTGTGGTTTGATAGTTTCCGGTGCAAGGCCCAGCGACGTTTCAGCGGCGACTAGGGGATAGCGCAGTATTGCAGTCATTGCAACCTTGGCTTAAAGGTTGCAAACTTTGTCTTTTACTAATAAGAAACTATGAATAAACTGAACATGTATGCGCTGGATTCACACAAACAGGAAAGCAAAGTAACTAAAAGGAATCGCCGAGTATCGATCGTAGCTGCCGGTGCAGTGGCCCTGACCCTCGGAGGCTGCGGCAACGGCGACTTCTCCATCAAACAGGACGGGCTGCTTGCCGCCAACAATGGGAATCCGGCAGTCGCCTGCCCCATTTTGGCCGGATACGCTATTCCCTCATCTTCGATCGGGCTGCCGACGGCCGGAGCCAGCATTACCTCCGCTGCAATGATTTCAGCCACCGCCAGCGGCAATACGAACGGCGAATACTGCATGCTCAAAGGAGCGATTAAGCCCGTTGATCCGACTGCTCCAGACATCCAGTTCCAGCTGAATATCCCAACAAACTGGAACCATCGCGCGCTGCAAATGGGAGGAGGGGGGTACAACGGTGCGCTTGTGACTGGACTAGCTGGAATCCCCTTCGCACCAACCGATTTAACACCCCTGGCACAAGGCTACGCCACCTACGGTAGTGATTCGGGACACCAAAGTGCCAATGGCGTAGTCGATGCTTCGTTTGCAAGTAACGACGAGGCACTCATCAATTACGGTTACGCGCATATCAAGAAAACCCATGACGCGGTTGCCGTAGTCCTGCGGCGCTACTTTGGCCAAAAGGTCGATTTCAAAAGTTACTTTGCCGGAGGCTCTACCGGTGGACGTGAAAGCCTCACGGCCATTCAGCGCTTTCCCGCCGACTACGACGGCGCATTTGCCGGCTCTCCCAGTGCCTTCTTCACCGGGCTGCGGATGATTGGCCTTCCTGTTGGCAAAGCAAACTACCAGGTGGCTGGAGGCTATCTCAACCCGGCAAAACAAGTGTTAGTCAAACAGGTCGCAACGTCCGCTTGCGATGCTCTCGACGGCGCAAGCGACGGAATCGTATCGAATATTGGCGCCTGCAAAGCGATTGCCGCGACAACGCGCGCCTCACTTCGTTGCCCAGGCGGCCAGGATACCGGCGATAGCTGCTTATCCGATGCTCAATTGGCGGTCATCGATCTACTGCATGAAGGACTGGAGCTGCCATACGCCTTAGCGGACGATGTCACGCGGTATGCTGGTTACAACGCTTTTGAAGGTGCGGACTTTAGCCTTATCAGCACCGCAGGGCTGGGTCTCGGCACCTCGGAAGTATTACTCGACACACCGGCAGCGATTCCGAACGGGTATCTCTTTGCCCAAGGCGTGCAATGGCTCCGCTATTTCGTTACCCGCGATGCAAACTATCCGGCACTCGGCTTTGATCCAGCTAATCCGGGAAAATACCAGCAACGGGTGGTCGATCTGTCCAAAATCATTGGGGCAACCAATCCTGATCTATCGGCATTCAATGCCCGCGGCGGCAAGCTGATACTGCTTCATGGCGCAGCCGATACGGCAGTCAGCCCGAATTCGACGACGGAATATTTTAAGACTGTTGGAGCGCGCATGGGCCAACAGACGGTTAATAACTTCATACGGTATTACAGCGTACCCGGCATGGGGCACGGCGTTGGCGTGTATGTGCCCGCATGGGACGCGCTGAAGGCGCTGGACAACTGGGTGACCAATGGCGTAGCGCCAGATGCGCTCCCGAGCACGGACACGGTATCCGCAACACGTGGCCGCTCGCGCCCGCTTTGCCCATATCCGTCCTGGCCAAAGTACAAGGGCGGTGGTGATATCAACTCAGCCGCTAGCTTTACATGCAGCAATTCCTGAACCACCCCGAGGTAGAGAGTCTTCCAATATTAAGTTAAACGCAAAAACGAATGTCACAAGTACACATCGGAATTGACGATAACACGACCTTCATGTACGAAGGATCGGTAACGCATTATGGCCATGGAATCTGGCCGACACCATTTCTTTCCATTGCGAGTCATTTCGGCTCACTAGATAGCTGGCGGCGTACTCCAGGATTAAGTAATCTAAGCAGCGCTGTGATGCTTTTTAGGGAAGACTATTTCGATCCCGTAGCGCGCGTGAGAAGAGGGCGGTTGTATCGGCGAGCAGCAACCACCTCTGCTGACTGGCATGTGTCTCGGCACCCTGCGCATGGTTTCTCTCCTCCTGCCAACGCAGGCTATTCAACGTATGGCGAGTCTCGCTTCGGCATTGATGGCTACTCGCCTAAAGTATTAATGACCTTTGAATCGTGATTCGCTTCAGAGGCGGATCTGCTTAATTACCGAGATTACGTTCTTGTCCTCGGAGATGTTAGCCGGCCTTCGATGCATACTATCCTCGACATTGAACGACTTGCTTCAGGCGAAGAATTGATCACTATGCGTACGCGCGCAAGTATCGGGGTTTTGCCAGAACTGATGACACAGGCCATACCCCAAACCTACGCCGCTCTGGTAATGGAACAGTACGAAAAGGCCGCCCGCGCAGCTTTTCGTGATGACGCCGACAGCGTAGTAGATCGCTGCAGAGAAGCAGCGTCCGCTGCCTTGAACGCTATACTTTCCTTGGACCTGAATGCTGAGAAGGCGAAAGACTTGGGCGCGTTGGCAAACGCCTTCGATAAAGCTGAGAGACAAGTGATCGGCAATTCTGCCCGTATACTTGCACGCCTACATGCCCGTGCCAAAACCACGGAACGCCAGAACAATGATACACGCCCACTGACGGAGGGCGACGCTGAGAGTGCTTTGGCACTGCTAGGCATCATTTATAGAGAGTTGCATTGGACTTATGCGTAATTTTACGTGAACCGGTTGGGACGGAGTCCGAGGCGGATTCAGACTGAAGAGTACGTTAAGTCCAATTTTCATCGTCCAACGAAAGAAAGTTCGGACGGATCCCGTTCCGCGACAACATAAGGCGCTCGCTCAAAAGTCTCTTAAATAGATCCGATCTCGCCCCAGCCAGCGGCTTAGCTATTGACGTTCGCACATAGCATGTTGACTAACCTCGGGGGATCCACGTGTACTACAGGAATATAGCGTCGATGAATATTTGGCGGATGTTGCAGCCGCGGAGCATCTGGCCCCAGCCTATCGCGGTGCGATGTTGACGGCCGCAAAAAAACGGTTAAAAGCGCATATTGTGGTTAAGTGGCTTTCCTTGATCGCCATCGAACACAATCTGGATATGACGCCGACCTTGGCGCACAATATCGTTAAGACTTGGCTTGGCCGTTGCGCTGCGCGTCCGACCATCGCTGCTATGTTTGGCCTGCCCGGCAGAACTGCGGCGAGTAAAAGCGCCGATCGCGTCCAAGTCATCGAATTGGCCGCGTCCTACCGGGACCGTGTGATGGCGGACATCGATGCGATATTTGTAAATTCCGCGCGCGCAGCATGATCCCGCTCCAGTTTCGCAGTGCTTGCTACCTAGTTTTCAAGGTAGAGCTTGGCAGCTTTCAGCAGGAGCGATGACTTGCTTACTTGACCATTGAGTACGATATCGTCAGTGAAGCTGCGCAGGAACATTTTCGTGACCGGCTCCTTGAGTGGCGGTACCAACACGCCTTGCCTGTTCCAGACCAGAATATTGTAGGTCCGACACTGCGTCGCGAATACTGACTGAGGATTGCCCTTCGGCGACACAAAATAGCGAAGATAGGGAGGGGCCTCCTGCAGGAATATGTGATGATACTGACGGTCCTGGATTGGATTAACGTAGTAGGGCAGCGGGTTGTCGTCGGGTGCGGTGAGCTTGCGCAGGAAGTCGCCCTGGTCCTGGAAGCGTTCCACATTATCGAAGCGGACGTTGCCAATTATCTGAGGAACCCCTGCGCTGGTATAGGCGGTCAACAGCGTTCCAGACGCCGGGTCCACCAAATAAAAACTGGCGTCATGCAGCTTAGCCATCCGCTTTAACATGGGAAAGGCGAACAGCAGTTCGCTCTCACTATCATACGTTTTCTGATCCTGCAGCGAGAGTACACCAGCGGCATACTGACTTGACACGACAGAGGCAAAGAACATGTTGTCGGGTCGCCGGATATAGACCATGGTGTAGTCTCCATCTTCCATCGAACTAAGCCCGGTGATGGCCTGTCGGCGCAGAACGCCCTCCTTGAGCCACAGTTCCTTACTGACCTTGAGGAGAATGTGGGGGCTGACCGGCGCCTCGCTAACCGTGTGCGGCAATTCCGGCAAATCGATGCCCTGCATAACGACCCGTCGTTGGCCCGCGAAATGAGCGATCTTCATCAGGGTGTACAAATCAAACTGGCAATTATCTCTGGCCAGATTCGCCTTGTAGGCTTGCCAAAAGGTGTTGTAGCGCTCGCCGGTTGCCATATCGACGATACTTGTACCGTTCTTGCCGTCCAGTTTTTTGTTGATGAACAAGTAGTTTGCAGATTCGCGTAATGTCCCGTAGCTGCAGATGGAGGCAGCAGGGACGATCTCGCACGTTCCGAACGATTCAAGCAATTGCGCGTAGACGGCGCGTTTGACCTCATCGGAAGGGTAGGGGCCATAGTTGTCGACGATGATCGTGCTGGCCAGGGCAGTTTGATTTTCCGCAGTGACAAAATCGTTCCATACCGAGGTGGCGCAAAACGTCTCCTGCGCGGCATCAATCTTTAGCTTTTCGAAGACTCTGCCGACACTGCGGGCCACCAGGGTATGCGCATGGTTCTGGCAGCTCGCGTAGCCGCTCTGGAAGCGCATAAATTTCTTTTTCCCATACCGACGCGCGTCAATCCGCTCCGTAGACAGGTACTTTCCGCGGCTGGTGTGAATCGTCATGATGGTATCGACCAGTGGAGCCTGCAGCATGGCCGCGCTGGTCGCAAAGAATGTTCGGTTGTGCAGCGTCGACACGAGTTCGCGGCTCCCAGAATAGTAGAAGCGGGTTTCGAACGTATCGACCAGTGCTCGGCCTTGCCTTTTGGATGGATAAAGATCAGTACCCAAGTAAAGGGCGCCATTGTGATGCACGCTCGCAATCGCATAGTCTTTGTCCATCTGCGCCAGGAGATCAAGTTTGACGTGAAGGCTGATCAGGGCCTGGGCCAAGCGCGGCAAGGGTATCTCTGCGGCGGCGAGGTGTAGAAGCACATCCTCTGGCTCCCTGCGCTCGGGGGCTAGGAAGAAGAAGTAACACAGTCGCTTCATCTGCAGTAGCTCGTATTCGACGACTGCGTCCGCAGACAGCCCAAGTCGCTGACGGATCATTTTGCCGCCCTCGCGATGCACACGTGCGTGGTATTTATCTTTTGGCTCCCCCTTGGTTTCGCTAATCTCACGGCACAAGTAATCCACGTTAATCGGGCCTGTGCTAGGCCGCAGCAGCGCTTCAACCAGCAGCTCATCCGACAAAGGGATGCGCCACATGTTCGTCTTTGCCAGCGGCATGTCGGTAGTACTCTGAGGCGTATTGGTCGTTACTGTCATGACGTTTTCCTTGCCGGGGAGAGCATGTCAGTCAGGCGACGGTTTAGTACGAGACTGCTGGTCAAGTTGCATACGTACTGCTTGTCCTTGCTCTTTTCATAGCCGTTTTCGCGCTGCACTAGATTGAGGTAGTGTGCACCGTCGCAGTCGACCTCTGGGCTCAGATTGAGAGGGTTGTTCTCGACTCGAGTGTTGAGATAGACAAACTTGATCCCGTCATAGTTTTTCCCGAGCAAGTCTCTAATAAAGACCATCTTCCTCAGAGCTTCCTGATGGGTCTCTTGTGCAAGCTCTGCCCGGTCAAAAATGGCAGTCCAGTATTTAGCGTCGATACAGATAAGCGTATTGTCCACTTCTACATACCGGTCGAAGAGTTCGTAGCACCGCGGAGATAGCTTATCGAAGACCATCTGCACGCTAAGAGCAGGCTGTTCCAAATGATCCAGTAGAGCATCCAGCAAGTATTCTCCGACATTCCCTTTTATCAATGGCAGCATTGCGGGTAGAGGGATATACGCTTTGAATGCTTCGTCCATGTAACCGACCAGTTTCCAGTATCGGGTCCAAAAATCACCTTGCGCAGGACCGAGGTCTTTATCGAAGGAGGGCAGCACTTGACGTTCTGGGCGGTACAACGCGATGCCCCCGACGATGTCAGTGAGCGTCGCGCGCGCCTGGTCAACGCAGAGCGTCACATGCTCCAAGTGTCCAGTACGATGGATATAGAAGTCCTCGATGGTGGCACATCGATAGCGATCACTCGCAACGCTCGCGTGACCCTTCAGATCCGACAGCCATTTTTCCGGCTTGAACACACAATCCATAGACCGGAAGGTCTCGTTCAGCTCGGCTGCCTCACGATTGCCGTTACGGGCACGCACAATTTCCGAGCGAAGGAATTTGCTGAAAAACTCTTCAATCCGATCCTGACGTTCCGCGATGTCTCTTTCGAAGGATGCACGTTCGGCCGCGCTCGTAAAGGACTGCTGCTTCGCCAGCCCCCGGCAATGGTCGCGCAGGCTCGTATTGAGCAGAGACATCGAGCCAAGAACGATCTCATTGTTCGCCCGGCCTAGTTGCTCGAATCGGAGCGTCGCGATGTCGAGCAGGTCGGAGCAAATAAATACTTCGGAGATAAGCAGGCTGTCAGCCCGTTCTACCCGGCCCAGAGCCTGCATCAGCGTCTTAAACAGGCTCATATCGTGCTCGCGCATCAAGACTGCATAATTGTCCCCGGTGATGAGATTCACATCGAAGTCGCGAAGGTACTTGATCTGCTTGCTGTCAGCATAAAACTTCATCAGGGTCAGCCAATTGTCGAGAGAATTCAAGCCCTTATCTGGCTGGATTACCTCGCTATAGAAAGGGCTATTCACGAGAACAAGGCGCGCAAAGTCTTCGCGAAATGGCGTACCTTCGTAGGTGACAAAATAATTGAGACCGGTGCCGGCGCTGACATACGACGACACCATGACCAGCCGCTGGCTTTCCGAGTGAAGCTCGGTAAAGTCACGGACATTGACCTGCTTCGCCAGGGGCGAATGGAAGAAAATCAGCCGTAGCGTTACTCCGTTCTCCATTGGCGTAAAATCGTAGATGTCGTCTACGCCCGGTTGTACACGCCGCAGGTGGCGGGTTGTGCCGTGATTCTTGTCCAAAAAGTCGCGGAACAGATTTCCCAGCCCACCAGATAGCGACAGCACCAAGGTGTTCTTTTTGTCATGCGAAGCGAGCATGATGGCTTCAAGTTGCCGCAGGAGTTCGCGCTGGTGATACGGATTGCGCCGCATGTACTTGTTTGGGTCAAGTTTGGCTGCCCAGTCTTTAACCAGCTTCGCCACGTGGCTCGCGCCGTCTCCTGCCATGATGCTCGGCCGATCCGATGGGAAAGACGAGAAGGTTACGCTGCGGATTGCCGCGCGCGCGTCACGAAGATTCTTGAGAACTAGAATGTCGTCCTCGCTGCGCCTGATCACCTTGTATCCCAGCGTGTCGTTTCCGAGCTCGCCGTAATAACGCAGAACGTTGTAGTTGTAATTGCCGTTATAGACGGAGTGAAAACCCGTCGTCGCGCTCAAGCAATACACCGCATTGAGAGTATTATGCGCCATGCGCATGAGTGATACCTCTGGCAGTTCTAGCAAGAGATCCATGCGAAAGTCGGCATAGACATAGTCCCGCAGCCTGACATCGTTAAAGTAGACGGTTTCGCGAGGAACGATTGAGAACACCGTTTTGGGCTGGAAGTAAGTAAAAAATTTATTGACCACCTGGTCTTCGTCCACGCTCCGGTCGAACAAATATTGAACATCTTCAACTTGTTTGCGGGCGCGCTTAATGAAGTCCCCCAGCAAGGCATTTTGGCTGCCACTCTCTTTCGAGCCCAGCATCCGCAGAAAATCCTCACCTTTTACCTCGGAAGCAGCTGAAAGGAGGGCCATGATAAGCTGGAATAAGTCGTGCAGCGTCGGGTCCGTATCCTCCTCATTGCCGAAATAGATCTGGCAGTACGTATTACCGTCGCAGCTTCGCATGCGCAGTTTTTTCAGTGCGCCCTCGTTGAAAAACCGCTTTGGCGTGAAATTGAAAACATTGCGAGTTACGTTGATGACCTGTTCGACTTCGCGCTTATCGATCTGGACGTGGCCGATGTTCGACTCGAATAATGAGATTAACGACAGCAACGTCTGGCCTGGAGAGAGTTCGCACTTTTCCCGCAGCAATTCTTCCATGCGGTCAAAAAAGGCGCGAGCGACCTCGTACAGTGGTCTATCCATTCCGATCTTGGCGTTACCGCCGCCAATGGACTTATATACTCGACACACTGTGGAGAGCACATGCGGCAAGTTTGATTTGGCGTCGAGCAGCGATATTTTGCGGTCCCCCGAGAGAATCTTGTAGGCCTCATGTTCCTCGTCGATTGCAACAGTAAATGCCACCTTGGCGGCCCTGAACATGCTGTCCGGATCCTCAACAAACATCTGCTCGCGCAGAAACGCCCTCTGTGCGGGCTCGGCCAGGGCAACGGCGGCACTGGTGATCAGTCCGGGCGCGTGCTGGCATCCCCCAATGAGCTCGTAGAGATCCGCCAGTTTGATCGTATAGCCGCCGCTTCTTCCTTTGCGCAGCACGGGCATTTGCCTGTCGAACTTCTTCGTCGTGGCCAGCAAGATACATGGTTCGTGCAGCGAGCGTTCCAAAGGGAGAACTCTGCTGATGATTTCCAGTCGCAGGGCATCGTACCTGCCGTTTCTCCTGCTGAGCTCCCCAATTGACGTATGGCTGCCGTTCTGGTTGAGTGCAGCGAGGGCAGTATCCTCAAGAATGCGCAGGAACCGGTTGCGCAGTTGCAGGAGCTGATGCCGCAGATGCGGCTCTTCAGCATAGGATGATTCGTCGGCAAGCTGCTTACTCGTCACTTCAATCTGCTCCAGCGTGGCGCACAGCCGCTCCAGATGGTCCTGCAAGTCGTGCGCGCCCCGGCCCTCCTTGCTCCAGCGCTGATATTTGTCCCTATTGGACTCTTTGGTCACCCAATCGATAAACTGTGGATCGGCAATATCCTGACGCGACAGCATCGGCAGGCAGGGTACCCCCATCAATCTGGCTTGGTCGAGCAAGCCTCTATCAATATCGATCTGCGTCTTCTGCGGCGTGATGAATAAGAGATTGCGATGTTTTACGTTAGGCTCTTTTTGTTTAACACTGTCGAGATAGCGGGCCACGACCGCATAGCTCTTACCGAAACCGGTGCCATCGGTCGAGCGAATGAGCGCAGGCAAGGGATGGTCGAGGGCGTCGTAGTATCGCCCGGCCCGCCCACGATACGTATAGATTTCTGCCAGAATGTGTTTCGGTGCTTCGCGCTCCTGTGTCCAACGTGTCAGCGGCAGAGGAATGCCGGAGGCGTGAGAAGGCGTCAAGCGTGCCCGCCCGTCTGCAGAGAGTTCGGCGATGCCGTTGTGAAACAGAATCTTTTTGTAATTGAGTTCTGTGCGCCCGCCGGCGGCGTGCAAACGCGTGCACAGGTCAGCGACATCAGTGCACCCGGCGGCGTAGTGCCCAGGAAGGCTGGCGACGAGGGTGTTCAACTCATCCTGACTTGCGTCGGCGTAGTCGACGCAGATCGTGAGGTCTTCTACCCGAAAATGAGGATCTTGACGATAGAAAATGCCCAATTTTCGGCTGTCGCCCTTTGTCTTTACGAACTTCATCTTCTCCAGCTGAAACAGAACGGCCCTAGGGTCGGAGCCGCTGTCATTGAAAGCAGCGTGGATATTGCGGATTACTTCCGTGTTTTCATCAATGACATACGGGGCTGCCGCGAGAGCGTCGGCATACCGCGCAGCGACCTTAAAGAGCCGCTCTTTTTTTTCGATGTTCCATTTCTTTCGCTGCGCCAAACCGACCTCCTTCGTATGAAGTGTGTCCATCCAAGCATGAAATTACCGTCTTTACGGTATTATGCGCAAATTTCATTAATTGCATCATCCGTCGTGCGAAATTAATCGATCGAAAACCGCTCAGATCGGTCCCATAAGGTGAGCTTTTTCACCAGAGGCCAGCAACTGCGGGGGCTATGCTTGCCCGAAGCCGCTCCCTAGTCATTTCTGTCTGCGCATTGGCATGCCGCTGCGGTGCCAGGGAGGGAGGGGGGGCGCAGGGCGATTTCGAGGAGCGCCATCTTCCTTGCCTGCGAACGGGTATCGGCCGGCGGCTTGCGCTCGATGGCATATGCAGTAGGGGGCGAATTCAGATGGCGGGGCGGCAGTGTCCGCTGCCGGTGGCACCTTTGTTATGATAGATTCACCTGAGTTTCAGCAGCGATGTTCCGACCGGTTGGACATTTTCATGAGGTAGCCTCTTATGCACACTCAGCCTGCACCGGATATCCTTGGGCATTGGCAACTAACCCGGGATGACGGTACGGACATGAAGCCCGAACTTGCGCGGTTCTCCGCTATGACCGGTCTGGAACATGCCGCGCCTGGGCGCGTGAGCGCACTTTTGCTGCTCCAGCTCTACGCGGGCACGACCGCTGGTACGCTCAATCCAGTCAAAGTGGTTCACGAAATCGCCGCCCTGGAGGGCGCAGGCCCGCCAAGTCGCCTCAAGCCGCCCACCCGATTCGAACGAAACCCCGCCCTGCGTGGCCTATGGCACAAACATTATTTGCAGGATGGCTTGGCCTCAATGGCGCTCAACGTGCGGCGCGGGATCCGACAGCACGGTATCCCAATCTTAAAAAAGATGGTGGAGGATGCGGACGCCAGTGGTGACGTGCGCTATTTTGAGGCAGCCCACGTGGCGGCCATTGCAGACGACGCGGTACGCGGCACCTGGGAGCGCCTGCAGGAACAGCAGGCGCTGACCGGCGAATGGATCATCTTTGGCGTGCACGAGGGCGCCAATTACTATCTATCCTTGGGTACCCACACCGAGGGCGACGTCATCCTGCGCAGGCAGATCGAGGCGTTCTGCAGGCAGGAATTCCCATTCATCGCCAGCCAGCTGGAGCCCATCACGCCTGACGCTGGAGCGGCGTAGATGACCGACACCTACAGGAATTATGCGGAGCTGGCGGCCCATGAGGTAGAAGGTCGAGACTTTCGCATCGTGGTCAAAGAAGGGCGCTCGGGCATCGTCATTGTGGCGCCGCACGGCGGCAAGATCGAAGCCTACACGTCTGACATCGCAACGGGGATTGCGCTGGAAGAGCATGCGCTGTACCTCTTTGAAGGTTGCTCCGCCCGGGGAAATGGTCGCCTGCATGTGACCAGCGAACATTTTGATGAGCTACGCGGCCGGGACATCGTCGCACGCTCCAGCTTGGCCATCGGTGTCCACGGTGCCAGCGGCGATGAGGAGTTTGTGATTGTCGGCGGCCGCAACACTCAGGCCAAGGCACTCATGCTGGCGGCGCTTGCCAAATTCGGTGCAACCGATGTTGGACCGGCACATTTGCAGGGGAGTAGCCACGGTAATATTTGTAACAGAGCCCGGGACGCCGGCGTACAGCTAGAAATTTCGCTTGGCCTTCGTAATAAGCTGAGCGGCGCGGACCGGCGACTGATGCCGGACCATGCCACCGCACACATGCGAGAATTTACGGACCGTGCCCGCCAAGCTTTGACTGAATATCAGCGGCTAGCATTTAAAGACACACCATGACGAAGCCGCTCGCTCGATCTGCAGGCGAACTACAGGAATACGTGGCCGTCTTGGCTCGCCAATTGCTGTCGACGGCGCCGTTGGATACCATCTTTAAGTCCGGGGTCTTTAACGCGCTGCGCGCTGTCTTTGCGTTGAGGCGCTGCGTGCCGCGATGAACATTTCTAACTTGGGTCGTGGTTTTACATAATATAAATTATGCGAATATTCGTATTTCTGAGCCAAGCATCTCAAACGATGTTTTTGCCACTGACGGATGCCAGGATCTCGTCGTGCCGCTCATTGTCGGTTTTGTGTAGATAAGCCGCCGTTGTAGCGATGCTGGCGTGGCCGGCGGTTTCCTGCAGCGTCTTCAGCTGCACGCCGTTGTTCGCGTGGTTGGTCAGCATGCTGTGACGCAGCCAGTGCGTCGACGCTTGCCGCAATGTGGCCGCCGTATCCGCATCGCCCAGCGCGGCCGCGGCGCTTGCCGCTTCGCTGAACACGGCCTTCAAGGCATCCGACGCCGCCTCATCGGAAATTCGTACTGGCGTTCTGCTTCGGCTCGACAGGACCAGCGGCGTGGTATCCGCACGCACGGTTTGCGGCAGCAGTTCAAACGCTTGGCGATACAGCCGGTAGGCGTCGAGCAAATCGGCTGGAACCGGCAGGCGCCGTGGTTTGCCGCCTTTGCCCATGACGTCCAGCCACCAGCGGCCATTGCCTTCGGTGTACAGAGCGCCCATATCGGCGCTGACAATTTCGTTGAGCCTGGCACCGGTGTGAGCGTAGGCCAGCAGCAGAAAACGGTCGCGCGCACGTTGGCGCAAAGCGGCTGGCGTGGTGGCGGCGCGTTGGCCGACCGTTTCCAAGGCTAGGGAGATTGCCTGCTGGGTCAAGTAGCGCGTCACACGCTTTACGTGCGGCATTTTGACGTTCTTGACCAAGGCGCCGGGATCGCGCCGCAAATAGCCGGTCTGTTCGGCAAATGCCATCAGACCCTTGACGGCGATCATGGCCTGGCGCCGGCTGGCGTCGGACAGCGGCCCGCTGAATGGCCGGTAACGCGGATCGCTGCGCGGCCATTTGGTGCTTGAAATCCAGTCCGCTGGCGGCTCTTTCAGAAAATCCTTGTAGGCATTCAAGTCGGCCACGGTCAGCATGCGCAGCGTTTTGCCGGCTTCTTCACGGCACCAGGTTAGGAAACGAAACAGCTCTTTTTGTGTATTGGCGATCGATTTGGGGCCGAGTTCGCCGTGGCCAATGAATTCCCGGGCGATTTCGCTATCCGTCAAAGCGTCCGTGATAGCGTCGTCGGCAATATCGCGCAGGCCGGTCAAATTGCCCTGGCGCCGCTCGCCTTCGCCAAAGCTGGCCGCCGTGGCTGGCTCCAGGTCGATCAGTGCAAACTTTTTCATCGAGAATAAAGCATAAATACTGTTTATATGAACAGTGAATTATACAGTATTCTATACAGTTATTTAACTCGACAATATAAGGAGTAATCTCGACTGAAATGATTGGCCGATTCC
Organism: Massilia sp. erpn; assembly: GCF_024400215.1. Classification (NCBI taxonomy): domain Bacteria; kingdom Pseudomonadati; phylum Pseudomonadota; class Betaproteobacteria; order Burkholderiales; family Oxalobacteraceae; genus Massilia; species Massilia sp. erpn. The sequence continues at coordinate 4,850,553 of NZ_CP053748.1, forward strand.
GGCTTTTGGATGCGTTCCCGGCGTCTGATCTTACGCGCCAAGTTCGAGTACGTAATGTCCTACGACATTCCGTTCCTGCTTGTTCGCTATAACCACCAGATAGGTGTCGTCCTTTGGGACTGGAATGCCAATATGCTGATATTTTGCGTCGGGCGTCTCGTAAATATGACCGACCCTCCACTCCCATGCCGTGCAGCTGTGATATGCGTCTTCAATAACCTGATCCGCGTAGGCCCACAGGTCCACGACCTCCTCTGCATTCTCCGTTACATTGACCATGTTCGGATACAGCGTTTCCCGATATTCTTCGTTCGACAGCAGCTTAGGATTCATATTCATTGGAGGTCTTCTTTGAATGGCCGGGCCCCTGCCCGGCCATATTTCATCGCCTTAGCGGGACGCCGCAGCCTTGGCCCGTGCCACGTGCAGTTTCTTGTAGCTGTCGATTTTGCGCTGGTGCCTGTCCAGCCCTTCCAGTTTCATGCTGGTTGGCGTCAAGCCGTGGAAGCGCACATTGCCTTCCACCGAGCCGATCACCGCATCCATCCGCGCATCGCCGAACATCCGGCGGAAACTGACGACGTAATCATCCAGTTCCAGATCGTCATCCAGTATCACCTCCAGCACCACATTCAATGCCTGGTAAAACAATCCGCGTTCGACTGAGTTGTCGTTGTATTGCAGGAAGGCGCCCACCAGTTCATGCGCCTCTTCAAACTGTTCCAGGGCGAGATGAATCAGCAGTTTCAGTTCCAGAACCGTCAGCTGGCCCCAATCCGTATTTTCGTCGAACTCGATGCCGATCAAGGTGGCGATGTCGCTGTATTCATCCAGCTCATTGTTTTCCAGGCGCTCCAGCAGCGATTCCAGACTCTCATCGTCCAGGCGATGCAGGTTCAGGATATCGGAGCGGAACAGCAGCGCCTTATTGGTGTTATCCCAGATCAGGTCTTCTACCGGATAAACCTCCGAATAGCCCGGCACCAGGATACGGCAGGCGGTGGCGCCCAATTCGTCATACACCGCCATATAGACTTCTTTGCCCATGTCTTTGAGAATGTCGAACAGGGTTGCGGCTTCCTCGGCATTCGAGTCTTCGCCCTGGCCGGAAAAATCCCACTCAACGAAATCGTAATCGGCTTTGGCGCTGAAGAAGCGCCACGACACGATGCCGCTGGAATCGATGAAGTGTTCGACGAAGTTATTCGGCTCGGTCACGGCGTTGCTGACGAAGGTAGGCCGCGGCAGATCGTTCAGACCTTCAAAACTGCGGCCTTGCAGCAATTCCGTCAGGCTGCGTTCCAGCGCCACTTCAAAGCTTGGATGCGCGCCGAACGAGGCAAATACGCCGCCAGTCCGCGGATTCATCAAGGTCACGCACATCACGGGGTAGACACCGCCCAGCGACGCATCCTTGACCAGCACCGGGAAGCCCTGCTCTTCCAGACCGTGAATGCCGGCCAGAATGCTAGGGTATTTCGCCAGCACTTCCTGCGGCACATCCGGCAAGGCGATTTCACCTTCCAGAATTTCGCGTTTCACCGCCCTTTCGAAAATCTCGGACAGGCATTGCACCTGCGCTTCGACCAGCGTATTACCGGCACTCATGCCATTGCTGACGAACAGGTTTTCGATCAGATTGGAAGGGAAATATACTACCTCGCCGTCCGACTGGCGTACATACGGCAGCGAGCAGATGCCGCGCTCCACATTGCCGGAGTTGGTGTCGTACAGATGCGAACCGCGCAATTCGCCATCGGGATCGTAGACTTCGCGGCTGTATTCATCCAGGATTTCAGCCGGCAGCGCATCTTTAGGACCAGGCTTGAACCAGCGCTCGTTCGGGTAATGCACAAACGCCGCGTTGGCGATGTCTTCACCCCAGAATTCGCCGGCATAGAAGTGGTTGCAGCTCAGCCGCTCGATATACTCGCCCAGCGCCGATGCCAAAGCGCTTTCCTTGGTCGCGCCCTTGCCGTTGGTGAAGCACATCGGCGAGTGCGCATCGCGGATGTGCAGCGACCACACATTGGGAATGATATTGCGCCACGAGGCGATTTCAATCTTGATGCCCAGGCCCGCCAGCAGTCCCGACATATTGGCGATGGTCTGCTCCAGCGGCAGATCCTTGCCCAGGATATAGGTGCTCGCCTCGGCGGATGGGCTCATGGTCAGCAGCGCCTGGGCGTCGGCGTCCAGGTTCTCGACCTCTTCAATAATGAACTCAGGCCCGGTCTGCACCACTTTTTTCACGGTGCAGCGGTCGATGGAGCGCAGAATGCCTTCGCGGTCCTTGGCAGAGATATCGGCCGGCAGTTCGACTTGAATCTTGAAAATCTGCTGATAACGGTTTTCCGGATCGACAATATTGTTCTGCGACAGACGGATGTTTTCGGTCGGAATATTGCGAGTTACGCAATACAACTTCACGAAATAAGCCGCGCACAAGGCCGATGAAGCCAGGAAGTAATCGAACGGACCGGGCGCCGAGCCATCGCCCTTGTAGCGGATGGGCTGGTCGGCGATCACCGTGAAGTCGTCGAACTTGGCCTCAAGACGAAGCTTATCGAGAAAGTTGACCTTAATTTCCATGAGGATGTTCCAAAATAGTGCTCAAAAATGAATTGGGCACTATTATCCGGGTTTTTAGCCACGCGGCAAAGGCTGTTGACGCGCCCACCCGGCCGTCCTGTCTATACGAAGTCGCTGCCGCGCAGACAATCCCCCTCCGCCCAGATGGCCCGCAAGCGCTGCTTCACGTTCACCAGCTCATCGCGCTGTTCGCGCAGCGCCGCCATCATCTGCTCGATCTCGCCCAGGCGCTGATCGAGATTGCGCATCATGTCTTCCTGGAACTCACTGCCTTCCTTGGCCATCACGACGCGCACCGCATCCAGCGAAAACCCCAAATTCTGCGCAACCTGGATCACGTGCAGGCGCTTTAAAGTGCTCTCGTCATAATGCCGATAACCGTTGATGCCGCGCTCGGGCTTGGGCAGCAGACCGGACTGTTCATAGTATCGGATGGCCGAGGCGGCCAGGCCCGAACGTTCCGCCAATTCCCCTATCTTCATTTCGCTTGACCTTCAAGTTGGCTTTAAGCTTAGCATAGCTTATTTCCACAGAAGGAGCGCTGATTATCATGCCGGCCCAAATGTTTTCACCGTTGACGCTACCCAATGGCAGCACCCTCCCCAACCGCCTGGCCAAGGCCGCGATGGAAGAAAACATGGCCGATGCCGGTCAGATTCCCGGGCCAGCCCTGCATCGCCTGTACCGGCAATGGGCCGATGGCGGCGCTGGTTTGCTCATTACCGGCAATGTGATGATCGACCACCGCGCGCTGACTGGCCCCGGCGCCGTGGTGCTGGAGGCGCGGACGCCGCTGGAACCCTTCGTCCAATGGGCCAAGGCGGCGCGCAGCCGCGGCGCCCAGGTGTGGATGCAGATCAGCCATCCCGGGCGCCAGGTGCTGGCCGATATGGGCGGCAATGCCTGGGCGCCATCGGCGGTCGCGCTGGAGATGGGCAAGCACAGCAAGCTGTTTGCCCCGCCGGTGGCGATGAGCGAAGCCCAGATCGAAGAGGTGATCGCGCGCTTTGCCGCCACGGCCCACGCGGCAGAGCAAGCCGGTTTCAACGGCGTGCAGATTCATGCGGCGCACGGCTATCTGCTGTCGCAATTCCTGTCGCCCCTGGCCAACCTGCGCCGCGACGCATGGGGCGGCAGCCTGGAAAATCGTGCCCGCCTGCTGCTGGCGGTGGTGAGCGCGATACGCCAGCGCGTCTCGCCCGGATTCGGCGTTGCGGTAAAACTGAACTCGGCCGACTTCCAGCGCGGCGGCTTTTCCGAGGACGATGCCAAACAAGTCCTGCAGCACTTGAACCGGCTGGCGGTCGATCTGGTCGAGCTGTCCGGCGGCAGTTATGAAAGCCCCGCCATGCAGGGCCGCGCCGCCGACGGTCGCACGCTGGCGCGCGAAGCCTATTTTCTGGAGTTTGCACGCCAGCTGGCGGCGGTGGCCAGCATGCCGCTCATGACCACGGGCGGCATCAGCCGCAAGGCCGTGGCCCAGCAAGTCCTGGACAGCGGCGTCGCGCTGGCCGGCATCGCCACCGCGCTGGCGGTGGCGCCGGACTTGCCGCAGCAGTGGCGTGAGGGCCGCGAACCGGCAGCCCTGATGCCGGCCGTGACCTGGAAGGACAAGGTACTGGTGGCGCTGACCCAGATGGCGCTGGTCAAGCGCCGCTTGCGTGCGCTGGGTACTGGCGATTTGGCGCTCGCCAGCTATTCGCCGCTGTTTACCTTGATCGCCGACCAGTGGCGGGCGCGCGGCCTGACCAAACGCTATCGCCGCTGGCATGCGCAGCAAAGCGCCACAGGCGGCAAGACGGCTTGAGGCCTGCCTCGATTCAGTAAGCCTTCCTGGCGGGTACGGTCACGGTGATTACCGTGCCCTCTTCCGCTTTGCTGCCGATTTCCAGGCCGGCACCGATGCCCTTGGCACGCTCGCGCATGCCCGGCAATCCCCAGTGGCCCGGCCGCTGGCCCGTCAGGGCCACGGATTCGTCCAGTCCCCGCCCGTCATCGCGGATGCGCAGGCGGAAGGCGCTGTCGCCGTATTCCAGTTCGACTTCGATACGGCTGGCGTCCGCATAGCGCGAGGCATTGAACAGCGCTTCGCGCGCAATGGCGTAAATCTCTTCATGCGCTGCTGGCCGCAACTGCCTGGGCTTGCCCTTCACCCGCATTGCAAACGCATGCGGACGATGCGCAGCCAACCCTTTGCCGAACTGCTCCAGGGTCAGTTCCAGCGTTTCCGGCCCGGCCGATGCGCGCAAGTCCATAATCTGGTCGCGCCCTTCCACCAGTAATTGTTCGGCCAGATTCAGCGTCTGGTCCAGGCGCGTTCGTTCCTGTGTGCCTTCCTTCAAATGCCGGCTGTGCGCGTCGAAGGATATCAATAGGGACTGCATGCTTTGCAGCAGGGTATCGTGCAAGGCCCGCGCAATGCGCGAACGTTCCGCCAGCCGTTCATGCAGGCGTTCCTGCATCCTTTGCGTGAGGTAGCGAATCCGCAGCGCATAAGCGGCATACAACAGCAGCAGGCCGGCCGCCGCCAGCAGCAGCTTGAACCAGCCGCTCTGCACGAATGTCGGCGGAATATCCATCTCCAGCGCCGCCCCCTTCGTATTCCAAAGATTGTCCTCGTTCGACGCCATAACTTCGAAGCGATACTTGCCCGGCACCAGATTGGTGTAATACGCCTGGCGCCGCCCCGCCGCTTCCTGCCACGCCTGATCCAGGCCCGCCAGCCGGTAGCGCAGGCGTACCCGTTCGGGTATCGACAGGCTCAACGCCGTGAAATCGATCTGAACGTTCCGCGTTCCCTGCGGTAGTCCTAGCGCGCGGCCTTGCGGAATTGCATAGCGTGCGCCATCGGACTGCACGCCCAATACTTCCACTGGGGGCGGCAGCGGATTGCGCAGGATATTGGCCGGATCGATGCTGCCGACCGAACCCGTTGTCGCGTACCACAACACGCCGTCGCGGGAGCGCATTAGCGACGGCACGGGCCTTAATTGCGGTGCGCGGCCCTGCATTCCATCCTGCGCGTTGAAGCGCTCGAACGGCACGGCGTTCGTTCCATCTTTGAGCCACCCATCCAGATCGGCGGCGACGATGCGGTATAGGCCGTCCGCACCATGCAGCCATAGGTCGCCACCGGGCAGGCGTACGATGCCCGAGACGCCGCGAAAGCGTTCATTGCGCTCGCCGTGCAGGGTGGCGAAGCGGCCATTGCGATACAAGGCAACGCCGCCCTCCCCGCCGGCCCACATGGTCCGATTATCGGCATGCAGATGCAGGATAGTCCCCAGTTGCAGGCCCTGGTCCGGGCCAAGAGCGCTCACCTTGCGATCACCGACGATGGTAATCCGGCTGCTGGGATGCGCCATCCATATATTTCCCGCGCTGTCGCGCGCCATGGAGGTGGTCAGCAGATCGGGGATGCCTTGCAGTCCGCCTGACTTGATCCATTCCCCCTCAAGCAGCTTGTACACGCCTTTGCCGGCGGAGAAGGAGGCCCATAGCGCACCGTCCATACCCAGCTGCAGGGCGTGGACGCGCAGCCCTTTCACTTCATCCGGAAAGCGGATCTGCGTCAGGCGGCCATCGGGATCGCGGCGCAGCACGCCTTCCATTCCGCCCAGCCATAGCGTGCCGTCCGGCGCCGTGTAGCTGGCCGTCAGACGTCCCGGGACTTCGCGCCGCGGCGGCTGGCCGGGACTATAGCTCCAAAGGTCGCCAGCATAATCGCCTACCCAGATATCGCCGGATGGCCCCTTCACCAGGGCCGGATATTCCAGCCGTCTGGCGACCGGCAGGGTTTGCAGGCGGTTCAGGCGCAGCCGGTCGATCCCGCGCGAGGTTCCCAGCCAGAGATTTCCCTCGCGGTCCTGCCGAATGGCGCCCAGCATCGGGCCGCTGATGCCGTTCAGCGTCGACAGGCTTTGTTCCGGCGTCCGGGACGTGGCCGGCGCGACTTTGCGCTCCAGGCTCTCGGCGTGCATCATCCACATCGTCCCCTGCCGGTCGAAGTACATGCCGATGCCTTCTAGTTCGGGCTTTTGCGTCTGGCCAGCGGGCGGTGGCGTGGTATGAACCCGGTAATAGCCGCGCTCAAAATCATTGCCCCAGATGCTGCCGTCCGGTGCTTCGCACAGCCAAACCAGGGTCTTGCGCGGCCAGGCCTGGCCGAAGCGGTTTTCGCCCGGCCGCCGGAAATAAGCCCCCGTGTTCGTTCCAATCCACGTCGTGCCATCGCGGGCAAACAGGATCTGGAACACGCCCAGGGCCGGCAGTCCGGATTCCGGCCCCAGATATTGGAAACGCTTGCCGCCCGGAGCCAGAACCGCCACGCCATCGCGCATGGCGACCCAGATCGCGCCGTCCGGCGCCGCCTCGATGTGCATGGCGCCGACCGGCCGCAAGCCGCCGCTTTCCATATAGGTCTGCGCGCCCTCCTTCCTGAATACGGACACGCCGCCAACGCGATAACCGACCCAGAGCGCGCCATCCGGCGCCGTGGTCAGTGCCATGATATTGCTGGAGTAAAGCGGCTGGCCGTAGACCTTGTCGGTGTGCTCGAAACGCGCACCGTCAAAGCGGTACAAGCCAGTTGGCGTGGCGATCCATAGCCAGCCGTCGGCACCTTGCGCAAACTTGGTCACGCCGGCCGGCGCGCCATCCACTTCGGTCCAAGCCGTGTGGGTGTAGTCGCTGAGCAGCGGCCGTGGCGCCGCGGCGAAACTGCCTGGATGCCCAATGAGCAAAAGCAGGAAAAGCAAGGCTTGGGTTGCGCGAAAAATCATCAATAGCTGCTGTAGCTGCGCCGAAAAGTTGAGGATGGTAGTGCATTTCAGCTGCGCCAGGCGCGAAAGTTTCCGGGATTTGAAGCACTCCCAGCAAAATTAATAATTTCTCAATATACTAATGAGTTCTATCGGCATCCGGCATCACCATGAATAACACGCAATCTCCCGCTTCCGCACTGGCTAACGGCAAAGGTGGCAGTTTAGGCACCTTGCTGGCGACTGTCCTGCTGCCCTTTGCCCTGGGCCATTTCACCTCCTATCTGTACCGCGTGATCAATGCCGTCGTTTATCCGGATCTGGCGCGCGACCTGGGACTGGCTGCCGATAGCATCGGCCTGCTCACCGGCGCCTATTTCCTGACCTTCGCGGCGGCCCAGCTGCCCATCGGCGTGGCGCTCGACCGCTATGGACCGCGCCGCGTACAGGCGCCGATGCTGTTGCTGGCCGCAGGCGGCGCCGTGCTGTTCGCGCAGGCGCACAGCGTGGAGCAGCTGGTGCTGGCACGCGGTCTGATCGGCCTGGGCGTGGCAGGCTCGCTGATGGCGTCGATCAAGGCCAGCTCGCTCTGGCTACCTCCTGAGCGCCTGCCCCTGGCCACGGCGCTGCTGCTGTCGGTCGGCGGCATGGGCGCGATGGCATCCACCACTCCTTTGCAGGCCGCGCTGCAATACACGCAATGGCGCGGTGCCTTCGTGGCGCTGGCCATTGGCACGCTGCTGGTCAGCGCCATTATTTACTTCGTGGTGCCGGAACATGGCCGCAAGCAGCCCAGCAAGCTGCGCGATATGGCGGCTGCCGTGCGCGACCTGTATTCTTCCTGGTCGTTCTGGCGCCTGGCGCTGTATTCCATCGTGGCCCACGCTACCTATATGGCGGTGCAAAGCCTGTGGATGGGTTCCTGGCTGCGCGATATGGCCCATCTCGGCCGGCCCGAGGTGGCCAATGTGCTGCTGGCGGGCGCCATGGCCATGGTGGCCGGCTCCCTGTTTTTTGGCTGGCTGACCGATTATCTGGGCAAGTTCGGTGTCAAGCCGCTGCTGGTATGCGGCTGCGGCATCTGGGTCTTTATCACGGTGCAGCTGATGATGGCCGGCGGTGTGAACCTGAACCCCTATGTGGCAGCCGTTGGTTTCAGCTTCTTCGGTACGGCGACGACCATGAATTACGCCATCGTCGCGCAAAGCGTGCCTTCTCATCTGACGGGCCGCGTCAGCACTTCCTTCAACCTGCTGGTTTTCCTGCTGGCTTTTGTGGTGCAATGGGGCATGGGCCTCATCATCAATCTGTGGACGCCGGAGCATGGCGCATATCCGGCGCCGGCCTATCAATATGCTTTCGGCGTTATCCTGGCGTTGCAGATCCCTGGCATGCTCTTGTGGTTGAGCTTTAAGCCATGGCGGCGCGCATGCCCTTGACCAGCGCGTCGAAAACGGTGCGGCAACGCGCGCTGTCGCGTAGGTCGGCATGCATGGCTACCCAGGTCGTCATCGGCATATTCACTAACTTGGGCAGCACCCGCAGCAGATTGCCGTCGCGCGAGGCCAGGCCCGCCTGGTAGACGCCGATCCCCGCAGCAGCGCGGACCAGGGCCATTTGCGCCAGATTGCTGTCGCAGCGGTAGGCGAATTTTTCGCGCGACCATGCGCCAAGGCCGGAGCGGGCTGCGCGCAGAAAGGCCGTTTCCACATCGAAGCCAATCAGGCTGTGGCGATCCAGGTCCGCCATCTTTTTGGGTTCTCCCCGTCGGGCCAAATAGTCCCTATGCGCAAACAGGCCAAGCGTAAGATCGCCGATGCGCTGCGCCAGGAGCACATCCTGCTGCGGACGGGTCATGCGCACGGCGATATCGACTTCGCGTCCAACCAGGTCTTGCACCGCATCGCTCAGCACCAGCTCAATGGCGAGGCCAGGATGCGCCGCGTGCAACGGCGCCAGGATGGCAGGCAGAATCTCCACCCCAACCACCTCGCTTGCCGAAATGCGCACTGCACCGCGCACTTCCTGATGGCCGTGGGCACTGCGCTCGATCGAGGCGGCCAGATGCTGCATTTCCTCCAGCTGCGAACGTAACAGCAGCGCCGCGTCGGTCGCTTGCAAGCCGGCCTGCGAGCGTGTGAACAGGACCAGGCCCAAGCCCTGCTCCAGTTCCGATACGTGGCGGCCGACAGTGGGCTGCGTCAGGCCAAGCGAGCGCGCGGCGCCGGATAGCGATTGCGCGTTCAACACATGCAGGAAGGTCCGGTAAAGATCCCAAGGGATGGATGAACTCATACAAATTTGTATAGCAACGGTAAGTATTTAGTGAATTTTCAATTAGCACAAGTTTGCCCATAATCGCTTCCATGGTCAACACAAGGGAGGCAAAAATGACGGTTCAGGAAAAAGTACTGGTGCTTGGCGCCAGCGGCGGTATCGGTGGTGAAATGGTGAGACAGCTGCTGGCGCAGGGCTGGCAGGTGCGCGCCTTGAAACGCGGCCTGGGCGTGCCACGCCGCGAAAGCGGTGGCGTGGAATGGATCGAGGGTGATGCGTTGGACGCGCAGGCGGTGGTCCAGGCGGCAGCCGGCTGCAGCGTGATCGTGCATGCGGTGAACCCGCCCGGTTATCGCGGCTGGGGCGAGCTGGTTCTGCCCATGCTCGACAACACCATCGCCGCTGCGCAGGCGCATGACGCCACGGTCGTGCTGCCAGGTACCGTCTATAACTTCGGGCCGGACGCTTTCCCGCTGCTGCATGAAGACACGCCGCAGCAGCCTGTCACGCGCAAAGGCAAGATCCGCGTTGAGCTGGAAAAGCGCCTGCGGAACGCGGCCGACAGCGGCGCAATGCGCGTGATCGTCGTGCGGGCCGGCGACTTCTTCGGTCCAGGAGCGCGGAATAACTGGCTGTCGCAAGGCATGGTCCGTCCCGGCGAGGTGCCGGCCGAGGTGAAACTGCCTGCGGCGCCGGGCGTCGGCCACCAATATGCCTACCTGCCGGATGTGGCGGCGACCATGCTGGCCCTGCTGGCAGTGCGTGATAAGTTGCCTGCCTTCGCCAGCTTCCATATGGCGGGTTACTGGGATAGCGACGGTACGCAGTTTGGCCTCGCCATCCAGCGCGTGGTTAAAGCGCGCGGCGCCCGCAAGCCCAAGCTGAAGGCTTTCCCCTGGTGGATGATCCGCCTGGTTGCACCCTTCAATGAAACGCTGCGCGAAATGCTGGAAATGCGCTATCTATGGCAGCAGGAAGTGCGCATGGAGAATCAGCGCCTGCGGCAGGTGCTGGGCCGGGAACCCAGCACGCCGCTGGAACTGGCCCTGGAGCGCACGCTCGAAAGCCTGGGTTGCCTGCCGGCCGTGGGCGACACTGCCGAAGCCTTCACAATAACTCGCTGACCTACGCCTCGACCTTGGCCCGGCGCTTGCCGGCCTTGGACTCCGAGTTCAAGGCCGCCGCGGCCTTGATCAGCGCCTTGAAAGCCTGGGCATCGACCTCCTCGCCTTCACGGATATCGATGGCCCGGCGCGCATTGCCATCCAGGCTGGAATTGAACAGGCCTGCTGGATCGTCCAGCGATGCGCCTTTCAGGAACGTCAGCTTGACCCAGGCCTTATAGCTTTCGCCGGTGCAGACGATGCCGTTGTGCGACCACACCGGCGTCCCCATCCACTTCACTTCCTCCACCACGTCGGGCAAGGCTTCATGGATCAGGGCGCGCATCCGGCTCAGGGCCGCGCCAGTCGCCCAGGCTCGCCAATTTCTGGTCGATCTGGCGCGAGGCTGGCGTGTCGTCTTCCGCGCCCGTTTGCTTCATGCTGTTCTCCCGGTCAGAATGCGCTTGATGGCATGGCCTTTCCACATCCACAGTCCCGCAAGCACGAGTGCCGGCAGATAGATGTAGCGCACCAGATGCGCGAAGTCTGGAAGCGCCTCAAACGGAGTATACACATAGCCGATAACCGGAACGCCCAGAAGGATGTGAGCCCAGCGCACCAGCGCCCTTTTCGTGGCCGCGCTCATTGCGCCGACTCCTTCTCCAGCACTCCGCCCAGCGTATCGAAGAAGCGCTTCCAGCCCATTTTCGCTCCTTGGTAGGCCTGTTCCTGGTCGGTGCGGAAGCCGGCTTGCTCCATGCGCAGCTGGGTGCCGCCCGGGGTCGGCTCCAGCGTCCAGGTGACGACGCTTTCCAGTCCATGGGCCGCCCAGGTGTAGGACAGGGTTTTGTGCAGCTCGATTTCCATCACTTCGCAATCGACCGAACCCCAGTCGGCGCTGAACTTGAAATGGTGGCCGGCCCGCGGCTGGAAGTCGCTTTTCATCAGCCAGGCTTCGATCAGGTGCGGTTGGGTCAGCGCGCGCCACAGCTTTTCTGCCGGATAGGGAAATTCGCGTTCAACCACAACGGTGCGAAGTTGGAGTGCGGTGTCGTTCATTGGTCCATCCTTTTCAGTAGGTCTTCAAGATCGTCGAACCGGCTTTCCCAGAAACGCTTCATCTGGCTGGTCCAGTCGAGCAGCGGAGACAGCGCCTGCAACTGCGCGCTGTAGTGGGTTTGGCGTCCCTCATGGCGGTCAAGTACGAGGCCGGCCTGCTTCAGCACCGCGAGGTGCTTGGACACAGCCGGCTGCGAGATGTGGGACTGCGCGGTCAGCCCGCCCACAGTCTGTTCGCCGCCCGAACATAGCGTTTCGAAGATGGCCCGCCGCGTGGGGTCGGACAATGCTTTAAAGAGCGCGTCATGAGAAGAGGTAGTCATTTGATTCCATAACCAACAAGTTATGCGTAAAACTATAACCCATAGGTTATGGATGATCAAGCAAAAAATACAACAAGAACTTTTTAAGCCCTCGCCGCGTTTGCGCCAACCGTTTCATGCCGTCGCAGCAACAGGTAGGCCAGCGGCACGACGAGCATGGACAGCAGCGGCGCCGTCAGCATGCCACCCACCATCGGCGCCGCTATGCGCTGCATGACTTCCGAACCGGTGCCGCCGCCCAGCATGATCGGCACCAGGCCCGCCACGATCACGGCTACCGTCATGGCTTTGGGCCGCACGCGCAGCACGGCGCCTTCGCGGATGGCTGCGAGCAAGTCGCCCTCCTCCTGCCTGCCTTCGGCCACGCGGCCCTCCCAGGCCTGCTTCAGGTAGAGCAGCATGATCACGCCGAATTCCGCTGCCACCCCGGCCAGGGCGATGAAACCGACGCCGCTGGCCACCGAGAGGTGGTGGTCCAGCAGCCATAGCAGCCACACGCCGCCGGCCAGCGCAAGCGGCAAGGTCGCCATGATCAGCAGTGCTTCGTCCACGCGGCGGAACGTGAGGTAGAGCAGCACAAAGATAATCAGCAGCGTGGCCGGCACCACGATCTTGAGCTTGGCCGCCGCCCTTTCCATGTATTCGAACTGGCCGGACCAGGACAGCGCATAGCCCGGCGGCAGCTGGACCTGCTGCGCGACGGCCTGCTGCATCTCGCGCACCGCTGAGCTGAGATCCTGGCCGCGGATGTCCACGTAGACCCAGCCGGACAGCCGCGCATTCTCGCTCTTGAGCATGGGCGGGCCGTCGGCAATGCGCAGTTCGGCCACATCGCCCAGCCGGATCTGCGCGCCGCGCGCGGTCAGCACCGGCAAGGCGCGCAGACTGTCCACCGAATCGCGCAGTTCGCGCGGATAGCGCACATTCACGGGGAAGCGCTGCAAGCCGTCCACCACCTCGGCGATATTGTCGCCACCCACGGCCGCCGCGATCACCTCCTGCACGTCGGCGATATTCAGGCCATAGCGCGCCGCCGCATCACGGTCGATATGCACGTCCACATAGCGTCCGCCGTTCAGGCGCTCGGCCAGGGCCGAGGACACGGCGGGCAGCTTGCGCACCACCTGCTCGACCTGGGCCGTGATGCGGTCGATGGTTTGCAGGTCCGGTCCGGCCACCTTGATGCCGACCGGGCTTTTGATGCCGGTGGCCAGCATGTCGATGCGGTTGCGGATGGGCGGCACCCAGATGTTCGACAGGCCCGGCACCTGGACGATGCGGTCCAGTTCCGCCACCAGCTTGTCCGGCGTCATGCCGGGCCGCCATTGTTCGCGCGGCTTGAACTGGATGGTGGTTTCGAACATTTCCAGCGGCGCGGGATCGGTGGCGCTATCGGCCCGCCCCGCTTTGCCGAACACGCTTTGCACCTCCGGTACGGTCTTGATCAGGCGATCGGTCTGTTGCAGCAGCTGGGCCGCCTTGCCAGCGCCGATGCCGGGCAAGGCCGAGGGCATGTACAGCAGATCGCCCTCGTCTAACGGCGGCATGAACTCGCCGCCCAGGCGCGTCAGCGGCCAGACCGTGGCAAGTGCCAGCAATGCCGCAGCCAGCAGGCAGGACTTGGGCCAGCGCAGCGCCCAATCGAGCACGGGACGGTAGGCGCGGATCAGCCAGCGGTTCAGCGGATTGCTGTGTTCCGGCGGAATGCGGCCGCGTATCAGATACCCCATCAGCACCGGCACCAGCGTCACGGCCAGCACGGCGGCGGCGGCCATGGCATAGGTCTTGGTCAGGGCCAGGGGCGCGAACAGCTTGCCTTCCTGCGCTTCCAGCGTGAACACCGGGATGAAGGAAAGCACGATCACCAGCAGCGATAGGAACAGCGCGGGGCCGACTTCGGCCGCAGCTTCAGCGATTACGCGCCAATGCGTTTCGCCTGTTAGCATCCGCTCCGGGTGAGCGCGCTGCCAGGCTTCGATATGCTTGTGCGCATTCTCGATCATCACAACGGCCGCATCGACCATGGCGCCGACCGCAATCGCAATGCCGCCCAGCGACATGATGTTGGCATTCACCCCCTGGTAGTGCATCACCAGATAGGAAGCCAGCACGCCAAGCGGCAAGGTCACGATCGCCACCAGCGCCGAACGCGCGTGGAACAGGAAAAGCGCGCAGACCAGGGCCACCACAGCGAATTCCTCCAGCAGCTTGTGCTGGAGATTGTCGACAGCGCGCCGGATCAGCTTGGAGCGGTCATACACCGGCACAACTTCCACGCCCGGCGGCAGGCTGGCTTTCAGCGCGGCCAGCTTGGCCTTCACCGCGTCGATGGTGGCCAGCGCGTTTTTACCCGAGCGCATGATGATCACGCCGCCCGCCACTTCGCCCTGTCCATCCAGGTCCGCGATGCCGCGCCGCATTTCGGGGCCGATCTGGATGCGCGCCACATCGCCCAGGCGCACGGGCACGCCGGCGGCGCTGGTTTCGAGCGGAATCTTACGGAAATCGTCCAGCCCTTTCAGATAGCCGGAGGCGCGCACCATATACTCGGCTTCGGCCAGTTCCAGCACCGAGCCGCCGCTTTCCTGGTTGGCCTTGCGCACCGCCTCGATCACGCGGCTGTGCGGGATATTCAAGGCGCGCATCTTGGCGGGATCGAGCTGGATCTGATATTGGCGCACCATGCCGCCGATGCTGGCCACCTCCGCCACATTCGGCACGGTTTTCAACTCGAATTTCAGGAACCAGTCCTGCAGGGCGCGCAACTGGCCCAGGTCCATGCGCCCGCTGCGGTCGACCAGGGCATATTCGTAGACCCAGCCCACGCCGGTGGCGTCCGGGCCGATGGCGGATTTGGCCTGCTGCGGCAAGCGTGACTGCACCTGGTTCAGATACTCCAGCACGCGCGAACGCGCCCAATATGGGTCGGTGCCGTCCTCGAACAGGATGTAGACGAAGGAGTCGCCGAAGAAGGAATAGCCGCGCACCGTTTGCGCGCCGGGAACGGAAAGCATTGTCGTCGTCAGCGGATAGGTGATCTGATTCTCGACGATCTGCGGCGCCTGGCCGGGATAGCTGGTGCGGATGATGACCTGGGTATCGGACAGGTCGGGAATCGCGTCAAGCGGCGTGCGCAGCAGCGCCCAGCCGCCCCAGACGGCCAGACCCAGCGTCGCCAGCAGCACCAGGAAGCGGTTGGCGATGGACCAGCGGATCAAACGCGCGATCATTTATGCTCTCCCGCGGAATGGGCCGCCGCGCCATATCCACCATGCGCGCCATGATCGGCGTGCGGATCTAGCTTGGCGCCCGGCGCCTGTTCAGCGTCGGGACGGGCAGCGGTATTGCCGGCCGGCGCTGCGCCACCCATGCGTTCGGCCGTGCCGCGCAGGCTGGCTTCCGAATCCAGCAGGAACTGGCCGGAAATCACCACCTGCTGGCCTCCGCTCAGGCCGGAACGGATTTCTGTCCGTCCGCCGGATTCGGCACCGGTCTGCACTTCCACCGGGCGGAATTCGCCTTGTGCCTCGGCCACGAAGACAACGCTGCGCCGCCCGGTCTGGACCACCGCGTCGGACGGCACGCTCAGCGCCGGCCTGCCCTGCGCCGACGGCAGCGAGAGCGTGACGAACATGCCGGGCGCCAGCCGTCCAGCGGGATTATCGAGCTCGATGCGCGCCTTCAGCGTGCGCGTGGCAGCATCTACCTCGGGCAGCAACGCCGCCACTTTGCCGCGTAGGACCACTCCCGGCAAGGCCGCAGCCTGGCCCTGCACCGCGGCGCCCGGATGCAGGCTGCCTGCCTGCGCCTCCGGCACCTCGGCCAACAGCCATACGCTGGACAGGCCGTTGATGCGGAACAGGGGCGTCCCCGCCGCCACCGCCATTCCCTCGCGCGCCGACAGTTCGGCCACCACGCCGTCGCGTGGCGCGGTAAGCGTCAGGCGTGCCAGCACCTTGCCGCTGGCCTCCACCTGCCGGATTTGCGGCTCTTCCATGCCCACCAGGCGCATGCGCTGGCGCGCGGCCGCCTCCAATCCAGCCAGCCCGCTGCTGCGCATGGCCCGCACGGCCAGGTATTCCTCCTGCGCCGCCACCCATTCCGGCATATACAGTTCGGCCAGCACCTGGCCGCGCCGCACCGGCTGCAATGGCGCGCGCACATGCAGGCGTTCCACGAAACCGGTGGAGCGGGCCGGGACGACGGCAACAGCGCGCTCGTCCCAGGCCACATTGCCGACCATATTCAGCTCAAGACCGAAAGCGCCTTCACTCACCGGCGCGGTGCGGATGCCCAGATTCTGCTGCAGCTCGGGGCGGATGCGCACCGTACCCGCTGCCTCGGCCTCGTCGGCGTAGACCGGTACCAGCTCCATATCCATAAAGGGCGACTTGCCCGGCTTGTCGAAACGCTGGCCGGGAACCATGGGGTCGTGCCAGTACAGCACCTTGCGCCCCTTTTCGGCGCTGGCTTTTGCGGCGGGCGCGGCGTCGTCATGCCCGGCTTTGCGGCCTTGGCTAAGGCCAGCCTGATAGAGGGCCACGCCGCCGGCGCCCAGCACAAGCGCGGCCACCGCCGCGCTGATCAAAATACGTTGGTTCACGGTTTCACCTCCGGCATTGCGGGAATCAGATAGTCGAGCTGAGTACGCAGGCGGGCGCTGTCGGCCTCCAGCTGCAAGGCTTGCAGGCGCATGTCCAGCGCATCGCGCTGGGCGGCCAGCAGCTCGGCCAGCGTGGCCTTGCCGCCGGAATAGGCAGCCAGCAGTGCCTGGACGCGCTGTGCGGACAGCGGCAGCAACTCCTGGACGTAGCGTTCGTGGCGCGCATGCAGGGTGCGCCATTCGTCGGCGATCTGCTGCGTTTCGGCGCTGCGAACATGCAGCAGTTCCTCATGTTCGGCGCGCGCCTGGGCGGCCCGCGCCAGTTGCGCCGCCAATTCGCGGTCCTGGCGCTGGCGCCGGTCCCATTGCAGCGGGACAGACACGCCGAAGGAAGCCATATTCGGGTAGCCCGGGCCGCGCTGCTGGAAAGTCACTTCCCAGGTCCAGTTGGATTTGCGGTTGGCTTGCGCGCGCTGCGCCTCAGTATCGGCCAGCGCAATCTCAGTGCGTTGCCTTTGCAGCTGGGGATGGCTTTCCAGGTTTTGGGCCGTTGACGGCAGCGCCTCGGGCTGCGCCGGACGCGGTGCAGGCGCCAGGGGCATGCTGGCAGCACTGCCTATCCAGCGCGCCAGGCCGGTTTCTGCCGCGCGGCTGCGGCGCTGGGCTTCGCTGCGGCGGTCTTCCAGCTGGCCAATGGCCGTTTTCGCCGCCAGCACATCGGCCAGCGAGCCGCGTCCGGCGCGGTAGCTGGCTTCGGCGGCGCGCAGCTGGTCGGCAGCCTGGGTCAATTGAGCTTCCAGCAGAAGCTGCGCCGCGTCGGCGTAGTGGCGTTCATACCAGGCCAGCGCCGCATCGCGCCAGACGGCGGCCAGCGCATCGGCGCGGGCTGCCCTGCCCCGGTCGGCCTCGCGCTCGTAGCGCTGGGCATTCAGGCTGCGTTTTTCCCGGCTGATCCACTCCTGCATTACGCCGATGCGGCGCATGGTCATGGAGTCGGCGCCAAGGCTGGCGCGATCGGGGCCGCTGAGCGGCATATTATCGACCCCGACTTTCAATACGGGATCAGGCAATTGGCCGGCGGCGACAGCCATTTCGCGCGCGGCGTCGATGGCGGCATCCTGGGCGCGGATCTGGCCGGAACGTTGGACGGCCAGGCGCTGGGCCTCGGCCAGGGTCAGCTCCGTCTGCGCCAAGGCGGCGACAGGCAGGAGCAATGCCGCCAGCAGCGCGCTGCGCCACGGCGGAAGGCAATGGAAACAAGACATGTGATTCTCCAGACAAAACGAATAGGCGCGCGCAGAAGACTGCGGCGCAACTCAGTTCAGGCTTGGAGAAGTGTCAATTACGGAAGCAGCAGTGGCGGATGGCGAGCGGCGGCGCCGTGGCGCGGCGCAAGCTGGGCGAAACCAGGAATTGACGGTAGCCGCGCCAGCCCACGACCAGCAGGCACAGTACCAGGACGATGCCCTGCGCCGCAAACGGCAGCACCGGCGGCAAATCGGGCCGGTCGGCCGATTGCTTGCCGACCTTGTCAAAGGAGACGCAGAGCGTGGGCTGCTCCATATCCATCTTCGTGCAGCCGGCCATGGCGGCCGGTTTGGGCTGCATCAGCTCCGTCAGGCCGGGGCAGACATAGCTCGCCAGCGCCCATTGCGTGATCAGCAAAGTGATCACGAGCAGGAGCAGCTTGATTTGGCGGTGGCGGCGAATGGGCGTCATGGCAGCGTCAGTGTATGGCGTGATACTGTCAGGCGACATAATCCAAGTCAAGGCTAAACATAAACACTCGGTGTTAATATGAGCATTTCGACAAAATTACCCAGGAGAAATTATGCTGACCAGCGCCCGTAACCAACTTAGTGGCAAAGTCACATCCATCCAGCGCGGCGCCGTGAATGATGAAGTGGAAATCGGCCTGGCCGATGGCCAGAAAATCGTCGCCATCCTGACCCATGGCAGCGTCGAGTCGCTTGGGCTGCAGACCGGCTCCGAAGCGCTGGCCCTGATCAAGGCGTCCTGGGTCATCCTGCTGAGCGACGTTTCCGGCATCCGCCTGTCGGCGCGCAACCAGCTGGCCGGCACCGTACAGGAAGTGAATACCGGCGCCGTCAACTCCGAAGTCGTGCTGAAACTGGCCGGCGGCGGCGAAATCGTCGCCATCGTCACCAACGACAGCGTGACGAATCTGGGCCTGGCGCCCGGCAAGGCTGCCACCGCCGCTTTCAAGGCCTCCAGCGTCATCGTCGGCGTCAAGGCCTGATCGCCAGCAGCCGCTTGATCCGGCGGCATGTTTGCATTCTGAGCAAAGAGGGACGCCAAGCGCGTCCCTCTGTCATTCAACCCTGGTTCCCGTTATAATTTTCGCCTCCGTTTCGCCAGGAAGTTGCCATGTCGCTGCTCAGTCACCAGCTCGAACTGCTGTCCCCCGCCAAAACCGCTGAAATCGGCCGCGAGGCCATTCTGCATGGCGCCGATGCCGTCTATATCGGCGGCCCCGCCTTTGGCGCGCGCCATAACGCCAGCAATCCGCTGGAAGATATCGCCGCGCTGACGCAATTCGCCCACCGCTACCACGCCCGCATCTTCGTGACCATGAACACCATCATGCACGACGCCGAGCTGGAAACGGCGCGCAAGCAGATCTGGCAGCTGTATGAAGCAGGCGTCGATGCCCTCATCATCCAGGACATGGGCCTGCTGGAGCTGGACCTGCCGCCGATCCAGATGCACGCCAGTACCCAGTGCGATATCCGCACTGCGGAAAAAGCGCGCTTCCTGGGCAATGTGGGTTTCTCCCAGCTGGTGCTGGCGCGCGAGCTGACCATCGAGCAAATCCGTAATATCCGTGCCGAAGTCGACACGCCGCTGGAATACTTCATCCACGGCGCGCTGTGCGTGGCCTTCTCCGGCCAATGCTATATCTCGCACGCCGACACCGGCCGCAGCGCCAATCGCGGCGACTGCTCGCAGGCCTGCCGCCTGCCCTATACCCTGTCCGACGGCCAGGGCCGCGTTGTGGCGTATGAAAAACATCTGCTGTCGATGAAGGACAATGACCAGAGCCGCAATCTGGAAGCCCTGGTCGATGCCGGCATCCGTTCCTTCAAGATCGAGGGCCGCTACAAGGACATGGGCTATGTGAAAAACATCACCGCCCATTACCGCCTGCTGCTGGACGAGATCCTGGAGCGCCGCCCCGAGCTGGCGCGCGCTTCCAGCGGCCAGACCAAGGTGCTGTTCACGCCCGACGTGGACAAGAACTTCCACCGTGGCCATACCGATTACTTCGCCCAGGGCCGCCTGGTCGATATCGGCGCCTTCGACTCGCCCAAGTATGTGGGCGTGGAACTGGGTACGGTCAGCCGCATCGGGGGCGACCATTTCGACCTCGTTGCCAACGCACCGCTGGCGAACGGCGATGGCCTGAACTATATGAACAAGCGCACCACGGTGGGCATTCAGGCCAATACCGCGCAAAAGCTGGGCGAGGATGAGGAAGGCCAGCGCTGGCGCGTCTTCCCCAACGAGATACTGAACACCTTGCCCGGCTTGAAAGTCGGCACCGTGATCCACCGCAACCGCGACCACCAATGGGAAGCGGCGCTGAACAAGAAGTCCTCCGACCGCAAGGTGGCGCTGGACTTGACGCTGAGCGAATGCGCCGGCGGCCTGTGTCTGAGCATCTGCGACGAGGATGGCATCGCCAGCTCGACCGAAGCGCTCATCGAATTCCAGCCGGCGCAACAGGCGGAACAGGCCGACGCGTCCCTGCGCGCCAGCCTGGGTAAATTGGGCAACACCATGTTCGAAGCGCGCCAGGTGGAACTGGCCTTGTCGCGCCCCTGGTTCGTGCCCTCCTCGGCCATCAATGCGCTGCGCCGCGAAGCGATCGAGGCGCATGAGGCGGCGCGCGTGGCAGCCTGGCTGCGTCCCGAGCGCAAACCGGCGGAAGAACCGCCTGCGGCCTATCCGGAAACGCAGCTCAGCTATCTGGCCAATGTGTACAACGAAAAGGCGCGCGCCTTCTACCACAAGCACGGCGTGCAGCTGATCGACGCGGCTTACGAGGCGCATGAAGAGCCGGGCGAGGTGTCGCTGATGATCACCAAGCACTGTCTGCGCTTCTCCTTCAACCTGTGTCCCAAGCAGGCCAAGGGCGTGCAAGGCGTCCAGGGCCAGGTGCGCGCGGAGCCAATGACGCTGGTGAGCGGCAACGAGCGCTACACGCTGCGCTTCGACTGCAAGCCCTGCGAGATGCACGTGGTTGGTGCGATGAAGACGAACATTCTGAACTCGCCGCCGCCATCGGCCATTCCATACAGCCCGCTGGTCTTCCATCGCCAGCGCCCGCGCGGCTAAGCGCATCCGGCATGGATCAGGGCAGGCTGTAGCTGAAGCCGTAGAAATGCTTGCCGCCCTCGATCTGGATGGTCATCGTCCCCTTCAGGCCTTTCAGCTCGCCGGTCGCAGAATCCGGCACCACGCTGACCGTCAGGGTCGGTGTGCCCTGGTCCATCAGGCCCGAATGCTGAAGGAAGAACGTTCCCTTGTGCCCTTCCAGCGTGGCGCTCACCTGCTCCAGCGCCACATAGCCGGCCGAACCTTTCATCTCGGTACGCACAGCCAGCATTTCGCCAATGCTGCTGCCGTCCAACGGGCCGTGGAAGGTCTTTTCAATGCGCTGGCGGCCCCACGGCGGGGAGTCGGCCGAGGTCTGCGGCGTGAGTTTCACATCGAAATCGCCCTGAATCTGCATATTGCTGCCTCCTGCATACGCCGCTTGCGCAGCCAAGATAAGAAAAATGGAAAAGATCGGTTTCACGTTCAGGCTCCTGTAAGATCGCTGCCTCGGTCCCTAGTAGACAGGATGAGCTGCCTCCCATGATTGGAAAAACGCGACAAGGCCTCGGCCAGCCGCGCGGCATTCTGGTGCCGCGCTTCGGCGTGGGCCAGTTCAGCCACCAGCGTGAAGCGCCCTGCGCGGCGCTGGCCGGGCTGGTGGAGCATTACTGGCATGTGGCCTGGGATATGCAAGGCAATCCGCCGCAAGCGCAGGAAACCCTGCCGCATCCGAGCGTGCACCTGGTGGTGGAAAAGGACGTCGACGGTATTTATGGTGTGCAGACGGCGCGCTACAGCCGCATGCTGGAAGGGCAAGGCTTTGCCTTCGGCATCAAGTTCCGCCCGGGTGGGTTCCAGCCCTTCCTGCGCGCGCCGCTGGCCACCATCGCCGGCCAGCGCCTGACGCCGGATGCCGTGTTTGGCGCCGCCGGAACGGCCTACGTCGCCCGGATACGCGCTTGCACCGACGCTGGCGTCATGATGGCGGCTGCCGAAGCCTTTCTACTGGAACGCCTGCCTCCGCCCGATGTCAACACGGACCTGGCCAACCAGCTGGTGGCCGCCATTGACGCCGACGCCAGCATGACCACGGTCGATGCCCTGGTTACGGCATCAGGCCTGAACAAACGCGCCTTGCAGCGCCTGTTCCAGCACTATGTGGGTGTCGGGCCGAAATGGGTGATCAAACGTTACCGCATGCATGAGGCGGTGGCCCAGCTGCAATCAAGCGCACCGCTGCGGCTGGCACAGCTGGCGCTCGATCTGGGCTATTTCGACCAGGCCCATTTCATCAATGACTTCACCGCCCTGGTGGGCAAGCCGCCGGGCGAATACGTCCGCCAACTGCCAACCGCAGCCTAGCCATTCAGTATGTCAGCCGTCTGCCCGCGCCGTAAAAAGACCGGATGGCAGGACTCCTGCTTCGCTGGCGGCGGTGCTGATGCCATGGCCCGCTCCACGTTTTGCTGGAAGATCGCCAGCAAGCCCTCTTCCAGCCCCAGGGTATGGTATTCATTGGCGCCGTTGAGCAGGCCAAGCTGCACATCTTCGGCGACGGCGAAGTCCTCTGCGTCAAAGACTGCATCGTTGGTGTAGTCGAAGCGCTTGGCCAGCGCCGCCTGGCCCTCCTCCCCCGCAAAGGCCTCGGGACGGTACAGCATTTCGTGGGTCCAGATGGTGCGGTCGGGCGCTTCGGGATAGAAGCTGTTGATCGACACATAGTCTGGATGCAGGATGAAAAACGCTTGCGGGAAGAGCGAGTAATACACCGAGGCGTAATCGAGAATTTTCCAATCCTTGTTATCGGCCTGCAAGGCATCGAGCACATTGGTGCGCGCGGCCGACAGGCGGATATGCTGGCCATGTTCCGTGTGCGCGATCACGCCCTTCTTGAAGCTGCGCACCAGCGTATCCTTATGCAGATAAGGCACATGGTAGCCCTCCAGATAGGTCTTGATCAGCATCTTCCAGTTGGCCTTGCGCAGCACCTTGTTTTTACGGTAGGGCACCAGCTCATCGACCTTGAAGCACTCGAAGTCCTCGGCCATCGGTCCCAGACATTCGGCGATATCGATCTTCGCGCCCGGCGTGGGATGCACCCAGACCAAGCCGCCATGCTCGAGCACCGGCAGCTCCACCAGGCCCATGGTGTTGCAATCGACGCCGGGGAAGTTATGGGCGCGCGACATCGAGCGCAGCGTCCCGTCCAGTCCATACACCCAGCCATGGAAAGGACAAACAAAATTCTTGAGCTGCTCCTCCTGGCCCGTCACCAGGCGCGCGCCACGATGACGGCAGGTGTTGAGGAAGGCGCGCAGCACGCCATCCTTGCCGCGCACCACCACGAAGGGCCGCTTGTCCCAGTCGCTCAGCAGATAGTCGCCGGTTGCGCGCACATGGGAGGCGTGGCCCGCCACCATCGGATAGTTACGGAACACCGTCGCCATTTCCTGCTCCAGGATGGCGGGATCGGTGTAGATGTTCACCGGCAACTTGATGACTTTCCCCAGCATTGCCTGATCGCGTCCCACTTCCCGCAGGGCGAGCAAGGTCTGCAAGGTTTGCACTTGCGTTTCGTGTTTCATCGTTTCTCCAGACAGCTGAAATAGCGCCCTTAAGCGGCCGACACCACCGTGCCCTGGGCCAGGGCGCACAACGTTTCCTCGCCCTCGTCCACAGCGTAGATCTCGCACTGGCACACGGCCTGGCGCTTGCCAGCGCTGCGTGCCTTGGCGCGCGCCACCAGTTGCTGGCCTTTGGCTGGTTTGAGATAGTTGATCTTGAATTCGGAAGTGAGCGCATTGCCGCCTAAGGCAAGACCGCCGGCAAAGGTGATGGCGTTATCGGCCAGATAGCTGACCGCACCGCCATGCACAAAGCCATGCTGCTGTTTGTGATGGCTGGCCACCGGCAAGGTCAGCTCGGCGTGATCGGCGCCGGCATCGGTCAGTTTGGCGCCGATGAACTGGCTGAAAGGCTGGGATTCGAACACCTGATGAGCAAAGGCCAGTAAGTTTTCCATGGTCGTTTCCGTGTGAGGCCGAAGTGAAATGAGACGCGATGTAGGCGCCCTGGTTTACGGTTATTATTTTAAGAAGCTTGTTCGTCAACCTTGTTCGGATTTCCCCGCATGAAACAGCCGCTCCCGCCAACGCCAGTGCCAGCGCGCAGAAGGCCGCAGCAATCGCGCGCGCGCCAGACTTCCCTCGCTCTGCAGCACGCCTTTGTTCGGCTTTTGCCCGAACGCGGCTTCGAGGCCTTGACTATCAGGGAGATAGTTGACGTGGCGGGTACGGGCCTGGGCAGTTTTTACGAATACTTCGCCAATAAGGATGATCTGGCGCGCGTCTCCGTGCACCTGCGCTCCAAAACGCTGCTGGAAGCGATGCATGGCGCGGTTGCCGCACAGGCGGGCCAGCCGCTGGCCCAGCTTGTCCGCGCCATCCTGCTTGCATTGGCTGGCGCGCATGCAAGCCACCCATTGGAATGGGGTGCGCACTATGCGCTGGAACGCCAGGTCAGCGACCCAAGCGCCTACGCCAGGATGTATGAACGCTTTGTCAAGGAATGGGCATCCGCCCTCACCCGCGCAAGCGATGGCTTGGTGGCCGGGCCGCAACTGGAGGAAGCGGCGCGCACCTGCCACACGATCGCTTACGGCCTGTTTGCACACGCCCATATCCGGGGCTATGCAGAAGGCATGGCGGCCGATACGCAGGCAATCGCGCGCCAAGCCGAATTGGCGCTGCTCGGTTATCTGGCGCAGCTTCAGGCGCCTTAGGTTCGGGGCGCGGCGGCGGCCTGGCCTACGCCTTCAACTCCGGCTTATCCAAGCCGGGATCGACGCGCTGGCCGATGTCGCGCAGACGGGCCAGCTGGTCGGTCAGGCCGGGCGCATCGTCCAGGCTGCCGACGAAGGTCCACAGATAGGTCATCACCGCATACACATGGCCGGCGCTCACGTCCGGCGTGCTGACGAGCTGCCAGATGGCCAGCACAAACAACAGGGCCGCAACGCTGCCGATCACCAGGTAGGCGCCGGCCTCGCGGTCGGACAGCAGGACGCGCAGGCGCGCCAGCAAACCATAGTGACGCATCAGCGTCGGTGCCTGTGCGTTTTCCACCAGGCGGATCTCATGCTCAAGGCGGTCGTTGATGCGCTCATGCAGCTGCTGGTTGCGCATAGCGAACTGCGGCAGCAATACCACGCATAACAGCAGCGACAGCAGGCAGGCCGCGCCGACCCACGGTTCGATCGCCAGCAACATCACGGCCGCACCGAAAATCGACGCGACTGCAGTTGCAAGCAGCGGCAACTGCTGCTCGAAAAAATCGACAAACTGGCGCGCCAGCACCACGCGGGCGGCGACGGTGGAGGTGCTCTGCAGCTGCTCGCGCTGATTGAGAATCACCGGCACCGCCAGCCGCGTATAGATATGGGTAAAGGTGCGGGTATCGACCGCGCGCCGCAGCGCTCCCACCACCCAAAAGGCCAGCACCACCAGCGCATACAGCAAGGCGCGCGGCGCGTTGCCGGCGATGATGGCATCCACCGCATAGCCGGCGAATACCGGATAGGCAAGCAGCAGCGCATTCTCCAGGCCGACGAGGGAGAACGTGCCGAGCAGCCTACCCGCATGGGCGCGGCCGATGGCTTTCAGGGTTTCGCTGGCGGACTGCTGGCCCAGGCCAGTAGTGGCATTGTTAGACATCTTCATTTCTATTTCCTTGATTTGCCTGCTTCCTTGTATTTGAGCAGTCGCTCAAGTATTATGTTTGAGCGAGCGCTCAAACAGCAAGCGCTGTTACAAACTGATTCCTTTTGAAATCAAGGATTTAACGCATGCCCCCTGCCAATGGCGCCGAACGGCGCGAACAAATCCTCGCCGCCGCCATGGAACTGTTCAAGGCCAACGGCTTCGCCAGCGTCTCCACGCGCGACCTGGCCGACCATGCCGGCCTGTCGCGCAGCCACGTCTACCATTACTTCCCCGACTGGAAAAGCCTGCGGCGCGAAACCTTTGAACGCTTCGTGCTGGAGCAGATCGCGGAAACCGAAGCACTGTACGCTGGCCAGCCCGCCCCCAAAGCCATAAAGCGCTTCATGCGCCACTATCTGCCGAAGGAAAACGACCGGGACTGGTCGATGTGGATGGGCGCCTGGGTTGAAGCCCTGCGCGAGCCGGAACTGGCGGCCACCTTCCACGAAGGAGCCCGCCATTGGGAAACCGTGCTCGAAAAAATCATCCGGCAAGGCGTGCAAGAAGGCGACTGGACCTGCCCCCACCCCGCGCGTGCCGCGCGCCAGCTGGTCGCTCTGCTCAACGGCTATGCGGACAATATGCTGGTGCATGGCGGCACGGTGTCGTCCGTCCTGCCCCTGCAAGAGATCATGGAAGTGGCGCAACTGCTGCTGGCGCCACCCTGAGCACTGCGTGTCAGCGGCTGGCGCGGCCAGCCACAGCCCATTCCAATGCCTTGGTAATCATGTCGGGGAAGACTGTCGCATGATCCTGGCCCGCCAGCACATGAAGTTGTGTATGAAGGCTGGGATAGCGACGCGACTTCAGGGCGGCATTAAATTCGCGCACGTCCCGCACCATATCGTCGTCCGTATTGCCCGCCTTATCCCGTTTCGCGGTTTCCAGTCCGCCCACCGCGAAAAAGACCTTGGCGTTCAAATCCCGATGGCTTTTCGAATACAGCTTCTCCTCCCCGAACATGAAGCGCTTGTTGAACCACAGCGACGGGCTGCTCAGCACGTACTTGCCGAAGGTGTCCGGGGCATTCAGCAGGATATCCGTTCCCAGCAGGGCGCCGTAGGAATGGCCGACAAAAACCGATTTCTCCATATCCACCTTGTATTTCGCCTGGACGAAAGGCAGGACCTCGGAGATGAGGTAACGCCGGTATTCAGCCGCCTCGCCGAATACGGGCTTGCGGCCTGGCATATCCGACTCCATATCGTCGTCCTCATGCCGGGTTGGCGTGTAATCGCGGCGGCGGCTGAATTCGGGCGTGTCGCCCAACGCGTAGGACAGGCCGACCAGCACGAACTGCCCGATTCTCTTGCCGTTTCCGCCCACGCGGCCGGTGATGGCCCTGACCACGGGGAAGGCATAGTCGGCATCGGTGACGAAGACCACCGGCAGCGCTGGCCCGCTTGGCGAATAGTTTTTAGGCAGGCTGACGAAGATCTGGTAATCGCGCTTGAGCTTTGCGGCAGGAATCTGGTGGACAAAGGTATTCGGCAGGCTGTATGGCTCGCCGTCCGGAATTGCCGCGCCATGGACGATTGGCGCAAGCAGGCAGGAAAGGCAAAACAGCAGGCGGCGTAAATGTCGCATAAAGGTCTCGTTGAGGGCAATCAGGGCATGAGCCGGAACTGCTCGATGAAGCGGCGCACGGCGCCGGGGTTGGCCGTCTTCCAGGCTTCGAATTCGGAGCGGTAAGCTTCGCTGAACATCAGCACGAAGATGGCAGCTTGCAGCTGGCCTGCTCCCTGGATGGCTTGCAGCTGGCGCAGGTCGGGGCGGGACAGCCGTTTGGCCTGGTCCCCGCCATCGCCGTTTTCGGCCGTCGCCAGCGCGGCCTTCCAGCTGGCCAGTTCCAACGCAAAGGGACGCGGCTTGCCGCCTGCCTTGTGGGCGGCAGCCAGCATGTTCACGCGCTTGAAGGCATACGCCAGCCAAGTGGCGTGGTCGATATCGCTGCCGGGCGTGGTGCGCGAAAACTCGCTTGCCATGGTAACTTCGCTTTTGCCGGTCTTGTCGTCGAAATCCACGCTGGCGCCGCGCGCCATATGCAGCGGCATGAGCGGACGGTCGCTGCGCGAGAACAGCGCGGCCAGCCGGTCCCAGCTCTGGCGCTGGTTGGGCACCGCCTCCACCGCCTTGTACAGCGCCGCTTCCGCGCCTTGGCGGTCACCCAGGTGGACCAAGGCGTCGGCCAGGAAGCGCCAGGCTTGGGGATGCAAGGGATCGGTTTCGGCGGCCTTGCGGAACAGCAGTTCGGCCGC
This sequence comes from Massilia sp. erpn, assembly GCF_024400215.1. Taxonomy (NCBI): domain Bacteria; kingdom Pseudomonadati; phylum Pseudomonadota; class Betaproteobacteria; order Burkholderiales; family Oxalobacteraceae; genus Massilia; species Massilia sp. erpn. The sequence continues at coordinate 4,878,629 of NZ_CP053748.1, forward strand.
CGCCCAGTTTTTCTCAACGAAATAAGCGTCGCCTTCCATCAGCCAGGCGTCGGCGAAGCCGGGGTCGGCGCGCTGGGCTTCGCGGTATTTGGCGCGTGCCTCGTCCATTTTGCGGGCGTGGAACAACACCTCGCCGTCGGTAAAGGCTTGCGCAGCCTCGGGCTTGGGTTTGTAGGCAGTTCTTTCGCTTTCGCCGGCCAGACGGCGCAGGATTTCCTGGGCCAGCGGGTCGCCGCCGAAACGTTCCAGCGCGGCGCGCGCCAAGCTTTCGGCCTGGGCGCGCAGCTTGGGTACATCGGCGCTGTCGGCGTCGAGCGAGGCGGTGTAAATGGTATGGGCCAGCGCCGAGAGCGGGCCGGAAGCCTGGGGCGCCAGTTGGCGCGCCTGTTCCAGCCGGCGGGCCGCCTCCTGAAAGCGGCCCTGGGCCGTCAAACCATGGGCTTCAGAGACAAGGGTCTCGACCTGCCCACTGCCGAACAGGACGGCATCCACCTGCGGCGACGCCGCCACCGCCACCATCGCGTGCAAACTGCACGCGACCAACATCGCTCGAACCATCAAACTGCGCACTGCCGGCACTCCAGAAAAACCGCGAAGACGAATTGTAGTCTGCATTTTATGCATTTGCTAAGTATTTGCGCGTTGGTATTGGCTATAATTGCAAAGCTGCCAAACCGATAAAAAATAAGGAATTGCTGGATGAAACGTGCTGTCCCCCTGCTCTGCGCGGCCGTGCTGGCGCAGCTGCCGCTGCCTGCCCTGGCCGATCCATTCGAAATGGTCGAGTCCAAGCCTTTGAATGAGCTGTGGATCAATCCCGGCTTTTACTCCTGGCACTTCCAGCGCGACAAGGATCTGGACAACACCAATCCCGGCCTGGGCGCCGAATACCGCTTCTCCACCGTGGCGGCGGTCACGGCTGGGCGCTTCCACAATAGCGACCGCCAGATGTCGAACTATGCCGGGATTTACTACCAGCCCATCAAGTGGGGGCCGTTGCGCATCGGCGGCGTGGTCGGCGGCTTCAACGGCTACCCCAAGATGCGCGACGGCGGCTGGTTCCTGGCCGCCATCCCAGTCGTCAGCCTGGAGTACGAGCGCGTCGGCGTCAACTTTGCGATCATTCCCACCTATAAGGAAAGACTGCACGGGGCTTTTTCGATACAGCTGAAACTAAAACTGTTTGAATAAAGCGCCTTTGCGGCCATATACAGCATATGAGCCATCCGCCAACCGCCGTTCTGTTCGACCGCGAAGACCATCTGCCGCGCAAGGCCGGCACGGCTGAGGAACTGTCCCGGCTCGCCTCATTTATTTGCGGCAAGCCCATCGCCTTCGCCGTGCTGGCGGATGAAGAGGCTTTGCACGCCGCCATGCCCGACGGGCTGGACCCGGCTCAGCGCCAAGCCCTGTTCGATCTGGCGCGGGTGGCGGCTGGCCAGCATGTACTGCGCCGCCGCCTGGCCCGCGCCGAAGGCTTCCTGCAGGGTTTTGCCGAACACTCCCCTTCCCCGCTGTGGATCAAGGACCGGCGTGGCAGCTATGTGATGGGCAATGCCGCCCTGCACGGCCTGCTGGGCGTGGAGCAGCCCGGCCTGCTGGGCAAGGATGACAGCCATTTCTGGCCGGAAGACATCAGCCGCAGCCTGGCCGAACAGGACCGCGCGGTGCTCGATCACGGCGAAGTCATCAAGACCATGGAAACCTCGGAAGATGGCGCGCGCCACTGGCTGGTGCATAAATTCCCCATCGACGTCGATGGCGAGCCTTTCCTGGGCGGTTCCGCCATCGAGATGACCAACGAGGTGGAAAAGGAACGCACCCTGATCCGCCACGACAATTTCTATGTCCTGCTGTCGCGCCTGACGGCCATCATTTCCCGCGCCCGCCACCTGGAAACCCTGTGCCTGGACGCCTGCCGCGTGGCCGCCACCCAGCAAGGCATCGATCTGGTCGATATCGCCTGTGCCGATCCCGTCAGCGGCGTCTTGTCCATGTTCACCTCGGCCGCCAGCGATGGCAGCGAGCACGTCTGGCCGGCCCGCTGCAACCAGGCCGGCCCGCCGGCGGACTGGTTTGCCGCCGAGGCGGCCGCCCAGGCCGTGGCCAACGGCAAGATGCAGATCACGCATGAGATGACGCAAGCCTGCCGCCGTCGCAATATCGCCTCCTGCATGGCGATTCCGCTCTTCGTCAACGAGCGCTGCTGGGGCGTGATCTCGATCTATTCCCAGCGCGCCGATTTCTTCGACAGTTTCTACCGCGAGCGGGCGGGCGAGCTGGGGACGGAGCTGAGCTTCGGCCTGGAACGCCTGATCAACGCCCAGGAGCTGCACCGGCTGGCGCGCACCAACGCCCTTTCCGGCCTACCCAGTCGCCTGCAGTTCGAGGAGCAGATCGCCGCGCTGGCCGCATCGAACGTGTCCGGCACGGTGCTGCTGGTGAATATCAACCGCTTCGACGATCTCAGCTCGGCCTACGGCAATGCTGCCGCCATCGGCCTGATGCGCGTCATCGCCCAGCGCCTGCGCGCTGCCGTCAACGAGCACATGCTGCTGTCCCATGTGGGCATCGGCCGCTTCGCCCTTTTCCTGCCGGCTGCGCTGGAAGACTCGCCGGAGAATTTTGTGCACGAAACCATCGTGCCGCTGCTGCAGGGTGCCTACCAGGTCGAACAGCACAAGATCTGGTGCACCATCAATGTCGGTGCGGCCTCGCTGCCCGAGGATGGTGTGAATGCCGACACCTTGCTGGTGAAGGCCTGGGATGCGCTGGCCAGCGCACGCGACCGTGAGCTGCGCTTCGGCGTCTACAACCGCGATGAGCTGGGCCAGGCCACGCGCCAGATCAGCCTGGAGTCCGAGCTGCGCGACGCCATCGAGCGCAAGGAGTTCGTCAACTACTACCAGCCCAAGATCGATTTGAAGACGGGACGCCTGGCTGGCGCCGAGGCGCTGATACGCTGGCACCATCCGCAGCGCGGCCTGGTGTCGCCGGCCGAATTCGTGCCGCTGCTGGAGCGCAGCGGCCTGGTGATCGCCGCCGGCAGACAGGTCATGCAGCGCGCCATGGAAGACTGGCGCGGCTGGCATGATGCCGGCCTGAAGCCGCCGCAGATCGCCGTCAATGTGGCGCCGGCCCAGTTCCGCTGTGATTCCCTGCTGGGTGATATCCAGCATGCGCTGGAAACGGCGGGCGCGCGCCACCATCCGCTGTCGATCGAAATCACCGAAAGCAGCCTGGTGTCGGACCACCGCCGCGTGGCCGAGATCCTGCACCGCATCCGCCGCCTGGATGTGCCGATTGCGATCGACGATTTCGGTACCGGCTATTCCTCGCTGGCCTATCTGGTCTCGCTGCCGGTCGATGTGCTGAAGGTGGACCGCTCCTTCGTCATGAAAATGACCCAGGACGCCGGCTATATGGGCCTGGTCAACACCATCGTCTCGCTGGCCCACACCCTCGACCTGAAAGTGGTGGCCGAAGGCATCGAGTCTGAAGAAGAGGCCAAGCTGCTGAAACTGCTGCGCTGCGAGCAGGGACAGGGCTATCTGTATGGCCGCCCTGTCTCCGCCGAGGATTTTGCCGCCCTGCTCACGGGCTGATCACGGCAGCGTACCCAGATCGCTCAGCGGCAGGTCCAGATTTCTCAGCCGCAGCAAGGGCATCCTGTTGCCGGGATTGCCGATGGTGGCGAAAATCGAGAGATCGAAGCTGAAGCCGCCGAGGCGCTGGCCGCTGCCGCGCGGATCGTAGTTCGGCATCTGGTCCTGGAACCAGAGCGAGAGCGCCTTTGCCAATCCAGCCGCGAAAGCTGCGACACCTTGCTCGCCGGTGCCGACAGGGGCATAGGGCTTGAGCAGGACCGGCTGCGTGACGACAATCTGTTCGCCCGCCTGGCTCCCTTGCATGAGGGGATAGCTGTAGCGGGCTTCCAGGGTGATCATCTGCCCTGCCCCGTGCGCCGACGCGAACAAGTCCATGAAGAAGCGCCTCAGCGTAGGCTCCAGCGCAAGCCGCGGCGGCGCAGGCTGCGCCCGTTCCGGATCAGAAACCGCCATGGCGTGCGCATGGTCGATCAGCGGCCGCAGCAGATTGGCAAATTTCGCCAGCTGCGAGGTATACACAAAACGCTCGCTTGCCGCCTTATCGCCAAAGAACTCGTTGCGTTTCACATAGGCCGCCGCCCAGGCATTCTGGTATTTGAAGAGTTCCAGATTGGCGATGGCGATCTGGCGCACATCGATGCTGCGCGCGCCTGCCGGGTCCAGGTAGACGGTTTTGCCATCCACCTGGCGGGTAAACCAGAAAGCATCCTTCCGGTCCGCGGGAACCGTGGCATAACCGTCCAGTAGCATCTGCGGCGGCGGCAGGTCCGGATAGACCACCTGGCGCGTGCCATCCGGCTTCAGCGTAACCAGGAAACGGGCCGGATATGCGGGATCGGCGCCCTGCGTGATCACATAGTAGTTTCCTGGTTCATCGATATCCGCGCCGCCGGAAGGCCGCCATTTAGGCAGATAGCTGACGGCATCGTTCATCAGCGACAGCAGCGATGCGAGCCCGCGCCTTGCACGCACCACGGTTTCGTCGCCACCTTTCATGCTCCGGTTCACCCGCCTCAAATAATTGCCGAAGCTGGCGCTCAGCTGATTCTGCACGGACGTGAACTGGGCCAGGACTTCAAACAGCTTCTTCGACTCATCCAGACCAGCCAATTCCTGCAGCGGATCGGCAATATTCATGCGGACGATGGTGTGCACCGTATCCTGCTGCATTCCCGCATTGGCGTAGCCATAGCGATAGTCCCACTGCAGGATTTGCGCCAGCTTCGCCTGCGCCGGCAAGCTTTGGCGCTGGCTTTGCGAGGTCATCGAAGGCGCCGGCGGGTAGGCGCGCAGGGGAATTGGAATTGAGACCGGGCCAAGCTTCCTGTACAGCGGATTGCCGGCGGCAGCATCTTGCGCGCCGGGCGGCAGCAGGAAGGACAGCCAGGACGAGGCTTCATAGCCCTTGATGCCGTTCACCGGTCCTATATCGTGTTCGAGATTGGTCACGGCATAGTCGATGTCGAAGTCCGCCAGCGCGCTATCTCCGGGCCGTTTGGCATAGAACAGGAAGCTCAGGTCGCTCTTTCCGGCGGCGCCCAGCGTCAGCTTGGCCGACGAGAAGGAATAGTTCTTGTCGGCCTGCGCTGTGCCGTTGCCGCCGCCGGCAATCTGCGGCGTGCCATACAGGCGGGGCGCCGCACTCGCGTCCACTCCATGCAAGGAGGCCTTGACCTTCATTGGGTAGGACACGATGGTCGTCACCTTGTACGCCTCGCCCAGCCGGATCAACAGCTGCTGGCGCAGCCTTTCAGCGGCGGACGCGGGGTCGGCGCCGCGCTGCGCCTCCAGCACCGGCGCGGTTCGGGTCGCGGCATAGGCGCCCGCCAGGTTTTCCTTGGCCTGCAGGATGCCGGGCAGGACGCTGCCACCGCTCAGGTAATCGACCAGGAAGGCTTGCGAAATCAGCTCCGGCGACAGCAGATTGTCGATCGCCGTGAAGAATGCGTTCATCCACACGTCCATATCGATATTCTGGAAGGTGGCCGCATGACTCTTGTCTGGATCGATCCCGCCAAGCGCATCGTTCCAAGGATGGATGGCGACCGTTTCCGATTGCAGGCTGGTAGCCAGCGGCGTGGGCGCGAAGAAGCAGGCCTCGCCGTCCTTGCCGAAGTAGATGCCGCTGGCGTCGGTGAGCGCCATGCGCACCACCCACAGCGGCTTGCGCGCTTCGCCGGCTCCGGCGCCGGAACTGAAGCGGTCGTAGCCGGAAGCCAGTTTCAGACAGTAGGCGCCAGCCACCGCGAAGATGCGTTCGAATTCGGCGGCGAAGGCATTCAGGGCATAGGTATCGCGGCCGCCCTCCTTCCGTTCCTGGCTGTCCTGGCGCGCCACGTAAGGATCGATGGCGGTCAGCGCCTGGTAGACGGCGCGGTCATCCGCGAATTGGGCGGAAACAAAAGCGCGGTTGCGCGCAATGGCAAATTCCACCTTCAGGGCAAACAGCTCTTCCTGGTTCTGGCTGGCCGCAGGCAGGGGCGTGGCAAGGCACCAGCGGTTCCAGGCATCGCCGCCAATACCCGGCAGCTGCCCGATGTCGCTGCATGTGCCGCTGGACGGCGGGGTGTATTCCTTGCCCGCCGCCCGTGCCAGCAAATAGAGGACGATGGCTTTTACCGCCTGCAGGACCACGTCGGCCTTGTCCGGCGCCAGATAGCCGGGATCGGCGGCCAGCATGGTGGTCAGGATGGCGAAGCGGACGGCGAAGCCGGCCTGCCCCTGCAAGGACGGCTGGCATAGCTGGTAATAGATGGTCTTGTAGCTTTCCAGATCTTTCCGCGCCTGTTCCCGCCAGGGCTTTTCCGGTTTGCCGGCATCGGCCATATAGGGTGTGGTGTCGAAGTACAGAACCAGCACCAGGGATGGATTGCCTGCCGCCGCCGTGAACAGATACTGCGGCACCATGCTCGGCCAGCCGGAGAGTGGAATCAGCGCATCGGTATAACCCAGCAAGGCCGGCGGCGCGTTCCGCACTCCATTCGGGAAAAGCACGGGATCAGACAGCGGCGTAATGGTTTCGTTGCCATACAGGTCGCGCCAGGCAAATTCGACCTGGGCAATCCGGTTCAGCACGAAATACGGATCGGCCGCTGCGGGCGGCAGGTCATCGCCTCCCGCCGCCGGCGCGGCGTTCCGGATGCGATAGGCCGGCAGCGATTTATGGTATTCCCATCCGGCGGCATTGTCCTCGGCCGGTATGGCGCGGATCTTGTCGGCAACCGGGGCCGCGCTCGCGGTTGTCGGGCCGACCGGGATGCCCCAGTTGGTGGCCGGGAAATCCTGATTGTGCAGATCCGGACCAGAGAAGCGGTAGGACAGCAGGTTATAGGATTGCAGCAGATAGACTCTGGCGTAATCCGGCTGGTCGGGGCTGGGCAGCGGCCCGGGATTGCTGCGCTTGAGGGATAAGGCGAGGCAGCCCGGCGGCGTAGTGGTGCTGATATTGGTGAAGGCCAGCGTCACCGTTTTTTGCGCCGGCAGGAAGATGCCGGGGATGCGTGCATTTTCCGCAGCCAGCTTGGGCAAGGCCGCACCAAAATAGGCGGCAACCGAGGCCAGGGTATTCCCAGCCTTGGCCGAGGTCAGCGCGTAGCTCACCGGCGGGATGCGCAAAGCTGTCCACAAGGGGATAGGCTTGCTGAAGTCCAGCCCCCTGCCCTGGTTGGCGGCCGCCAATTGGGCGGTCGTCACCATGTAGTAGCCAGCGATGCTGGCCGCGTCCTGGCCTGGCGCCGCCACGCCGGATTGATAAACCAGGTCATTCAACGCCAGCGTGGCGCCCGGCGCCAGGGCCATATCGCCCAGCACTTCGGCGGCTTTGCCGGCCGGAAGATTCAGGCGCGCAGCAATCGCTTCCAGCGTCTCGTTCCGGCCTATGGCCACGGTCTGCGCAAACGGCACCGCCTCGCCGAACAGGAAATCGGTGGCCGGATCGATATTCTGCCCGGTGACGGCCACATTCATGTAGTCGTACAGCCGGTTTTCCTCCATCCCGGCGCCGGACTTCGCATACGTCAGCAGGAGCCGCAGCGTGGCGTCGCCGTTGGCATCGAAGAGCAGGTCCGACAGGCCGCTTTGCGCCGCGATGTTTTCGTAGTACAGATAATAGCCGCCGGAGCGCGTGATGCTGCATTCCCACAGCAGCTTGATGAAATCATAGACTTCGCCAAGCAAGCCTTGCGGCGCGGGCACCTGCGCCGCAAGATTGTCCGCAAACGAAGCCGCTGCCGCCGGGTTGGTGTAGGTCGACAGATTGGCCTGGGTGATGAAGTAAGCCGTGTTGGCCGCCACATCGGACACCAGTCCGGCATCGTTATTGGAGGAGGCATTGGGCGCAAACAGCAGCGCCAGACTCAATACCGGCGTCGCGGCAGGCGTGCTGACGGCCAGCAGCCGCTCCAGCACCATCACCCCGAGTTCGTCCGCACCCACCAGTTCATAGGTGAAGACATTGCCCTCGCTCGCCACTTTCTTGATGCTGAAATCGATCAGCGAGCCCCAGCCGTAGCAGCGGCAATCGCTTGCCACCCGCTGGCCGCTGGCCGGATTGACGCTGCCGATCTTCGCCGCCACCTTCGGATAGGGAAGGCCCGCCTGCGTGCTGGCGAGATAGGCGAGCAGGTTGCGCGAGAAGGGCCAGATATAGGGCGTGGCGGCTTTCTCCCGCGGATCGAGGGCGCCATAGGCCAGGCTGACGGCGCTGCCGGCCTGCCACGCAATCATCTGTGCAAAATCATACTGGACCGGCTGCTCCTCGCGCATGGCGGCGATGCCCAGGCTGTCGATCTGCGGCTGCACGCCCTTGCTGCGCGCCTCATCCAGCACCGTGTTGAGGGTCTTGAGCATATCGGCGCTGAAGCTGACGGTGGCGCTGCTGCCCTGGGCGAAGCGCAGCCAGGCCGGGGCGTTGGGCGCGGCCGCCATGCTGGCCGCGACCTTATCCTCCGGCTTCAATTCCGGCAGCTCGAACTGCTGCCCAGTCACGGAATACATGGAGCAGTCGCTGCCTGCGCAAGGCTGATCGGACGGGTCGTTGAAGTTCAGGCCCGTCCCCTGCCCCACCGGCAGGCGCATGCCATACACCAGGAAGCGGCTGACCATGCCGGCCAGCTGCTGCAAGCTGTTGCAGTCCTTGATTTCTTGAATGGTGGCAGCCACCGTCAGGCAGTACATATGCGGCAGGTCGAGATAGCGTGGCTCGGCATCGCTGCTGCGGAAGAAGGGCGCGATATCCTGATTGGCGGCGGTATTGGCAATGTCCGCCGGCGAGCTCGCGTAGCGGCTCGAGATAAGGGCCAGCGTGTCCGTACCATCCGCCGCCGTGGTGCAACTCAGATCGGGCAGCGCCATCATGGTGCGCGCATTCAGCAAGCCTGTCAGCCGGGCTGTGGCGGCCGCCAGCTCCCCCGGCGTCCAGCCGGCTTGCATCTGCAGCGACTCGAAGGTGGAATCGCTTTGCGTAACGATCTTGTCGCCAGTACTGCTGGTGAGGGTGACGCCACCATTGATCAGATACTGCACCTGCTTGTTCTTCTCGATCAGACTATCCACGCTGAGACCGGAGCCATACAGGTCCACGATGGATTGCAAGGTCGTACCACTGGCCACCTGGCTCCTGCAACCGGCGATGGTGAGCCGCATGCCGCCGGCCAGCGGCGCATCCCGGTTCGCCTCAGCCAGCACGCCGGTAGTCAGCCGGTTCTCGTCGGTCCCGGAAGGCGGCCGCATGCCGTTGGCCCAGGCTACGATGCCGGCCAGCGAGTTGGCATGCCGGTTCAGGGCATACTTGTAGTGGGTCATGGCGTCGAGGCCGTACTGCACCAGCTGGCTGGCCAGCATGACGAAAAAGTCCTGGAAGACCAGGCCCGCCACCGACAGGCTGAATGACTGCCCAGCCTCGGCTTGCAGGCGCAGCGCGGCGCTCTGCTCGGCGGCCAGCTCGCTTTCCACCTGCATTTGCAAATCCCGGAAATACTCGCTCACCGTTCTCACATACTGCTCGCTGCAACTGGTGAAGCTGGACAGGGTGCGCTGCTTGCCGCCCGGCGCCGTCAGCACCACTTCGGGCGGCATGGGGAAGATCGCCACCGATTTCTCTTCCTTGAGGCCGGGATCGGCCGCCGCAATACTCACCGCCACATGATCATTGAGGAACTGGTCGATCTGGCTGATGCTGAGCGGCGTTACGATGCCGGGATCGGTCAGCTCGTGGTAGATATCGAGCAGTTCGGGGTAGCTGATGACCGTCTCCTGGATGGCCGCCCTGCTGGTTTCTCCCGGACGGTAGGAGGTGACCAGCCAATTGAACAGCTCCAGGCAAAGATTGGTGAAGCTTTCATTGGCCGTATCGATGTAGAGCAGATGGACGATGCGGTTCTTCTGGTCCGCCAGCGCACCGCGCGGGCTCTTGCTGGCCACCGCCTGGGCCGGACCGTAATACAAGGTCAGAGGCAGCTTATCAGCCGCCGCTGCGTGCTTGAGCGTGGTCATGACCAGGCGCCTGCGCCGCTGCGGCAGATACGCCGCCCGCAATACATGCAGATTGCGCCGCCCTTCCAGGATGCCCGGCCGGCCCGAGCCAAGGCGGTTCCATGGCGCGTCCGCGCTGCGGTCCTGGCCGATGACCAAGGTCTCCTTCACCGTGGCGGAGAAGGACAGGCCGATGCGGATCGAAAACAGGCCCAGATTGATCTTGACCGTAACGCGGATATCCACCGAGGCGGCAATCGTGAGCGGCAAGGCGCCATAGGACTGATAGGACGCTTGCACATACACCCGCACGACAAGCTCGAAATTGGCGCTGATGATGGCAAAGTTGATGGTGCCATACAGGCGGCCGATCAGGCCCAGCGTGCCCTTGACCATGAAAAAGTCGCAGGACTCGCCGCCGTCGAAAGGATTGTAGGCGGCATAAACGCCTTCGATAATGCCGAACACCGTGAGCGAGAAACCGGCCTGCATGATGCCGATATTGATATCCTTGCCCAGCCCCACCTGCAGGCCGATGCCCAGCACGATGACGGGATTGAACACGCCGTTCTTGGTTGCCGGCACCACCGACGTGGTGGCGGAACTGAGTTTGCCGAAATAAATGCCGCCGGCGCCCAGCAGCGGCAGCGGCCCGGCTTGAATCTGGATGGCAAAGGAAACACTGAAGTCATTGTTGTAGGGGAAGCCGATATCGACCAGGAAGTCGCCATTGGTGAAAATCTGCACGCCGAAATTCGGCAGCGTGACGCCGCAAGCGCCGAACTGCAGCTGGCGCACGGCGTTCGGCAAGGTCAGCTTGGCCTGGTACATGCCAATTGACTCGGACACTTTCTTGTACATGATTTCGAATGCCAGTCCGGCCAGGGCCTTGGCGGCCGGGCCGTCCAGCGCAAAGCGCAGCGCATACAGGTTCGGATCGTTGAAGATGATGGACAGATCCAGCAGATAGCCGGCCTTGGCCCCGCCCGCCCTGCCCTGCAGTGCATCCTTGCCGTCGCCGCCGAAGCGCAGCACGCCGAAGTTCATCGCAACCAGCCAGTTGCTGCGCGGGTTGAACATGGGCTGGCCCTTGGGTGGATTGGCCGCGACGGGAATACCGCCGCCCTGGGGGGCTTCCAGCGAGCGCATGGCGGTGATGGCCGCCTCCACCGAATCGAATTTCTCGTAGCCGGAAATGGTGACGTGCTGGCCCAGCGCGAGCAGGCGGATGTCGAGATACTTGTTGCCCGAACCGGCTGGTACGGGGGCGGAAGCGGGATCGGTGGCATCCCAGGAAGGAATGCTTTGCCCGGTCACGAATTTGCCATCGAGTTCAACAAGCACCTCGTATTTCGACGGCGTTTTCTCCTTGGGCTGATACGTCAGCTTCACACCATTGAGGGTGAAGATGCCGAAATTCAGTCCAAGCTTGCCGTCAGCCGGATAGCTGATGCTGATCTTGTTTTTTGTGATGTTGACGATCAGGACCAGATTATTGAGCGGGATATTGTTCAGTAAATTCCACGGCGCGGACAGCGAGCGCGCACCGCCCGGCACCGCCCACGACAGCAGCAAGGCCACGATGTCGCCCAGGGAGATATTGCCGAAGCGGATGGTGACCGTGGTTTCCTTGGTTTTTGGATCGGTTTTATATTCCCCCGTCAGGTAATCCGACAGCGAAAGATAGTAGCGGTAGTCATTGGCGTCGCGCATATCGACCGTCAAGGTCCACTCTATATTGAGCAGGGTGATGGACGCCGTCATGCGGTAAGCGGGTGTCTGCCGGCTGTTTTCCTGTCCGGTATAGCCAAGCAGGATGGGCTGGCGTGGCAGCCGCAGGTTTTCCTGTGTGTATCGCGCGCTGCGTCCAGCTCCGGAACCTGCGGGGATAATGCCATTCGAATACACCCCGAGAAAGCCCTTGAGCGTGCCGATGCCGAAAGGCAGGACCATGCTTGCGCTGACTTCAAAACTATACGTCCCCCCGCTTGATATCTGGACGTTCAAGCCATCGATCACCAGATCGAATTGATCGGACGGAATTTTGAACGCGCCATTGGTAAAGGTGTACAGCAAGGCGCTCAGCGAGATTGATCCCTGCGACAGCCAGCCGCGATAAGTCCATTCGCTGCTGCCGATCGGCGTGCTGGCCATGAGCGAGAGCTGGAAGCTGCCGTCCGCCCCATCTTTGCCAATCTGAAGTACGCCACTGAAAGAGCCGCCATTATTCTTGCCCACGCGCTGCAGTGACATGGATAATTGTTTGATAATCAAAGGCACGGTAAACAGCGTTGTTGAGACCGTGATATCCCAATCGGCATTGAAGGTCCCGTCAAAGCTGTAAATGCTGCTGGGCGTGTCTGCCAGGAAGGTAAGACTCTTGAAGCCACCTTTGATGCCGGTCTTGATCGAAGTCGGCAGGATGATATGCAGAATATCGTCAACGCTGAGCAAGGCACCGTTGTCATCGAGTACCCCTCGGATGCGAAAATCAGGCAAGGAGCCCATCAAGCTCATCGTTGGATGAGGAGCTTTCGCAGTAGGAAAAACGACTTTGCCGGAAAAGTCGAACAGTGTTTTTCTGACTCTCACCGGATCAATCACGAGAAAATTGAAAACCAGACTGCCCACCTGGGGAAAGCTGGACAGGAAGGGGAATAGTCTGAATAACTGCTCCGGATCGGTTTGACTGACTGTGAATGCCAGGCTGTCCAGTTTGGAATTGGCGGAGTTATAGGTCAGCGTGATAGCCGAAACCCCGATGGCGCTGATTGTATTGAGCGGTGGCGGAACGGCATTGGCCAGGTTAATGCCGCCTGCCAGCTGGATCACTTCGGCAATGCCAATAGGTTTATCCAGGCTACCGCTCAGAACCCAGGTCTTGCCCTGCAAGGGCAGCTGAATTCCGATATACAGCTTTTCGAGACATGACACCTTACCACCCAACATGCCGAATGCGAGCGCTGTTCCGTTACCGACGCTGATCTCAAAGCCGGGATTGGATAGGCCGAACCATTCTATCCCTGCTAAGTCCCATTGGCGTCCGGTGCGATAATCGCCGACCGACTGAATAAAGCCGTACTCTTCTGTAAAAACGATGACCGCGTTCATGGCATCGCCGTCAGCCGTGCCGAGGGAAATGCTCTTTCCCTTCAGTAGGAATCGGCTGATGGAAGGACCTGCCGATGGAGGATCGAGTACTGCATCGTAAATATCGAAGGTTTTTTGTCTCAAAAGGGGTAGGTAGAACTGCGCAATATTCCCGTTTGAGAAAATTCCGGGAATCAGGTTCACTCTCCCGGCCGCCATTTGGCCGCTGATAGCCTGATACAGTTCATAAAGAGTCATGAATTCTCCTTCCCCCTACGCGGGATGGGCGCAGTGCATTATTGAATTTCACCCGTTGCAGATAATTTCGATGACTCTATTTTTTCCTTTAATTCCACATCCTCGCACATTAGATTCAGGTAAGCGAGTCCTATTGCTAACTTACTATAAGATGGGTTGTGGTAAAATATTCTTATTTCTCGATAATATTCAGTGAGAGCTTCGTCTCGTTTTATATAAAAACCATATATATATTCCATTATTATTGACATATTGGAGTTAAAGTCTGGCGGCAAGATTAATTCTTCGGAATATAAGGTAGAAGTTACAGCGTTGGCCGCAGCATAGCTTTTCGAAATAACATCGTCAAATTTTTTCACCCCAAGCTCAGCGCTTGGATAACGATCCAGCCCTTCCCCGTTAAAGGCAGAACGCATTCTTAGATAGCAGGAGCCAAGGTTCAAATTCAAATTTGCAGTGTTTGCTCCTTCAAAAACTCTGGGCAAGCTAGCCAATGACATTATCTTATTAAACAAAATTGTCGGCAATGCCCCCAATTCCATAAACAAAACTTTCGGTTCTGCTGTGCCTATCAACCATTTCATTCCATTTTGCAAACCTTCGCCGGAATTTGGAAAATCCGATTTTGAACGTGGTTTGCTTGAGTAAAATTTCACTCTATTCTTCGCATCGTATTTTTTCAGCCACTCCGTTCTGCCGGAATATCTCTCTTTTTGCGCATCAAGAATAATATTTAGCTGCACCAATTCATCATTTTTCTCATTCAAATTTTCCTGAATTTCTTTAGGATCAGCTTCGCTTTTTTTGCCACGCTGAATCTGTGTAAGTTTATCGGTCAACTCATTTATTGCCTCTTGGCAATCATCGCATCTCCTTTGAGACATTACCTCTTCGCGCGAAATTCCTCCCTTACTTACGTGTGCGGTAATATTGTAATCATCTTCGCTAATATTGTCGTTTAGACTCAAAACTATACACGGCCTCGATGGCGCTGTCAGAACACTGCAAGCGAGAGCAGCTGAAATAATCGTTGGAAGTATTTGATCAGGAAACATAAGCATTTGATTCCCGCCACCCTTTACCCCATATACTGGCATAAATAATATTTGCGGATTCTCCATTAAGAATGCAACAACTGCGTGAGCCTGGACACTATGCCACGCCATTTCCGCTCCTACTCCTGGGTTCGACGCCGTCTTGTAATATGTCCAATCCTCAATTGTTGGCTGCCAATAGCTCTCATCCACATACCAGCCTCGTTGCATAAATGTATTTTTTTTCCCAACCTTTTCATTAAAATCAAAAGGAATTAGCAATGGTCGACGAAACTGAATTTGCTCTATCCCTGGCCAAAGATAAGGTTGCATTCGAAGAAAATAAGCCACCTTCAGTTTAGTAGCAAACCAATTTATATTATCGTCTGGGGAAGTATCGGCGGCACCACTGAAACCGAAGGAAACCTCAGGTGCTGCAGCTAAACCGGCATCAATATTGGCGAAACGTATCACAACGCCGTGATAATAAGTTACTGCCTCAGGATTTGTATAAGAAAACCCCTGAATTAAGAGCGATAGTTTTTCTCTCGTTTCCAATTCCCTCTCTGTCTTGTAAACCATTCGTACGGTTTTGCCTGCTCCGCGAAAACCATAACGGTCGACTAAAGTCCGCATAAGAAGCACGCTACTCGCCTGATTCCCGAAATTTGGAGCGTTGTCGACATAGATACGGATCTCAGTCTGCTGGCTCAATCGCTTCATCATTTCCCGTTCCCCGTCTTCGGTAGAAGCACTCCATGCTTTAGAGGGGGAATTCATGATGTTCTTGAAGGCGTCAAACATTTTTCTCTCCTTCGGCACTGGCTGAATGATGGGAGCGGAAAGTGCGTTATTCAAACAAGAAAGGCCGACCACAAATTTTTCGACGTAGACTCGAATCATTCTTTCGTTTGCCTGCCGCTTTTTATCAGGCCCCGGCCGTCAAAAACACATTGATTCCAGCTGTCGAGCTCATATCCCGTGACATTGCAAATGATTCAACCATGGCCGCCTTCTAGCTTGGGAGGGTCGACGTTATAAACGGCATACCAGCCCAGCTCGCTCACCTTCGAGGCAGCGCCTTTCGGGCCGCCAAACAGGAAGAAGGAGGTGCGGCCATTCAGCGGCGGAATCTGCACCAGGCCGAGGAACTTGAGCGCGATGTCGTACAACACCATCATGTAAGCCTGCTGCCCTTCGAGGTACGAGAGCTTCATCTCGCCTATGCTCAGCTTCAGCACGCCCTGCAGGGACAGGAGTTTGGCGTCCCCCCCGGAGCCCGGCAGCTTCAAGCCCAGATACACCTTGTATGAGGGTTCATCGCCGTCGGAAACTGCGGACGGCGACCAGCACAGCGCCATCGAGGAAACTAAACCGGCCGCCGATGCCAGGGCGCCAGGCGAACCCATATTCAGGGAGCAGTCCAGCGCGTACCAGGTACCGACCGTGCCGGTAATCCTGGTATCGGATTGCAGCCGCAGATAACCTTTGGATTGCGCGCTGGTTTGCGCATCGCCGCTGATCAGGCCCTTGAGGTCGAGGGCAAAATTCGGATAGAGGCTGTTCTGGCGGGCATCGCTTTCCGCCACATTGAAACTGATGCCGGAGGTGTCGAAGCTCATTTCCGTGATCGCCCCGTCCGCCAGCCTGGAGTGCATGCGGATGAAGACGTTCGTGAACGCCAGTCCTTTGGGATCGCGGGCCTCCGCCCCGCCTTCACTGCCGAAGGAAAACAGGTCCAGTCCCTTGACCTTCCGGAAATCGAGTTTTCCGCTCAAGCTGAACACGGACACCACCTCGCCGCCATTGCTGCCGTCCGACACGGTATTGAATCTGCCCTGCGTGATATTGACCGCATTGAAGATGGAGCTGGTGAAGCCATAGGCGTTATTGCCCTGGGTGGCGAAGACATAGACCGGTTTACCGTTCTGGTTCTGGTAGCTGCCCTCGATGAGCATCGAGTTGTAATGGTCGCTCTGGCCGTTGAGCGTGGCCGTGATTTCCTTATACAACTGATTGCAGGTGAGCTGGGTCTTGCTGCCGAACTTGGCGACGGCGGAGTTGATGAACAGGGCCTGAAAATACAGCACCTTGAAATCATAGATGCTGCCTGTGCGGGGCGGCACCGGCTGCCCTTCTCCCTTGCCTGCTGCGCGCTGTTGCCGGTAGTCCGCATCGACATAGTTGATCAGGCCGAAGAGCGAGCTGTTTTCCTTTAGCTCTACCTTGCCGCTGGCATCGGTTTTGACCGGATTGATTTCCACGCCAAAGTGGTGAACGTAGAAGTCCTTGGGATAGACCACGCCCGCCATCAGCCCCTGGATGCTGGATGGCAAGTGCGCCACATCGCTCCTCAAGACCAGGATGCCATTCCAGTTCGGATCGTCGACGATGCGGCAGAAATTCTGGAAATACTCTGGATAGAAAGCCGCTTGCGCCTTTGCCTGGGCAAAGTAATCCCCCATCCAGGTGGCGATGCCAGTCAAACCCGCCTCGCCCATGCCGCCGGTATCGTTGAAGTTGGCGGCGTCGGTCCAGGCCCGGGGATTCTGCACCAGCTCGCTCAGCGTGCCATGGCAGAATTTGAACAGCATGACATTGCTGTAGTCGCCGTACACGGGTGGCGTGGCGCTCTGGCTCGACGGCGTGACGATGGAAAACAGCCATTCCTCGATGGCCATCCGGTTGTCGAACACCGCACCGCTCGGCGCCGGCGTGACGGGATTGCCCTGGCTGTTGTAGCGCAGCGCGCCGATATTGCGCGCATCGCTGACCACCAGCATCAGCTGGTTGGATTGGAAAGCGTCCTTCAAGGCGGCAGGCAGGTTTTCGAATTGCAGGGCATAAGCGGCATTCCTGGCCAGAAGAAGCTTGCTCCAGGAACTGTCGGCAGTGTCGACGCTGGCCAGCAAGCCTTGCGGCGTGGCCGCTTCCACGGTTTGCCCGGCGGCGAGCAAGGCGATGTCCCCGCTGTCCAGCTTGCGGCGTTTCAGGCTGTGTGCGATGGGAAGCGCCTTCTTGGTATCCTGGATCAGCTGCTTGCGCATGGGATTCAGGATCGCCATTTCAAAGCCCTGGATATCCTTGAAGGAGAAGCTGTTCGGCTCGCGGCTCACCACCGTCCCGGCATAGGGCGCCAAGGGAAAGCAGAAGCTGCGGTCCTGCGCCAGCGCCGCCGCTGTCTCGAAATAACCCAGATAATCCTGGGTCTGGCGGTAAAGCCTGGTCGCGTTGTTGTACAGCGAGGCGCCCTTGGGCTGCGAATAATAGGCCACGGGCACGTCCGTGGATTGACTCTTGATAAGGTTGACCCAGGAGGTTTGGTACAAGCTGCTCAACGCTGCCCCATCTCCCGGCGGCTTGCCCGTCGGTGAGAGTTGCGGCAAGGGATAGATTGCCGCATAGGCGGGCTGGTAGGCGATAAAAGACAGGCAGTCGCCGTCGTTCCCGGCAATATCGGTGTAGGGCGTGAAACCCAGGGTCTCGGTGCCAGCGATGCCGGCCAGCAGGGCCGGCGGTGCACTCGCCTTGCTGAATTCCGGCTTGAGGCCAAGGCGGAAATCGCCGTGCGGCGCCATGTAATACACCCGGGATTTCTGCGCTTCCAGATCGTAGCGGGTAAACACCAGGCGCGCGGCATGGGGCGGCGGATCGTTGCCATCGGCGCCATCCCAGCCAAGGGGCGCCAGGATGAGCGGGTGGCGGGAATCAGTCACGAAGGTCGAAAACAGCCGCGTGGGTTCGCTGACATCGGGCAGGACCTTGCCGGGCGAGGCATAGCTCTTTCCGGTAAAGCAGAGAAAGCTGCGCTCGGGCCCCTGCACCGCGCCGGGATTCAGGCGGGCAAGCAGGCCCAATGTCTCCGCCGCCCCGAACTGGCTGGTATCGAGGAAGGGATAGGCCTGGCGCAGGACGCTGGTCGGGTCCGGCTGGCCGGCGGACTTGGCGAAGCAGTAGCGCAGCCCGCATTTCAGCAGGTCAAAATCGAAGCGCGGGGTGATGTACAGCTTGAACTGGAAGCCACCACGGCCCTGGCCACTCAAATAGAGGGCAGCGCTGTTCGGCACAATGCGCCAGTTTCCCTGGCCGTTGCGGCTGGAAAAGACCACTCCGCCACCGCTACCTGTCGCCGAGAAAGTAAAGCCCTTGTCCGTCAAGGTGATGCTGGAGCTGTTCCGGATGCCGAAGCTGAGGTCGGTAGTGATGGCCGCGCTCAGCGGACCAACGACGGTGCAATGCGAGGAGCTGAACTGGAGAGAGCAAATACTTTTCGCGGAAACCGTCATCAGATCGAGCAGCCAGACCATGGATGGTCCTGCCTCGTCCAGCGCATTCCGGACCTTGACTATAAATGCGGCGGCCAGGTCCCGGCTGGCCAGATCCGGCGCCGCATCGCAGAACAAATAGCTCCCCCCGTAGCTGTAGAAGGAGGCGTGAAGGTCAAAGCTGGCCGGAACCGAGGAGGGATCTGTACCCGCTGGCAGTAGATAGGCCAGCCACCCGCCATCGTTCTTGCCTGAATCTGCCGCGTAAAGAAAGTCGCAGGTCGAAAGCCTGGTAAACACCACCATGAATAGATCTCCCCGATCGCATCGCGCAAATGAAGGCCGCGTCTGCGGCCTTCGCCATACAAGGCTGTGCCGGCCCGCAGCAGCTTAGTAATCGGCTGTCCGGAAGGTGCAACGCGCGACGATATCGGATTTCCTGTTGCCGGTCGCATATGCCAGGGTATATATCGTTCCCGCCTTTATTTGATCGGTGACCTCCAAACCTTGTGTATCTTCAGGTGAGCTTGAACTGACGTCCCATTTTTGCAGATAGCCGCCATTAAAATCGAGGGTGTCATTCAGCCAAAGGCCGATCCAATTTTCGTTGCTTTTTGGCGTATTACCTGGCAAGGTGGTAAATTTCACCAGGACGGAGTCATAACTGACATCGATCGGCTGAATCTGGCATTGATACGCCACGCCTGGAGTAATTCCGCCGCTGCCGGTGCCTGGGGTAAAGATGAGGCTGGCACCTATGGATTTATAATTGGGATCGCTCTTGCCTGCTTCGCTGCCTGCTCCCCAGCCCACGATATACGAAACATTCGTGGCATGAATAGGGAAGCTCGCGGAGCCGATGCGCTGGTTATTGGATATTTGTTTTGTAACAATGCTACCCAGGCCAAAGGGAATTCGGCTGTTCTGCCACAGGCCGAGGAAACACTGATTATCAGCCGGTTGCTCATAAAGCATTGAAGTATATGTTACCGAAACAGTACTGCCGGCCAATTTTCCTTCCAGCTGAATTCCCTCTGTTTGCAAAATTGTAAAATTCATTTTCTCACCTCGCAAAAGTTAATTAAATTAATACGCTCCCGTTTTAAATACCGCCAATGAAGCAATATCGCCCACACCAGGCCCGGCGGCAAGACCCAGCGTATAGACGAAATTACTTTGTATTACCAGATCATTGATGGCCTGCGTGCTCTGCGACAGCTCAGAATCGATGTTGGCTTTGGCCAACGGCTCCGCTCCATTGATCGCGGTACCGGCCCACAAACCCAGCCATGCCCCGGATTGGGATGGCCTGTAGCCCGCAGGCATGGTATAGGACACAACAATGGAATTAATCATGAGCGATTTTATTTCCAGCGCCGCTCGAAACGGGGTGCCGCTTAATTTTCCCGGAGTGAAAAGTAAGGTTGCGGAAACCGTATTGGCTGAATCGCCGCTACCGATTCCCACAATGTAGGGAATAGCGCTGATGGGCGCCCGCACCGCCCGGCTGCAGCGCTGCATCAAACAAGTTACTTTCTCGATTGCAATAGGTTTAATTGCATGATGATATGGAATTTGGCTGTCGGCGAATATGACAATCAGGTAGCTGCCATCCGTGTTTGTGCCATTTACAGGCGTGTATTCCACCGAAAAATACCGCCCCACGATATCGCCGCTTAGCGTCAGCGATTCCGTTTTCAACAAGGTGAATTCCAGTGGTTCGGCAAAGGAAGCGGAGAGATATGCAAAATAAAAGCCGCAAGCAGCAAGAGTTCTCAGCAATAGGCATTCATAAGCTTTGCGCGTCATGGCTATTGATATTTTTTCTCTATCGGGATAGTTTGCAAATGCAAGTAAACCGCAGCTCAGGACGAAAATACGCTTATGCTAGTTGATTTTGTTTTTAATTATTAAATTTACATTCAACACTACACATTCAGGAAGACTTTGACAATCACTGATTAAAAAAAAGGGCGGACCGCAGTCCGCCCTTGTCATTGCCGCAACGCGGCTTGCTCAATGCCTGGTTGTACGCGCCGTTGCTACCTGTTCCAGGATATGACGCGGCACCACGCCATAGTGCTGGAACTCCATGGTGTAGGTGGCCCGGCCCTGGGTCAGCGAGCGCAAGGTAGTCGAGTAGCCGAACATCTCGGCCAGCGGCACCAAGGCTTTGATCTGCTTGCCGCCGCCGCCCGGGATCTCGTCCATGCCCTGCACCATGCCGCGCCGCGACGTCAGGTCGCCCATCACATTGCCCATGAACTCTTCGGGCGTTTCCACCTCCACATGCATCATCGGCTCCAGCAGCTGTGGGTCGGCCTTGCGCATCGCCTCCTTGAAGGCGATCGAGCCGGCCATGCGGAAGGCGTTCTCGTTCGAATCCACGTCGTGGTAGGAACCGAAGGTCAGCGTGACGCGCACGTCGACCACCGGATAGCCCGCCAGCACGCCCGCCAGCAGCGTTTCCTGGATGCCTTTGTCGACCGCCGGAATGAATTCGCGCGGCACCACGCCGCCCTTGATCGCATCCACGAACTCATAGCCTTTGCCCGCCTCCGCCGGCTCCAGCTTGAGTACCACGTGGCCGTACTGGCCCTTGCCGCCGGACTGCTTGATGAACTTGCCCTCGACGTCCGACACCGCCTTGTGCACGGTCTCGCGGTAAGCCACCTGCGGCTTGCCCACGGTCGCCTCCACGCCGAACTCGCGGCGCATGCGGTCCACCAGGATCTCCAGATGCAGCTCGCCCATGCCGGACATGATGGTTTGGCCCGATTCCTCGTCCGTATGCACGCGGAAGGACGGATCTTCCTGCGCCAGGCGGTTCAGCGCCATGCCCATCTTCTCCTGGTCGGCCTTGGTCTTCGGCTCCACCGCCTGCGAAATCACCGGCTCGGGGAAGATCATCTTTTCCAGCACGATCACATGGTCGGGAGAACTGAGCGTGTCGCCCGTCGTCATCGACTTCAGGCCCACGGCGGCGGCAATGTCGCCCGCATACACTTCCTTGATCTCCTTGCGCTCGTTGGCGTGCATCTGCAGGATGCGGCCCAGGCGTTCGCGCTGCTGCTTGGTCGGGTTGTACACGGTGTCGCCCGAATTCACCACGCCGGAATACACGCGGAAGAAAGTCAGCTGGCCCACGAAAGGATCGCTCATGATCTTGAAGGCGAGCGCGGAGAACGGCTCGTCGTCTGCCGGATGGCGTTCGATTTCGTTGTCGTCCTCATCGTGACCCGCAATGGCCGGCACATCCACCGGCGAAGGCAGATAGTCGATCACCGCATCCAGCATGGCCTGCACGCCGCGGTTCTTGAAGGCGCTGCCCGCCAGCATGGGTACGATCTCATTGCGGATCGTGCGCTGGCGTAGCGCCGACTTGATTTCCTCTTCCGTCAACGCCTCGCCGTTCAGATACTTCTCGGTCAGCTCAGGCGTCGCTTCGGCGGCCGCTTCCACCATATGGTCGTGCCACTTCTGCGCCAGCTCTTTCAGCTCGGCGGGAATATCCTCGTAAGTGAACTTCACGCCCTGGCTGGCATCGTCCCAGCTGATGGCACGCATCTTCACTAGATCGATCACGCCGTGGAAGTTGTCTTCCGCGCCGAGCGGGATCTGGACCGGCACGGCCACGCCTTTCAGGCGGTCGCGCACCTGCTGCTGCACGCGGAAGAAGTCCGCGCCGACACGGTCCATCTTGTTGACGAAGGCGATGCGCGGCACCTTGTATTTATTGGCCTGGCGCCAGACGGTTTCCGATTGCGGCTGCACGCCGCCCACCGAGTCGTACACCATCACGGCGCCGTCCAGCACGCGCATGGAGCGCTCGACCTCGATCGTGAAATCGACGTGACCGGGCGTATCGATGATGTTGATGCGGTGCTCGGGATAATTGCCCGCCATGCCTTTCCAGAAGGCCGTGGTGGCGGCGGAGGTGATGGTGATGCCCCGTTCCTGTTCCTGCTCCATCCAGTCCATCGTGGCCGCACCGTTATGCACTTCGCCAATCTTGTGATTTACGCCAGTGTAGAACAGGATGCGCTCGGTGGTCGTGGTTTTGCCAGCATCGATGTGGGCACTGATGCCGATGTTGCGGTAACGCTCAATAGGTGTCTTGCGGGTCATCACAAATCTCCTTGAACGGTGCTCCACATAGAGGGAAGCAGCGTTGATTCTAACAGTAATGGAGAACTGAAGTATGGGAGGCCATGCAAGATTTCAAGCCCGGCAGCAAGGACTTTCTTGCCACGCAGCGTCGCATCGCCGTCACGTAAACAGCGGGTATCTGCCTTTTCGCTTGCAAGCGTTTTTGGCCTCGGCGTATATTGATCCGAGGCATAGAAGCTTCGTCGTTCACAACAGCCTGTCCAGTGCGCGGACTTGCACGCACAGCAAGACCGGCATATTAAGGGAGAGCTGGGATGAAGTTTGCAAACATGAATATTGGCGCCCGCCTGGGCTTGTCTTTTGGCCTGGTGACCCTCCTACTGGCCATGATCGTTACCATCGCGCTGTCGCAAATGTCGCAAGCCGCCGACCGCATGAGCAATATGCTGGATGACCGGTACTACAAGATCGACCTGGCCAACCAGATAAAACAAAACGTCATCACCATCCACAAATACATGCGCAATTCCCTGCTGGCCGCCGATGAAGCCGGCGTCAAGCGCGAAGCCGACGCGATGAACGCGTTACGCGCAAAAAACAAGGACCTGCTGGAAAAATTCGACAAGGTGATCAACGTGCCGAAAGCGCGCGAGATCTTCACCAATATCACCACCGCGCGCGCCCAGGATCTGGCCAACCAGCAAAATCTGCTGCGCCTGATCGGCGAACTCAAACTAGACGATGCGCGCAAGCTGATCAATGGTCAGATCAGCGAGTCGGAAAAAAAGTACGTCGGGTATCTGGAAGAGATGAGCGATCTGCAGGAAGGCCGCATGGCCGAAGAATCGAAAATGGCCAAGGAAAGTTTTGGCGGCGCGCGCGTCCAGATGCTGACCATCGCCGGCGTCACCATTGCCGTCACTATCGTGATTGGCTGGCTGGCCAGTGGCAGCATTACCCGTCCACTCAACGATGCGGTGGGTCTGGCGCGGCGCGTGGCCGATGGCGACTTGTCGGCCCAGATCGAGGTCAAGTCCAGCAATGAAACCGGCCAGCTGCTGGCCGCCCTGCGCGATATGAACGACAGCCTGGGACGCATCGTGCGCCAGGTGCGCAGCGGCACCGACACCATGGTCACGGCCTCGCAGGAAATCGCCACCGGCAACCACGATCTATCGTCACGCACGGAGCGCCAGGCTTCGGCGCTGGAGGAAACCGCCTCCTCGATGGAAGAGCTGACCGGCACCGTCAAGCTGAACGCAGCCAACGCCACGCAGAGCAACGAGCTGGCGCAATCGGCCTCCGAAGTGGCGCAGCGCGGCAAGAGCGTGGTGGCACAGGTGGTCGACACCATGGGCGCGATCAACGAATCCTCGCGCAAGATCGTCGACATCATCGCCGTCATCGATGGCATCGCCTTCCAGACCAATATCCTGGCGCTGAACGCCGCGGTGGAAGCGGCGCGCGCCGGCGAGCAGGGCCGCGGCTTTGCCGTGGTGGCCTCCGAAGTGCGCAATCTGGCGCAACGCTCGGCCGCCGCCGCCAAGGAAATCAAGACCCTGATCGGCAACTCGGTGGAACAGGTGGATGCGGGCGCGCAACTGGTCAGCCAGGCCGGCCACACGATGGATGAGGTGGTCAGCAGCGTCGAGCGCGTGACCGCCATCATCGGCGAGATCACCCACGCCAGCAAGGAACAAAGCGCCGGCCTGGAGCAGATCAATCAAGCCATCGTCGAGATGGACGACGTCACGCAGCAGAACGCCGCCCTGGTGGAACAAGCCGCCGCCGCAGCGCAAAGCATGCAGGAACAGGCGCGCAGCCTATCCGAGCTGGTCGGGGTCTTCCGACTCGACGCCAGCGCCGCCAGCCGCGCCCTCCCCGGCCCCTCCCGCCTGGCCCTCAGCGCCTAATAGCGCCCACCTTTGACCTTCCTCAACAAATGTCCACCCTGGTGCCAGGCACCAGAGTTGGACATTCTTTGATTTTTCTCAAGAAATGTCCGGCCCTGGTGCCTGACACCAGGGTCGGACATTGTTTGATCTGGCGCAAACTTAGTTGAGGTAGATGTCGCGGCGCAGGCGTTCCATTTCGCGGCGGTGACGGTCGGCCCAGCGGTTGGCTTCGTGCAGGTGCTGGTCGGTGTCGGAGAGGTAGTCGAGCAGGTCGCGCCGTTCGCGGTCGCGGCGGCGGTCCTGCTTGGCGGTTTCTTCGTTGTTGGGACGGTCCTTGCGCTCCTGCTCGGAGCGGATTTCGCGTTCCAGGCGTTCCAGGCGCTTGCGTGCATCGTGCAGACGGTGGGCCAGGTCGTCGGCGCGCGACACAGCTTCGTTGTAGCGCGCTGCCGCCACTTCGTAATCGCGGCCGCTGACCAAGGCGCGCTTGAGCTGGTTCTGGATCGGCGCGGCGCAGACGTCGATGGCCATTGGCTCGCCACGGCGGCCGAAGTCGAAGGCGTTGTCCGGATTGCAGTACTGCGCATTGCGCGCCTGCCAGGCCTGCGTGTACAGCTCGCGCGTGCGGGTGATCACGAACACGCCGTCGCGCGGCGCATTAGCCATACGCTGATCGAGCATGAAGGGCTTGCCGTAGCCGTCGTCATGGCCGGCCTGGGTCCAGTATTCGGCGAGGCGCTTTTCCCATGCCTGGCGGTACTCGGTTTCCAGCACTTTCAGGCCGCGCTGATTGGCTTCGGCCTTGCGCTGGGTGAACTCCTTGCCGGACGTGGCATCCTGCGTGCCCAGGTTCTTCCAGTAGTTGATGATTTCGGCGTTCCAGGCGGCGCGGTAGGCGTCTTCCCTCACCTGCACCCCGGCCGCCTTGGCCTTGGCGGCGCGCACGGCCAGTTCGCGGTCCGGCACGCCGCTGCGGGCATCGGAGAAGCCGGCGTCCGACCAGAAGGTGTGGTTGCCGGTCTGCCAGCCTGCCGTAAAACCGGCTTCGTCGAAGCGGATGTGCATGGCCTCGGCCTGACTCCGGCTTTCCTCCTTGATGGTCAGCGGCTGGCCTTCGGCGCCCTTGCGCTTGCCGACGCCGTTCCAGTAGTCGGTATTCCCCTGCATCCAGCCCGCCTCGTACGCCGGCTTGCCGGGCGGGGTTTCCTTCTTGCGCACCTCCTCGCTGGCGAGGTGCTGGTCGTAACTGGAAATGGTCTTGGCGGCGCGGCCATCGGTGGCGCCGCGGGCGAACCAGAAGTCCCAGTTACCCTGCGCCCAGCCGGCGGTGTAGGCTGCCCCCGGATCGGCACCAGCGGCCTTGCTGTCATAGCCTTCGCAGAACTGCTTGCGCTCGGCGTAATCGGCCTTCTCGCCGGCCGCGCCATCCTTCTGGCCGATCACGCGCCAATCGCCGGCCTTGCAATCGGCGATGCGCTGCATGGTGGATTGGCAGCCGCTTAGCAACAAAGGCAGGCCGAGAATGAAGGGAGTCAGCAGGCGGGTTGGCAAATGCATTGAAATCAATCTAAATGAAATAAATGGTTTAACGGCGCGGACCGCCACCCAGCACGCGGGCCGGCAGCATCACGATCGCGCGCAGCAGCTCAAAGACTGCCTCTGCGCCGATGCCGATCAGACGGAAAGGCAGCAGGATAAGCCATACCAACGGATACAGGAGTAAAGCCATCAAGGCCAGCGGCCAGCATAGCAAGAGCAGCAGCAACCACAGCATAAAACTCAGCATCACAAGTCTCCGAAGAGTTTTTGTTTCGACAAGTTTACTGTAGTTGGTGTTGCAGCTGGGAACAACCGAGCTGCGATGATTGGCAGAAAAACGCGACCAAAGGTCAAAAACGGGGGATAAACGGAGGGAGGACGGCGGACGCCGCCCTCCGGCGGGTGGAATGCCTGTTAGGCGTAAGCCGGCACGGCCGATGCCTGCAGGACAGCCTCGTAGGCCACTTCGGCCTTCAGCGAGTTTTGCAGCGAGGAAATCGGGCCGCCGGCGCGATAAGCGAAACTCACCTGCAGCACATCGCCTTCGCGCACCGGCACCGGCTCGGCCAGCGGCAAGGTCATGTAATGATTGAGCCAATCAATGGTGGCGGAGCGCTCCTGCACCACGGCCAGCACATTCTTGGTGATGAAACGCATGGCGTTCAGCGTGCCATCTCGGGTGGCGACGAACTTGCCTTCCCAGTTATAGCTCAATTCATTCGGCTGGGTGAAGTCGATCAGGCTGTAGACGGCCGGCTGGGCCAGCTCCACCGTGCCCGAATGCACCACGCCGGTTTCCTGGAATTGGATGATGGGCGCGTAAAAGCCCTCGAAATCGTATTCCTGCTGCAGCGGCTGCACCGCCATCAGCACCGCCTCGGGCAGGAAGACCGGCAGCGGGCCGCCAAAACGCTCCGCATAGCGCTTTTTGAAGGCTTCGATCACCTCCACCTGCTTCTCGCGCAGCATGGCGACGTGGATCATTTCGCAGATCACGATGTCCACCGGCTCCGGCGGTAGATATTCGAAGGCATCGGCGTGGATGACCTCGACCTTCGCCCCATGCGGATTCATGGCGAGGAATTTGCGCGCTTCGCGCACCATATCCGGGTTGAACTCGACGCAATAGACTTTGTCCGCCTTGGCCGCCGCGAAACAGGACAGCACGCCCGTGCCGCCGCCCAGCTCCAGCACCTTCGCCCCCGGCCGCACCGCATAGTCGATGGCCGACTTAAAGCTATGCATGCGGTTCTGGTCCATCAGCATATTGTGATGGTAATGCAGGGGGATGAACTGGCCCAGATAGCAGCTCTCGATTTCGCGTTCGTTCAGCATGGGAATATCCTTGAAAAGGCGCAAATGGCGACATCCCATTATCCCCACCTTTCCCGTAGACAAAGCCCCGATCTCCCCGCGAAACACCCCTCACTTATCCCCTTTGATCTACATCAACGAATGTCCCACCCTGGTGTCAGGCACCGGACTAGGACATTGTTTGCGCTAGATCAAAGAATGTCCGACCGTGGTGTCTGACACCAGGGTTGGACATTTGTTGAGCGGGATCAAACGGCTTAGCGTTTGCTGGCGAGGTGGTGGCGGATGGCTTCGGCGATCCAGGGTTTGTCGGCGCGCATCGCAAACTCGGCGGCGTCGATTTTGAAGGCGCCGTCTTTCAAGCTGGCGTCGGCGCCTTCGGCCAGCAGGAGCTTGGCGGCGTCTTCGTGGCCTTCGCGGGCGGCAATCATGAGCGGGGTCATGCCGCTCGGGGAGGCGGCGTCGATATAGGCGTGGTGCTCGAGCAGCAGGGCGATCATGTCGGTGTCGCCGGCGGCGGCTGCGAAATGCAGGGGTGCCCAGCCCGGACGGTTGACCTGGGCGCCGCTGCCGATCATCTTCTTGACGGCGGCCTGGTTGTGCTTGAAGGCGGCCATCATCAGCGCTGTGCTGCCGTTGGCGGCCTGGGCTTCGAGCTGGATCTTGGGATGGGCCATCAGGACGCCAAATACTTTCATGGCATCGTAGCGCATGGCGACGATAAGGCCGGTTTCGCCGCGCTCGGGTTCGTGCAGATTTGGGTCAAGGCCGCGTGCAAGCACGGTTTTGACGCGGCCGACATCGTCGAGCTGGGCGGCGCGGAAGAAGGTGACGGCGTCCTCTTCCTTGCTGGGAAGATCGGCGGCGATAGCCTGGCTGCCGGCCACGGCGGCCGCCAGGGCCAGGGCGGCTGAGGCGGCCGCGCGCAACAGCTCGCGGCGACGCATCAGGGTGGTGGAATCGTTGGCTTTCATGCCAGGATTAACGGTCGATTCCGAACAAACTTAAGAAATTACTTGTAGTTTGCTCTGCAACCTGCTCAACGGAAACACCTTTCAGCTTGGCAAGAAACTCGCCGACGTGGGCCACGTAGCCTGGTTCGTTCATTTTGCCGCGGTAGGGCACCGGCGCCAGATAGGGTGAATCGGTTTCGATCAGGATGCGTTCCAGTGGTAGTTCCAGCGCCACGGCCTGCAATTCCTTGGCGCTCTTGAAAGTCACGATGCCGGAGAAGGAGATGTAGAAACCCATCTCAATGGCGGCGCGCGCCACTTCCAGCGACTCGGTAAAGCAGTGCATGACGCCGGCCACGCCGCCCGCTTCCAGCCCGGCACCTTCTTCGCGCATGATGCGGATGGTGTCTTCGCTGGCCGAGCGGGTGTGGATGATCAGCGGCTTGCGCGTGGCGCGCGAGGCGCGGATATGGGTGCGGAAGCGCTCGCGCTGCCATTCGAGGTCGCCAGTCAGGCGGTAATAGTCCAGCCCCGTTTCGCCGATGGCGACGATTTTGGGATGCTGGGCCAGCTCCACCAGCTGTTCAACCGTGGGCTCGGGCGTATCCTCGTAATCGGGATGGACGCCGACCGAAGCGTAGATATGCGGATATTGCTCGGCCAGGGCCAGCACGCGTGGGAAATCCGGCAGGTCCACCGACACGCAGAGCGCGTGCGTGACCTTGTTCTCTTCCATCTTGGCGAGAATTTCCGGCAGCCGGGCTGCCAGCTCCGGGAAGTCGATATGGCAGTGGGAATCGATAAACATTCCCGCATTTTACCGTCTAGGCCACGCGCTTGCCCAGAATGAGCAGGTCGCGCTCGACCCCGTCCAGATTGGCGACGCGCGGCAGCGTGGCCCAGGTGTCGAAGCCGAAGCGGCGGAACAGGGCCAGGCTGGGCTGGTTGTGGCCGAAGATGAAGCCCAGCACCGTATGCACGTTGAGCGAGGGGGCGAAGGCCAATGCCTCCTCCAGACAGTAGCGCCCCAGGCCTTTGCCGCGCGCGGCTTCGGCGATATAGATCGACACTTCCACCGTGCCCGAATAGGCGGGACGGCCGTAGAAGTTCGAATACGAAATCCAGCCCAGAATACCGTCCTGGCCTTCCTGTTCCACCACCCACAGCGGACGGCGTTCCGGCGCGTGTTCGTGGAACCAGGCCAGGCGCGATTCCACCGATACCGGCTCGGTATCGGCCGTGACTTCGCGCGAGGCGACGGTGCTGTTGTAGATGGCGACGATGGCTGGCAAGTCGTCCAGGGTGGCAAGGCGGTGGCGGTAAGCTGGCATGAGAACGTAAAACTAAAGGGTGTGGGTGGCGCGCGAGGAGCGCAGGGCTGCGCCCAGGATTTCCTCGATGCGCAGTTTGGTGCGCTTGCCCGATTCGTCGTCGGGGAAATGCACGCCGATGCCTTGCGCCTTGTTGTTATTGGCGCCCGGCGGCGTGATCCACGCCACCTTGCCGGCAATCGGGTATTTGTTCGGATCGTCCATCAGCGACAGGATCAGATAGATCTCGTCGCCGATCTTGTACGGTTTTTGCGTCGGCACAAACATCCCGCCGTTTTTCAGAAAGGGCATATAGGCCGCATACAGGGCGGCTTTTTCCTTGATCGCCAGTGAGAGTACCGTGGGCCGCACCGCAGGCACGGTATTGGGGTCGTTCGTACTAGCGCTCATTCTTCCCTTTCAGACGCAGCTGGCAGTGTAATCCAGCAGCATATCCTCGATGAACAGCTTGGGCGACAGCGGGTGGTCGGACGTGGCCCGCCTGTCGTTAGCCCCTTTGATGGCGGCCATCAGGCGGCTGATGTGGATCTTCTCGGCCAGCCCCGCCAGCTCGCGCTGGTAACGGGGATAATACCGGATCTTGCCCGCCAGTTTGCAGGAAAACAGGTCGTAGAGCCAGCGCTGCTGCCACGATACGAGGGAGGACAGCGGCACTTTCTGCAGCTTGTCGGCCGTGCGCAGCGCGCCTTCCACGCTGGGGCGGGCCAGATACTGCAGGAAGGCTTCCAGCTCTTCGCGGCTGCCCGTTTCCGCCTGGGCCATGGCCGCCAGCGGCGCCCCGCCCTGCTCGCGCAGCCAGCTGTCGGCGTCCGGCACGCCCTGCTCCTTCAGCCAGGCCAGCGCTTCTTCATGGCTCGGCATGGGCATGGCGAACTTGCGGCAGCGCGACAGGATGGTCGGCAGCAGCCTATCCAGGCTATTCGACGCCAGCAGGAAGACGGTGCCGGGCGGCGGTTCTTCCAGGGTTTTCAGCAAGGCGTTCGAGGCCGGCATATTCAGCGCCTCGGCCGGATACAGCACCACCACGCGCAAGCCCTGGCGGTGGGTGGAAATGTTCATGAAATCGGCCAGCGAGCGGATTTGCTCGATCTTGATCTCTTTGGATGGCGTCTTGGACTTGGCGGCTTTCTTGCTCTCTTCACCCTCCTCGCCCTCGCCCGCCACCTCGTCTTCCATCGATTCAGGACGGATGCGGCGGTAATCCGGGTGGTTCTGCTGCAGGAACCAGCCGCAGGAGGCGCACTCGCCGCAGGCATGGCCGTCGGGACGCGCGTTCTCGCATAGCAAGGCTTGCGCGAACTGCTCGATGAAACCGGACTTGCCTATGCCGGCCGCGCCATGGAACAGGATGGCGTGCGGCATGCGCTGGCGCAGCTGCTGCAGCTGCTGCCAGGCGCCCTGCTGCCAGGGATAGACCGACCCGCTCATGCCAGCTGGCCCATGATTTCGGCCAGCTGCGCCTGGATCTGCGGGATGGTCTGCGAGGAATCGATGACGCGGAAGCGCTGCGGATACTGTTCGGCGCGGCGCAGGTACTCGGCGCGCGTGGCGGAGAAGAAATCGGACTGTTCGCGCTCGAACTTGTCCAGCTCGCGGGTGGCGTCCAGGCGGGCGCGCGCCACTTCCAGCGGCACGTCGAAGAGGAAGGTCAGGTCGGGCTGCAGCTGCGGATGCACCCACTGCTCCAGCGCTTCGATCTTGGCCAGGTCCAGGCCACGGCCGCCGCCCTGGTAGGCGAAACTGGCGTCGGTGAAGCGATCGGAAATCACCCATGCGCCGCGTTCCAGCGCCGGGGCGATGACCTGGGCGATATGTTCGCGGCGGCTGGCGAACACCAGCAGAGCTTCGGTTTCGAGGTGCATTTTCTCGTGCAGCACCAGTTCGCGCAGCTTTTCGCCCAGCGGCGTGCCGCCCGGTTCGCGCGAGCTGACCAGCTCCACGCCGCGCGCCGCGATCAGATCGGCGACGAACTGGATGTGGGTGGACTTGCCGGCACCGTCGATGCCTTCGAAGGTGATGAATTTGCCGCGTGTTTGAGTCATTGTCTTTGATACTGGTTGACCGCCCGGTTATGGTCGGTCAGGTTGTCTGAAAACTGGCTGGTGCCGTTGCCGCGCGCCACAAAGTACAGGGCGCCGGATTTGGCCGGCGACATCGCCGCCGTCAGCGATTGCAGTCCGGGCAGCGAAATCGGCGTCGGCGGCAGGCCGGTGCGCGTATAGGTATTGTAAGGGGTGTCCGTTTCCAGGTCTTTTTTGCGGATATTGCCGTCGAAGCGGGCGCCCATGCCATAGATCACGGTGGGATCGGTCTGCAGCAGCATGCCCAGGCGCAGGCGGTTGACGAAGACGGCGGCGATCATGGTGCGCTCGGACTTCTGCCCGGTTTCCTTTTCCACGATGGAGGCCATGGTCAGCGCCTGGTAGGGATTCGCATACGGCAGGTTCTGGTCGCGTTTCTCCCAGGCCGTGACCAGGTGCTGAATCAGACTGCTGTGCGCCTTGCGGTAGATATCCAGCTCGCTGGAACCTTTGGCAAACAGATAAGTATCGGGGAAGAACAAGCCTTCCGGATTCTTGTATTCGGTGCTGATGCGGCTCATCAGTTCGCGGTCGCTCAGTTCCACGGTATCGTGTTTCAAGCCACGGTGGGCGGCGATGGCGGCGCGCATCTGCTTGAAGGTCCAGCCTTCGATGATGGTCAGCGACTCTTGCGCGAACTCGCCGCGCACCAGCTGCTCGACCAGTTTCATCGGCGTGGTGCCGGGTTTCAGCTCGTAGGTGCCGGCTTTCAGCTTATTGCTGCGCGAGGTGACGCGGGCCAGCAGATTGAACAGCAGCGGCTGGATCGGTACGCCGGCTTCTGCCATCTGCTGGCCGGCCGCATGGGCGCCGCTGCCCTTGCTGATGGTGAATTCAATCGGGTCTCCTTCGGTGGTGATCGGCTCCTGCACCCACCAGGCAAATCCTCCCGCTGCCGCGATGGCGGCGATCATGCCGCAAGCTATGGTTTTTGTTATAAATGCCATACTTCAATAACTCAATGTGTTAAGCGCATATTGAACCAGATTCCCCGCAGATGTAAGCAATTTCAAGGCTGCGGGCGGGAATTTCGGGACATCACTATAATTAGCCCGTAATGATAATGCTTTCATCGTCAATTTATTGGATTTTATGAATAACTGGAACGAACTTTTAGTGCCGCGTGAACACACCTTGAACCCGGCCGAGCTGGCCGTGGGCTTTGTGGCGCCCGTCACCGACCAGGGTCTGATCGCCTTCACGGGTGCGGAATCGGCCACTTTCCTGCATAGCCAGCTGACCAACGATGTGGAACATCTGGACCGGGACGAGGTGCGTCTGGCGGGCTACTGCTCGCCCAAGGGCCGCCTGCTGGCGTCCTTCCTGATGTGGCGCAACGAGGAATCGGTCTTCCTGCAACTGGCGCGCGAAATTCAGCCGGCCCTGCAAAAGCGTTTGCAGATGTTCGTGCTGCGCGCAAAAACCAAGGCCAGCGACGCCGGCGAAGGCCAGGTCGTGCTGGGCCTGGGCGGCGGCCAGGCGGAAGCCGTGCTGCAAACCTGGTTCGATGTGATGCCAGCCAGACCCTATTCGAAAATCGAGCACCCGCTGGGCACCCTGCTGCGCGTGGCCGACGCTTTCGGCGCGCCGCGCTATCTGTGGCTGGCGACGCCGGAAACCGTCGCCACCGCCGCACCGGTGCTGGCCGAACGCCTGAACGTGGGCGGCAATGCAGCTTGGCGCTTGTCAGAAATTCATGCCGGCGTGCCGCAGATCGCGGCAGCGACCCAGGAACAGTTCGTGCCGCAGATGATCAATCTGGAGCTGCTGGGCGGCGTGAACTTCAAGAAGGGCTGCTATCCGGGCCAGGAAATCGTGGCGCGCAGCCAGTATCTGGGCAAGTTGAAACGCCGCACGGCCCTGGTGTCGGTGGCCGCCGACGCGCTGCCCGGCGTGGAAGTGTTTTCGCCGACCGATCCGGAACAGCCTTGCGGCATGGTGGTGAACGCCGCGCCGAACGGCGCCGGCGGCTCGGACGCGCTGGTGGAAATGAAGCTCGATGCGCTGGAAAGCGCCGACGTGCGCCTCGGCGCGGCGGGCGGCCCTGCCCTGCAATTCCTGCCCATGCCTTACGTGCTGGACAAGCTCGACGTCTGATATGCACGATCTGTACATTTATTACCAGGTGCGGGAGGACGGTGCGTCCGCCCTGCTGCCCCTGGTCGCGGCCCTGCAATCCGAGCTGGCCGCGCGCTACACCCTGGCGCCGCAATTGAAGCGCCGCCCTCAGGCCAAGAATGGCCTGCAGACATGGATGGAAGTTTACCCCGCCGCGCCGGCCGGTTTCGACACCGTGCTGGCGCAGGCCGTGGAGCGTTCGGGCATTCTGCCTTTGCTGGCCGGGCCGCGCCACACCGAAGTATTTACGGATCTGATCTCATGTGTTTGATTGTTTTCGCCTGGCAGGTCGTGCCGGGCGTGCCGCTTATCGCCGCGGCCAACCGCGACGAGTATTACGAGCGCGCAGCCGCTCCCGCCGCCAGCTGGCCGGAGCACCCGCATATTTTCGCCGGCCGCGACCTGAAAGCCGGCGGCAGCTGGATGGGCATCACGCGCTGCGAGGACGCGCCCGGGCAGGAAGAAGCGCCGCCGCTGCGGGCCGATTGCTCCAATGCCGCCACGCCGCAGCCGGTGGCGCCGCCCAGCAACTGCTCCCCTTCGCGCTTTGCCGCCATCACCAATATCCGCGCGCCGCAGGAGCATAAGGACGATGCGCCTTCGCGCGGTCAACTGGTGGCCGATTTCCTGGCCGGGTCCATGAGCGCACTGGAATACGTGGAACAGATCCGCGAATCCAGCACCGCTTACAATGGCTTCAACCTGGTGCTATGCGACGGCAGGGACCTGGTTTGGTTCTCGAACAAAGGCATGGACGATGAGCGCTGCGGCAAGCCGCTGCCGCCTGGCATTTACGGCCTGTCCAACGCCCTGCTGGATTCGCCCTGGCCCAAGGTGTTGAAGACCAAGGCGCAATTCGCCAGCCTGCTCTGCCTCGGCGCGCCGGAAGAAGCCTACTTCGAGATGCTGTCCGACACCACCCGCGCGCCCGACCTGCGCCTGCCGGAAACCGGCGTGCCGCTGGAACTGGAACGCGTGCTGTCGGCCGTGAAGATCGAATCGCCCAGCTACGGCACGCGCAGCTCCACCGTGGTCAAGCTCTACGCCAACGCCCCCGGCGTGCTGCACGAAGTGGCCGTGCACTGAGACAAAGGAGGCCAGCGCACGCTGGCCCCTCGCATGGCTGGGCGCCTGAACGGTCAATGACCGATGCAGCCCACCACCACTTTGTCATCGGCCCTGACGGGGGTAAATGGCTGGATCGAGCTGCCGGCATCGTTCGCATAAGGCATGGGTGCGACGACGACATTACGCTGTCCGCAATTATTGATATTGGCCGGACCAGGGCGCACCAGGAAAGCGTTTGCCTGCACCTGAGCCTGCAGCATACCGCTGACACTGATCCCGACAAAAGCTGTCACCGTTTCGCTGCCGCTGGTGTTGTTATAGAACTTGGCGCCCCTGCCGGTATAGGTGCTGTTGCCGAACCATGGACGGGTGCCGTTGGAAATGATGAAGTCCAGATGCACGTCCGGACCGGACCAAACCATATTGTCATTGAATTGCGTGCCGGTGAAATCGAGCACCGTGCCAAGCGGATAGATCGATGAGAAGTTGGTGTCCAGCGAATTCAGCGGGTCAGCCACCAGTCCGCCATACGCAGAGTTCCCGGCATTCAGGATCCAGTTATTGCGTACAACCGAGGTCTGGGTGTCGGGGTGGGCGCGGAACACCACGATACCGACATCGGTGGCATCCACAATGCTGTTTCGCTCCACGATGATATTGGTGCATGAGACGCTGATCCCGTCGCTCCAGCCGCCACCCGTATGCGTCGAGCCGTAAGCGGTGATCAGGTTGTCGGAAACGCTGCCGTTGCGGCAGGCAGCCAGTCCGGCGCTGGTCCAGTTATGTAAATGGGTAAAGCCGGTTGAATCGGTCAGAAGGTTACGGACCACGCTGGTGTTGTTGCCGGAAGCCTGGATATTCGCCCCGCCAATGAAACCGAAGCGATTGCGTTGACCATCGACCCACACGCTGGTCAGCTTGGAGTTATCCTGCATATTGATCATGGGGGCGGTAAACGCCGCGTTACGCGCAATGCGCGCCAGCAGCGGCGCCTTTCCAGAACCAGGCTCCCCCACGGTTGCGAGGACCACCCCGCTTGGAATATTGATCGGTTGTGAAAGCAGGATCGTCGCCCCTTGCTCCAGGAAGACCGTCATTCCCGGTGTGGCGCTTTGTAAGGCTGCGCGTAAAGAGGCTTCGTCTTTCACCGCTCCGGTGCTGGTCAGCACCAGATTGGCCGGCGGCGTTGCTTGCCAACCGCTTGGGCGGCCGCTGCAATACAGCGGCACACGATTGGCAAATTCAGCGTTGTTGAGCAGATTGTCGATTACCGTGACCCAGCTCGTTCCGCCATTCAGCTGGCTGATCGTATTGTTCAGCTCGCTAACGCTGGCATCCCGGTGCAGCACTGCGCGATAGAGGCGAAAAGCGCGTTCGTGGTTGCTGCGGGATGTTGAGAGGAATTCGGATGAAGACAGGATGTCGCGTGCCGAAGCCTTTAAGTTGGCGGCGTTGCAGGGCACACTGCCCCAATAGTTCAAATTGCCGCGCCAGCCGCTCTGGTCCGGTATGCGCCCCAAGCCCTCCGTATAGAGTTTTGCCGTGAACTGGGCGGTGGATGCTGAGGTGGCGGCATTGCCAAGCATTATGGCGCCAGACAGTACCGCAGTCAGCATAATTTGCAGAGAAAATCGCACCTTCAATTTACACTCCATTAGTGTTGAAAAGTAAATTATATCAATGCGACATTGCAATAAACATAAGCGACAATCACCTGGAAAATATCGTCATGATGCGCGCCTTGCCACGCCCGATTTGGGACGGCGCACCGCCCGCACCTTGCCGCTATTGCCGCCGCCGCAGTAGAACAGGTCGGCGCCGTCCGATTCCAGGCCGCTGACGCCCGTCCCTTCCGGCATCTCCAGCTGCTCGAGTACCGCGCCGCTGTCCGGATCGATGCGGCGGATGTCGCTTTTCTCGGCTTCCCATGTGCCGTGCCACAGCTCGCCATCCACCCAGGTCACGCCGGTAACGAAGCGGTTCGATTCGATGGTGCGCAGGATGGCACCATTCGCCGGGTCGATACGGTGAATCTTGCGGTCGCGGTACTGGCCCACCCACAAGCTGCCTTCTGCCCAGGTCAGGCCGGAATCGTAGCCGTGGCCCGGCGCGGGAATCGAAGCCACGACTTTGCCGTTGGCCGGATCGATCTTGTCGATGCGCTCTTCGGCAATCTGGTAAAGATAGGTGCCGTCGAAGGCGGTGCCGGCGTCGCAGGCGCGCTCCAGCGCGCGGGTCTGTTCGCCGCTTTGCGGATCGAAGGCAATCAGCTTGGCGCCGGTGGCGGCCCAGACGCGCTGGCCATCGTGCGTCACGCCATGGACCTGTTCGGCCAAGGGACCGTACTCGCGCACGATTTCGGCGGCGCGCACCGTGGTCTGTGTTTTGCTGCTCTGGCTCATTTCATTTCTCCTTGTCGGGGACGCCGAAAGCGGCGCCGCAATGCCACTTTATTCGACTGACAACGATGAAGGGAGTAACAAGATTGTCGTGAATCCGGTCAGGGGCGGCGCCAGCCAGCGTTTGCTTCGGGTCTGGCCGATGGAACGTGCGCGGCCTTCCGCCTCCAGCTCGGCCAGCGCGCGCTGCACGGTGCGCTGGCTGCTGTCGAGGGCCAGCGCCAGCGCCGAGGTGGACCAGGCGGCGCCATCGGACATCAGCGCCAGCAGCGCCGCCTGCTCGCCCGCTATCGGCGGCGCCAGCACGGCCACGCTGCGGCCCTGGCGCGGCTTGAGGAGGAAGCCGCGCGCGGTGGCTTCGATATCCGCCAGTCCCGCGAGAAGGCTGCGCAGCCGGCCGATTTCGACCCGCAGGCGGGCGCGATGCGACTCGTCGGCGTGGCGCAGGCGGAAAACCCGGGCGATCAGCGTTGCACGTTCGATATCGGCGGGCCATGCCGCCGCCAATGCGTAAGCCAGGGCAAACAGCACCGGCCGCCGCACCAGCGGCCGCCAGTCGCCGCTGACGCCCAAGCCACGGCGACAGGCATCGATCACCAGCGCATCGGAAGCCAGCAATGCGGCCACCTCGCCCAGGCATAGCGCCTGCTCGCTATCCGCTTGCAAATGGCGGGCGGCGGGACGCTCAAGCGCGGCCCGTGCTTCAGCCACTTCGGCCAGCAGCGCTGCTACGCCGGATTGCCGCGCGGCCTCATGCGCGCGCGACAGCGCCGGCAAGGCTGTGTCCATGTGCAGCGAACGCAGTGCCAGTTCCGCTGCACTTAGTGCGGCCACTGCCGCCAAGGCCGGCGGCAAAGCGCTGGTATCGAGATCGGCCAGCAGCTTGCCGGCTTCGCCCAAGCGGCCAAGCAGCAGCAATCTGCGCGCGGCGATGAGCCGCGCCTGCAGCGCATTGCGCCGGTCGGCATGGGATTCTAGGACATCGATTGCAGCGTTCAGCGCGCGCGGCGAAGCGCTGAAATCGCGCATCGCCAGTGCTACTTCCGCTTCCGCGACAAGGCAGCGGGCGCGCGCCAGCGCCTCGGGTGCGCCAAAACCACGGGCGGCCAGGCGCAGCAATTCACGGGAACGGGGGTATTCGCCCAGCTGGGCCATGGCAATGCCGCGCAGGGCCAGCGCAGGCGGATCAGCGCGCAGCGCGATGCGTTTGAGCGCGCCGAGCGCGTCGCCGGCGGCGAGGAAGCGGGCGGCTGCCGCGATCAGGGAGTCCATGCCGACAGCATACACTGCCAGCCTGGCCATGAAGGAGGCTGTCGCCGCAGCCCTTTACTTGAAGCTGTACGTCATTTCGATATGGGGAATGCCCGCCTCATCGAACTCGCCGCCGCGCTGGACGAAGCCATGGTTCTGATAGAAAGGCGCGGCGCGGGTCTGGGCGTTCAGTACCACGGCATGGTCGCCGCGCGCGTGGGCTTGCGCCATCAGGCCTTGCAGCAGCGCGCCGCCTACGCCGCCACCGCGTGCCGACTTGCGCACCGCCATGCGGCCGATATGGCCGTCCGGCAGCAGGCGGCCGGTGCCGATAGCCACGCCGGCCGCGTCAAACGCAACCGCATGCAGGCAGACCGCATCCATCTCGTCCATTTCCAGCTCGGCAGGCACGTTCTGCTCCTGCACAAACACTTCCAGGCGGATCGGCGTCGCGTGCTCACGCAACTGATCCCAAACGCCGTAGCGGACTTCCTGAACTATGCTCATTGCTTCGCAACTCCCAATTTCATCATGCCGCGCAGGGCGTCGCGCACCTGGGGCGTGGCCGTATACGGATCGGCCGGATTATTCTGATTGACGATGTCGTTCATGCGCTGCGCCACCCCGCCCAATGCCTGCGGATGCGAGAAGATGTAGAACTGGCCGTCGCCGATGCCTTTGAAGACGATTTCCGCCACATCCTGCGCCATCACCTTGCCCGACATGACCGCCTTGTCCGTCATCGCCTGTGCGGCGAGCTGGCTGGCGGTCGGCGCGTCCGTCATTTTCACGTCCTCGGGACGGTTGCGGTGCGACTGGTTGATCCCGGTCGGCACAAAGTAGGGACAGAGCACCGAGGCGCCGATGGGCGCATCGACCAGCGCCAGATCGTGATACAGGGATTCGCTCAGCGCCACCACCGCATGCTTGGACACATTGTAGACGCCCATCACCGGCGGGCAAAGCAGGCCGGCCATGGAGGAAGTATTGACGATATGCCCTTCGTAATCCGGATCGCGCCTGGCGCAGTCCAGCATCAGCCGGGTGAAGATGCGCACGCCATGGATCACGCCCCAGACGTTCACGCCCAGCACCCATTCCCAATCGGACTCGGTATTTTCCCAGATCAGGCCACCGGAGCCGACGCCCGCATTATTGAACACCAGGTGCACCGCACCGTAAGCCTCCATCGCCGCATCGGCCAAGGCTTGCACTTCGTTGCCATTGCGCACGTCGCAGGACAGGCCGACCACTTTGGCGCCCTTGCTGCGCAAGTCTTCCATGGTACGTTCCAGCGCATCGCGCTGCAAATCGCCCAGCACCAGCTTCATGCCCCGCCTATGCGCCTCGTAGGCGAATTCACGGCCCAGTCCACTGGCCCCGCCGGTAATGACGGCGACCCTGTCCTTGAAGTTTTTCATTGTCAGATGAGTTTCACCAGTTGTTTGCCGAAGTTTCTGCCCTTGAGCAGTCCAATCAACGCTTCTGGCGCGGCCGCGAGGCCTTGCGCCACCGACTCACGATACTTTAACTTACCCTGCGCGACGAGAGCGCCCATTTCAGCCAGGCCTTGTGGCCACAGCTCCGGGTGCTCGGTGACGATGAAGCCACGCAGGTTGACACGGTTTTTCAGCAAGGCGCGCGAATTACGGATCGGGACATCCTCGCCGTTGTAGCCAGCGATCATGCCACACAAGGCCACGCGCGCGAAAGCATTGGTCAGGCCCAGCGCCGTATCGAACACTTCGCCACCCACATTTTCAAAAATGGCATCGATGCCGTCCGGCGCGGCCGCCTTCAGATCGGCTTTCAGATTGCCTGCCTTGTAGTCGACGCAAGCGTCGAAGCCCAGCTCATCGACCACATAGTCGCATTTTTCCTTGCCGCCGGCGATCCCTACCGCGCGGCAGCCGCGCAGCTTGGCCAGCTGGCCCACGGCGCTGCCCACCGCGCCGCTGGCCGCCGATACGACTACCGTTTCGCCAGCCTTGGGCTGCATGATCTGATTCATGCCATACCAAGCGGTCATGCCGGGCATGCCGACCGCGCCCAAATACGCCGACAATGGAATGCCGGATACATCGAGCTTGCGCAGCAGGCTGCCGTCAGACACGCCGACTTCCGACCAGCCGAACATGCCGGCCACGAACTCGCCCACAGCGAATTGCGCATTGCGCGACGCGATCACTTCGCCCACCGTGCCGCCGATCATGGTGGCGTCCAGCGGCTGCGGCGCGGCGTAGCTCTTTGCCTCGCTCATGCGGCCGCGCATGTACGGGTCCAGCGACAGATAATGCACGCGCACCATCAGCTCCCCCTCGGCCAGCTGCGGCAAAGCCACGCTCTCCAGCCGGAAGTTCTCCGCCTTGATTTCGCCACGGGGACGGGATGCCAGAACGATGCGTTGGTATGTTGCCATTCAAACTCCTACTTTTTAAACTGCGGACACGCCTCCATCGATAGCCAGCGTTTGTCCGGTGATATGGCGCCCTGCTGCCGATGCAAACAGCACCACGGCGCCTTTGAGATCCTCATCGCCGCCCAGGCGGCCCAGCGGCGCGCCCATTGCCAGCTTCTCTTCGCCTATTGCATGCAGCACGCCGGCCGTCATTTTAGAGGGGAAGAAGCCGGGAGCGATAGCGTTCACATTAATTCCGTAGGCGCCCCACTCGCCCGCCAGGGTGCGCGTGAAGTTGACCACCGCCGCTTTCGAGGTGTTGTAGGCGATGGTTTTCATGGTTCCCGGCGGATTGCCCGCCAGCCCGGCAATCGAGGCGATATTGATGATGCGGCCCGCCTTGCGCGGAATCATGGAGCGCTTGGCCACCGCCTGCGACAGCAGGAAGATGCTGCGCACGTTCAGGTTCATCACCTTGTCCCACGCTTCCAGCGGGTAGTCCTCGGCCGGCGCGCCCCATGTGGCCCCGGCGTTGTTCACCAGGATATCGATATGGCCCAGATGGCCCAGCGCCGCGTCGACCAGCGGGTTCACGGCCTCTTCCTGCGACAGATCGGCGGCGCAGGCATAGGCCGTCACGCCCTGGCTGGCGAGGAAGGCGACGGCTTCATCGAGCTCGCTCTGCTTGCGCGCCGAAACCACCACGGCCGCGCCCTGCTCGCCGAGCGCCAGCGCCATTTGCAGGCCGAGTCCACGCGAACCGCCGGTGACCAGGGCTGTTTTGCCTTTCAGGCTGAATAATTCCTGGGTCGTGCTCATAGGGCATAGTCCATGCACTGGCGCGCATCGCGCACCGCGCCGAAGAAGGGTTTCAAGGCCTGGTGTTCAGGGTGGGACTGGTAGGCGTCCAGCGCTTCCTTGCTGGCGAAGGCGGAATACAGCACCACGTCGTAGGTCGCTTCCAGGTCCGGTTGGGCGATGGCGACTTCAAAGGCGAGGATGCCCGGCACCAGTTTGGAGCAGGCGTCCAGCATTTCCTTCATCTTGCGCGCGTTGGCGGCGCGGTCGGCGCCTTCCGCATGGTCCTTCAGCTTCCACATCACGATATGCTTGATCATCTTAAACCACCTCGAACAGGCCGGCCGCGCCCTGGCCGCCGCCAATGCACATGGTGACGACCACATATTTGACGCCGCGGCGCTTGCCTTCGATCAGAGCATGTCCGGTCAGCCGGGCGCCCGACACGCCGTAAGGATGGCCGACCGCAATCGCACCGCCGTTCACGTTCAGGCGGTCCATGGGGATGCCCAGCTTGTCGGCGCAGTACAGCACCTGCACGGCAAAGGCTTCATTCAGTTCCCACAGGCCGATGTCTTCGACTTTCAGGCCGGCTTTTTTCAGCAGTTTGGGAATCGCGTAGACCGGGCCGATGCCCATTTCGTCCGGCTCGCAGCCCGCCACCGCGAAGCCGCGGAAGATGCCCAGCGGCTGCAAGCCCTTTTGCTCCGCCGTTTTGGCATTCATCACAATCGCCATCGAAGCGCCGTCCGAGAACTGGCTGGCATTGCCCGCGCTGATTACACCGCCCGGCAGCGCGGTGCGGATCCTGGCCACGCCTTCCAGCGTTGTATCGGCGCGGATGCCCTCATCGGCGGAGATGGTCACTTCGCGCGAAGCCAGCATGCCGCTGGCCTTGTCGGCCACGCCCATCACCGTGGTCATGGGCACGATTTCGGCGTTGAACAGGCCCGCCGCCTGGGCCGCGGCGGCGCGCTGCTGGCTTTGCACGCCGTATTCGTCCTGGCGTTCCTTGGCGATGCCGTAGCGCTTGGCCACGATTTCGGCGGTCTGCAGCATGGGCAGGTAGATTTCCGGCTTGTTCTGCTTGAGCCAGACTTCCGCGTACATATGCATATTCATCTCCTGCTGCACGCAGGAGATCGACTCCACGCCGCCTGCCGCATAGATATCGCCTTCGCCGGCGATGATGCGCTGGGCTGCGGTGGCGATGGTCTGCAGGCCGGAGGAGCAGAAGCGGTTGATGGTCATGCCCGCCGTGGATACCGGCAGGCCGGCCCGGAGCACCACCTGGCGCGCGATATTGCCGCCGGTCGCGCCTTCCGGATTGGCGCAGCCCACCAGCACATCCTCGACTTCCCCGCCCTCGATCCCGGCGCGGGCCACCGCCGCCTGCAGTACATGGGCGCCCAGGGTGGCGCCGTGCGTCATATTGAATGCGCCTTTCCACGATTTGGCCAGCCCGGTGCGGGCGGTCGATACGATGACGGCATCGGTCATGAAAGTCTCCTCTGTAAGTTGTAATGGTGCCGGGTGGTAGCGGACGAGAATAGCATAGATTAGTACGGTCGTTCGCAGGCCGGAAAGATGGTCATTTTGTAAGCTTCGCGTAAGTTTCAAGCAAGCATGACGTAAGGTTCAGCGCACACACTCCATGATGCTGAAGTAGTAACAGCATATAAATTATTATTATTTGGAGACACAAACCATGGCAATTACCTCAGGTACCGCCGACATGCGTAAAGCGGGCGGGGGCAAGGACGCCCCGATGACCGCCGAAGAGAAGAAGGTGATTTTCGCCTCCTCCCTCGGCACCGTGTTCGAGTGGTACGACTTCTACCTTTACGGCTCGCTGGCCTCGATCATCGCCAAGCAGTTCTTCATCGGCGATCCGACCACCACCTTCATCTTCGCCCTGCTGGCCTTCGCCGCAGGCTTTATCGTACGTCCATTCGGCGCCCTGGTCTTTGGCCGCCTGGGCGATATGATCGGCCGCAAATACACCTTCCTGGTGACGATCCTCATCATGGGCTTGTCCACCTTCATCGTCGGCCTGCTGCCGGGCCACGCCACCATCGGCATCGCGGCCCCGATCATCCTTGTCGGCCTGCGCCTGCTGCAAGGCCTGGCGCTGGGCGGCGAGTACGGCGGCGCGGCCACCTATGTGGCCGAACATGCGCCGCACGGCAAGCGCGGCCTGTTCACCGCCTGGATCCAGACCACGGCGACCCTCGGCTTCTTCCTCTCCCTGCTGGTGATCCTGGCGACCCGCCTGGCCATCGGCGAAGAAGGCTTTGCCGCCTGGGGCTGGCGCATTCCCTTCCTGGTGTCCGTGGTCCTGCTGGGCATCTCGGTGTGGATCCGCCTGTCGATGAACGAATCGCCGGCTTTCGCCAAAAT
The DNA here is from genome assembly GCF_024400215.1 of Massilia sp. erpn. Classification (NCBI taxonomy): domain Bacteria; kingdom Pseudomonadati; phylum Pseudomonadota; class Betaproteobacteria; order Burkholderiales; family Oxalobacteraceae; genus Massilia; species Massilia sp. erpn. The sequence continues at coordinate 4,923,010 of NZ_CP053748.1, forward strand.
GAAGGCGGAAGGCAAAACTTCCAAAGCGCCGCTGTCGGAAGCCTTCGGCCAGTGGAAAAACCTGAAAATCGTGGTGTTCGCCCTGATCGGCCTGACCATGGGCCAGGCCGTGGTGTGGTACACCGGCCAGTTCTACGCCCTGTTCTTCATGCTGCAGACGCTGAAGATCGATATCGCCACCGCGAATATCCTGATCGCCATTGCCCTGTTGCTGGCAACGCCGTTCTTCATCTTCTTCGGCAGCCTGTCGGACAGGATCGGCCGCAAGTGGATCATCCTGGGCGGCTGCGTCATCGCCGCCGCCACTTACTTCCCCCTGTTTAACGGCCTGACCCACTACGGCAATCCGCAGCTGGAAGCGGCGCTGAAAAACTCGCCGGTGGTGGTGGTGGCCGATCCGTCATCCTGCCACTTCCAGTTCAACGCCACGGGCGAGAAGAAATTCCCGTCCTCCTGCGATATCGCCACCGCCATGCTGTCGCGTTCCTCGGTGGCTTACACCCGCCAGGACGCGCCTGCCGGTGCGGTCGCCGTGGTCAAGGTCGGCGACAAGGAAATCCAGTCCTTCAACGCCACCATGACCACCGACGGCCATAGCTTCGACGCCGACAGCAAGAAGAAGGAAGCCGACCTGAAAAAAGTGATGGGCGATGCGATCAAGGCCGCCGGCTATCCGGCCAAGGCCGATCCCGAGCAGATCAACAAGCCGATGATGGTGCTGCTGCTGTTCATACTGGTGCTGTACGTGACCATGGTCTACGGCCCGATCGCCGCCATGCTGGTGGAGATGTTCCCGACCCGCATCCGCTACACCTCCATGTCCCTGCCTTACCATATTGGCAACGGCTGGTTCGGCGGCCTGCTGCCCACCACCGCCTTCGCGCTGGTGGCCTTCAAGGGCGATATCTACTACGGGCTGTGGTATCCGATCGTGATCGCACTGGCAACGGTGGTGATCGGCGCCCTCTTCATCCGCGAAACCAAGGACAACAATATCTACGCGGCTGACTAAAGTCCCGGTGGGCGGCATGGCCGCCTGTCGTTCTTGCGACCGCCCTTCGGGGCGGTTTTTTTCTGCTCAGGCGACGGCCAGGCCGATCCGATGCTGGCGGAACGCTTCGCGGATGCAGGCGCGCAGCTGCTCGTCGTCCCAGGGCTTGGTGAAGAAGCGGTAGATGGCGCCGCGGTTGATGGCATCGATGACCGATTCCAGATCGGCATAGCCGGACAGGACGATGCGTATCGTGTCCGGATACAGATCCTTGACGCGGCTGAGGAATTCGGTGCCGCTCATATCGGGCATGCGTTGATCCGACACCACCACCTGCACCTCGTTGACGGCCAGCAGCCGGAAAGCTTCTTCGGCGTTGACGGCGGCAAGGATTTTATAGCCATCGCTGCGCAAGGCGCGGCCCAGCGCACGCACGATATTCGCTTCGTCATCCAGCAGCAGGATGGTGTGCGGCGTTTCGTCCACCTCGCCCAAGGCCAGCTTGCGGTGACTCGACAGCAGCTGGGCGAAACCCTGGGGCGGCAAGGCGCGGCTGAAAAACTGGCCCTGGATCTCGTCGCAGTTGCGGCGCCGCAGATAACTCACCTGCTCTTCCGTTTCCACGCCCTGCGCCACCACCGTCGCATGCAGGTTATGGGCCAGCGCGATCACGGCATTGCAGATGGCGGCATCGTCCGGCACGGTCGTGATATCGCGCACGAAGGAGCGGTCGATCTTCAGGTGGCTGATCGGGAAGCGTTTCAGATAACTGAACGAGGATTGGCCGGTGCCGAACTGGTCGAGGATCAGGCGCACGCCCAACGCATGCAGCTCGCGCAGCCTTTCGCCGGCCGCCTCCGTGTCGCGCATGACGGCGCTTTCCGTGATCTCCAGCGCGAGCTGGCGCGGTTCCAGCCGATAACGCTCCAGCGCCTGGCGCACGGTGGTGAGCAAATCCGGCTGATTAAACTGGCCGGGCGACAGATTGACCGAGATGGTCGGCACCGGCAGGCCTTCGCGCAGCCAGGCGGCAATCTGGGCGCAGACATTGTCGATGGCCCAGACGCCGAACGGCAGCAGCAAGCCGCTTTCCTCGGCCAGGCGGATGAATTCCTTGGGGCCGACGATGCCGCGCGTCGGGTGATACCAGCGCATCAGCGCCTCGGCCCCGGTGATCATGCCGTTGACCAGGCTGACCTGGGGCTGATAGTGCATCATCAGTTCCTTGTGCTCCAGTGCGCGGCGCAGTTCGGCCTCCATGGCAAAGCGCGCCGTGGCGCGCGCATTCATTTCCGGGCCGTAGAAGCGGAAGGTGTTGCCGCCCGCCGCCTTGGCGTCGTGCATGGCGAGATTGGCATGACGCAGGGCCGCTGCCACTTCCACGCTGTCGTCCGGATACAGGCTGATGCCGATGGAAGCCGATGGTGTCAGGCCGTCCGGCCCATCCGCCAGGGGCCGGGACAGCGCGGCCAGCATCGCGCCGGCGGCGCTTTCCGCCGCAGTGGCCGATTCCAGCTGCGGCAGCACCACCAGAAATTCGTCCGCGCCCAGGCGGGCGGCGACACCGCTGCCTCCCGCCGCGCTCTCCAGGCGGCGCGCCACTTCGGCCAGCATCCTGTCGCCTTGATCGTGGCCGAGCGTGTCGTTGACGTCACGGAAGCGGTCCAGGTCGACGCTGAAGACGGCCACTTTGCGGCTGCTGTCCTTGCTGTCGGCCGCCAGCTTTTGCAGGCTGCTTTCCAGGGTAAAGCGGTTGGCCAGCCCGGTCAGGCTGTCGTAATTGGCGTGGCGGCTCAGCTGCTCCTGTATGCGCTGACGCTCGGCGGCGGCGCGCAGGCTGTGCAGCGTACCGCTCAGCGCGGCGGCAATGGCATGCAGCATGGCGATTTCCGCTTCGCTGAATGGCCGCAGATGCTCGGAGTACAGGCTGAGACAGCCGATCATGCTGCCCTGATGCTGCAATGGCATGGCGATGCAGGCGCCTAGTCCGCGCGGCAGGCTGCCCGTGCGCCACGCTGCGAATTTGCCGCTGGCGCCGACGTTGGCCGTCATCACCGTGCGCCGTTCCGCGATGGCGGCGCCGGCACCCACGCAGCGCTGGCGGTCATGCCCCCAACCCAGATCAAGCTGGGCGATGTAATCGCGGTCGCTGCCCGCATGCGCCGCCAGTTCCACATTGCGCTCACGGTCGCTGCGCGCCAGACCGGCCCAGGCAATGCGGTAGCCGGCATCCACCAGATGCTGGCAGACAGTTTGCAGCAACAGGGGTTCATCCGAGCTCTGCGCCAGCGTCTCGGTGCAGCTTTGCAACAGCCGGCGCGCGCGTTCCAGACTGGCGTTACTCTCTTCCACATCCGCGCGGCGGCGCTCCACCGCTTCCATTTCAGCCGCCACGCCGGCCAGCGTATTGGCCAGTACGGTAAATTCATTCTTGCCTGTTGCGTCCCCCCCGGCGGGCAGCGTGGCAGCGCCGCCCTTCTTCCGTCCACTGGCGGCCGCCAGCACAGCGGCGGCGCGCGCCCTTTGCACGCTGATATAGTCGCCGGCGATGATGTCGCTGGCCAGTTGTATGCATTCGCGCAACGTGACGTCGACGCCGGCCGTAATGCGGCGCGCCAGCCAACTCCCAAGCAGCAACCCGATCAGCGGGGCGGCCAGCAACACCGCGAAAGCGATCGTGGCGGCGCGGCTGGCTTGCTGGTGGGCGGCGGCATCGGCATCCCGGGCGAGGCGCTGCAACTGCTCCAGCAAGGGTTGCAATGCCGCGTTGCGCACCGCGCCCTGCAGTCCCATATCGTTGCTCGCCACGGCAACCGCCTGGGCCTGCGCGCGCAGGTCCGGCAAGCCGCTGCGCTGCGCCACCTCGCGCATCAGGGCGCGCAAAGCATCCATATCGCCGGTACGGGCCACAAGCAAGGCTTGCTGGCTGCGCAGCAACACCGTCTTCTCGCCGTTTTGATAGTTGGACTCCGCATTCGCGGCATAGCCATGCGCGCCCAGGGCCGATAGCGCAGCCAGCAGCAGCGGCAGAGCCAGGGCCGCCAGCGCAAGATTCAGACGCTGGCGTAAGCCAAGCCGGTCCAGTTTCCCCAGTCGCCTACCCGATTCAGGCGTGGCTGACATGAACGCACCACTTTCTCATGAGGCACCTCCGCGAAGGATGGACTGCGCATCAGAAAATCGCACCTGCTCAAAAAGTGTAGCGCGTTTCCGCGGGGCGAAAGGAGAAAATTGGGCATTGCGCATGGTGGGAAAATCTCCGTTCAATCAATAAATCAAAATATTCAATTGATTTATTGATTGTTAGAATGATTTTGCCTGTCGTCTTAATCGCGCTCCGGCGCTCCTAAAGGGAACAGCGCGCGATAAGGGCGCGCCTCTTCCACCGCTCGCGCAAAGGACGGCCGGGCCAGCAGGCGTGCGCGGTAGGCGCGCAGTAGCGGGTAACTATCCGCAATCCGATGCGTCCAGTCGGCATAAAACAATGAAGGTGCTGCCGCGCAGTCCGCCAACGTGAAATCCTTGCCGCCGGCCCAGTCGCGCCCGGCCAAATGCTTTTCCAGCCAGGCATAAGCCAACTCCAGTTTGGCTTGCGCGAACTCCAGCCCCTCTTTCCGCTTATCCGCAACGCCGGTCAGCGCGCCATTCACTGCATGCTGCACGGGACTCATGACGTGCAGGTCGAAAAAGCGGTCCAGGAAACGCACATCGAGGGCAGCAGCTGGATTCCCGGGCAGCAGGCGCATGGGCCCGGGATGACTGAGTTGCAGATACTCGATGATGATGCTGGTTTCGAGCACTTGCCGCTCGCCGTCCAGCAGCAAAGGGAATTTGGCCAGCGGCCAGCGCCGCAGCCACTCCGCCACATGCTGCGGCGTATCCGGCCCGATGCAGCGGAATTCAAAAGGCAGATCGTTTTCGTACAGCGCGATCAGCACCTTCTGGGTATAGGAGGAAAATGGATGACCATACAGCGCAAGCGACATATTCAGCACCTCCAGAAAATAGTGTGGGGCCGCCCTTCAGGACAGCATTTCTCCGAGATAGGTTTCCAGCTTATTCAGATGCTGCTTGGCGCCTTCCAGAGCGCCATATTTCTCGACCACTTCGTCGCGGCTCTCCTTGTTCGGATAAAGCTGGCGCAGCGTAATCAGCGTGCCGCGCGCGCTTTCCTCAAGCATGATGCTGGCCTCGAACCAGATCCGCTGGCCATCACCATGATCGTAGACCAGCCTCGATGGCGGCGTGATTTCCTTGAACACGGAGTGGTTGGGATAGCGCGTGCCGTCCGGCCCGACCATCTCAAACGTCCAGGCGCCGCCGACACGGAAGTCCATGCGCGAGCCTTCGTTGCGGAAGCCATCCGGCCCCCACCAGTTGTCCACGTGGGCCGGATCGGTCATGGCCTGCCATACCAGCTCGCGCGCAAAAGGCAAATGCCGCTGCAGGACCAGTTCACGTTCGCTTTCATTGCTTGCCATCGCTTCTCCCTTTTTCCAATTGATGCAGATAGTTTTCCAGCCGGTCGAAACGCGCATCCCAGACCTTGCGTTGCTCCTCGATCCAGTCCGACGCGCTCTTCAATGGTGCCGCCTCCAGACGGCATAGTCGCCACTGGGCGTTCTTGCTGCGGCTGATCAGCTCAGCCCTCTCCAGCATTTTCAGATGCTTGGTCACGGCCGGCAGCGACATGTCGAACGGCTCGGCCAGCTCACCCACCGTCGCCTCGCCCCGGCTCAGCCGCGTCAGCATGGCCCGCCGCGCCGGATGCGCCAGCGCGGTGAAAACGGCATCCAGATGCTCCTCGTATTTAACCATTAGGTTAACTTAGCAGGCAAAAATGTCCCTGTCAACGCGTTTCCTCTTTGTTCAGTCCCTGTCTGATTGGGGTCTGACCCCAATCGGACAGGGACTCGGCAATAAAAAAGCCGCCTCGGGGGCGGCTTTGGGGTGGACCAATTGCTGGATCAGGCGATGATGCGCAGCGAGAAGTCGGTGGCGCGGATGTCCTTGGTCAGGGCACCAATGGAGATGCGGTGCACGCCGGTTTCGGCGATGGCGCGCACGGTGTCGAAGTTGACGCCGCCGGACGCTTCCAGCAGCGCGCGGCCGCCGTTGATCTGCACCGCCTGGCGCATCATGTCGAGCTCGAAGTTGTCGAGCAGGATGGAGGTGGCGCCAGCGGCCAGGGCTTCTTCCAGCTGGACCAGGGTTTCCACTTCGACCTGGACCGAGACGCCGGCATTCAGGCGCTTGGCCGCGACCAGGGCCGCTGTTACGCCGCCGGCGGCAGCGATATGGTTTTCCTTGATCAGGATGCCGTCGTACAGCGCCATGCGCTGATTCTGGCCGCCGCCCACGCGCACCGCATATTTCTGCGCCTGGCGCAGACCCGGCAGGGTTTTGCGCGTGTCGAGAATCGCAGCCGTGGTGCCGGCAATCGCATCCACGTAACGGCGCGTCGCGCTGGCCACGCCCGACATCAGCTGCATGAAGTTCAGCGCGCTGCGCTCGGCCGTCAGCAGAGCACGGGCCGGGCCGGCGATAGTGCAGACCGACGTGTCGGCCGCCATCTCGTCGCCTTCGGCATAATGCCATTCAATGCCGATGGTGCCGTCGACCGCGTGCATGATGCCCTCGAACCAGGGCGCGCCGCACAGCACTGCGTCTTCGCGTACGATGACGCGGGCGGTGGCGCGGCCGTCTTCCGGCACCAGCTTGCCGGTCAGGTCGCCAGTGCCGACGTCTTCCAGCAGGGCCGACAACAGATTGGCTTCAAATGCCGCCTTCAGCGGCGCGTCGAATGGGGCAAAGCGGTTTTGCAAAGTACTCATGCGGGTCCAATTCCCTGGAACAGTTTCGCTTCCTGGGCCAGATCGGCGCTCGGCGCGACCTTGGCTTTTTTGGCAGCCGCGAAGTCCAGCATGCGGCTGATGGAGCGCACGGCGTCCTTACCGATGGCAGGGTCGACGTGGATTTCGTTGTTCATGTTTTCCAGCACCTCGGCCAAATTACGCAGGCCATTCATCGCCATCCATGGGCAGTGGGCGCAGCTCTTGCAGGTTGCGCTGTTGCCGGCGGTCGGCGCTTCGATGAAGGTTTTGCCTGGCGCGGCCTGGCGCATCTTGTGCAGAATGCCGTTGTCGGTGGCGACGATGAAGGTGTCGGCGTCCATATTCACGGCGGCGGCGATCAGCTGCGAGGTGGAACCCACCACGTCGGCCTGCTCCACCACATTGGCGGGCGATTCCGGGTGCACCAGCACTTTGGCGCGCGGGTACTCGGCCTTCAGCAGATCGAGTTCGATGCCTTTGAATTCGTCGTGCACCAGGCAGGAGCCCTGCCACAGCAGCATGTCGGCACCGGTCTGCTTCTGGATATAGGAACCCAGATGCTTGTCCGGCGCCCACAGGATTTTCTTGCCCTGCTCATGCAGGTGCTTGACGATGTCCAGCCCGATCGAAGACGTCACCATCCAGTCGGCGCGCGCCTTGACGGCGGCGCTGGTGTTGGCATACACGACCACGGTGCGGTCCGGATGCTGGTCGCAGAAAGCGGCGAATTCGTCGGCCGGGCAGCCCAGGTCGAGCGAACAGGTGGCATCCAGGTCCGGCATCAGGATGGTTTTTTCCGGGCTCAGGATCTTGGCCGTTTCGCCCATGAAGCGCACGCCGGCCACGACCAGGGTCTTGGCGGCGTGATCACGGCCGAAGCGGGCCATTTCCAGCGAGTCGGAAACGCAGCCGCCGGTTTCTTCGGCCAAGTCCTGCAGGTCCGAGTCCACATAGTAGTGGGCGACCAGCACCGCTTCGCGTTCGCGCAGCAGGCGGCGGATGCGTTCCTTCAGCTCTTCCTTCTCGGCCAGGCTGACCGGGGCCGGGGTCCTGGCCCAGGCGTGGGCCACACAACTGGCGCCCTCGCTGGGCTTTTCGTATTCAACTGTCTTGATCGGTATTGCTGGGGCGTTCATTTAAGCGATGCCTTGGCTCGTCAAATAGTCTTCGTAGTTGCCACGGAAGTCGATGACTTCGTTTTCCTTGATCTCGATGATGCGGTTGGCCAGCGAGGAAACGAACTCGCGGTCGTGCGACACGAAGATCAGCGTGCCGGCGTACTTCTCCAGCGCGATGTTGAGCGATTCGATGGATTCCATATCCATGTGGTTGGTCGGCTCGTCCAGCAGCAGGACGTTGTGACGGCCCAGCATCAGCTTGCCATACATCATACGGCCTTTTTCACCACCCGACAGGACACGCACCGATTTCTTGACCTCGTCGCCGCCGAACAGCAGGCGGCCCAGGCTGGAACGCACGGCCTGGTCATCGTCGCCTTCCTTGGTCCACTGGCCCATCCAGTCGGTCAGGTTGGTGTCGGACGCGAATTCCTCGGTCGGATCCTGCGGCATATAGCCGACGTTGGCGTTCTCGGCCCACTTGACCATGCCGGTGTCCGAATGCAGGCCAGCGATATCGTCGCCGCCGATGCAGCGCAGCAGCGTGGTCTTGCCGGCGCCGTTGGCGCCGATGATGGCGATGCGCTCACCCGCTTCGACCATGATGCTGAAGTTCTTGAACAGCTGGCGGTCGTAGGCTTTGGACAGGCCTTCCACTTCCACGGCCAGACGGTGCAGCTTTTTCTCGCCTTCGAAACGCACGAAGGGATAGGCGCGCGAGGATGGTTTGATATCCTCGACCTTGATCTTGTCGATCATCTTGGCGCGCGAAGTCGCCTGACGGGCCTTGGACTTGTTGGCCGAGAAGCGGCGCACGAAGTCCTGCAGCTCGGCGACCTTCTCTTTCGCCTTGGCGTTGTTGGCCAGCTGCTGGTTGCGGGCCTGGGTCGAGGCCAGCATGTAGTCGTCGTAATTGCCCGGGTAGATTTTCAGCGTGCCGTAATCCATGTCGGCCACGTGGGTGCAGACCTGGTTCAGGAAGTGGCGATCGTGCGAGATGATGATCATCGTCGAGTTACGCTCGTTCAGCACGTCTTCCAGCCAGCGGATGGTGTTGATGTCCAGGTTATTGGTCGGTTCGTCGAGCAGCAGGATGTCCGGATTCGAGAACAGGGCCTGGGCCAGCAGCACGCGCAGCTTCCAGCCTGGCGCCACGGCGCTCATCGGGCCTTGATGCAGGTCGATGGCCACGCCCACGCCCAGCAGCAGTTCGCCGGCGCGCGCTTCGGCGGTGTAGCCGTCGTATTCGGCCACTTTGCCTTCCAGCTCGGCCGCTTCCATATAGTCTTCGTCGGTCGCTTCCGGATTGGCGTAGATCGCGTCGCGCTTCTGCATGGCCGCCCACATTTCGGTGTGGCCCATCATCACCACGTCCAGCACGCGCATTTCCTCGTAAGCGAACTGGTCCTGGCGCAGCTTGCCCAGACGCTCGTTCACGTCGAGCGAGACATTGCCGGCCGACGGTTCCAGGTCGCCGCCCAGGATTTTCATGAAGGTGGACTTGCCGCAGCCGTTGGCGCCGATCAGGCCATAGCGGTTGCCGTCGCCGAACTTGACGGAAATATTCTCGAACAACGGCTTGGCGCCGAACTGCATGGTGATGTTAGCGGTGGATAGCATGTTTCTTTCGGTCTCTTTGCTGAATGAAATCAGCAAGTTATACGGTAATCAGACATTATACCGCAGCCACTGCCTCACGCCGGAGAAAGCCGCTGCATTTCACAGGTACGTTTTTTGCCTAACTGGATGGATAAACATATATTTTCCGGAGGCAGGTATGAACAGCGGCGGAAACACACCAACACCTTTGGAACCGCCGTTTGCAAGCCCCGCCGATGCGCCATATGATAAGGACATGGAATCCCGTGTAAGCAGGCTTGAAATGGATCTGGCGGCCGTGAAGACCGATGTGGCCGTCATACGCTCCAATTATGTGACCAAAGAAGACTTACAACGGGAACTTCATAACATGACCTGGAAGTTTGTCACCTTCGTTTGCAGCTTCGGCACAGCCCTGGTGGCTGCCACCTATTTCATCGCGCGGCATTCCTGACATCCTGCCAAAACCGCCAAGTTGACGGCCGGGTATGGTTTTCGGCCGAAATAGCGCATAATTGCGGGCTCGAATGGCGGGACCGCAGCTGGCGCCCGCCACGCCCGAAAATACTTCTATGCGAGTTGAAACCATGACCAAGAGAACGTCCCTGAGAGACATTCCACACAATACGCTGTTCCGCCAAGGCGACACCTTTGTTCTGTTTGGCGAGCTGTTCGGCCGCGGCTATGTCAATGGCCTGCTGGACGAAGCGCGCAAAGCGGGCATGAACATCATCGGCATGACGGTCGGCCGCCGCGACGAAAACAACCAGTTGCGCCCGCTGAACGCGGAAGAACTGGCCGAAGCCGAAGCCAATCTGGGCGGCCGCGTCATCAATGTGCCGCTGATGGCCGGTTTCGACCTCGACGCGCCAGCCGGCGAGCCGACCCCGACCGCCCTGCTGGCCGATATGACGCTGAAGAACTGGCAGGAATTCAAACTGGACTGGCAGCAGATCGAGCGCTGCCGCGAAACCGGCGTGGCGCGCTTCAAGGCGTCGGCCGCGCAAGCCATGGCCCAGCTGGACGGCATGATCGCCGACGGCACGAATGTCTACTTCGCCCACACCATGGCCGGCGGCATCCCGAAAGTGAAGGTCTTCCTGGCCATCGCCAACCGCGTGTACAAGGGCCGCGGCGAGCGCTTCATGTCCTCGCGCGAGCTGCTGGACAGCGATCTGGGCAAGCTGATCCTGATGAATTTCGACGAGGTGACGGCCAACACCTTCATGCACCTGATCGACGCCAGCGCCGGCATCCGCGCCCGCCTGGAAAAGACTGGCGGCCAAGCGCGCTACAGCGCCTATGGCTACCACGGCACCGAGATCCTGATCGGCGGCGAGTACCTGTGGCAGACCTACAGCAACTACACCCAGGGCTACGCCAAGATGCGCCTGGAATCCGTCGCTTCGGCGGCCTGGGAAAAAGGCGTGCAGGCGACCGTGTTCAACTGCCCGGAAATTCGCACCAACTCCTCCGACATCTTCGTCGGCGTGGAACTGTCCCTGTTCCCGCTGCTGGAAGCGTTGAAGAAGGAAGGCGGCACGGCATGGGCGCAGCAGCAATGGGATGCTTGCCAGGCCTTGCTGGAAGACGGCATCAAGCTGGACGACTTGCTGGCCCGCATCGCCACCTACAACGGCGACGCCACCAGCGCGAGCTTCCGCAACTTCGACGCCTGGCCGATGGATAACACCCCGGCGCTGGCTGAAGTCATGATCGGCACCTCGGAAGACATCACCAAGCTGCACAAGGAGCGCAAGGAATTGATCACCGACGTGCTGAGCGCCCTGGTACTGGAAGGCACCGGCCCGCTGATGTTCAATGAAATGTCCAAACCGGCAGCGCCCGTGATCTGGCTGAACCACGACGTCATCGCGCGTCTGCTGAACCAGAACCACGCGGCCTGATAGCCGTTCCGGCGCGGGCCGGCAAGAGAATCACGTTCACGGCGATTTTTAGCTCTTCCATATCCTTCTTCAGCTCAGTCACATCCTGCTCCAGTTTGACAATCCGGTTCAACATACTTTGATATTCGGCGTGACGAAACAGCATGTCAAGCTGGGCCTTATCCCCGCCTCGCGCTAGAATAGCGGGGCAGGCGCAACAGCGGGGATGGCATGGACCTATCCGATTTCTTGGAAGACGTAGCGTATAAATCGCTGCCCGTGCTGGGCGCGATTCTGCTTGCCTTGGTCGTGGAACGTCTGCGGCCCGCTGAGCGACAGCGGCCCTCCTCGGTGGCGTTCAATGTGGCGTATACCTTCGTTTATGCTATCGGCTTCGCGGTCTTGCAACTTGCGACGGGGGCGCTGACCGTCGCCGCCGTCAATGCGGCGGGAGGCGGACTGATTCCGCTCGCCGACCAGGGCTGGCTGCTGCTGTCTTCTTTCCTGCTCTATCTGCTGACGCTGGATTTGCTGGAGTATCTGTTCCATCGCGCCCAGCACCGCTACGCCTGGCTGTGGGCCATGCACTCTCTGCATCACAGCGATCCGGCGATGAATGCCTCGACCACCGAGCGCCATTTCTGGCTTGAGCCGGGATTGAAGCTGCTGACGATCTATTTGCTGGCGGGACTGCTGTTCAAAACGCCGCCGGTGATCCTTGGCATGTATGCGCTGCTCGGTTTCTACAATATCGTGCCGCATATGAATCTGCGCCTGGGCTTTGGGCGCTGGTGGTTTCTGCTGAACTCTCCGCAATACCACCGCATCCACCATTCGGCGCAGCCGGAGCATTACAACTGTAACTACGCCGCCCTCTTTCCGTTCTGGGACCGCATCTTTGGCACCGCCCGCATTCCGCAGCCAGACGAATATCCGCCGACGGGCCTGGGACCGGACGAAACGCCCAAGCATTTTGCGGAAGCCCTGCTCTGGCCCTTGCGGCGGCTATGGCGCCGCCACTCGAAGCAGCGTCAAAGCGTCGGGTAATCCGTCACCGTGAGGTCAAAACCACCGGCATCGGAACGCAGGCGGGCCATGCCGCCGAACGGCAGTGTGCAACGTTCCTTGATGTGGCCGAAGGGCAAACCGGTCAGCACCGGCATGGGCAGCACGCTGCGAATATACGCGAGCATCGCCTCGAAGTCATAGCCGTTGTCGTGCGGCGCCAGGCGGTAACCGGAGAAATCACCCAGGACCACGGCCTTTTGCCCATCCAGCGCTCCCGCATACAGCAGTTGCAGCAGCATGCGCTCGACGCGGTAAGGATGTTCGGCGATATCTTCCAGGAATAGAATGCCGCCGTCGATGCGCGGCCAATACGGCGTGCCGCTCAGGTGGTTCACCAGCGCCAGATTGCCGCCCCACAGCCGGCCGCTGACATCGACCTGCGGATTGCCTTCAGCCGTGCCGCGCACAAAGTGCTCTGGCCCGTGCAGGCAGTCCCAGAAATTCTTCAGCGTGTACTCTACCGGCTCGTCGCGGATAAAATCGTCGCACATCATCGGGCCGGCAAAGCTGGCGCGCCCGGTCGCGGCGTACAAACCCATATGGAAAGCGGTGAAATCGCTATAGCCGACAAACAGCTTGCCGCTGTCGGCCATGGCGCGGAAATCGATCTGCGGCAGGATGCGGCTGATGCCGTACTGTCCGCGCAGCGCGATCACCACCTGCACCTCGGGATCGGCGGCGGCGGCATTCAGCTGCGCCAGGCGGCCGGCATCGCTGTCGGCAAAACGCTGGAAGCGGCGCGCGTCGCTGTAGTAGTTGTGAACGGTGCGGCCTTGGGCTTCAAGGCGGGCGATGCCGCGCTGCAGTGCTGCGTCATCCTGGGCGGCGCCGCTCGGTGCGGCGATGGCGATGCCAATGCGGTTGGTAGTCAAGATAGTTCATTACGGGTTGGCTGAGGCGCAGCCATCTTACTCTGGAGGTGGATGTCGATCAAGCCAAGCAGGCGTTCGGTCAGTTGCGGCGGCAGATCGTGGCCCATGCCTTCGATCACATGCAGCGCCGCGCCCGGTATCTGGCGCGCCGTGTCGATGCCGCAGGCGGCCGGCACCAGCGGGTCGGCGGCGCCATGAATCACCAGCGCCGGGCAGGCGATGGTCTGCAGCAGCGCGCTGCGGTCGCCCGAGGCGGCGATCGCCACCAGCTGGCGCGCCATGCCGTCCGGATTCACATTGCGGCGGATCGCGCATTCGATCATGCCGCGCAGCTGGCGCTCGGGCATGGGATAGGCGGGACTGCCGATGGTGCGGAAGGTATTGTACATATGGGCCACCAGATCCTCGCGGCTGCGGCGCGGAGGCGGCTTCTGCAGCAGCACCTTGCGCGCGGCCGCCGTTGGTCCCGGCAGGCCGGGACGGCCGCTGCTGGACATGATGGAGGTCAGGCTCAGCGTGCGCTGCGGATAGCGCGCCGCGAAAATCTGCGCGACCATGCCGCCCATCGACGCACCGACGATATGCGCCTTGGCGATGCCCAGCACGTCAAGCAGGCCGCGCGCATCGCAGGCCATATCGTCCAGGGTATAGGCCGAGCGCAGGCGGAAACCGAACAGGTTCTTGAGGTAGGCGACCAGCAGATTGGGCGAACCCGCATGGTCGAACTTGGTGGACAGGCCGGCGTCGCGGTTATCGTAGCGGATCACGCGGTAGCCCAGGTCGACCAGGCCGTCGACAAAATCGCGCGGCCAGGAGATCAGCTGCAGACCCAGGCCCATATTGAGCAGGATGACAGGATGCGAGGGATGGCCGCTCGCCTCGTATGTAATCGTAATGCCGTTCGCCTGCACGTTCGCCACCGCCTTACCCTCCTCTAGCTTTCGAGGATAGCACGACGGCAGGCGCCATGGCGCTAAGTATTGCGCCTGGCCTCTGCTGCAGCGCGGCGACGGGCGGCGAAAAAGCTGCGCAGCAGATTGCCGCAATCTTCGGCCAGCACGCCACCGATAGTCTGGGTATGGTGGTTGAGCTGCTCCTGTTCAAACAGATTGAGCACCGAGCCGCAGACGCCGGTCTTGGGATCGCTGGCGCCGAACACGACACGCGCCAGGCGCGCATGCATCATCGCGCCGGAGCACATGACGCAGGGTTCCAGCGTCACATACAGCTCGCAGCCCGGCAGGCGGTAATTGCCCAGCACCTCGGCGGCGGCGCGCAAGGCCATCACCTCGGCATGGGCGGTTGGATCGTGACGGCCGATGGGCTGGTTGTAGCCGCGGCCGATGATCGCGCCATCCTTGACCACCACGGCGCCGACCGGCACCTCGCCCAGGTCCCAGGCCTTCTGCGCCTCCACCAGCGCGGCGCGCATGAAGCCCTGTTCGGCCTCGGTGGCGGCGTAGGCCGGCACGGGGCCAGTGGACGGGGCATCAGCCGTGTCCAGCGGGACGGGCGGCAGCGGCGGCACTGCTTCAGGCATCGGTGATCTCGGCCCAGCAGTTCGGGGTTTCGTGCAGCACCAGCTTGTGCAGGTGCAGGCCGGTGCCGTAGCGGTCCTTGTAAGCCGCTTTCAGGATGTCGAAGGCCACTTGCGCCAGGTTTTCCACGGTCGGGATGCGGTCGATCACCACGGTCTTGTGGTTCGGCAGCGAAGCCAGGAATTCCTTGACGGCGGCATCCTTCTCATAGACGAGGAAGGCGTGGTCCCAGACGTCCACCAGATGTTCCTTGGCGATGGCTTTCACGTCCGAGAAGTCCATGATCATGCCGTTGTCGGAATTGCCTTCGGCGCTGATCACCTGGCCGGTCAGGGTGATTTCCAGGGTGTAGCGGTGGCCGTGCAGATTGCGGCACTGGCTTTTGTGGTCGGGAATCCGGTGGCCGGCATCGAATTCGAGCTTGCGGGTAATGGTCAGCATTGTGTTTAAGGTATTTGCAACAGTTTATGGGTTTGCAAGCTCAGCTTCCATTTCGGATTGCGCTTGCAGGTTTCGATCGCCAGACGGGTGTTGAATTCGGCCAGGGGGCCATCCATCGGCTGCACGAAGAAATTCTCGAAATCCAGGCCTTCGTAGGCGGCCAGGTCTTGCCCGGCCTGGGGAATCACCACCTTGATTTCATTGCCCTTATGGACCACCAGCTGGGAGCCCATCTTGGGGCTGACGCAGATCCAGTCCACGCCGGGCGGCACCGCCATCGTGCCATTGGTTTCGATGGCGATGGTGAAACCGGCCGCGTGCATGGCGGCGATCAGCGGCGCATCGAGCTGCAGCAGCGGTTCGCCGCCGGTGAAGACCACGTATTTGCTGGCGGCATGGGTGTCCGGCCACAGGCTGTTGATCTTGCCGGCCAGCGCTTCGGCGCTGGCGAATTTGCCGCCGCCCTCGCCGTCCGTGCCGACGAAATCGGTGTCGCAGAACTGGCAGACGGCACTGGCGCGATCGCTCTCGCGCCCGGTCCACAGATTGCAGCCCGAGAAGCGGCAGAACACGGCGGGACGACCCGCGTGGGCGCCCTCGCCCTGCAAGGTGTAGAAGATCTCTTTGATGCTGTAAGTCACGATATTTCCTGAAAACGGACACGAAGTCCGGAGGGGCAACCCTCTATTATATGCCGGATGTGGCTTTTCCGCCCAGCCGGCCGGCGCAACGGCAGCCCCAGGCCGGCAAATTGGCCTATCCAGGAGGCAATTTTGAGATTCAGCAATATTGCGCCGGAAGGCTCGCGCTACTGTCGAAGCGTGCCCATTCCGGAGCCCCATCATGCCCGCCCTGCTCCCGGCCTCATCCGACGCCGCCATCGATATGCCCCTGTTCTGGCCGCCAGCCACGCAGGTCGAAGTATTGGCGCTGTGCGCCATGCTGCTGGCTTTGCTGGTCCTGGCGCTGCTGTGGCGCCTGCGCCGCCAGCAGCACGCGCTGCATGGCCTGCAGGTCCAGCTTGCGGCCAGCCACAGCCGCCAGGATGAGTCCGAACGGCGCCTGCTGGAGGCGCACCAGCAGCTGTGCGCCCTGGCCGCCAAGCAGGACCATGCCTGCCATGGCGAACGCCTGCGCATCGCGCGCGACATCCATGACGACCTGGGCCAGTACATGCTGGCCCTGCAACTGGAAATCTGCGTGCTGCGCAGGAATCCGCAGATACCGGACTGGATGGGCCAAGGCTTGCTGATGCTGGAAGACCATTTGGGCCTGGCGTTGCGTTCCTTGCGGGCAATTTTGAACAATTTACGGCCCGCTGCACTGCAACATGGCTTGCGCCGCGCCATACAACAGCAGGCACGCGAATTCACCCGCACCTGCGGCATTCCTTGCAAGCTGGAGGCCTTCGAGGATGCGCGCGCCGAAGCCAATAGCGGCGATCCTGGGCGCGCCGAGGCCGAAGCGGCGCTGTACCGCATGTTGCAGGAAGCGCTGTCGAACGTGGCACGCCATGCCTGCGCCAGTGAGGTGTGCATCGCGCTGGCCAGCAGTCCCTCGTTGCTCAGCCTGAGCGTGCGTGACAACGGTGTCGGCCTGCCGCATCAGAGCCGGCGCCGGGGCTACGGCTTGCCGGGCCTGGCCGAACGCCTGCAGGCGGCGGGCGGCCAGCTCACGCTGGAAAGCAAACCCGGCCAGGGCACCACCCTGCTGGCTGCCATTCCGATAGTTTCCCAAAGAAAAGATCTTGCGCCAGATCAGAGTGAGATTTGCGATTAATCAAAGGCGCACCGCTTGGGAATAGCAGAATAAATAGAGCGGAAGGCGAAACCTACGCCCAGCCACTGCCAGCCCACAAAAGGACGGCCCCATGAATACTGCGCAAATGCTTCCCCGGGTGACGGATGCTCCACCACCCGTCCCGCCCCAGCCTGTCCGGCTGCAAGGCTTTGATCTGGATCTGATGGAATTGCTGGTCATTCCGGTCTTTGTGCTGGACCGGCAGCGTCGCGTGCTGATCTGGAACCGCGCCTGCGAACGGCTGACCGGGGTGGCAGCCAGCGAGGTGATCGGCACCAGCGACCACTGGCGCTGTTTTTACAATCGGCCGCGCGCCACCCTGGCCGACCTGGTGCTGCAAGGGCGCACCGAGGAAATCCGCCAGCTCTACGACAGTGCCCGTCCGCGCCCCCAGCAGCGTGAAGGCTTATGCGCCGAGAACTGGTGCGATATGCCGCGCGTGGGCCGGCGCTGCTACCTGGCAGCCGACGCCAGCCCGATCTACGATAAGGAAGGCCGCATCGTGGCCGTGGTGGAAACCCTGCGCGATATGACAAACGAAAAGAAAGCCCAGATCGCTCTGGAGCAACTGGCCACGCGCGACGGCCTGACCGGCCTCGCCAACCGCCGCTGCTTTGACGACACCCTACGCGCGGAATGGCAGCGCGCGCTGCGCCAGCAGCAGCCGCTGTCGCTGCTCATGGTCGACGTCGACAACTTCAAGCAATACAACGACACCCACGGCCACCTGGGCGGCGATCAATGCCTGCAGAAAGTGGCCGCGGCCTTGGCGAGCGAGATGCGCGCCAACGATCTGGTGGCGCGCTATGGCGGCGAAGAGTTTGCCGTGATCCTGCCGAACCAGGCCCTGAAAGGCGCGGCCATTGTGGCGGAACGGGTGCGCAGCCGCATCGAGCATCTGCAATTGCCGAATGTCGGCTCGGCCCAGCCCTATGTCACCGTCAGCATCGGCGCGGCGACCGCGCTGGCGGCAGCGGGGGAAGAGCCGCAGCAGTTGGTGGCCACCGCCGACGCTGCGCTCTATCGTGCCAAACACCTGGGACGCAACCGCATCAGCCTGCCCGCGCAGGAAAGCAATATGCTTCCAGCTTAACGCATGGCCTCGCGTTGTACGCCCGCGGCGTACAACGCAATCAGCCTATAACCTGGAATGGAATGGCATCCGGCATGATGCCTTGCGCAACCAGGCTCACCTTGAATTCCGGCGACTCGGAGAAGCCCAGCAATACCTGCTCACGGCTCAGGCCAAGCGTATGCAGCGTGTTAAGGTGGAAATTATAACCATCGGCATCAGGCGCCCGGTGCAGTACGTTCTTATACAACAGCGTCACATATTGTTCATCGGTCGTATTGCTGCCATAGGTGCGGGCAAACTCAGGGCTGGCCAGGAAGCCGTGGACGATGCTCTGCAAGGACAAGCCGCCTTCGTAATGCTTAAGCCAAAAGCCCAGGCCTGATTCATCGGGCGTGCGGGCAAAAGCCGCCTCGTAAATGCGGAAGATCTGGCCGGCTGCGCCATCGGTATCCAGCGCCAGTGCTCCATCCGCAAACACCAGACGTTCGATCCCGGTCAGGGAATCGGTACCGCCATTGCCAACCCGGTCGGTAATGCCGAAAGCAATGCCCGCGGCCCTGACGTCATAGTTCGAGCGCAAACCGGAAAAGACCACCGTATCCACGCCGGCGCCGCCATCGAAACTTTCATTGCCCGGTCCCGCAACCAGACGGTCGGGACCGGCCGTGCCCCGCACCACTGCGCTGCTGAAAGGCAGATCGGTCACATTGATCGTCCTGTCGCTGAAATGCAGGAATTCCACGCCACTGATGAAATCATTGCCCTCGCCAAGCACGGTCACACCGGCTTCGCTGCGCGTCAATGCATATTGCGAGAAGGCGCCGTTATAGACCACCGTATCGGTACCCAAGCCTCCCTCGATCCGGTCGTTGCCCGCACCTTGATAGATCAGGTCGACACCGGCGCCGCCAGTGAGGACGTTGCCGGCCGCATTCGCATATATGGTCGAGCCGCCGGAACCGGCAAGCGCGCCTTCCAGCGTCACATTGTAAGCAATGGAGACATTGTTCAGCCCCGGCGCCGTTTCGCTGAACTGGCCGGCATTGAGATTGATGAGCACCGGCCCGGTGCAGGCCGAGAAGTCAAGCGTGTCAGCGCCGCCCGCATCCCAGATGCACATCGCAGGCTGCGAGGCGCTGAAGGAATACACATCGTCGCCAGCGTGATAGCTCATATTCGCGCCATACAGATACTGCATGGCCTGGATATCGTAGAGCATGGGCGTGGTCGCATACTTGCCGGTCTTGGACGAGGCCGCGCCGGGGTTATACGACATCTGCGTGTAATCCACCGTGTCGGTGCTGGCCGGCAGGTAAGGACCGCCAATGGTGCTGCCGCCCGAGTCGTAATTGCCGGGGTGTTTCAAGCCCAGGGTATGGCCCAGCTCATGCAGCATCACGGTGGCGCCATACGAGCCTTCGGCGAAATTATTGCTGGAACTGGCCTTGTTATTGAGATAAAGATAGGTCGTGGGTAGGCCCGGCTCGGGCAGATAGGCATAGGCACTGCTGCGCGAAGCTTGGTCATTGGTGCCAAACTGAATCTGGCCGCCGCCCAGCACTTCGCTGAAAGTGATATTCGCCACCGATGCCCACTTCGCCAGCGCCACACGCGCCGCATCGCGCTGCAGGCTGTTCATCACAGCAAAGCCGTTCGAGTCTTCGCTGGAGGCGTCCCGCGGCGGCGCGTTCAGGAAGCTGTAAGTCAGGTTGATCGCGGTTTTGGGCTGGCTGTTCCAGCTGCCATAAACCAGAGAGTCAATCGAATTAATCCCGGTAGTGAAGGACATGGCGTGAATAGGTGAGGAATCGGACACGCGCAGATGGTAACACGCCGATTTCGCTATACATGTCCTAGTGAAATATTTTATTCTGGCGGCGTTGTCACATAGATAGATGAACAACACTATGAAAAAGACCAGCTAGAAACCAAGGAGAGAATGTGTCAAGAGTGATTCCCCTGCTGACCCTGGCCCTGTCGGCGCCAGTGTTTGCCGCACCGGCCCCGGCCGCCGCACCCGATCTGCTGCCCTTCAAGGCCACCGAAAAAGTGCTGCCGAACGGCTTGAAAATCATCGTGGTGCCGACCGGCTTCCCGAATATCGTCTCGCTGCAGATCCCGGTGCAGACCGGTTCGCGCAACGAAGTGGAGCCGGGCAAATCCGGCTTTGCCCACTTCTTCGAGCATATGATGTTCCGTGGCACCAAGGAATATCCGCCTGAAAAGTATCAGGACATCATCACCCGCGCCGGCGCGCGCCAGAACGCCTACACCAGCGACGACCTGACCAACTACCACACCACCTTCGCCAAGGAAGACCTGGAAACGGTGCTGAAGGTCGAAGCCGACCGCTTCCAGCACCTGTCCTACGGCGAAGACGTGTTCAAGACCGAATCGCGCGCCGTGCTGGGCGAGTACAACAAGAACAGCGCCAATCCGGTCTCCAAGCTGTTCGAGGCCATGCGTGACACCGCCTACGAAAAGCACACCTATAAGCACACCACGATGGGCTTCCTGAAAGACATCGAGGACATGCCCAACCAGTACGCCTATTCCAAGATCTTCTTCGACCGCTGGTATCGTCCCGAACGCACCACCATCATCGTGGCGGGCGATGTCGAGCCGCAGAAAGCCGTCGCCCTGGTCGAAAAATACTGGAGCAAATGGCAGCGCGGCAGCTATAAAGTTGATGTCCCGGTGGAGCCGGCGCCGAAAGCGCCGCTGTACAAGCACGTCACCTGGGCCACGCCGACCCTGCCTTGGGTATCGGTCGCCTTCCGCGCGCCAGCCTTCTCCGAAAAGCAGAAAGACCAGGCCGCGCTGAGCGTGCTGCTGTCCCTCTCCTTCGGCCGCACCTCGCCGCTGTACAAGCGCCTGGTGCAGGATGAACAGAAGATCGACCAGCTGTTCGACAGCACGCCGAACCGCGTCGACCCGACCCTGGCCGTGATCGGCGCCCGCGTCAAGAAGGCCGAGGACACGGTCTATGTGCGCAACGCCATCATGGAAACCGTCGCCAAGCTGCGCTCCGAACCGGTCGGCGAGAAAGCCCTGGCCGACGCCAAGTCGGCGCTGAAGTATGGCGTGATCCGTTCGCTGGACAATACCGAGCAGATCGCCGGCATGCTGGCCTCCTACGTCCACTTCAACCGCTCCTACGGCACGCTGAACAACTACTATCGCGTGCTCGACAGCCTGACCCCGGCCGACCTGCAAGCGGCCGCGCGTAAATACCTGACCGACGAAGGCTTGATCGTCACCACGCTGTCGAACGGCGCACTGCCGGCCGATATCGGCGAGCTGCCCAAGCTGGCCGCGCTGGAACCGAAGCTGAACACGGCCAAGATCGACCTGCTGGTGCAGAAATCGGCACTGCCGCAGATCCGCTACAAGCTGGTGTTCGGCGCCGGTTCGGCGCACGACCCGCAAGGCAAGGAAGGCCTGGCTGCACTGACGGCCGCCATGGTCGCCTCGGCCGGCTCCAGCGAGCGCAAGATCGACGAGATCAGCAAGGCGCTGTTCCCGCTGGCCGGCAGCTTCAGCGAGCAGACCGACAAGGAAATGTCCACCTTCACCGGCACCATCCACAAGGATAACTGGAGCCAGTTCCAGGACATCGTGATGCCGCAACTGCTCGCGCCGGGCTTCCGCGAAGACGACTTCCGTCGCCTGAAGGACGCGCAGAAGAATGCCTTGCTGCTGGACCTGAAGGACAATAACGAAGAAGAGCTGGGCAAGGAACGCCTGCAGACCAATGTCTTCGCCGGCAGCGGTTACGGCCATCCGGTACTGGGCACGGTGGCGGGCCTGGATTCGATCACGCTGGATGATGTGAAGGACTTCTACAAGAAGGCTTACACCCAGGGCGCGCTGCGCGTCGGCCTGGCCGGTGATGTGTCGGACGCCATGTCGGCCTCGTTGCTGAAATCGCTCTCTCGCCTGCCTGCTGGCGCCGGTCTCGCCGCTACGCCGATCCCGGTCGGCAAAATGCCGAACGGCCTGGAAGTGGAGATCATCGAGAAGAACACCCGTGCCACGGCCATCTCCTTCGGCCTGCCGCTGACGGTGACGCGCTCGCACGCCGACTTCCCGGCCCTGTGGCTGGCCAAGACCTGGCTCGGCGAACACCGCGCCTCCAGCTCCCTGCTCTACCAGCGCATCCGCGAAATCCGCGGCATGAACTACGGCGACTATGCGTACATTGAAGCCTTCCCGCGCGGGATGTTCCAGTTCTTCCCGAACGCAAACCTGGGCCGCAAGGCGCAGCTGTTCGAAATCTGGGTGCGCCCGGTCGCTCCTGAAAACGCCCACTTGGCGCTGCGCATCGCGCTGACGGAGCTGGACAAGCTGGTCGCCAAAGGTCTGACCAAGGAGCAGTTCGAAATCACGCGCGGCTACCTGATGAAGAACGTCTTCGTCATGACCTCGACCCAGGACCAGCAGCTCGGCTACGCCCTCGATTCGCAATGGTACGGCACGCCCGAGTTCACCAAACTGATGCGCGATGGCCTGAGCAAGCTGAGCGTGGATGATGTCAATGCCGCGATCCGCAAGCACCTGTCATCGAAAAACCTGTCGGTGGTAATGATCGCCAAGGACGCGGCCGGCCTGAAAGACAAGCTGCTGAGCGACGCCTTCTCGCCCATCAAGTACGACGGCAACAAGCCGAAGGAACTGCTGGACGAAGACCAGGTCATCGGCAATATGAAGCTGAACATCAAGCCGGAGGCGGTGAAGATCACGCCAGCGGTCAACGTGTTCGCCAATTGATCGGCTGTTGACTTGACTGGATCAGGCGCTTCCGGGCGCCTGATCCAGTCTTTTAGCCACATTGTCACTGGCTGAACCATTTAGACATAAAGTAAAAATGACATTCGTGAATGAGCGTATCCAAAAATCGGATATTTCAAAATACAATATCGAGGAAATCAACAAAAAATTTGTTGTTGGAGGGAGCAACTCAGACCAATGGACCATTGATCGTGATCGTAATATTTATTTACGTTGCGTTGCAAGGGGGCGGGAAGAATTTCGGAACCAATCAACGTGGACGCTGCACTGCATGGGGGATTTAATTTCCCTGGATCTTGAGTTGCTAGCTGGAGAAGGAGAAGGCGGCGAACCCGGATGGTCGCATTGGAAGCTGCGCCATCTGTCTATTCCGTCACATCTCAATGATAATCGAAGTGAGATTCTGGCCATTCTAAGAGATGCTCTAACTGCATATAAAGATGGCGGCATATATTCTATCAACACCACTTATTCAGTAACTTTGGATAACTAAGAACTGGCCTGTCTGAAACATGAGTATTATTTCGATCAAGAAACGGGCCAGGGCAGGGACACTGGAAGTAGAGCATCTGTTAAAGGAAGCAAAATATCCCGATGAAGCGTTGGCAGCGACTCTTGACGAGTTGAGTGCAGAACTGCAGTGGCATACATTCGGCGTTCAGGAAAATGAAACTCTATATGTTCCGCTGGCGACGTGGGCGAAGGTGGTTTCTACCTATTGCCGGGAGGGGTTTGACGGCTTGATTCGGCTCTCCGCAGAACTCGAACTGACCACCTTCGTCCTCGCCTTGTTTGAAGAGTTGAGAACGAAGGAGGCTTTGAGTGCGTTAATGAAGGCCTTCGGGAATTATATTAGTGAGCCTTGCCGGGATAGCGAGATGTCCTCGCGCATTGCCGCAACACTCAATCTCATGCTCAGTTTTAAGCCAAGCGCGGATGCCGATGCCTCACAGGCAGCGGAATTGCGATCGTTTCTCCGCGCTCTATATTCATGCACACAGGACGACCATCAACGCGCGCTTGCCCTGCTCGCCTTGCGCGGCATTGGCGACGAGGGCAGCGCCGAATTTGCCCTCGCCCAACGCCTGAGTGATCCTTGGCACGAAACGCCCAAGCTGATTGCCAAACATATCCGGAAACGCCTGCGTGCCGCCGCAACCGTAAAATGATCGGTGAACGGTGGCGCCGACTTAGATGTTGGTGGGATAGAAGCACAGACCTTGGACATGAATCTCCAGGCCAGTGCCAATTTTGGGGATGAATCCACCAAGCTCGTTTGACTCTATGGCGATGAATTCCTGGCCTGTTTGAAGATAGATGTCAATTACTGACGACGCTGAATCTATCGGCAGGACATTGTGAACTCGGCCACGAACGACAACTGCATCCTGAATTATCGCGTCAGTTTTAATACAGGAGTCTTCATCTTGAAATTCCGAAAGCTCTCGCCAATTGGCGACTTTCTCAAATGAAATCTCTACCGGGAACTGATGCCCCAAAAGTGGCTCCAAATTTTCCTGACTCCCATTCACGAGAGCCGCGAAGACGTGGGCGCCGTGCTGCACCTGAGCATGAATTAAAGAATCACATTTAACACCAAGTTGCACAAGTGTAATCGACATTTGGAGCGCCTAATTCGCGGTTTAAATGCACAGCGAGTACATCACTCGAAGGGATTGGCCACCTTCTTCACCTTCGGCGGCGGCAGCTTGGTGGGCAGGCTTTGCGCTTCGAGTTTGACCAGCACGTCGCCCAGCAGCTTGTACAGCTCGCGGGCGTGTTCCAGACCAGCCTGGTCCTGGGTCAGATCGATGTCGCCGCTCAGGGTGATGCAGTCGAGGCGGTTTTCGACTGTCAGGCCGCCGATGTGCAGCACGTCGGCTTCGTTGGCGTAGGGGATGAATTTCTTGCTCATGGCCTTCTCCTGTTAGCGTTTGTTCTTGCCCGATTTCGGCAGGCGCAGCATCACCTGCTTTTGCTGCGGTGTCAGCGAGGGCAGCAGGTTGATGCCGATTTTACTTTCAAGTTCCGCCACCGTCATGGTCTGCGGGCGCGCATCAGCTTCGTTGGCGACAAACCAGGCGCCACCGGCGCGCTGGCGCGGGCTGTAAATCACTTTATATAAATGGCTTGGAACCAGCACATTGCCAACCTTGCGCAGGTCGCCGCCGATGAAGGCCGGGCCGCTGATCACATACAAATCGCCTTCTTTCTTCGCCATCTTGCGCACGGCCTGCTCGATGCCGGCCCAGATGTGGCGGTTGTTGTCAGGGTCTTGCGGCACCATATTCGCCAGCGAGAAGCTTTCGTGCTGGCTGCGGCGGTCCGGCATATCGCCGTTGGGGGCCATGTGGCCACGGTCAAAGCCGCTGCGCGCGTAGTCGGAGAGTTCAGCGCGCTGGCCACGTGGCAGTTCGTCCTCGGGGTGGAAGCTGTTTTCGCGCGAGAGGTCTTGCGCCGCTTCGATGTTCTGGGCGGTCAGGTATTCGGCCGACCACAAGGGCGTGCGCGTCAGGCCGCTGTGCATGATGCCGAAGGAGCGGTAGCACAGTTCCTGCGTAGCTTTGCCCAGTTTGGGATTGGTGATTTCGGGACTGCGTCCCTGAACGTAGTGTTGCGAGCAGGCTGCGACTGCGATGCCCGCGAAGAGCATGCCGCCAGCCAGCAAGGCCGCGGCGAGGGATTTCTGAACCATATTTCCTTATACTGTGAGGCAGAACGCCTGCATTCTAGCGATACTGAAGAAACCTTGCCAGCCATGGAGAACACGATGGACGACGATTACCGCATTCTTGCGCGCTTCATGATTCCAACCGATGCGCATGTGATGCGCGGCTGTCTGGCCGCCGCCGGCATCGCGGCGGTGGTAACGGACGACCAGCATATGCAGGCCAACCTGCTGCTGGCGCCAGCCATCGGCGGCGCGCGCCTGCTGGTGCTGGAAAAGGATGCGCAGGCGGCCGAGGAGATCCTGCAGGCCTTCCAGCGCGGCGAATTCGCGCTGCCGGACGACGCGGACTTCGATCCCGAACATAATCCCGATGCGCGCTAGTCTTCGCCTTGCAGCAGGCGCCGCGCATGGCGCCGCACTTCATCGCCCAGTTCGGGCGGACTGACAACGCGAAAGGCGAATGGCAGGCTGGCTAGCTGGCGCGCCAGCCAGGCCAGTTCGTCGGTCTGGCTATGCAGCAGGACGCCCTCCTCCGCCTGTTCGAACAGGCCCATATATTCCATCAGCGTGGCGCGCGCGCTTTCCAGGTCGGTCTGCAGCAACACGGTAGCGGCGAATTTGCGCGGCAGCGTGGCAATCGAATGGCGCAAATGTTCCAGCGCATCGAAGCCGGCTGGTCGCCGGAACGCCGCCACCAGCGGGCGCACCTCGCTGATGCGATCGAGCCGGAAAGTGCGCAGGCCATCGCGCAGATGGCAGAATCCCACCGTGTACCAGAAGCCCATGTAATAAGCCAAGCCATACGGATCGAAATCGCGCTCGGTTTCCCGGGCCGGCCCGGCCACTCCTTCGGGCGTCAACACGGCGGGGGCCAGGTAGCGCAGATGCACGCGCTGGCTAACCTGGGCGGCGGCACTCAGCACGCCAAGAACAGCATTGGTCGGCGGCGCCGTGCCACAACGCAGGTCGAGGCGCACTGTGTCGTCAATGGCACGGACCCGCCATTTCAGGCTGTCCGGCATGATGCGTTCCAGCTTGGCCTGGGCGCTGGCGACGGCCGGCGCGGCTTCGGCCAGACCAAGGCTGCGCGCGGCCAACAGGCCAAGAGAGAGGGCCAGTGCCTCGTCGTCGGTAAACATCATGGGCGGCAGTTTAAAGCCGGGCATCAGGGCGTAGCCGCCGTGGCGGCCACGCTCGGCCGTGATCGGAATGCCCATATCCTCCAGCATCACGATATAGCGGCGCAGCGTGCGACCGTCCACTTGCAGGCGGCGCGCGAGTTCCGCACCGCTCATGCGTCCATGGGCCTGCAGCAGTTCCAGGACTGCCAAAACACGGGTGGTTGGATGGTACATGGAGCGACGGTATCAGCCTAAGCGGTCATTTTCCGTCCTCATTAAACCGCGCGGCGCTTCTCTGCTACCATGCGGCCATGTTCGAACCTTATCTGACTCAATGGCAGCTAACGCCCGATGGCGGTTTGCTCAGCACCCATAGTAGCCGCCTGCTGCCGGTGCGCTGCGCAGATGGCCGCGCGGCCATGCTGAAGGTGGCGACGGCAACCGAGGAACGCTTTGGCGGCCTGCTGATGAACTGGTGGGATGGCGAGGGCGCGGCCCAGGTTTATGCCCACGATGGCGACGCCCTGCTGCTGGAACGCGCCCAGGGCGAACAGGATCTGCTGGAGATGGCGCTGGCTGGCCGCGACGACGAGGCGACCCGCATCATCTGCGCCGCTGTCGCGCGTCTGCATGCGCCGCGCGCGGCGCCGCTGCCGGAACTGGTTCCGCTGTCGAACTGGTTTGGCTCGCTGGAAGCCGCGGCGGGCCAGTATGGCGGAGTCTATACGCAGTGCCTGGCCACGGCGCGCGAACTGCTGGCGACCCAGCGCGAGATCGTGGCTTTGCATGGCGATGTCCACCACCGCAATGTGCTCGACTTCGAAGAGCGCGGCTGGCTGGCCATCGATCCTAAACGCCTGCTCGGCGAACGCGCTTTCGACTATGTGCATGTGCTGTGCAATCCCGACCTGCCGACCACGCCCGATTCCGCGCGCTTTTACCGCCAGCTCGATATCGTGGTGCAGGCATCCGGCTTGCCCCGGCGCCGCCTGCTGCAATGGACGATCGCCTTCAGCGGCCTGTCCGCCGCCTGGTTCCTGGAGGACGGCCAGGAGCCGCACAGCGATCTGGGCGTGGTTCACCACGCATTCGCGGCACTGAATGGGGATGGCCGTCCATGAGCATCCATATCCAAGCGGCCAGCACCGCCAATGCCGCCCACGCCAATATGCTGGACCTGGCTTTTGAGATTGATTCGCGCCTGCTGCTCTCGGCCACGCCGGCCGGCATCAGCTACGAAGTCATCCCCGTCCAGCCCTACATCAAGACGTATCCGGCCGACGGTGAGCGCATTCCGGCCGAATATCTGGATAGCGCCGATAGCGCGGCCTTCCTGGCCTACGCCGACGGCAGTCCGGCGGGCATGATCCTGCTGTCCACCGGCTGGAACGGGCTGGCTGTGATCGACGATATCGCCATTTCCAGCACCTTGCGCCGGCGTGGCATCGGCGCGGCGCTGATCGCCCAGGCCAAGGAATGGGCGCGCCAGCGCGGCCTGCCCGGCATCATGCTGGAGACCCAGGACAATAATGTGGCGGCCTGCCGCCTCTACCAGCGCTGCGGCTTCGTGCTGAAAGGCTTCGACCGCGGCCTGTATGCGGCGCAGGATGGCGTGTCGGCGGAAACCGCCCTGTTTTGGTACTACCTCGAATCCTGAACCGAATCAGGGCGGAATCCGTCCGCAATTCGGCTTACGCTGCAGCGATACCAATTATTGTAGGAGACGGATATGAACCAGGCGGCCAATCTGTGGCTCTATTTCGCAGTCGTTTTCGGCATCATCGTCCTGCCGGGGCTGGACATGGCCTTCGTCATGGCAAATTCGATGCTGGGCGGGCGGCGTGCGGGCATGGCGGCGGTGGCAGGCATCATCGCGGGCGGTTTTTGCCATCTGCTGATGGGCGCCTTGGGGGCGGCCGTTGTGCTCCAGCTCTGGCCCGGGCTGTTCCAGTACATGCTGCTGGGCGGCGCCATCTACATCGCCTGGATGGGCTATACCTTCCTGCGCAGCAGCGCCGTGTTCACGCCAGGCGCGGCGCGCGAGGTGCTGGCGCCCACCGTTATCTTCCGGCGCGCCATGCTGACCAGCCTGCTCAATCCCAAGGCTTATATCTTTATGCTGGCGATCTTCCCGCAATTCCTGAAGCCGGGACAAGGGCCGCTCTGGCTGCAATCGGGCGTGCTGGGTGCGATCACGGCGGCGACCCAGGCGGCCGTGTATGGCGCACTGGCGCTGGCGGCCAGCCAGGCCACGCTCTGGTTTGCGCGCAACCCGGCCGCCGCTGCGTGGACGGCGCGCGCCATCGGCATGCTTCTGTTGCTGACGGCAGCGCTCAGTGCCGCCCAGGCATGGAAGGCCGGCCTGGCTTAAGGCGGCAGCGCCACCGTCAATGCGCTCTTTGCGGCGCGCGGCCGGCTCGCTTGCTGCGTTGCTGGCCCTTGGTTTCCCCGCTCTCACGGCGCTGCTTGTTGACGATGCGGGCCGCGACTTCCTCCTCGCGGCCCTTGTAGCGTCCTTCCTGCTCGAATTTGCGCTCCAGCTCAGTGTATTCGCGCTCCCGTTTCGGGCTGATTCCCTTCGGCATGGCCCCCTCCTCTGCTGATGGCGGCAATGCCTGCATCTTACGGAAGTGATGCAGGAACCAGCGCACCGCTGCCGGCGGTCGTATCGCCGGGACAGATGAATGTGTCTCTAAACATACGATTTATCACCTTTTCGGCATCATGTTATTCCAACAAGAAATATTTATAGCTTTGCAACCAAGCCGCTGCTACACTCGGAACGCTTTCCGCACCGGTCAAGCCACTGGGACACAACACTCACGAGCCAAAATGAATATCGCAAATATCAAGATTGGTCATCGCCTCACCATTGCCTTCCTGCTTACTATTTTTGCCCTGGCGCTGGTGGTTGGCGTGGGCGCCACCGCACTGAAAATCGTCAGCGGCGAGATCGAACAGACCATCGGCCAGCGTTATCAGAACATCAGTGTACTGAACCAGCTCAAGACCGCCCTCAACCTGGAAGCGCGCAGCAGCGCCAACGCCTTGCTGGCCGAGCAGCCGGCCGACCTGGAACGCGAACTGGCGCAGATCGCCACCACCAAACGCGACGCCGGCGAGGCGCTGAGCCAAGCCGCCGCCCTGCTGCAAACCGAACAGGCGAAGACCCTGTACGCAGCCATCGGCGCCGAACGCACAAAATACGAGGCGGCCCGCGAAAGTCTGCTGGCCCAGTTGCGCGGCGCGCAGCGCGAAGCGGCGCTGGCGCTGATGACGGAGCAGGTGCGTCCGGCCCAGCGCAGCTACTTCGCCGCCGTCGACGCCTTGATTGACTTCCAGGCCAGCCAGATGCAGACCTCGGGCCGCAGCGCCGAAGCCCTGGCCAACCAGTCCGCGCTGGCCATGGTGGCGCTGGGCGTGGTGGGCGGCATCCTGAGCCTGCTGACGGCCTGGTATATCACGCGCGGCATCGTGCGCCCCATCGGCCATGCCGTGAAGGTGGCGCGCACCGTGGCGGCCGGCGACCTGACCTCCACCATCGAAGTGCGCTCGCGGGACGAGGTGGGCCAGCTCACCGCGGCCCTGCGCGATATGAATGCCTCGCTGCTGAAGATTGTCGGCGAGGTGCGCCAGGGTTCCGACAGCATCGGCATGGCTTCGGCCGAAATCGCGGCCGGCAACCAGGATCTGTCCAACCGCACCGAACAGCAGGCCGCCTCACTGGAGGAAGCCTCGTCCTCGATGGCGGAACTGACCTCGACCGTCAAGCGCAATGCGGAAAGCGCGCACCAGGCCAACGAATTGGCGGCGGCGGCGTCCGAGGTGGCGGGCAAAGGCGGTGCAGTGGTGGCCCAGGTGGTCGAGCGCATGGCCTCGATCAACGCCTCATCGCACAAGATCGTGGACATCATCAACGTCATCGACAGCATCGCCTTCCAGACCAATATCCTGGCTCTGAACGCGGCGGTGGAAGCGGCGCGCGCTGGCGAGCAGGGACGCGGCTTTGCCGTGGTGGCGGGTGAGGTGCGCAACCTGGCCCAGCGTTCGGCCGCCGCTGCGCACGAAATCAAAAACCTGATCGACGATTCGGTCGGCCAGATCGCCAGCGGCGCCAAGCTGGTCGACCAGGCCGGTGGCACCATGCACGACATCATGGCCAGCGTGCAGCGCGTGACCGGCATCATGGCCGAGATTTCGGAAGCCAGCCGCGAACAGCTCTCCGGCATCGAACAGATCAACCACGCGGTAGCCGGCATGGACCAGGGCACGCAGCAGAACGCGGCGCTGGTGGAGCAGGCTTCGGCCGCCGCCATCACCATGCGCCAGCAGGCCGAGCACCTGGCGGCGGCGGTGGGTGTCTTCCGCCTGGCCGCCGACAATCTGGGCGGCGCGCGCGGCAGCATGCTGCGCCAGCAAACCGGCAGTGGCGCGGCCGTTCCGGCTATCGGCACCAGCGCCGGTGGCATCAGCGGCGGCGGCGTCATCGATGCCAGCCGGGCCGCCACGCGCGGCGCCAGCGTCGCCCGCCTGCCGCGCCCCCAATACGGCGCGAAAAAGCGTGCCGTGCAAGCCGCCGAGTCGGCCCCAGCTTTTGAGGAAGAGTCACGCTCGGCTTGACGCCATGGAGCGCACTTCCCCTTCATAAACGCAGTAAACTGCGCGGCAATAGAATATGAAGGGAAATCATGAAGCTGCGTTCCGTTTGCCTCGCCCTGCCGCTGGCTCTGCTGCTCGCCGCCGCCCATGCGGACGAGGTAGCAAAGCCGTCCTGGCAACAACGGCGTGCCGAGTTTGCCACCATCCTGGAGGGCGTCCACAAGGGCGATGCGGTGGCGCGCAAGCGCCTGGATGAAGTGCTGGGCGGCCTTGAAGCCCGCCAGATGCAGCGCACGCCCATGGAGAATATGGAAATCATGGGCGTCTACTATCTGCCCCGCGAGGGCGTGGAAAAGGCGCTGCCCCGCATTGTGGCCCATGCCACCTTGGGCTGGTACGACACGCTGCGCTTCTCGTCTGCGCCGGGGCGCAGTGAAATTTTCTACGTCCTATTCCAACTGCCCTTCCTGATCGCCAGCCCCGACGCCAGCGCCAAGGCTATCGATTTCTTTAATGCACATCCCCGAAAAACGGAGGAACTGGTAAGGCAGGGCATTGCCATGGCGCGCCAATTCCGGGGGCAGGCGGCCTATGACCGGCATTGGCCTGGCACTTTTGGGGCCAACGAGCTGGTTTGCGCCCAGGGTGGGCCATGCGAGGCTGCCAAATCGTTGCCGGAAAGCCAGTGGGAAGACGCCTGGCAACAGGCTGAACGGGTGGTGCGCGAGTGCTACCGGGGCAATGAGAGTCAGGCATCGGACTAATCCGTCGGCCTGAATAGCGGTCCCGCGCCATGACATAGATGCTTGATAGCAATTTCGTGCAGCGGATCAACAGGTGTGTAATACTGCGTGTGTACCCCGCCGCTGGATACCCCGCCCATGGCTATGACCGGCTTTCTGCCCCGCAGTCTGAAATTTCGCCTGACCAGCTTTGTCGTCGTGCTTGTGCTGGCGGCCACTTCTATCGTGACCACGCTGGCGCTCACCGTCGCCGAGCGCGATATGAAAAGCGTGATCGGCAACCAGCAAATCAATCTGCTCTCGGGCGCCGCCGCCTTCATTGACGAACAGCTGAAGAACCGCCTCAACCTGTTGGCGGCCCTGGCCGAATCGCTGCCCGAAGCGGCGCGCCGCGATCCGGAGGCGCTGCGCCAGGCCTTGCTGACCCATGCCACCGTGTCGGCCGAATTCACCAATGTGGTGGCCTTCGGGCGCGACGGCGAGCTGGTGGCCAGCCTACGCGACTCGGGCCTGAGCCGTTCGCTGAACGTGTCCAGCCGCCCCTATTTCCTGCAGACCCTGTCCACCAAGCGCGCCGTGATCGCGCCGCCGCTGCGCAGCCGCCTCTCGAACCTGCCGGTGGTGCTGATCACCCAGCCGCTGCTGGATAAAAAGGGCGAGGTGCAGTTCGTGCTGGCCGGCAGCATCGACCTGCTGCACTCCGACTTCTTTCAGCAGTTCGACCTGCTGCGGCCCGGGAAGACCGGTTATCTCTATGTGATGACCAGCGATGGCGTGATCGTCAACCATCCCGATAAATCGCGCCTGCTGGGCCATGTCGCCTCACGCGCCGGCACCGACCAGGCCACGGAAAAGGCGCTGGCCGGCTTCGAGGGCTGGACCGAGGCCGAGAGCCTGGAGGGCGACGGTCCCGGCATCTACACCTTCAAGCGCCTGAGCAGCACCAACTGGATCGCGGCGGCGCGCTATCCGACCAGCGAGGCCTTCGCGCCGATGAAGGCCATGCGCCAGCAGGCCATCCTGCTGGCCTCCGTGTTTGCGGCGGCAGCCGGCCTGCTGGCCTGGCTCATGGTGCTGCGCTTTCTGCGTCCGCTGGAGACTCTGCGCTCCCACCTGGGCGATATCCGCACCGGCCATGCCGATCTGGAAGCGCTGCATGTGGGCGGCAAGGATGAAATCGGCGAACTTGGCGCTGCTCTGGTGGAGGATGTGCGCGAACGCGATGCCGCGCTGCGCCAGCTGGAGGCCAGCGAAAAACGGGCGCGCGTCATCGCCGACAATATTCCCGCGCTGATCTCATATATCGACAAGGACTTGCGCTACCGCTTCACCAACGAACATTACCAGTTCCTGCTGGGCGTCGATCCCAAATCCCTGCTGGGGCGCACCGTCAACGATGTCTTCGGCGGCGAGGTCGATGCGCGCTGGCGCGACTGCATGGAGGCGGCATTGGCCGGCAAGCGCGTACACGTCGAACGCGAAGGCGAGGAGCTGGGCCGCTATATGCACCTGATGGTCGACATGGTGCCCGACTTCGCGCCCGACGGCAGCGTGCCGGGCTTCTATGTGATGGCCAACGACATCACCGAGCGCAAGATCGCCGAGCTGACCCAGGCCGCCAGCCAGAAGCGTTTGCAGCTGATTACCGACCATCTGCCGGCGCTGGTCTCGGCCATCGGCCCCGACCACCATTTCCAGTTTGGCAACGCGGCCTTCCAGCGCTGGCTGGGCGTCGACCCCAACACCCTGCCCGGCCGCCCCGTGGTGGACGCCATCGGTGAGGCGCATTACGCCATCGCCAAGCCTTGCCTGGACCGCGCCTTCCAGGGCGAAGTCACCAGCTACGAGGCCAAGGCCAATGTCGGCGACGAGTCGCGCATCCTGGCCTCGACCCTGATTCCCGATCTGCGCCAGGACGGCAGCGTGGCCGCCGTGTACGTGCTGACCAGCGATATGACCCATGTAAAGGCGGTCGAGGAGCAGTTGATCGAACTGGCGCGGCGCGACACCCTGACCGGCATCGCCAACCGCCGCATGTTCGAGGAAACCCTGCAGCAGGCGCTGGACCGCGCGCGCCGCCGCGACAGCCCGCTGGCCCTGGCCTACCTCGACATCGACCACTTCAAGAGCATCAACGACACCCTGGGCCACGGCGCGGGCGACGATGTGCTCAAGGAATTCGCCGCGCGCCTGACAGCCAGCGTGCGTTCCACCGATACCGTGGCCCGCCTGGCGGGCGACGAATTCGCCATCGTCTTCGAAAACGTGCTGCCGCCGGACGAGGCGACCACCCTGGCCGAGCGCATCGTGGGCGCCATTCGCCCCGCCTTCAATCTGCAAACCGGCATGCTGCCGGTCACCTGCAGCGTGGGCATCGCCGTGCATGCCGGTCCCGGCGAGAATCCGGCGGGCCTGCTGGCGCGCGCCGACGCCGCCCTGTACGATGCCAAGCGCAATGGCCGCAACGGCTATGTGGTGGACGAACGGCCGCCCGGCCCGCGCCCCGTGCCTAATCCTGCTGCGAACCGTGCTGCTTCAGCCAATCGATGAACCAGCGCGCCGCCGGTCCTGGCGGCGCATCCTTGCGGTGCAACGCATACATTGAGAAGAACGGCCCCATCACCGGGCTGGGTTCGATCTCGATGCGCTGCAGCCGGCCCGCGGCGATATCCTCCTCCACCATATGCAGCGGCATATTGCCCCAGCCTAGGCCAGCCTTCAGGAAGGCATGCTTGGCGCCCAGGTCGGCCAGGCGCCAGTTCTGGTTGCCGGCCACGCCGAACTGGCGGCCCGCCGTCAGGTCCGAGCGGTCGGTCAGGATCAGCTGCACATGGCCGGCCGCCTCCTGGCGCGAAATGGGCGGTTTCAGCGCGGCCAGGGGATGGCTGGGCGCGGCCACCGTCACCACCGGCACCGCCTGCAGGAATTCGGCGGCGCAATCCTGCGGCACCTCGGGAAAAGAACCCATGATGGCGAAGCGGCAGCGTCCATCGAGCACCGGCTGCACCACGGCGCCCAAGGCTTCCACATGCACCCGCAGCGGCATGCCGGGGTATTGCTGCTGGAAGGCGCGCACCGCCTCGGTCAGGCTGCAGATCGGATACATCACATCCACCGCCACCGACAGCTCGGCCTCCAGCCCCTCGGCCAGCGAGCGTGCCTTGGCCTTGAAAT
Source organism: Massilia sp. erpn (assembly GCF_024400215.1). Classification (NCBI taxonomy): domain Bacteria; kingdom Pseudomonadati; phylum Pseudomonadota; class Betaproteobacteria; order Burkholderiales; family Oxalobacteraceae; genus Massilia; species Massilia sp. erpn. The sequence continues at coordinate 4,958,331 of NZ_CP053748.1, forward strand.
CGTCCATGCTGGCGATGGCGCTGCGCGCGTGCAGCAGCAGCGCATAACCCGCTTCGGTCAGCTTGGGATAGCGCCCGCTACGCTCGAACAGCGCAAAACCCACCTGGGCTTCCAGATTGGCCAGGGTCTGGCTCACCACCGACTGCGCGCGCCGCAGCTTGCGCCCGGCCGCCGAGAAACTGCCTTCATCGGCCGCCGCGATGAAGGTGCGCAGCTGGTCCATGGACATCCCGTCAAGCATCTATCGCTCCCTTCGATACATTCCATATAAATATATAGGCTTCCACGATGGATGTCCAATCCCTATCATTCACTCATCGATCAACGAAACAGGAGACAGCAAATGAATGCAGTCCTCAAACCGGCAGCAAGGCAGATCCGCTACCGCAGCCAAGGCAGCCAGCGCAGCTGGTTCACCCGCCTGGCCAGCCCTGCGGATGTGGGCGAGATGATCAAGCCTTTCGTCTTTCTGGACGACTTCGACATGGAATCGCGCGGCGGCCCGCGCGCCGGCCTGCATCCCCACTCCGGCATCGCCACCGTGACGGTGGTGCGTTCCGGCACCATCGACTACGTCGATACCGGCGGCGCCAGCGGCCAGTTTGGCGCAGGCGGCGTGGAGTGGATGAAGGCTGGCGGCGGCATCTGGCACGGCGGCAGCGCCGCTCCCGGCCAGCGCGTGCAAGGCTTCCAACTCTGGCTGGCCTTGCCCCAGGAAGAGGAAAACGGCCCGTCCGAAAGCCTGTATCTGGCGCCCGGGCAGATTCCTTCCGAAGGGCCGGCGCGCGTGGTGATCGGCCAGTACGGCCAGGCGCGCAGTCCGCTGCAATACGCTGCGCCGCTGAACTACCTGCATGTGACGCTGAAAGCGGGCGAAAGCTGGAGCTACCAGCCGCCCGCCGGACACCAGGTGGCCTGGGTGGCGCTGGCGAGCGGCAAGCTGCACGTGTCGGACGCGGTGCTGGGCAAGGAAATCGCCGTGTTCGAGGAATCCGAAGCGGCCCTGGACTTCTACGCCGAACACGACACCGAGTTCGTGCTGGGTTCGGCCGCCAAGCATCCGCATGAACTGGTGCTGGGCTATTACTCGGTGCACAGCAGCGCCGCTGCCCTGCGCCGGGGCGAAGCCCGCATCCAGGAACTGGGCCGGCAGCTGCGCCTGGCGCAATAAGAAAACGCAGGACTGAAAACGATTTACATCATTTATATTCTTTAAGGAGCATGACCATGAACAACGCCAACAACATCAACAACAACGCCCTGAACACCGCCGTCCTGCCTTTGGCCGGCCGCCTGCTGATGGCCCTGATCTTCGTCTTTAGCGCCATCGGCAAAATCTCGGCGCCGGCCGCCACCATGGGCTATATCTCGGCCATGGGCCTGCCCTTCCCGGCCCTCGGCCTGGCTGGCGCAATCGGCGTGGAACTGATCGGCGGTCTGCTGCTGGCCTTCGGCTACCAGACCCGTATCGTGGCGCTTGGCCTGGCTGCCTTCTCGGTGGTGACGGCGGTGCTGTTCCACGGCGCTATCGGCGACCAGAACCAGCTGATCCATCTGCTGAAAAACCTCGCCATGGCCGGCGGCCTGCTGCAAATCGCCGCCTTCGGCCCAGGCAACCTGAGCCTGGACGCCCGCCGCGGCGCGCCGCAAGTGCTGGCCCGCATCTGATCCAGCAGGCATTTCTAGCACGGGGGCTTGGCCCCCGTTTTTCTTTTTTTGCACATGGTGGCGCTTTCGCCACGCTAGTCGGTACTTTTGTTAACGTCCTTTCAGTCTTTCTTTCCACTTCCATAAGAATCACGAAAAAACTCCGCCACAGGCTGTAGCGTTTTTCCAAAAAGCATTGAAGTTACGGGGCGTATGGCCATAATCGATTCCGCAAGCCAACCAGCCAGCGACGGAGTGCCCGATGAAAACAGTCCACAGCCTCTTGATATCTTCCCTTGTTCTGGCGGCCGGCGGCGCCAGCGCGCAAACCAATATCACCATTTACGGCTCGATGGATCTGGGCATCGTGCACGAAAGCGGCGGCCCCAAAGCGGCCGGCTGGACCGTGCAAAGCGGGGTCGAAGCCGGTTCGCGCCTGGGCTTCAAAGGCACGGAAAACCTCGGCGGCGGCCTGCAGGCGCTGTTCGTGCTGGAAAGCGGCATTGCCGGCGATACCGGCGGCAGCCGCCCGGGCGGCCTGGCATTCGGCCGTCAGACCTTGGTTGGACTGAGCGGCGGCTTCGGCACTATCAAGCTGGGACGGCAATTCAATCTGCTGACGTATGCGTTGATGGATGTCGATCCCTTCGGCGGCGGCCACGAGGGCGCCTATTCGAACATCATGTTCTCGGATTTCCGCACCAGCAACGGCATCTACTACACCACGCCCACCATGCAGGGTTTCAAGGCCAGCCTGACCTATGCTCCGGGCGAAACGCCGGGCAACAGCAAGGCCAAGCGCGAAACCGGCCTGGCCCTGGAATACCAGCGCGGCCCGCTTTTCGCCGTCTTCGCCCACCGCAATCTGGAAGACGCCACCGGCAGCAGCCGCAACAAGGTCAGCTTCGCCGGTGCCACCTACCAGGTCGGCGCGGTCAAGGGCGCGCTCGGCTACGCCGTCAATAAAGACCCGGCCATGGCCATGGACAGCCGCGACCTGATCGTCGGCGCCACCTGCGAACATGGGCCGTCCACCTATCTCCTGTCCTGGATACGCCATAACGACCGCAGCGGCTTCGACCAGGACGCCAACCAAGCCGCGATCGGCTATACCTTCGCGCTGTCGAAACGCACCGATCTATACAGTTCCTACTCGCGCATCAACAACAAGAATGGCGCCCCGTTCACGGTTGGCAATGCCATCGAAGTCGGCAGCGGCAAACGCGGTTTTGCGGCCGGCATCAACCACAAGTTCTAAATCCCTGCTCAATCATCCCCGTCCAATGGAGAAGCCCCCTATGAAAGCTCTTGCCAGCGCCCTGCTGCTCGCCCTTCCCGCCGCCGCCTTCTGCCAGGACGCCATGGTTCTTTGCGTTGAAGACCAGGCCGCCGCGCCGTACACCTTCCCCGCCAAGGACGGCACCATGCAGGTGCTGATCAAGATGGCGGCCAAGCAGGCAAATGTGCCTGTGACAATGAAAGTAACATCGTGGAAACGCTGCATCGAGGAGGTGCGCAGCGGTGCCACCAATGGCCTGGTCAACGCCGGCTTTACGCCCTTCCATGCCGAATACGCGGCCTATCCGATGCAGGGCGATAAGCCGAATGCCGCCGCCGCCCTGGCGCGCATGGACATCCTGGCTTATCGCGTCAAGGGCAGCAATGCCGGTTGGGACGGCAGCAAATTCCAGAACGTCAACAAGCCGGTGCTGATTCCGTCCGGCTTTGCCACCATTTCCGATCGCCTGAAATCCATGAATGTGCCGTATGATGACAATACCAAGGAGCCGGCGCGCAATTTCCATAAGCTGATCGCCGGCCAGGGCGAGATCCTGCTCGGCTTCGACGGCGAGATGAGCGCCTTGCTCGCCACGCGCAAGGAGTTCAGCGACAAGGTCGAAGTCCTGCCCAAACAGTTCATGACCGCGGACTTCTACGCCCCCGTATCGAAAACCTATTACGCGGCAAACAAGGAGAAAGTTGAAGCGCTATGGGCGGCCATCGGCAAGGTGAAAAAGTCCAAGGAATACCAGGACGCCATCAAGGACATCAAATAGTCCGCTGCCGTATCGCGGCCGCCGCTGTCCTGCTTCTGCTGGCGGCCTTGCTGGGCGGAGGCGCGGCGGCGGCCGACCAGGTCGAAGTGGTGGTCTATGCCGACGATGCCTATCCGCCCTATTCCTATTCCTTCAACGGCGAAGCGCGCGGGGTCTACCCCGGCATCCTGCGCAAGGCCTTCGCGCGCATGCCGGCCTATAAGGTGCAAGTGCTTCCCGTACCCTGGAAGCGCGGCCTGAAAATGGTGGAAATGGGCGAAGCTTTCGCCCTCACGCCGCCCTATTACCGCCCCGAAGAGCGGCCGTATATGGATTATTCTCTCCCCATCTTCAATGAGAGCGTGGCGCTGTTCTGTAACGACACTGTCGCCCCCAAAGGTTCGCCCAGCCGCTGGCCGGACGACTATCTGGGCCTGCACATCGGCCGCAATACCGGCTATCTGATCGGCGGCAAGGAATTCGACCTGGCGCTCAAGCAGGGCAAGATCACCCTGAACGAGGCGCGCGGCACCGAAGAGAACCTGCGCAAGCTGCTGGTGGGGCGGCTCGATTGCTATATGAACGACCGCCACGCGATCCAGAACGCGCTGGCCCGCATCCGCACCGAGAAGGCCTATCAGAAGACTGGCAATGTGGTGGAGGCCACGGTGATCAGCCAGGAGTTCGGCTATCTGGGCTTTACCCGCGTGGACCCGGTGCGCTATCCCTTCAAATCGGAGTTCGTGCGCCAGTTCAATGTAGTGCTCAACGAGATGAAGCGCAGCGGCGAACTGGAACAGATCGCCGAGAGCGAGCTGCGGCGCTAGGCCAGCAGCGCGTCGCGCAGCAAGGCCGGCGTCTTGCCGGTCCAGCGCTTGAAGGAGCGGCGGAAATTGGTGGCATCGTGGAAGCCCAGGTATTGGGCCACCGCCTCGTTGTCGGCCCGCCGGCTGTGGAAGAGGTGCAGCGCGACGTGGGTGCGCACCTGATCCAGTTCAGCCTGAAAATGCGTGCCGTGGCGCGCGAGATAGCGCTTCAGCGTGGCCGGACTGGCGCCGAAATCGGCGGCGGCCTGCTCCTGCGACGGCGCGCGCCGCACCCGTTCCAGCAGATAGTTGTACATCGCGTCGAGCAGACTGGGACGCGCAGTAGCTTCGCCGGCCGCATTGCGCAGGGCAACGGACTCTGCCACCGCATTGCCGCGCGGCCAAGGGCGATCCAGCCAGGCGGCGGCGATCAGCATCGCATCCAGATGGCAGTTGAAGCGCAGCTCCGAGCCCAGATGTACCTCGTGCTGCTCCACATGCGCAGGCGCCGCGCGGTTAAAGCAGAAGCGCCAGGGCAAGCGCTCGCCGCCCAGCCAGCGGCACATGGCGGCGACGGCCGTCATGTGCATCTCCACCAGCGCAGGCAACAGGCTGGGAGCGCCGTAACTATCGACCCAGTACAGCACAGCGATGCCGTTCTCCTCGCGCAAGCGGGGGCAAAGCAGCGGCGTCAGGCGGGCATGCCAGGCCGTCAACAGCTCCAGCGCCTGGCGCAGGTTCTGGGCGTGCAGCAGCGCATGACTGATCGCGCCGTTGTGGCCGGGCAGCAGGTGCTGGCCCAGCATGAAGCTGGTATCGGGGCTGTTGAGGGTGCGCAGCGTATTCGCCAGCAGCTGATGGTACTGGCCCGGCGTAATCATGCTGGCGGGATCGGACAGCACCGAAGCATCCAGCCACAAGCCGCGCAGCAGGGCGCTATCCGCCGCCTCGCGGCTGCGCGCATAGTCGAGCGCCAGCGCGGGCTGCTGGCCCGCTGCGATGCAGGCGTCGCCGATTGTGTGGAAGGCGATCACGCCGCCACTGCCCGCTGACCGGCGTCCAGCGCCGTATCGCTTGGCGGCGGCGCGGACTGGTCGATTTCGCGGCCCAGGCGGGCCAGCAGATCCTCGGCCTCGCCTTCGGCGGCGGCACAGGCGTGGCGCAGGCTGATGGCGATCACGCCCTGGCTGCCGTGGTGGCGCATCTGGCCCACCATGGCGCAGAGATGGCCGGCGATGGCGCGCGCCTCCTGCGCGCCGGTGCCGGGCATCAGGATGGCGAAGCGGTCGCCCGCATAGCGGCACAGCAGGTCTTCATTGCGCAGATTCAGCAGCAGCATATGGCCCACGGCCTGTAGGGCGCGGTCGCCTTCGCGCTGGCCGTGCTCGCGGTTGATGCGGTGGAAGCCGTCGATGTCCAGTAGGACCAGGGCGCAGCTGCGGCCTGGGTGGCTTTCGCGCTCCAGGCGCAATTGGCTGCGCAGATAGCCTGCCCCCGCCAGCTGCGTGATGCGGTCGAAAGCACGATGGTCGCGGAACAGGCGCTCGCGCTTCTGCAGATGCTCGTTCAGGCTGAATTGCTCCTGGCGCCAGTAATACATGCCCGCCGTGAGTACCAGCATCCCCAGCGGCATCAAGCCTTCCAGCCAGTTGTCCCATACCTCGTCCTTGGGGATGCGAAAGAATTCATCCATGCAGTCGGCCCAGCAGCCCAGCATGATCGCCGCCAGCCCGCCGGCCAGCAGGCGCGTCACAAGCCCGCCGGGACGGCTGCTCAAGGTAATCAGCAGCCACAGGCCCGCCATCAGCGCGGTGCCGCCTTCGCCCACGATATCCATCCAGCGCCAGGCGGCAAAAGGCTTGGCCGCACCCAGCGCCGCATACAGGAAAGGCAGCGCGAGCATGGCCAGCGCGGCGGCGATGAGAAAGTTGCGGTGCAGTCTGAGCATGGCATGGGGACGGTATCGACAGGGCCGCAGCAGCTTATCGCCGCCATATGACAGGCCGATGACAGCCGGGAGGTGCAAACGGCTCACATCTTTTTTGCAACGCGCGCCGGCCGCCCCGTCTTCTCATAGGGGAAAGCCGGCGCGCCGCGCCTTGCGGGACGGTGCGCATCGTTGTGGGAGCGGCGCGCAGACAGGTCATTTCAGCTCACATCCCGCGCCGGATAGGGCAAATCGGGGCGAATCCGGGGCTGCGGCCAAAGCCGGTAACAAAGTTGACACATTCCCTCCCTAGAATCCGCCCCGTTCAACCACTCATCCACTACCATGCATACCAAGACCCAGCCGACCAAGCCCGCCGCCCTGCGCCTGACTACCCTGAGCCTCGGCATCCTCGCCATGTGCAGCGCCCACGCCGAACTGGCCGACACCGGCACGGTGGCCGCCGCCGTCGTCGTGACCGGCCAGCGCGCGAGCCTGAGCAAGGCCATTTCCGCGCAGGAGAAGGCCGACAATATCGTCAGTGTCGTCAGCAGCGACGATATCGGCGGCCTGCCGGACAAGAACGCCGCCGAAGCGCTGGCCCGCCTGCCTGGCGTCTCGGTGCAGCGCGACCAGGGCGAAGGCCGCTACGTCACAGTGCGCGGCCTGGGGCCCGACCTGAATGGCGTCACCATCAACGGCGCGCTGGTCCCATCGCCGGAAGCCGGCCGCCGCGCCGTGGCGCTGGATGTGCTGCCCGCAGGCCTGATCCGCTCCCTCGAGGTGAGCAAGACCCTGCTGCCCGAGCAGGACGCCAACTCCCTGGGCGGCTCGGTGGAAGTCAAATCGCTGTCGGCCTTCGACCTGCCCGGCACGCTGCTCAACGTGAACGCCGCCGCCAGCCATGACGGCAACACCGGCAAGAAAAGCCCGAGCGCCGGCCTGCTGTGGGCGCAGCGCTTCATGGACGGCAAGCTGGGCGTGGCCGTGGGCCTCAGCGCCGAGAAACGCAAGTTCGGCTCCGACAATGTGGAAACCGGCGGCGCATGGGATGGCGAGCGTTTGGGCGGCTTCGAGCTGCGCGACTATCTGCCGGTGCGCGAACGCAAAGCAGCCGCCGTGAATCTGGATTATCGCCCCGAAGCAGGCAGCAGCTTCTACCTGCGCAGCTTCCTGAGCCGCTTCAGCGACGACGAGGTGCGCGACCGCATCACCATCGGCAATTTCAGCGGCGGCGGCGTGCTGGAAGGCGCCACCGCCAGCGCGCGCGCCGAACGTCGCATCCGCCAGCGCAAATACACCCAAGAGATCGGCTCGCTGGTGCTGGGCACAGAACAGAAAATGGGCGCCTGGCAGTTCTCCGCCTCCGGCGGCATCAGCCGCGCCGACGAAGACACGCCGGAATCGCTGAACGATGGCCGTTTCCGCGGCAATGCCAACTTCGCCGGCGTCGGCTTCCTGAATGGCGAAAAGCCGCAGCTGCAAGGCCCGGCCGCGCTGTTCGATCCGGCCAATTACAGCCTGAACGCCATCACCCTGCAGCAGCGCTACTCCAACGACAAGGCGCGCCATCTGCGTGCCGATCTGGGTCGCCGTTTCGACACCGGCGACCTGCATCACGAGCTGAAATTCGGCCTGAAAGCTAGTCGCCGCGAGAAAACCAACGACACCAACCAGTGGGCCTATAACAGCAGCAAATCGTCCAGCCCGAACTACTGGGGCGCCGGTTCGGTCGTCATGTCCAGCTTCGTGCAGGGCAGTGAACTCGATTACAAGCTGGGACGCATCGGCGTCGCGCTCGATCCGGCCGCCATCCGCGCCCGCGTGGCAGGCCTGGACCGCAATGCCGCCCGCCTGGCGGCCGAGTCGAGCATCAACGACTACACCATGAACGAGAATATCGACGCCGCCTACGTGCAGGACAGCGTTTCCTTCGACGCCTGGCGCTTCCTGGCCGGCGTGCGCGCCGAACGCACCCGCTTCGATGCCGCCGGCTCGCAAGTGGCAGGCAGCAGCATCACGCCGCTGAACCGCAGCCGCTCCTACACCAACTGGCTGCCTTCGCTGCAGGCGCGCTACGATGTGGACCAGCAAACCAGCGTGCGCGCCGCCGTCACCAGTTCCGTGGTGCGCGCCAATTTCAGCCAGCTGGCGCCGGGCGTCAGCCTGGCCAGCAATACCGAGGCGGTGATCGGCAATCCGGATCTGGCGCCGCTCAAGTCGCGCAACCTGGACCTGGGCGTGGAACGCATCATCGGCAACGACGGCACGCTGTCGGCCTACTTCTTCCACAAGGACATCCGCAATTTCACCTACACCACCAATCTCGCAGGCAGCGGACAGTGGGCGGGCTACACCAGCGCCACGTCTTACGAAAACGGTGACAAGGCCAAGGTCAAGGGCATCGAGTTGTCCTGGATGCAGCCGCTGCGCATGCTGCCGTCGCCTTTCAACAATCTGCTGGCCGGCGCCAACGCCGCCTGGACCGATTCGCGCGCCGACGTGGCCCGCTTCGACACCAAGGCCAAAGCCCGCCTCTCGCGCAGCATCGCGTTGCCGGGCCAATCCGACCGCGTGATGAACCTGATGCTGGGCTACAAGCAGGGTCCGGTCAGCACCCGCCTGGCGCTGAACTACAAATCGCCGTATCTGCTGGAACTCGGCTCGGATATTCTGAACGCCAGCCAGGACCGCATGGTGGACAGCCAGAAGCAGCTCGACTTCTCCTTCTCCTGGCAGATCGACAAGCGCTTCCAGCTCACCTTCGAAGCCGCCAATCTGAACAACGAGAAGTACTACGTCTATCAAGGCAGCAAAAACCACAACGCCCAGTATGAGCAATACGGACGCACCTACAAGATCGGCCTGAAAGCCGCCATTTTCTAAGAGAGCATATGAGAAAGAGCATGATTCAAAGCGCAATCGGCGCGCTCCTGGCCTCCTCGGCCGCTGTGGCGGCAACGCCGGCACCCGCGCCAGCCCTTCCTTCCGCGCTGGCGAATGCCGCCGAATTGGCGGCCCTGCCGGACGGCGGCTGGCTGGCGCTGGACAAGAACGGTCTGCGCCTGCTGGACGCCGGCGGCGCGCAGCGCGCCCAGTTCCCGATTCGCGCCCGCCAGCTCGATACCCGCAGCTATGCGGAAGGCGTGCTGGCCGTGGTGGTCGATTCCAACACCGAGCGCGCCCAGCCCCTCGTCGTGAATCTGACGCGTGGCACGCTGAACGCCCTGCCGGCGCTGCCCGCGCCAGGCTTCGATGTGGAGGCGTCCTGCCTGTACCGTGACGCCCAGCGCATCGATCACCTGTTCCTGATCGGGAAAGATGGCCAGTCCGAGCAATGGCTGTTGTCCGGCACGCAGTACCGGTCGGTGCGCAAATTGGCGCTGCCGCCGCATGTCAAGCACTGCCGCGTGGATGACGCCAGCAACACCCTGCTGGCCGCCGAATCCGATTTCGGCCTGTGGGCTTACCGCGCCGATGCGGAAGGCTCCGGCCAGCGCCAGGCCATGGCCCTGCGCGCTCCGTATGGCAAGCTGGCGGGCGGCGCGGGCGCCTTGTCCCTGCTGCCCGGCGGCGCTGCGCTGCTGGACAAGGACGGCGCAAAACTCCATCTGTTCCGCCAACGCGATGGCCAATGGGAGGCGGCGGGCAGCCAGCAGCTTGCGACCAAAGGCGGCAAAGGCAATGCGCTCGCGGTTCGCGCCAGCGGCAACGCCACCAGCCTCGTCTACAAAACCGCCGAAAGCGCGCCGTGGCAGACACGAGCCCTGGCATGGACGTCCAGCGGTCAGGCACCTGCTGCAGGAGCCATCCCCTTCGCCATCGTCGAGCCGCGCACCCAGACCGACCCGATGGAACGCCAGGGCGATGCGGCCGATGATCCGGCAATCTGGCTGCATCCAAGGAATCCGGCCGCTTCGCGCGTCTTCGGCACCAACAAGAAGCAAGGCTTGCTGGCCTACGACCTGCAAGGCAAACAAACCCAGTTGCTGGAATCGGGACGCCTGAACAATGTCGACATCCGCCAGAACGTGCTGTTCGCGGGCGAACGCTTCGATCTGGCCGCCGCCACACGCCGCGACGACAATACGCTGATGCTGTTCACCATCAATGCCAAGGGCGATGCCGCCGAAGCCGCCGTCTTCCCTACCACGCTGGAAAAGATCTACGGCATGTGCCTCTATCAGCCGCCGGGCGGCACGCTGGAGGCCTTCGTCAACGACAAGGACGGCCGCTACCAGCACTACCGCATCGAACGCAGCGAAGGCCGCTTCCGCGCCGCCCTGCTGCGCAGCTTCGCCGTCGCCAGCCAGCCCGAAGGCTGCGTGGCCGACGACCGCAGCGGGCGCCTTTTCATCGGCGAGGAAAAGCTTGGCGTCTGGTCCACAGCAGCCAATGCCGCCAAGGCCGAACCGCTGCGCATGATCCTGCCGGTCGGCCCAGCGCTCAAGGCCGACGTGGAAGGCATGGCCCTCTACCACGGCGAGAAAGCCAGCTATCTGGTGGTGTCCAGCCAGGGCGACAACAGCTATGTGGTGCTGGACGCCGCCGCGCCGCACGCCGTGCGCGGACGCTTCCGCATCGGCATGAACGTGGCGGCCGGCGTGGATGGCGCATCCGAAACCGATGGCCTGGATGTGACCTCGGCCAATCTGGGCGGCCCATACGCCAAAGGCATGCTGGTGGTGCAGGACGGCTACAAGCGCCTGCCCGATGGTCCGCAGAACTTCAAATACGTGGCCTGGGACGATATCGCCCGCGCCCTGAACCTGCCTTAAGAAAGGAGCGCCAGCATGAAACCGAAACACGGCGGCGGTTGACAATTCGCACTGATGCGTTAAACTGCGGGCGCTGCTGAAAATATCGGCAGCGCCTTTTTCTTCCGGAGCACCCACCCCAAATGGACATCTAAGCCCACATCCGCAAACGACCGCCGCTGCCTTGCCTTGCTATGCATCGCCGCTGCGCTGACGACTCTCGTCACCGGGGCTTATATGTTATCCAATCCAAAAGAACTCTCTCTGGAGCTGCGCCACGTCTCGGCCATGCTCCCCGGCGGCCGCATGCTGTTCGACGGCCTGAACGCATCCTTCCAGCGCGAACTGACCGGCCTTGTCGGCGCCAATGGCGCGGGCAAATCCGTGCTGGCCGCCATTCTGAGCGGTCAACGCCAGCCTGATGGCGGCCGTATCGCCTGCAACGGCAGCCTCGCTTACGTACCGCAGGAAATCCGCCCCGCGCCCGGCGCCACCGTCGCCGGCGTGGCCGGACTTGCCGCCCTGTTTGCCGCTCTCGCCCGCGTCGAAAGCGGCGATATGCTGGCCGGCGATCTCGATCTGCTCGAAGGCCGCTGGCATATACCCGCCGCTTTCGGCTGCGCCTTGCGTGAAGCGGGCCTGCCCACGATGCGTCCCGAGCAGCCGGCCACAAACCTGAGCGGCGGAGAGCTGATGCGCATTGCCTTGGCCGGCGCCCTGCTGTCGCAAGCCGACTGGCTTCTGCTGGACGAACCAAGCAACCACCTCGACCGGCCGGGCCGCGACTGGCTGGAAACGGCCTTGCGCACATGGCGCGGCGGCGCCATCGTCGTCAGCCACGACCGCGAGCTGCTCGACCGGATGGACCGCATCGTGGAGCTGCGCGACGGCCAGTTACACAGCTACGGCGGCAACTACACCCTGTACCGCGAACAGCGCGACACAGCCGCCAGCGCGGCGCAAGCGACACTCGATCATGCCCGCACCGAACGCGAATCCGGCCTGCGCGAGCTGCGCCGCCAGCACGATGCCCAGCATTCGCGCATGGCCCGCAACAAACGTAACGCCAAGAGCGCCAATCTGGCGCCCATTCTGCTCGGCCGCATGCAGGACCGTGCCGAAGTCCACGCTGGCCGCGTGGCGAAGCAGCATGAGGAAAGCCGCCTCGCGCTGGATCAGGCGGTGCGCGAGGCGGCGGACAAGATCGTCTCCGAACAGGCGGTGGCGCTGCTGCTGCCCGCCAGTGCCGTCGCGCCAGGCAAGCGCGTAGTCGAACTGGAACAGGCCCGCGCACGTTTCCCGGCCGGGGCGCCGTCGCTGGACCTGACGCTGTGCGGTCCATTCCGCCTCGCCATCACCGGTCCCAATGGCTGCGGCAAAACCACCCTGCTGAAAATGCTGGCGGGACTGGAAGCGCCGCTGTCCGGCACCTGCCGCAGTCCGCTGCCCATGGCCTGGCTCGACCAGCATGCCGCCGTGCTGCTGCCGCCCGGACTCTCGGTGCTGGAGCGCCTGCGCCAGCTGGAAAGTCCATTGCCGGAAGGGGAGCTGCGCAGCCGCCTCGCCCTGCTCGGTCTCGGCGCGCGCCATGTGCATACGCCGGCCGAAGCCCTGAGCGGCGGCGAACGTCTGAAAGCGGCCCTGGCCTGCGCCCTGTGGCGCAAGGAACCCGCGCAATTCCTGCTGCTGGACGAGCCGACCAACCACCTCGACCTGCATGCCGTCAGCGCGCTGGAACAGGCGCTGCAAGGCTTCAGCGGGGCGCTGGCCGTGGTCTCGCACGACCGCAGATTCCTCTCCGCGCTGGGCCTTTCCCACACTTTGTCGCATACGCCGCAGGGGTGGAGGCTCGACGGGATGGTATCCTAGGCGACCGCAACACATGGGGGCAACCGTGTCCATTACAGAAAAATTATTCAAACTCCGGGAGAACGGCACCAATGTACGTACCGAGGTGGTGGCAGGCCTGACCACCTTCCTCACCATGGCGTACATCATCTTCGTCAATCCCTCCATCCTGTCTGAAGCGGGCGTGCCGAGGGACGCCGTCTTCGTCGCAACCTGCCTGGCCGCCGCGCTGGGCACCCTGATCATGGGCCTGTACGCCAACTACCCGATCGGCATGGCGCCGGGCATGGGCTTAAACGCCTACTTCGCCTACGCCGTGGTGCTGGGCATGGGCATACCATGGCAGATCGCACTGGGCGCGGTGTTTATCTCCGGCTGCCTGTTTGTGCTGATCAGCGTCTTCCGCCTGCGCGAAATGATCGTGAACGGCATCCCGCATTCGCTGCGCACCGCCATTACGGCCGGGCTGGGGCTATTCCTTGGCTTGATTGCGCTGAAAAGCGCGGGCATCGTCACCGCCGACAAGGCCACCATGGTCACGGCGGGCGACCTGCACAAGCCTGCCGCCCTGATGGCCATCGGCGGCTTCCTGCTGATCGTGACGCTGGATCGCCTGCGCGTGCGCGGCGCCATCCTGATCGGCATCGTCAGCATCACCGTACTGAGCTTCTTCTTTGGCGACACCAAATTCCAGGGGCTGATCTCCACGCCGCCTTCGCTGGCGCCCAGCCTGTTCAAACTCGACATCCCCGGCGCCATTGGCGTGGGCCTGTTCAATGTGGTGTTGGTGTTCTTCCTGGTGGAGCTGTTTGACGCCACCGGTACCCTGATGGGCGTGGCGAACCGCGCCGGCCTCCTGGTCAGCGGCAAGATGGAGCGCCTCAACAAAGCACTGCTGGCCGACAGCTGCGCCATCGTCGCCGGCTCCATGCTCGGCACCTCCAGCACCACGGCCTATGTAGAAAGCGCGGCCGGCGTGCAGGCGGGCGGACGCACCGGCCTGACCGCCGTGGTCATTGCGCTGATGTTCCTGGCCTGCCTGTTTTTCTCGCCGATCGCCGCCGTGGTGCCGCCATACGCCACCGCGCCGGCCCTGCTCTTCGTCGCCTGCCTGATGCTGCGCGACCTGTCGGACCTGGACTGGAACGAAACCACCGAGAGCATCCCGGCCGGCATCACGGCCCTGCTGATTCCCTACACCTACTCGATCGCTCACGGCATCGCCTTCGGCTTCATCACCTATGCGGCGCTCAAGCTGCTGACGGGCCGCGCGCGCGAGGTCAAACTCATCGTGTGGCTGATCGCCGGCGTCTTCATCTTCAAATACGCCTATATGTAAGGCATTCCCGCCCTGCCAGCCTTACTGCAAGGCTGGCGCGGGGCGCGGCGTTTCGCGGATCTTGATAATCCCGATCACATTACAGAGGCGCATGCGGCACAGCGTCAGCGCCTCTTCCTCCTCGGCTGCCACGCGCAGCTGCACTTCCATGCCATGCAGGCCGGCTTCCATGCGCACGCCGCGCAGCTCGATGCCGCCGCGCCGGATAATCGCCAGCGCCGATTCCAGCGAGTCGGTGGCGGTATGGGCTTCCACCCGCAGGCGGAAGGTCTTTTGTGGGGTTTGGACTAGCTCGTTCATACAGTAACTTTAACTGCCCCGCGCTGGAATAGGCATCCAAAGATTATCCAATTTCGCGCTATTTTAAGAATATTCTTCTTTTCGATATAAAATATCCTCAAAAATAATCTTCGAATCGAGAAAACCATGGAACAACTGGATGAAACCGACCGCCGCATCCTGCGCGCCCTGCGCCGCGACGGACGGCTAAGCAATACCAAGCTGGCGGAGCAGATCGGCCTCTCCACCACGCCCTGCTGGAACCGCGTGCGCGCGCTGGAAGACAATGGCGTCATCGAAGGCTACACGGCCCTGCTCAACCAGCAGGCGCTCGGCCTGCCCGACACCGTGATCATCGAAGTCACGCTGGAGCGCCACGACGACGATATGCTGGAAAAATTCGGCCTCGCCCTGGCCGAGTTGCCCGAGGTGATGGAAGCCTATCTGCTCACCGGCGATTACGATTACCTGATCAAGGTTGCCGTGGCCGGCACCGCGGGCTACGAGGAGTTCCTGCGCCGCAAACTGTATAAGATGCCCGGCATTCGCCACAGCCGCTCGACCTTCGTGCTGCGCTGCCTGAAACGCGCGCATTCGGTGGAGCCATAAGGAGGTCCATGGCAAAATGCGTTCTTTGACAAACCCATGCCACGACCGCGCTGGACTTCTTTATGAGCGCCATTCCCGTCACCGCCAGCCCGATTATCCTGCGCAAGGATATGGGCATTCTGCAAGCACACGCCGCCGTCATGGCCGAGTGCTTGCGCCATATCGAAGCCAATGCGCCCGGTGTCGCCGCCAGGGCCGATGCCGAATTTCTGCACCAGATGCGCGTCGGCCTGCGCCGCTTGAACGCTGCATTACGCCTGTTCGGCAAAGTGCGTCCGCTGCCGGAGCCGTTGCGCCTTGAAGTGAAATGGCTGGACGCGGCGCTCGGTCCAGCGCGCGACTGGGAAGTCCTGGCAAACAGCACCCTGCCACGCATCATAGCCAGCGCTCCCGCCCATCTAGGACTCGCGGCCCTGCTGCAACTGGCCCAGGAGGCGGCGCAGCGCCACAACGCAAGCGCTGCGCAAGCGGTGGCCTCGCCGCGCTGCCGCGCCCTGCTCGACGCCCTGCATGCCTGGGCCTTGCAAACGCCGCAAGGCTTGCCGCAGCCAAACGCCCGCCTCAAACGCTTCGCCACCGCCCTGCTGGATTCTGCCGAAAAGCGCCTGCGGCGCCGAGCGCAGCATCTACCCCAGGCCGGCCAGCGCCGCCTGCACCATTCGCGCATCGCCGCCAAACGCCTGCGCTATGCACTGGAGTTCTTCGCCAGCCTTTATCCGCAGCGCACGACCCGGCACCGTATCGCTGCGCTGGCCGCTTTCCAGGATGCGCTGGGCGCCATCAACGATGCCACCGTAGCCCACGCCCTATTGGAGCATGAAGCGGCCAGCCATCCTGCCCTGCATGCCGCCATCGCCTATGTGCGCGGCTACCTGCAGGCCGACAGCCTGCACCAGGCCAAGGCGCTGGCCAGCTTGTGGAAGCGCTTGCGCCGCGCGCTCTGAGGGATTTTTACTTAAGCCTTTGTTAAATCGTAGTACCGTAACAACGCCAAACTTGACATTGGGGTACAATGCCACCTCCCTTTTGTATCAAAAGCGGCCGCTTCAAGCCTGCAAGGCCGCCAATAAGCACATGAAATCGATTACCACTCTCGCCTTGGCCCTCGCCATGGCGCACGGCGCAGCTTTTGCCGCCGACGAAGAACTTCCGGAGCGCGACTGGAGCGTTTCCGCTGAACTGGGCGCCATCACCACCACCGGCAACACCGCCGGCACCTCCGTGACCGGCAAGATCGACGCGCGCCAGGAGCTGGAAAACTGGAGCAACGAATACATCTTCAGCGGCTACTTCAAGGAAGACAAGAACGAGCAGGAAGACGGCAGCAAGGTCAAAGAACGCTCGGCCGAACGTTTCGCCGCCTCCGCCAAAGCTGCGTACAAGCTGATTGGCGACGGCAAGAAACTGTTCGTGCTCGGCTCCCACGTTGACGACAAATTTGGCGCCTACACCAAGTACACCACCATCGCCGTCGGTCACGCCTCGCGCTGGTACAAGTCGCGCGACAAGACCATCGATGTGGAAATGGGTCCGGGCTACTTCAGCGGCACCCGCGCCAATGGCGACAAGGAAAATGGACTTACCATCCGTGGCGCGGCCGCCTTGCGCTGGCAGCTGAGCCAGACCGCTCTGTTCACCCAGACGCTCAGCGTGGAACGCGGCACCTCGAACACCCACTCGGTGGCCGAGACGGCGCTCAGCACCAAGATCAACGGCACCATGCAGATGAAGGCCGCCTTCAGCGCCCGCAACGACACCAACGTGCCGGCCGATAAAAAAGGCACCGACACGCAAACATCCCTGACCCTGGTGTATTCGTTCTAAACGTTGGCCCGAAGCCGGGCGGCGGCTGCCCCCGGCAAGAAATTTGTTGAAGCATTAGAATGCCTTGTCGCCAGCCATATCCAAGAGCTGGCGCCGAACAAGGAGCACTTATGCCGCAACAACAAGGCGACAACATCGATTTTCTGGCGCACAACCGCGCCTCCTGGGACAAGCAGGCATCTGAACAGCGCGAATGGTCGCGTCCCGTCAGCAGCGAGACCATCGCCGCCGCCAAAGCAGGTAACTGGCAGGTTCACCTGACGCCGCAGCCGCTGCCATCCACATGGCTGGGCGAGGTGAAAGGCAAACGCATACTCTGCCTCGCCTCCGCCGGCGGACAGCAAGCGCCCGTGCTGGCGGCAGCCGGCGCACGCGTCACCGTCTTCGACATCTCCGACCGCCAGCTCGAACAGGACCGCATGGTAGCCCAGCGCGATGGCCTGGAACTGCAAACGGTGCAAGGCGATATGCGCGACCTGAGCGCCTTTGCCGATGACTCGTTCGACATCGTCTTCCACCCCATCTCCAACCTGTATGTACCCGATGTGCGCCCCGTATGGCAGGAATGCGCACGCGTGCTGAAAAACGGCGGCGCCCTGCTCGCCAGCTTCTACAACCCCGTCGTCTTCATCGGCGACCGCGACCCCGCATATGCCGAGCAAGGCCTGATCCGCCCACGCTACCGCCTGCCCTACTCCGACGTCAACGACCTCGATGCAGCACAGCTCGCAGCCAAGCGCGAACGCGGCGAAGCGACGGTCTTCGGCCACACCCTGAGCGATCTGCTCGGTGGCCAGCTCGCCGCCGGATTCATCATGACGGACTTCTACGAAGACGCCGCCGCCCACCCGCGCTTCCTGGTCGACAAATACATGCCCACCTTCCTCGCCACCCGCGCCCTGAAACGCTAAGAACCTTTGATCCAAATCAAAAAATGTCCACCCTGGTGCCTGACACCAGGGTGGGACATTTTTTGATGGAGATCAAAGAGGTTACATGCTTTCCTTGACGACGCGGCCGTTGAGGGCTTGCACCGGGCGGGCGTTGTGGGGGTAGATCTTGCTGAATTGGCTGAATTGTTGGCTGGACATCTCAACCGGCTGTTTCAGCACGAGCCAGTTGACTTCTTCACTGCACGGCGGGGTGGTGAGGGAACCGGCGAAGTTGTAATAGCCTTGCTGTGCGGGCAGCAGGGAGTTGAGGTCGAAGTCGCCGCCGCTCAGTTCCACTTCCTTGTTTTTTTCGGAGGGCACCTGGCTCCATAGCGTTTTGATCAGCGGGTTTTCCTTGCCGTTTTTGAACAGTACCGCGACCACCGCCAGCTTGTTGTCGGCGCTTTTGTGTACCAGGTGCGCGACCATGCCATAGCGCTTGCCGTTGATGCTTTCTTCGCTCGGATTATGGAAGTGGAATTGCAGCAGCTCGTAACGCTTGCCGTCAAGGGTAATGCCGCTTCCCGCGCCAAAGTTCACCTGCACGGTGTGGCCGTTGTCCAGGATGCGTGGGGTGGCTGGCTTGTAGTCGAATTCGATCTTGGGCAGTTCGGCCTTGCTGGTCTTGCGGATGTCGATGGGCGATTGGTGGTGTCCCAGCTTGCAAGTCTTGTAGTCGTCATTCAGCTCGGACCAGTGCTTCGGCCCGTGCTTGCCTTCATACGTCCAGGAATGGCCTTGCTCCTTGTCGGCAGCGAAGGCTTGGGATGGGAGCAGCACGGCGCCGCACAGCATGGCGGCAGCGATTGACAGTGGCTTCATGGGCATCTCCGTTCGGTTGTTGGATGACGGCAGTGACTTGCATCCGTCTCGCTACCGTCCCGCCGATGGCGTTTGCACACTTTAGCAAAAGCGCCCGCCGCTGCCCATGCTGCACATTCAAACTGTTGGTTTATGCGCTCAACTGCTTCTGCGTCATGTAGAGGCGCGCATAGATGCCGCCCTGTTCCAGCAGCGCTTCATGGCTGCCAATTTCGGCGATGCTGCCCGCATTCATGACGACGATGCGGTCGGCGTTCTCGATGGTCGAGAGGCGGTGCGCAATGACCACCGTGGTGCGGCCCTTCATCAGGCGCTCCAGCGCGGCTTGCACCTGGCGTTCGGATTCGGTATCGAGGGCGCTGGTGGCTTCGTCCAGGATCAGGATCGGCGCATCCTTGTACAGCGCGCGGGCGATCGCCATGCGCTGACGCTGACCGCCCGACAGGCGCAGGCCGTTTTCGCCGACCTCGGTCTGGTAGCCCTGCGGCTGGCGCATGATGAACTCGTGCGCATACGCCGCCTTGGCCGCCGCTTCGATGCGCGCCGGGTCCGGGTTCGGATCGCCATAGGCGATATTGGAGGCCAGCGTGTCGTTGAACAGCACCACGTCCTGACTGACCAGCGCGATCTGCTGGCGCAGGTCGGACAGGAGGTATTCGCGCAGGTCGACGCCGTCCAGCAGGATCTGGCCGCTGCCGACATCGTAGAAACGCGGCAGCAGGCTGGCCAGCGTGGTCTTGCCGCTGCCGGAACCGCCCACCAGGGCCACGGTCTCGCCGGCGGCGATGTCGAGCGAAACGCCGCGCAGCGCGGGCGCGGCATCCGGGTCTTCTTCGTTGTAGCGGAAGCCGACGTCCTGCAGCGCAATACGGCCTTCGGCGCGCGCCAGACTGCGGGTGCCGGTATCCGGCTCGATCGGCGCGTCGATCAGGCCGAACACCGACTTGGCGGCGGCCAGGCCGCGCTGCAGCGGCTCGTTGATCTTGGTCAGATTCTTGATCGGCGACTGCATCGCCATCAGCGCACCCATGAAGGCAACGAAATCGCCGGGCGACAACGCGCCGCCGTGCGCGCGCAGCAGGGCGAAGTAGATCACGGCCGACAGGGTGATCCCGACCAGCATCATGATCAGGCCGGAGTTGGCGGCGGAGGTGGCCGAGTGCTTGACGGCGAGCTGGCGATTCAGCTTCACCACCTCGTCGAAACGTTCCTGTTCGTAGCGCTGGCCACCGAAGATTTTCACCACGCGCTGGCCGCCGATGCTTTCATCGAGTACGCGGGTCAGCTCGCCCATGGCATGTTGGGCGCTTTCGCTCAGGTTGCGCATGCGGCGGCCGGCGAAGATCACGATCACGGCCACCAGCGGCAGCAGGCCCAGACAGAACACGGCCAGTTGCCAGTCGATGATGAAGAGGGAAATCAGGTAGCCCACTGTCGCTACCGAATCGCGCACCGCCACGTTCAGCACATTCAGGCCGGCCTGCGACACCAGGCTGGCGTCGTAAGCCACGCGCGAGAGCGTGGTGCCGGTGGAGGACTGGTCGAAGTAACGGTTGGGCAGACGCAGGATGCGCGAGAACATCTGTTCGCGCAGATTGGCCTGCACCCGGTTGCTCAGCCAGGAGGAGCCATATTCGGCCGTGAAGCTGCTCACCATGCGCATAAAGGCGAGGAAGACGATCAGCAAAGGAATCGCCCACAGCGTAGCCGTAAGCGGATCCAGCGGGGCCAGGTTATGCACCCATTGCTCCACCGTCGCCAACAAGCCGCCCGTATCGGCCTTTGCCGCAGGCTTGCAGTCCTGCTGCATGGCGTTCACCACATTGCGTAACTGAGCGATCAGCAGCACATCGGTCAACGCGGCAATGGCCACAGCCAGCAGCGTGCCGGTCATTGCTCCGCCATAGCGGAGGAACTCTTGAATCAGACGGTTATAGAGTTGACGGCTTTGCACTGGAATCTGAAGAAATCGGAGAAAGGCAGCATTGTACCCGCCTTTCATGCAGCGACATCCACGCAAATACGGCAGAGCTGCAACACTGTGACATTGTGTGAGTATCCTGACGCACCGGCTGCCTATAGTGAAATATCAAACTGACATGAAAGGCCGCCATGTCCAAACCCTCCCCCGAGCAGGCAGACCTCGAGCGCAAGCAGGATCTGATCCGTAAGCTGGATATCCTGGGCTACAAGGCCCAGGACGATTTCGAGGCGGCCCTGGAGCACTTCCGCATCGACGAGAAACTGGACAAGGACGACAGCTACAAGCTATGGCAGCGGCTCAACGAGCGCGCCGGCAGCGTCTTCAGCGAAGTGCTCCAGTATGAGCTGGACGCCATCGCCGGCAAACAGGCCAAGCTGGCGCCGGCCAGCCTGTCCGAGACCCTGCACCAGGCCCACGAGCGCAAGCTGGCCGGCCTGGCTTTCTCGGGTGGCGGCATCCGCAGCGCCACCTTCAACCTGGGCGTGATCCAGGCACTGGCCGAGTTGCGCCTACTCAGCACCTTCGATTACCTGTCCACCGTCTCGGGTGGCGGCTATATCGGCGGCTGGCTGTCGAAATGGATCAAGGAAAAAGGCGGCGACGTGCGCGCCGTCGAGCAGGAATTGGCGCCTTCCGCCTCGCAACGCGCCGGCCGCGCCGAACCGGCCCCGATCCAGTTCCTGCGCCAGTACAGCCACTATCTGACGCCCAAGACCGGCATGTTCAGCGCCGATACCTGGACCTTGATCTGCACCTATCTGCGCAATACCTTGCTGAACCTGACCATGCTGGTAGCCTGGCTGTCGGTGCTCTTCCTGCTGCCGCGCGGCGTGGCCATGCTGACCGAGATGCAGATGCTGGCACCGGCGTCCGGCACGGTGGTGAGCGGCATCGCCTTCTTCCTGCTGGCGATCTTTTTCATCGCGCTCAGCATCTCCTGCAAGGCGCCCGAGCCGGGACAGCGCCTGCCGCAAGACCAGGGCACCATCCTGTACACCATCTGCCTGCCCCTGATCGCGGCCGGCTACCTGAGCAGCATCGCCGTCTGGCAGCACCGGTATGAGCTGAAGGATTTCTGGGCGCAGTTGCCCGACTCCCTGTTCGACATGCCCCAACCCTGGCATTTGCTGATACCCGGCCTGGTCTACTTCGCCGTGTGGGCGGCAGGCTGGGGCTGCGCCCAGTACCAGAACGCCCGCTTTCCACGCAGCGCGCCGCAGGAAAGCCATCTGGAACCGAACGCCGCGCCCTTGAAAGCGGTAGAGGAAAAACTCCACGCCCGCCACAAACTGGTGGTGGAAGGCGTGGGCCATCTGCTATGCGCCATCGGCGCGCTGGCGGTCGGCACCCTGCTGCTGCTGAAAGGCGTGGCCAGCATTCCCAACGCGGTGCTGGACAAGATCGACGCCGTCAACCTCGCCACCTTCGGCATGCCGCTGATGCTGCTGCTGTTCGGCGTGACGATCACGCTGATGATCGGCCTGGTGGGCCGCATGTACCGCGACGAAAGCCGCGAATGGTGGGCGCGCCAGGGTGCCTGGACCGCCATCTTCATGCTGGCCTGGTCGGGACTCTTCCTCTGCACCTTCTATATGCCGCCCTTGCTGGCCTGGGCCTTTGCCGAATACCAGGCGCTAAGCAGCGTCGGCGCCCTTGCCATCGTGCTGCTGGCCTGGCTCGGCCTGCGCTCGGGCAGCAGCAATGCCACCGGGCAGCCGGGCAGCTCGTCGAAACTGGAGCTGGCGGCCAAGATCGCGCCTTACGCCTTCATGCTGGTTATCGTCGCCATCCTGACCACCTGGCTGCAGACCATGGCCGCGCCTGCGCCGCGGCTGACACCCGGCACGCATCCACTATCAGCCTTCTATGCCGCCTATTTCAAGGCCTCAATGCTGTCGCATGGCCTGCTGGTGCCGCTGCTGATTTACTGCGCCATCACGGCCGCGGTGCTGGGCTGGCGCGTGGACATCAACAAATTCTCGCTGTATATGATGTACCGCATGCGCCTGGTGCGCGCCTATTTCGGCGCCAGCAGCAATCCGCGCGCGCCGCATCCCTTTACCGGCTTCGATGCCGCCGACGATATTCCCCTGCATAGCCTGCTGCACCAGCGCCCGGACGGCAGCATCCAGCCGCAGCGGCCCTATCACATCATCAACACCGCGCTGAACCTGGTGAACGGCGAAGAACTGGCCTGGCAGATGCGCAAAGCCGCCTCCTTCTCGATGACGCCGGCCTTCTGCGGCTTCGAAATGCCCGCCCTGCCCGGCAGCCATGGCGACAAGGTGCCCAGCAAGATGCTGCGCGGCTGCTACCGCCCCACCAGCGACTACGCCTCGCGTCCCGCCCTGTTCAAGGATGATGACGCCCTGGTCAAGCTTGGCCTGGCGGTGGCCGTCTCCGGCGCGGCCGCCAGTCCAAGCATGGGCTATCACAGCTCGCCGCCCCTGAGCTTCCTGATGACGCTCTTTAATCTGCGCCTGGGCCGCTGGTCGCCCAATCCGCTTAAAGAACATAAATGGAAGCAGTCAGCGCCGCGCATCGGCTTTTTCAGCCTGGTGGCCGAGCTGTTTGGCCTGACCGACTCCAGCGCCAACTTCCTCTACCTGTCGGACGGCGGCCACTTCGAGAATCTCGGCTTGTATGAGCTGGTGCGGCGGCGCTGCCGCCTGATCGTGGTGGTCGACGCCAGCGCCGACCACAAATTCACTTTCGACGATCTGGGCAACGCCATCCGCAAATGCTTCACCGATATGCATGTGCCGATCCGCCTGAATGCCAGCCATATCGAAACCATGAGCGGGCCAACGCCGGTGGGCGCCGCCTTCGTCACCGGCGAAATCAACTACGCCAAGGCGGACGGTGTGTGCGAAAACGGCGTCCTGCTCTACATTAAGCCGACCATGACCGGCAGCGAAAACGCCGACCTGCTCAACTACCGCAAAACCCACGCCGACTTCCCGCACCAGTCCACCGCCGACCAGTGGTTCGACGAAGACCAGTTCGAAAGCTACCGCGCGCTGGGTTATCAGATCGGCATGGCGGCGCTGAAGGAAGCGGCGCTGAAATCGGCCAGCCGCCTGCCCGGCAGTCCCAGCCACCGCATTGGCTATCTGGCGCACCTGCTGCTGAAACAGGGTGAGGCCGAAGCACCCGCCAATGTGCTGCCGCTGCATGGCGATGAACCGCCCAAACCGCCGGTGCCGCCTAAACCTTCAGCACCGGGCGTCAAGACCGGCGAAGCGGGCAAGCGGCGCGCCTGAAGGCTTCCTAAAAATTTGATCTGGATCAATGATTTTTGCCTGGACGGCAGCGAAACTTCTGCTTATAAGTCGTACAATCCGCCGTGCCAAACGTACGGCATCGATTCATTCGCAGGAGTTCGCTCATGTTCAAACATATTCTCGTACCAAGTGACGGTTCGCTCGCATCGGAAGCCGCCATCCGCAGCGCCCTGCAATTCGCCAAGGAGACTGGCGCCCGCGTCACCGGCATGCATGTGCTGCCGGACTTTCACGCCCTAACCTATTTGCCCGAAACCCTGGACGGCGCGCCAGATGTGCCGGACAGCACCAGCCGCGCCAGCCAGATCGTCGGCCGCATCGCCGAAGCGGCGGCGCGCATGGGCGTGCCTTGCGAAACAGTGCTGCGCCGCTCGGACCAGCCCTATGCCGCCATCGTGTCGGTGGCCGGCGAACTCAAATGCGACATGATCGCCATGGCCTCGCACGGCCATCGCGGCATCAAAGGCCTACTGCTCGGCAGCGAAACCCATAAGGTGCTGACCCATACCAATATTCCGGTACTGGTCTTCCGCGCCTGATTCTGCTTTAGTGGCGCGCGGTGGCGGCCTTGCCGCCGCGCGGGCCGCGCTGGCCTTGGCTTTCGGCCCGGCCATCCAGCTCCACCATGCGGCTGCACTGCGCCATACAACGCAGGCAGGCCGCCGCACATTCCTCGCAGTGCCACATCGCATGCCGGTAGCACTCGGCCGCGCATAAATCGCAGACTTCGGCACAGGCCTTGCAGATCGCCAGGGCCGCAGGACTGCCCCTCTCCATCGCCCCTGCCGCCAGACGGCATAGCTGGGCGCAGTCGGTGTCGAGCGCAATGCAGCCGGCCAGCGGCGTCACATCGTCTTCCTTCAAACAGGCGCTGGCGCAGACATCGCAGGCCTGCGCGCACTCGGTGCAGGCCGCGATACAGCTTTGGTATTGTCCGGACATAGCTCCTCCACATCCAAAGAGTCGAGCGTCCACCATACGCCGTTTGCGTGCGGCTGGACGCCAGCTTGCCCGCTTACATGCTTTCGCGCTCCATCTGTAGATAAAGCACGTCCTGGCCGCCATATTGCCGGACGATTTTGCCCACGGCGACAAAGCCGTGCTCTTCATAGAACCGTCTGGCGCCAGCATTCGATCTGGCGACATTCAATGACAGGCCTTGCGTGACCTCAGCCAATACGGCATTCAACAATGCCGCGCCTACGCCACGCCCCCTGGCACTGCTGTGCACGAACAGCGCGCGCAACTGGCCCTCGAAGGCCGCCGAGAAGCCAAGGATTTCTCCGCTGTCAAAGACCAGCACCGCAGATTCATTGAACGCCGCCCGGATGGCCGCATCCTGATCCAGCGGCGTGATCAGGAAATCGCCGCGCTCGAACGCCAGCTCATCACGCTTCGCATCCAGATAAATCCGGCAAACCGCTTGAAAATCCGCTTCGATATAAGGCCGTACCGCCATGGGCGTCTCCTCGGTTTAAGCTTTGTCGATGCGCATTGTGGCGGCCAGAAAACACAGCAGGGCCAGCACGGCAATCCCCAGCAGCACGGCCAGCAACAGATCCGGCTCCAGGCCCGCCCCCAGCAGCACCGCCAGGAGCAAGGGGCCAGTGGCACGGCCCACCAGGCCGGGTGCTGCCATTGCGCCGGAGATGGCGCCGTAGTTCTGACGGCCGAACAACAGTTGCGGCACGGTGCCGCGCACAATGGTCTGGATGCCGTTGCTCAGGCCATACAGCACGCAAAAAAACGCTACCGCCCACTGTCGCTGATGCAGCAGCAGTAAGGCCAGCAGGCCTGCTGGCAAGGCGGCGAAGGCGAAGCGGCCCACATTCTGCGGCGGCGCCTGATGGAAGAACAGTCGCTCGGCGATGCGTCCGACCACCTGCATGGGACCAATCAAGGCCGCCAGCGCCACCGCCGTTGCGGCTGGATGGCCGAAATGGGTCAGCATCGGGATCAGGTGGGCCGACAAGGCGGCGAAGATAAAGGCATTGGCGGCAAAGGCGAAAGCCAGCTTCCAGAAGGCGGGATGGCGCAACGCCTGCTGCAGGCTGTAATCGCCGTCCGAGGCAGCGGCCGCGCCGATTTTGCCGGGCGTCTTGGCACGCGGAGGGGCGGCGGGCAGCAGCAGGTGGGCCGGCAGGCACACGGCCAGATGCAGGGCTGCATAGGCCAGGCAAGTCTGGCGCCATCCCAAAATGGAGGTCAATTGCAGCGTCAGCGGCCAGAATACGGTGCTGGCGAAGCCTCCAAACAGGGTCAGCGTGGAAATCGTCTTGCGTGCATCCAGCGCAAACTCGCGGTTGATGGTGGCGAACGCCGCTTCGTACAGGGTCAGCGCCATGGCGGCGCCGAGCAGGCTCCAGGCAAGGAAATAGCTCCACAGCGCTGCGCTCCAAGACAGCAGGAGCATGCCCGCTCCCGCCAGCAGCGAGCCGCCGGCCATGACTACGCGGCCGCCGATGCGGTCCAACCAGGCTCCGGCCGGCGCTGCGGCAAGGCCTGCCACCACCAGGCTCCAGGAAAAAGCGCCGTAGACCAGCTCCTGCCGCCAGCCCATCTCGCGCTGGATATGCGGCGCGAAGATGGTGATGCTGTAGTAAAGCGAACCCCAGGAGGCGATCTGCGTCAGCGCCAGAATCGCCAGCATGCGGCGCTGGCCGACGGCCGCGCTCATTTACCGATTACGCGGCGATACTCGCCATCGAAACTCACATTGTGGCCGCCGCACTGCATATTGTCGTCGCTGATGCGCAGCGTATCGCCGTCGAAGTGCAGATTCAGGCGGCAAGCCTGCTCGCCCTCTTCCTTATAGGCCGCGCTCCGCCCGTCCAGCCGGGCCACGCCGTCGATCTCACCCAAATTCACATTGCCGATCGCCGCATTGCCCACCCAGATGGCGCTGCCCAGCAGGCGCACCCGGCCCGCATCCAGCTCGAACACATCGAGGGAAGCCTCATGCTTGTCCGGCTTGCCCTTGAAATAGCGCACATAGGCGCCGCTCACTGGGTGAGTGCCGCCGGCCGCACGAGCAAAACCGCGCAGGTCGTTGTTCTGCTCCGCGTACAGCTTCTTCAGGCAGGCCGCGTCGGCACAGTTGTCGCGCCGCTCCAGCCAGGCCTTCTGCCAGCGTTTCAGCGAAGCGCGGTCGCGCGCCTTGGCCTGCGCGTCCTTGTAAGCCTCGGCCAGTATTTCGTCCTGCTGCGACACCGTGCGGTCGGCACAGATCAGTTTTTCCACACGGCTGACCGCCTTGCCGCAATCAAAGCTGGCCGCTAAGGCCGGAGCGCCGGCGGCCGCAATCGCGGCGGCGGCGAGCAAATTCAATTTCTTCATGCCTTACCATTAATATAAGCCCGCCGCGATTCTACACCCTCCTCAGCTCGGGATCATTCCTGTCAGAACGTAAGCCTGCAGCACTGTGATGACGGCCACGATCAAGGCGAACAGCAGACTATGCTTCAGCGTGAAGCGGAACAGATCCGATTCTCGCCCAACCAGGCCGGTGGCGGCGCAGGCGACGGCGATCGACTGCGGCGAAATCATCTTGCCAGTCACGCCGCCAGTGGTGTTGGCCGCCACCAGCAGCGTGTCGGAGACGCCGATCTGGTGCGCCGTGGTGCTTTGCAGGGAACAGAACAGCGCATTCGACGAGGTGTCCGAGCCAGTCAGGAAGACGCCCAGCCAGCCCAGGAAGGGTGAGAAGAAAGGGAACAACGCGCCACTGCCCGCCAGCAGCAAGGCCAAGGTCGATGACATGCCCGAATAGTTGGCGACGAAGGCAAAGCCCAGCACCAGGCCGATGGACAGCACAGGACGACGCAGCTCCACGATGGTTTCACCGAAAGCCTTCAAGGCCGCACCTGGCTTCATACGCAGCATCACGATGGAGATCAGGGCCGTCAGCAGGATGGCCGTGCCGACGGCCGACAGCAGGTCCAGCTTCAGCACTGCCTCATACGGCTTGTCGCCGGTGACGATGGGCGCGGTCTTGATCACCAGCTGGTCAAGATAAGGAATCTTGAACTTGAAGACCATGCCCGCCAGCGCGCCCTTGGCCGCGAACAGCGCCTTGAACTGCGGCAGGCTCCATACCGTGACGATGGCCGTCAGGATGCCGAACGGCGCCCAGGCGCGCACCGTTTGCGCGGTGCTGTATGGAGAACGCCTTTCCTTGCGCGCGCCGAAGGAGCCGGCAACGGTGGCGGACGTGCCGCCACCGCCAAAGGCACTCAGCACGGCCGCACCACCGCCCACGCTTTCTGCGCCACTCACGCCAGCCGCCGCCCGCGATTTGGCCGATGCCGGTTGCCACACTTTCAGGAAGGCCGTCAGCGCAAACAGGCAGACCAAGGCCGAAGTGATGTCGGGCAGTTCAGGACCGATATGGTTGGCGGTGAAGTATTGGGTAATGGCGAAACTGCCTCCCGCCACCAGCGCCGCAGGCCAGGTCTGCTTCACGCCGCGCAGACCGTCCATCATGAACACCAGCCAAAATGGCACGAACAGCGACAGCAGCGGCAGCTGGCGGCCCGCCATGGCACCGATATGGAAGGCATCCAGCCCCGTCACCTGGCCCGCCACGATGATGGGAATGCCCATCGCGCCAAACGCCACCGGCGCGGTATTGGCGATCAGGCACAGGCCCGCCGCGTACAGCGGATTGAAGCCCAGGCCGACCAGCAAGGCCGAAGTGATCGCCACCGGCGCGCCGAAGCCCGCCGCCCCCTCCAGGAAAGCGCCGAAGGCAAAGCCGATCAGCAGCATTTGCAGGCGCTGGTCGTCCGTCACCGACATGATGGAGGCGCGGATGATCTCCAGCTGCCCGGTCCTGTCCACGATCTTGTAGAGGAAGACCGCCGTGATGATGATCCAGGAAATCGGCCACAGGCCGTAGACAAAACCGTAACCCGCCGCCGCCAGCGCCTGCGGCACCGGCATGCCATACGCGGTAATGGCTACGCCAAGAGCCAGCAACAGGGTGATAGCGCCCGCGATATGGCCTTTGATGCGCAGCACGGCCAGCGCAAGGAAGAAGAAAATAATAGGTATGGCCGCCACCAGCGCGGACAGCCAGAGGCTGCCCAGGGGCGTGTAGAGTTGATGCCAGGCTTGCATGTCAGTCTCCTTCTATAGTTTTATGTGAAATTTGACGCGTCAGGCTGTGTGATGAATATCTATTCGGGCTGGCCTCGGGCTTTCAGCAGATCGGCCAGGCTGCGCGCGGCCGGCTGCAAGGGTTCGCGGTGATCTGTCCAGCCCATTTGCTGCTTCGGCGCCAGCGCGCGCAGGCGCGTTGCGGCCCAGCGGAAGGTGCGGTAAGCAGCCGGGCTGGCAAATGCGCCGCTCCAGAAGCGCCATACCAGGCGTTCGCCGCGCGAGTACTTGGCGCCCTGTCCGCGCAGCGGATGGACCACTTCCTCGTCGGGATTGCGGTTCGCTTCACCGCGCAGACGCACCAGCAGTTGCGGAATGGGGATACGCACCGGGCAGACTTCGGCGCAGGCGCCGCACAGGCTGGAAGCGGTGGCCAGATCGGCCGTCTCCTCCAGGCCAAGCAGATGGGGCGAAATGATCTTGCCGATCGGGCCTGGGTAAGTCGTGCCGTAGGCATGGCCGCCGACCCTGGTATATACCGGGCAGTGGTTCATGCAGGCGCCGCAGCGGATGCACTGCAGCGTGGCGCGCAACTGCTCGTCGGCATAGGCCTGGCTGCGGCCGTTATCGAGCAGGACCAGGTGCAACTGGCGTGGCCCGTCTTTCTCGCCGGGACGGCGTGGACCTGAAATCAGATTGAAATAGGTGGTGATGGCCTGACCGGTGGCGGAACGCGTCAGCAGGCTGGCCAGCGGCACGATATGCTCCAGCTTCGCTACCACTTTTTCCATGCCCATGATGGCGATATGAATGTCCGGCACGGTGGTGGACAGGCGGCCATTGCCCTCGTTCTCCACCAGCCATAGCGTGCCGGTGTCGGCGGCGGCGAAGTTGACGCCGGACAGGCCGATATCGGCATCGACAAAAGCCTGGCGCAGGGCGCGGCGGCCGGTCTGGATCAAGGTATCCACGTCCTCGGTATAGGGCGTGTCGGGGATGTTCTGCTCAAACAGCTCGCCGATATCGGCACGCGTCTTGTGAATCGCGGGCATGACGATGTGCGAAGGCTTTTCGCCAGCCATCTGCACGATGTACTCGCCCATATCCGACTCCATGCAGGCGACGCCGCGCTCGGCCAGGTAATGATTCAGCTCGATTTCCTCGCTCGCCATCGACTTGCCCTTGATGATGCGGCGCGCCTTGTTCTCCTGCGCGATGCCGAAGATGATGCGGTTCGCTTCCTCGGCATCTTCCGCCCAGTGCACCTGGACGCCGGCCTCGGTCAGCTTCCGTTCCAGCTGTACCAGCAGATCCGGCAGATGGGCTAGCGCGTGCTTGCGCACAGCCTCGCCCAGATCGCGCAACTGCTCCAGCTCATTCGCATCCGGGAATTGCGCGCTACGCTTGCCTTGCAAGAAATCCATGGCGCCGCGGAAGCTCTGGCGCAGCTTGGGATCGTCCAGCGCGGCGCGGGCGCGGGCATGGAAGTCGGCCGATGGCACGAAATGCAAGGTCTGCGCGCTCATCGCATGCCTCCGGCCAGGTCGTCGACAATAATCACCCACAGCCAGCGCGGACCATGCGCGCCATAGGCCAGGGTTTGCTGGATGTCCGAAGTCTTGGACGGCCCAGACACCAGCACCAGATTGGAGGGCATGCCCTCGGCCCAGCGTTCGGCATGCACCGCCGCGTGCAAATCGGCATGCAGCGTGGAGGCATAGACAAGTGCGATATGCAGTGGCGGCACCAGTGACACGGTGCGCGGCGTGCCGGCATCCGGTGCCAGAATCAGCGTGCCGGTGGCCGCGATGCCCGAGCGGGCCACGGTAAAGCCGGCGTCCACACCGCTGAACAGCTCGGACTTCCACTCTTCCAGCGGACGGTCGAAATCCAGGGTTTTCAGCTGTGCAGGCAACGCAGGCTTGAGCGCAGCCGCCTCGGCTCTCGCGCTATCCAGCAGCAGATGGCGGATATTCGCTTCGCTGAGTTTTTGCGCCAGTTGCGCAGGCCATTCGTCGCAGGTCGCACACCACACCGTCGCATGGGAAGCGGTCAGCGCAGTCTGCATGGCCGCTACCGGATCCGCCGTCGCTGCCGACTGCGGGCGCCGGCGCGCGAAATGCACATCGATGTGGTGATCCAACAAGGGCAAGGTCTTGACCGCCGCAGCGTTAAGGGAGGCGACGCGCAGGCGGCCAAGCATGCGCTCGCGTGGTCCCGGGCCACTCATGCTGCCACCTCAATTTTCTCTGCCATGTCTTGCGGCGCTGCGCTCCCGGCCTGTTCAACCCGCCGCCACAGGAAGCTGGCCATATGCTCGACCTCAAGCCGCTTGCCTTGATAGGCCGCCGCGTGGCCGATATTCAGCAGGCAGCCGCAATCGGCCGACACCAGCTTGCCGCAGCCGGTGGCGCAGGCCGAGGCCACCTTGTCCTTGACCATGGCGCCCGAGATATCGGGATGTTTCAACGAGAAGGTGCCGCCAAAGCCGCAACACTCCGACTCGCGTTCGTGTTCGATCCGCGTCACGCCGGGCAGGCTGTCCACCAGCTCCACGCCATGCTGGCGCGTGCCCATCTCGCGGCGCGCACCGCAGGAGGTATGCAGCACGACTTTCTCGGTCTGCGCATCGGCCGCGATCAGGCCCGAATAATCAACCCGCAGCACCTTGAGCAGGAACTCGGTCAGCTCGTAAATCCGTGCGCTCACGGAACGCGCCAGCGCCGCCATTTCCGCATCGTCGGCAAACAACTGCGGCCAGTGGTGGCGCATCATGCCAGCGCAGGAACCGGAGGGCACGACCACCGGCCAATCCTCCTGGAACAGCGCCAGCTGCGCGCGCGCCACCTGCTTCGCCTGTTCCGGATTGCCGCTGCTGTAGGCCGGCTGGCCACAGCAGCTCTGACCCTGCGGATAGTGGACGGTGACGCCCTCCCGCTCCAGCAGCCGCACCGCGTCAAGGCCAGCCTGCGGTACGAACAGATCGACCAGGCAGGTACCGAACAGGTACACATGCTTGGGGGCTTGGGGGTAATGTCGCTCTTTCATGCCTGTCTCCTTTTGCATCGAGCCGCTTTGCGTATTCTTTGAGCTCGACGCATAATTCCACCGCCAGTCCTGCGGCACAAATTGGTAGGACCAGTCGGTGTACACTCAAAACAACAGGAGAAAAAATGACGGCGATGGCGCAAGCCCAGGGACGGGTGGAAGAAGTGATGCGGCAGCTGGAAAAGGCGCTATTGGAAGGCAGCCTGCCGCCCGGTTCGCGCCTGCCGTCCGAACGGGTGCTGGCCGAGCAGTACGAAGTCTCGCGTAACACGGTGCGCGAAGCGGTGCAGCGCCTGGCGGCGCGGGGACTGGTGCGCAGCCGCCCCGGTGCGGGCGTCTACGTCACCGACCAGCTGCGCACCGGCATCGCCTCGCCTTGGGGCCAGTTGGTGGCCGACCACCCTGCCCTGCGCGACGACATTCTCGAATTCCGCCGCGTGCTCGAAGGCGCCACCGCCTACTTCGCCGCCATGCGCGCCGATGACGAAGACGTGGAAAGAATCGGCGTCCTGATGGACCAACTGGAACAGGCGCGCCGCGATGAGGACATGGCGGCCGAAGCGGCCGCCGACGCCAAACTGCACGAAGCCATCGCCCTCGCCTCGCACAATTCCATGTTCCTCCACCTGCACGCCAGCATCATCGGCATGCTGCGCGAGCACATCACATTGAACGGCACAGGCATGCGGCGGCAGGACGAAAAGGTATCGGCGCAACTATTGGAGCAGCACCGCGTGGTATGCGACGCGATCCGCGCCCGCCGCCCCGAGGAGGCGCGCACCGCCATGCAAAGCCATATTGATTATGTGCGCAGTCAGGTCACCAGCAATGGGGATGGGTGAACTGGTCCGACCAGTAATACGGAACTGGCGATCACATTGAGGTGAATTGCAGGCGCTCAGCCGAAGGCATGCACTCTCACGAGGAATGTTTTCACAAAATCTATTTTTCTTGATAATTTCGTGATAGTGTTATTTGCACAAAATCAATGTGAGAACACTATGAATAGAACTTATCTTGCCGCCGCCATCGTTGCAAGCATGTCTATTTGCGGCGCCGCATCTGCCGAAGTCACTTCCAACGCGACCGTCAGCGGTGTTTCTTATCAATTGATTGACCTCGACTTAAATGACGGCATTTCTCCATCACTGATTTTTGTAGACTACGGCATGGCCACTGCGCCAACCTCGCTTCAGGCGGGCTTCGAAGGAAATCAAGTAGCTTTTCAAACCGTTGGTTCACGTGATCTTGCGCCGATTAGCATGGCTCGCACACACGGCACCGGCAGCATGCAGGGTTACGTCACCAGTAGCGGCACATTGGATTCACTGAGCTTGGGCATTACTGCCAAAATCAGCGGCGACGGCAGTTATACATATCTGCAAACCTCCGCAAATGCCAGCAGCGGTTACACTAACTTCATCCTGTCGCCGAAGACAGGCGTCATTTTCACGGCAAACACCACCTTGAATGGCCGGACCTCGCAAGCCGGCGACTGGGCTGTTGGTATGTCCTGGTTAGGCGTCGTCACCTACGTGGATGGCCTGTACGACACAACACTGTCCGAAATTAAGACGCTTAGCTCCTTTTATGACCAAACCAACGGAGGTGTTAAAACTGAACGCATCACCGATACGCTGCTGGTCCGCTATGACAATTTGACGAATGCCGGACAAGGTAGCGGATTGAATGTCAGCTCCTTCGCAAATTCCATGGGCTATATGCCTACGCCTGTACCAGAACCGTCGACTTACATCATGCTGCTGGCTGGACTGATGTTTACCGCTTGCGTAAAGCGTCGCCGCTGACTAGTGGTGGCACAGCATAGGCAGGTGAATAACGCCGCACGGCGGCTTATTATCTAGTGCACAAATCAATCATCCGATTCCAGTCAAATGCGTTCTAAATACACCGCACGAGGCCTGATCTTTATGTTGCTGGTGAATTTTGGCTGGACCGCGAAGGCAGCGAGTCCTCCTGCTACGGAATTTGTTTCGCTTTATTCGAGTTGGAAGATGTATGCCGAGACCGGCGACTGCGGTGGTTATACCCTGACCCTTATTCAAGGCAGAAAGCGCCAAATCATGCGCGGGTATCTGCAAGCGTATGCGGGAAACTGCGAAGATGCCCAGACGCCGATCGAAAACATCCAATTGCGCGGGAAACATGCCACACTGTCGTTTACTGCTCCTGTTTATGCCCAGGATGGCAAAGGCGGCCTCCAAATCTTCGCCAACTGGAAATTCTCCGGCACTATCTCAAAAAATCGAGTAAAGGGAAAAATGGAGTATTGTTCGATCGATATGCAATCTTGCAACTCATCAACATCAATAGTTTTGCCCGCCGTGACGCACGGAACTCTATAAGTCACAGAACAATAGTCTTTCAACTTCCTTTAGACGGCGTACAAGCCATATATCCAGAAAAAGCATGTGAGCACCGAAGCTCCTTGTAGTTGCCGGCCGCTATTCAGGAATGGGCAGCTTCCAGTTTTACGTCGCCAAACGTCATAAAAACCAGGGTGGTATCGCTCGATCCACGGTAGACGCCGTTTGCCTTGGCGAGCCGGTTGGCTACGGCGGCGAAGCTCCAGGCCTCGTCTTCACTGCATTGAACCTTCCGCGACTTGAACTCTTCCACTTCATTTTCTTCGCCCCACTGCTGGGCCAGTTGGGCGTGCTTGCTCAAGGACTCGGGGATCGAGGGATGGTCCCAGCCCCAGAGGAAGGTGCCATCCAGCTCGTTATAGGTGCCTACGACCTGCATCGCGGCGCTTGCCTGCGTGCCGTCCGCGAAATCGAATTGAATGATTCCGGCATCGAGGTCCACGGACCAGTTTTCTTCTGAGCCGAAATGCCAAGTAGCGGAGTGGGCTGCGGTTTGCTGCGCCAGGCCTTCCCGGGATTGCTCGATGAATTGAGCGGCAAGCTGGCTCTTGCTGTCAGACGAATTATTAGGAGATAGAGCTGAAAATATTTTTTTGAACATAAAAATCACATTGCTAAGCTTGGTGGCGTATTTCCGTGGCTTGCGACCAAACCACTTGCCACAAGCCATTGCGTTTCTCGTAGAGGTCCGTGTGCCAATATTCGGCCCGCGGAACGTGGTGCGACCCGAAAGTAACTTCCAGGCTCGACTTATAACGAATCGCAGCCGCTTGATTGTAAAGCCGCACGTCGATATGTTGCGGTTCCCAGGAAGAATAGATAATTCCGCCTGCAGCGATTGCTCCCAGATATTGCTCCTTGAAGAGCGCGATTCCCACCGGTGTAATAAGTTGAAAATCCGGGGCATGGAGCAGTGCGGCGCGTTCGATATTTCGCTCAACCAGGGCCATCACCCGCGCCTGCTCGATCGAACGGAGAATTTCACCATCCGCGTCAAGGCTTGTATTTTCTGAGAATTCAAACATTTGATATCCCTGGCTAAGTAATCAAGCTTGCATGAATATTAAAGTTTATCACGCGTCCGGCGGTAGATTATGAATCTTGGGCCAGGCGCCGATCCAGCACGGCTTCCAGCCCCTGCAAATCGGCATGCAGGCGGGCGCGCATGATGCCCAGCAGCTCTTGCGCAAAGCTGCCCAGCGGCTTCCCGGCCGGCATGGCGAGGATGCAGCCATACTCCAGCTTTTCCGAGAAGCGCCGCAGCACCACGCCGTGATCGAGATAGTCGAGGGCAGTGACGGGATTGACCACGGCCACGCCAACGCCATGCCGTACCAACTCGCACAGACTGAGGGAAAACGGCGTTTCCACCACCGTCGATGGCGTCACGCCATGGGCCTGGAAGATGCCATCCAACTGGGCGCTGGCGCCGTCTTCGGGATTCAAGGAGAGGAAGGGATAGCGCGCCAGATCCTGCGGCGTGATCAGCTTGCGCCGCGCCAGCGGGTGGCCGGGCGGTAGCGCCACCACGCCGTTATAGCGCGCAAATTCGGAGTGCTCCAGACCAAGCAGGGACACCTCGTCGGCCATCAGCCCGATATCGGCTTCGCCCGCCAGCAGGCGCGCCCTCACCTCGCGCGAAGCCATGATCTGCAGCGACACCGTGACCTTGCGCTTTTGCAGATCGAGTCCGCCCAGCACGCGCGGCAAAAAGCCCACGCCCAGGCCCGGCAGGCTGGCGATGCGCAGCCGTCCGGCGCCGAATTGGCGCAGGCTGCGCAGCCGGTGCTCGATCGCATCCAGTCCGACGAAACAGCGGTTGACTTCCGCCAGCAGCGCTTCCGCTTCCTGGGTCGGATGCAGCTTGCCGCGCACGCGCTGGAACAAGGGCATGCCGGCGTGTTCTTCCAGCCGCCGCAGCGACTGGCTGATGGCGGGTTGGCTCACGCCCAGCAGGCGCGCCGCCTTGCTGGCCGATCCGGATGTGATGACGGCCCTGAAGACCTCGATTTCCCTTAGTAGCATATAAGAACAGCTTATAGAACAAAAACCCGGGAGGCAAGCTGCAAGCTGCCGGCCGGGCATACAATGAAGCCACTTTTTCACCATATTGGAGATTGTGTGATTAACGAAGAAAGCTACTGGGACGGCATCGCCGCCCAATACGATGTGGCCCCCGGCTACGTCAATCTGGAACATGGCTATTTCGGCGCCATGGCGCGTCCCGTCATGGAGGAATACAAGCGCCAGATCGAACTGCTCAACACCAGCAATACGTACTTCCTGCGTGAGGACTACGATCCGAAGAGCAGCGAGACCGTGCGCGCCCGCATCGCCGCCGCCGTCGGCTGCGCACCGGACGAGATCGCGCTCACGCGCGGCGCCACCGAAGCCTTGCGCCACTTAATCTTTAGTTATAGGCCGCTGCAGGCTGGCGACACCGTCATGCTGTCCGACGTCGACTACGACAGCATGACGCGCGCCATGCACGCCCTGCGCGAACTGCGCGGCGCCGAGGTGGTGCAGATCGCCTTGCCCGAAGCGCCCACCACGCAAGCCATCCTGGACGCCTACGCCCAGGCTTTCGACGCCCATCCGCGCACCCGCCTGCTGCTGCTGACCCACGTCAGCCACAAGACCGGCCAGCTGATGCCGGTGGCCGAACTGGCCGAGATGGCGCGGGCGCGCGGCATCGACACCATCTGCGACGCGGCCCAATCCTGGGGCCAGATCGATTTCAAGGTGGGCGACCTGAAATCCGACTTCGCCGGCTTCAACCTGCATAAGTGGATGGGCGCGCCGCTCGGCGTGGGCTTCATGTACATCCGCAAGGAACGCCTCGACGATATCGCCATCGATCCATCCGGCGACCGCTATGCGCCGCACGATATCCGCGCCCGCACCAACACCGGCACCACCAACACCGCCAATGTGCTGACCGTGCCCGCCGCGCTCGATTTCCACGACGCCATCGGCGGCGCGCGCAAGGCGGCACGCCTGCGCCAGTTGCGCGATCGCTGGGTGGACCAGGTGCGCGGCCTGTCTGGCCTGCAATTGCTGGTGCGCGACGAGGCCGAAGCTTGCGGCGGCATCACTTCCTTCCGTCTGGCTGGTCAGACCGGCTGGGAGGAAAACCAGGCTTTGGCCCGCCGCCTGCTCGACGACTTCGGCGTCTTCACCGTGGCGCGCAAGGGTTTGGCAGGCGGCGCCTGCGTGCGCGTGACCCCGGCCCTGAGCAACCGTCTGGCGGATCTCGATCAACTCGCTAGTGCATTGAAAGTAATTGCAGGCTGATTTTCCGCAAGGAGCTGTTGTTTTTTCGTCAAACCAATCGTGCGCCGGGGAAATTTTCCGCATTGCAAAATAGACACTTAAATTAGTGCCTGAATACAAAGTTTTGCATGCAATTTGGCGGCGGCAACGCTACACTCGTTACTGCCATTACCAATGGTCCCGGTTCTTTCACCTTGCCCACTAGCGCGACTTGAGAACACTACTCTTTCGAAAGACTGGACACACGCTTCCGGCGGCGGCCTTGGCGGCCCTGCTGCTGGGCACCTTACCCGCCCAAGCCGAGCTGGCCGAGGGCGGCGGGCGCCAGGCACCGGCCGACAGCATCGCCGTGGTCTATCCCGACATTGGCGACCCCTACCGCAAAGTATTTGCGGAAATCATCGACGGCATCGAGGATGAAACCAGGATGCGTGTGCGCGGCTACCCGGTCGGCCCGCACGCCGACCTGGCCGAGTTGCGCATCCAGTTGCGCCGCAGCGGCAGCAAGCTGGTGATCGCCCTGGGGCGCCAAGGCGTGAAAGCGGCCAGCGGCGCCGATCTGGTGGCCGGCATGGTGGTGGGCGGCATCAGTTCCGCACCGGACAGCGAACGCTTGCGCGGCATCACGCTGTCGCCCGACCCAGCCTTGCTATTTAGTCATCTCAAAGCCTTATTGCCTTCACTAAGACGTATCACTGTGGTGTATAACCCACAGAATAACCATGCCCTGATCAAGCTCGCGCAGGAGGCGGCGCGCAGCCAGGGACTCGATTTGCAAGCCCTGGAAGCGGCCGATCTGGCCGGCGCCGTGCGCCGCTACGAACAGGCTTTTGCCGCTGCCGACAACCGCTATGACGCGCTCTGGCTGCCGCAGGACAACACCACCGTCGACGAGGCCATCATCCTGCCCATGGTGCTGAAAGAGTCATGGAACCGCAGCCTGCCAATCTTCTCCAGCAGCATGCTGCACGTCAAGAAAGGCGTGCTGTTCGCCTTGTACCCGAACAATTTTGAACTGGGCCGCGAACTCGCCAGTCTGGCGGTGGACGTGCTCAATGGCGACAATACGCGCCAAGGTCTCAATCCGCTGCGCAGCGTGCGCAGCGCCCTCAACTGGCGCACGGCCAACCACATCGGTTTGAATCTCGACCCAGGCCGCCAGCGCAACTTCGACGCCATCTTCCCAGAACCTTAAATATGCGACTTAGCGGATAGTAAATTTCTTTCTCTTAACCAACAGAGCGCATATACTAAGCACAGCCTTTGTCCTTGTGCCGGATGAAAGATTGCATTGGCATTGCCAATAAGAATCAATGGCTGCGGGACAGCAATGGAATATGGAATGATTAAAAAGACAACTCACCAGCGCGGCCTGTTGCGGGCCGCATGTATCGCCGCTTTCGCCTTCGCCTCGGCCCTGCTGCTGGCCGGTCCTGCCCATGCCCTGGACTCGGGAGAAATGGCGGAATCGCCGCTGCCGCCCCTGTTCGAGATGCAGGGCAGCGCGCGCGATTCCGTCGGCGCCGTGTTCGACCGCATCGAGTCCGGCGGCCCCTTGCTGCGCGCCGATGTGCGTCCCGTGACCCTGGCCCAGCTCGAAGAGCAGCTGCGCCGTCCCGATGTGCAGGCCTCGATCGGCAAGGGCACCATCGCCGTGCTGTATCCGAATGTGGAACAGCCCTTCCGCGCCGCCTTCCTCAGCATGATCCAGGGCATCGAGGACCGCACCAAGCTGCGCGTGCGCAGCTATGCGGTGGACGCCAAATCCGACCCCGCCGAACTGAATTCCCTGCTTAAGCAGAACGGCACCAAGGTCGTGATCGCGCTCGGCCGCCAGGGCTTGAATGCGACCTCGGGCCTGGACCGCGAAATCTCGGTGCTGGTGGGCGGCGTGCTGCTGCTGTCCGATGCCGAGAACGTGGCCGGCATCAGCCTGACGCCCGATCCGGCCCTGCTGTTCAGCCGCCTGCGCGTGCTGCTGCCGGACCTGCGCCGCGTCATCGTCGTCTACAACCCGAAAAACAGCGAATGGCTGATCAAGCTGGCGCGCGAAGCGGCCCGCGCCCAGGGCCTGGAGCTGGTGGCCCACATCGCCACCGATATGGCGCGCGCCGCCCAGCTCTACCCCACCCTGATCGCCGGCGCAGACAGCCGCCGCGACGCGGTCTGGCTGCCGCACGACAGCACCACCGTGGAGGAAAGCACCATCCTGCCGCTGGTGCTGCGTGAAACCTGGAATAACGGCGTGCCGCTGTTCTCCAGCAATGTGCTGCATGTGAAAAAGGGTGCGCTGTTTGCCATGGCCCCCAACAATGTGGAGCTGGGGCGCACGCTGGCCAGTTCCGCCATGAGCTTGATCGCGGGCGACGGCCGCCGCCGCCTCATGCCGCTACGCGAGGTGCAAACCGCGATCAATGTCCGTACCGCCAACCATGTAGGTCTGCATCTGGGCGACCAGCAGCAGCGCAGTTTCGATTTCGTGTTTCCGCAACCTTAAGTTTCAGCGGCGACTCCCATTTGACATCTGAGCCCGGCCGCCATGTTTCAACATTTTTTACGCCGTACTGAATTCCGCCGCCAACTGACAGTCATCATCTCGGCCGCCATTCTCGGCCTGGCGCTGTTTTCTTCGCTGATGAACTCATGGCAGGCCAGCGCGCGCATGCGCGACTATTTTATTGAACAGGGCCAGCGCATCGCCGAGAATCTGGCGCGCCAGAGTACCCTGGCCTTGCTCTATCATTCGCCGGAAAACGCGCGCGAGGTGGTGGGCGCCACCCTCGCTTTCCCCGACGTGGCCGGGGTGCAGATCAGCGACGCCAAGCAATCGGTGCTGCTGGCCCAGGCCGAAGGCGGCAAGCAGCTGCCGCAATTCCCCAAAGGCGTGGGCGCGGCGCCCGTCAAGGCCAGCCTGGTGGGCGAAACCGGCGATGCCTGGCAATTCGGCGCACCCGTCTACGGCGGCCAGGCCGAGGCCACACCCTTCGATGTGCAGGACCACCAGCCGCAATTGCTCGGTTATGTCCACGTGCAGGTCGGCAAAGGCACGCTGGACCGGCTCACCATGTCCCTCCTGCTGGGCAATCTGGCGCTGACGCTGTCGTTCGCCGTGATCCTGCTTGGCCTGGTGCGCCTGCTGACGCGCCATATGATCAATCCCCTCAACGCCCTGCTTGGCCTAATGCACCGTGCCGAAGCCGGCGAATCGGGCATGCGCGCCGCGCCGGAAGGCCCGCGCGACCTGGTGGAGATGGCGCATGCCTTCAACCAGATGATGAGCGTTCTGGAACAGCGCGAGGCGGAGTTGAAGGAATCGCGCGACGCCGCCGTAAACATGGCGCAGATGAAGGCGCAATTCGCCGCCACCGTCAGCCACGAGGTGCGCACGCCGCTGAACGGCGTGGTCGGCATGCTGGACATGCTGAAGGAAATGCACCTGAATCAGCGCCAGCAGGAATGCGTGGACGTGGCCTGGAATTCCTCGCGCACCCTGATCGACCTGATTAACAATATCCTCGACTTCTCCAAGATGGAGGCGGGCAAGCTGTCGCTGGAAGAAGCTGATTTCGACCTGCGCAAGCTGCTGGAGGAAGCGGTCGAGCTGATCGCCCGTCCGGCCCAGCAAAAAGGCCTGGACGTGGTGTATCTGCTGGACGCCGACGTGCCGGTCCGCATCAAGGGCGATGCGCTGCGCCTGCGCCAGATCCTGGTCAACCTGCTGGGCAATGCGGTGAAGTTCACCGAACAGGGCGAAGTCTGCGTCCAGGTCAGCATGGCGGCCCAGCATGAGATGGATGGCTTCGGCCTGCGCTTTGAAGTGCGCGACAGCGGCATCGGCATGAGTCCCCAGGCGCAGCAGCATGTCTTTGAATCCTATGTGCAGCCCGATCCCTCGACCACGCGCCGCTACGGCGGCACCGGCCTGGGTCTGGCCATCTGCAAGCAGCTGGTGGAACTGCTGGGCGGCGAGATCGGCGTCAGCAGCACGCCAGGCCAGGGCACGACTTTCGTCTTCTCCGTGCGCTGCCATCGCGCCGCCGAAGAATGCCCGCAAGCGGCGGCAGCAGCGGCCGACAAGAGTCTGGCCGGCCTGCGCGCCATGGTGCTCGACGCCAGCCCCGGCGTGCGCAACTTCCTGCGCCAGAGCATGGAGCAGCAAGGCATGCGCTGCTTCGCCGCCGCCGCCGCCGACAGCGCCATGGCCGAACTGCATGGCGCCTACGCCGCCGGCACGCCTTACGATGTCGCCATTCTCAATCTCGGCACCCACGACGACAGCGGGGTCGACCTGGCCACCCGCATCGGTTCGGCCGGACTGGCGCCGCATATCCTGCTGCTCGACCGCTATGGCAGCGCCAGCGGCGACAGCACCGCCCATAGCAT
Organism: Massilia sp. erpn; assembly: GCF_024400215.1. Lineage (NCBI taxonomy): Bacteria > Pseudomonadati > Pseudomonadota > Betaproteobacteria > Burkholderiales > Oxalobacteraceae > Massilia > Massilia sp. erpn. The sequence goes on from NZ_CP053748.1 coordinate 5,000,613, forward strand.
GCACCCGGCCCACGCCGCACTGGCCAAGCCGCTGCGCCACGAGCGCCTGCTGAAAGCCCTGCGCTCCCTGCTGGCCGACCATGATGCCCACGATGCGCATGCACCGGCGCCGCGCTCGGCGCGCGCCATGCCGGAACGCCATTATCGTGTGCTGGTGGCGGAAGACAACCGCACCAACCAGCTGGTGGCGGCAGGCATGCTGTCGATGAACGGCTGCGTTTGCGAATTCGCCTCCAATGGCCACGAGGCCGTGCTGGCGGCTCAGCGCAACCGCTATGACCTGATCCTGATGGATTGCAGCATGCCGGAAATGGATGGCTACGAAGCCACCGCCCATATCCGCCTGGCCGAAGAGGCGCTGGGACGGCGCGTGCCGATCGTGGCGATGACGGCCAATACCCAGCGCGGCGACGCCGAGAAATGCCTGGCGGCCGGCATGGACGATTACCTCGCCAAGCCGATCACCCTGATCGAGCTGCGCCACAAGCTGGAACGCTGGCTGCCGCACGGCGCCACGCCGCCCGCTCCCGCGGCATCGGCGGCGCCCGCAGCGCAGGCTCCCGCACCGGTCCAGGCGCCGGCCAGCGGCCACGCCATCGTCGCCCTGCACGACCGCGCCGTCGCCGCCATCCAGCAGGAAGAAGAACCGCCGGTCGACCGCGCCGTCTTCGACAAGCTGCGTGAAATCCTGGGCGCCTCGCTGCCGCATGCGATCCTACCCTTCATGGAAGATTCGCCCACTTACCTGAACGAGCTGGAACACGCCGTCCGCGACGGCAATGCCGACCTGGCGCGCGCGCGCGCCCACTCACTGAAAGGCGCGGCCGGCAATCTGGGCGCAACGCATCTGGCCCACCTGGCCCAGCGCGCCGAGGAAATGGCGATCGGCCACCGCCTGGAAAACATCGCCGCCATGCTGCAGGACATGCGCAACGCCTACCACGAGGTCGCCACCTTCCTCGCGCCCGAAGTGCGCGGCAAGGTGCTCGATACCGAACTGGATATGGCCGAACTGGCCCACGTGCTGGTGGTGGACGACGACCGCAGCACGCGCACCACCCTGCGCTACATCCTGCAAAGGGACGGCTTCCGCGTGGAAGAAGCGGCCGACGGCGCCGAAGCGCTGGCCATGCTGAAACGCTGCCAGCCCGACGTGATCCTGATGGACGCCGTGATGCCGGTGATGGATGGCTTCACGGCCTGCGCCCGCATGCAGGAAATTCCCGGCGCCAGCGCCATTCCGGTGCTGATGATCACCGCCCTGCAGGACAATTCCTCGGTGGAGCGCGCCTTCGCCGCCGGCGCCAGCGACTACATTCCCAAGCCGATCCACTACGCCGTGCTGTCGCAGCGTGTGCGCCGCATCATCGAAGCCAACCGCGCCGAGAAGCGCATCCGCCACCTGGCCTACAACGACCTGCTGACCGGACTGCCCAACCGCACCCTGTTCTTCGAACTGCTGGCGCAGGGTATCGAGGAAGCGGCCAAGCGCGAGCACCAGCTGGCCGTGCTGTTCATGGACCTGGACCGCTTCAAGTACGTCAACGACAATCTCGGCCACGACGTCGGCGACCGCCTGCTGGTGGCAGTGGCCCAGCGTGTGCGTCACAGCGTGCGCAATGTCGATACCGTGGCGCGCCTGGGCGGCGACGAATTCACCGTGGTGCTGGGCGAACTCGAAGGTCCGGCGGCGGCGGCTGCCGCGGCCCACAATATCTGCCGCGTGCTGGCCACCCCGTTCCAGATCGACGGCCACGATATCTTCGTCACCAGCAGCGTGGGCATCGCCATTTACCCGCACGACGGCAAGGACGTGGCGACCCTGGTCAAGCATGCCGACAGCGCCATGTACCGCGCCAAGAAGACCAATACCGGCTTCAAGTTCTACGAAGCGTCGATGGAGCAGTCGATCAGCGAGCATGTGCGCATGGAGAGCGATCTGCGGCGCGCCATGGAACAGCAGCAGCTGGAAGTGTTCTACCAGCCGCAGGCCATGCTGGAAAACGGCCATATCGTCGGCATGGAAGCGCTGGTACGCTGGCGCCATCCGACGCGCGGCATGGTACCGCCGTCCGAATTCATCCCGCTGGCCGAGGAAACCGGCTTGATCAATCCGCTGGGCGAATGGGTGCTGCATACCGCCTGCGCCCAGCTCAAGGCCTGGCTGGACGACGGCCTGCCGCCGCTGCGCGTGGCCGTGAACATCTCGGCACGTCAACTGCTGCAGAAGGACTTCGCCGATTCGGTGGAAGCGGCCCTGAACACCACCGGCCTGGCGCCGCAGTACCTGGAGCTGGAGATCACTGAAACCACGCTGATGGAAAACGCGCAGGAAACGCTGCAGGCCCTGCACCAGCTGCGCAATCTCGGCGTGCGCCTGTCGATTGACGATTTCGGCACCGGCTATTCCTCGCTGTCCTATCTGAAGCGCTTCCCGGTCGACATTATCAAGATCGACCGCTCCTTCGTGCGCGACGTGCCGCATGATACGGACGATGCGGCCATCGTCACCGCCATCATCGCGCTGGCCCACAGCCTGCGCCTGGAAGTGGTGGCCGAAGGTGTGGAGACCGAAGCCCAGCTGCGCTTCCTGCGTTCGCGCCAATGCGATCTGCTGCAAGGCTACCACCTCAGCCCCGCCGTCCCGGCCGACGAGTTTGCCCGCCTGGTGCGCGAGCGCGAAGCCCTGCAGCTGAACGCCTGATGCCAGCATCGCTTGCTTCCCGCCTCTTTTTTCTTCGGAAGTCGGGATGGTTATCAACAACGCGATGTCCACCTGTGCGCACACCGCAACGAGCTGGACAAAAAATCGCATGCCTGTGCTAAGATAGCTTCCATAAGGCAACCTTATCCCCGTTGCCTGTCCGGCGGCCTAGCGCTGCCAACCGAGTCTCCTTCACCCTGAGCTCCCTTCCTCAACCCTCTGATGAGGCCGCCGTTAGCCTGGCGGGCAATGGATATGCTCAAAAAAATACCGGTAGAAAAAGTACGGCAAGGCATGTATTTGCAACAGCTCTGCGGTTCATGGCTGAACTCGCCGTTCTGGCAGACCTCCTTCCCCATCGATGGTCCCGAGCTGGCGCAGCAAGTCCGCAACTGCGGCGTGCGGGAAATCTGGATCGACACCGCGCGCGGCGTCGATGTGATGGAACAGCCTGCGGACAGCGCAGCGCAGGGGCGGCCGGCCAGCGCCGCCGCGACGCCGCGTTTCAGCTTCGGCGATGTCGCAAGCGTGAGCGTGGCCGAAGAGCTGGAACGCGCCACCCGCCTGGTGAACCGTTCCAAGGAAGCCGTTGGCACCATGTTCAACGAGGCACGCATGGGACGGCTGAGCAATGTGGCCAGCGCCATGCCCCTGGTCGAGGAGATCGCCGCCTCCGTGCTGCGCAATCCGGGCGCCCTGGTCAGCCTGGTGCGCCTGAAGCAAGCCGACGACTACACCTATCTGCACTCGGTCGCCGTGTGCGCGCTGATGGTGGCGCTGGCGCGCAAGCTCGGCCTGGACGACGAGGAAGTGCGCGAATGCGGCATGGCCGGCCTGCTGCACGATATCGGCAAGATGGCGGTGCCGAACGATATCCTGAACAAGCCGGGCAAGCTGACGGACGCCGAATTCGGCACCGTCAAAGGCCATCCCTCGGCCGGTCACCGCCTGCTGATCGAGTCCGAGAGCGTGTCGCCCATCGCCCTCGACGTCTGCCTGCACCACCATGAAAAGTACGATGGCAGCGGCTACCCGCACGGCCTGAAAGGCGAGGAAATCAGCCTGCATGCGCGCATGGGCGCCGTCTGCGACGTGTACGACGCGATCACGTCCGACCGCCCCTATAAGGCTGGCTGGTGCCCGGCCGAATCGCTGCGCAAGATGGCGGAATGGACCAAGGCCGGCCACTTCGATCCGGTCATTTTTGCCGCCTTCGTCAAATGCATCGGCATCTATCCGGTCGGCACCCTGGTACGCCTGAAATCCGGCCGCCTCGGCGTGGTGCTCGACAACACCAAGTCCCTGTTGCAGCCGCAGGTACGCGTCTTCTTCTCGACCAAGTCAACCAGCTATATTCCGCCCGAAACCATCGACCTCGCCCTGCCCGGCCTGCAGGAATCCATCGCCGCGCGCGAAGACGCCGCCGCCTGGAATTTCCCGGACGTCGACCGCTACTGGCTCACGGCGGCATAAGGCTGCCTGGCATGGCAGCGCAGCAGGCCAATGGTATCGAAGGCGCGGTCGATGGAATGGCTATAGCTGGCGTGTTCCGCAATAAAAAGCAGCCATTTTTCCAGCGCCGCATACTCGCTGTCCGCCAAGCCCAGCAAGCGGGTCAGGATAAACTCATCCCAATACTCAGGCACCGGACTCCGGTCGAGTACCATCAATAAGGCATCGGCAGGCCAGAGCCATTCTTCAGGCGCTTCGATACTCAGCGCCAGGATGCTGGGCAGGTAGTAGCGGAATGCCTCGGGGGTCAAAAAATGAATCGCTTCCGGATGCGCCGTCCAGTCACGATGTGAAAGCGCGCGCCAATCCTTGCCTGCAAACCAAAGTGCATCGTCATCCCCCGTGCAGCGGCGCCCATTGGGTCCACATACCACTAACGGACGGATGCGCCCGCCGAAGGCCGCCACCACCTCATTCAGTAAATCCATAAAACCTTGCCTTGATCGATAAGGAAACACATCTTAATATAAAAGAAATATTTTAGAAGCAATGGTAAAACAGCGCTTGGGCTGCTTTTCCTTGAAAAGCACTCATAATTCGGCGCCAAGCCGCCTGCCATGCGGGTTTCACGGTTTTTCAGGCAATGTAAGTTCTTAAATGCAAGTCTTTAAAAATGTTAAATTCTCACAAAAAGTAACATTAACGCCAGATTTTGGGCTATCATTGCGCGCTGCAACAATATTGCCCTAAATCAATCTAAGTTTCCAAATACTAAGATTAGCGTCACGCCGGGCATCCCTCTTCCATAACAAGGAATCGCATGTTTGACAGTCCCGCTATTCAGCAGCAGGATGGCACCCGCCATTCTGACCGAACGCGCTCCGGCGCCCGCCCCATGGATATGGCCGACCTGCTGGTCGCCTACCTCGACCAGATCGGAGTCGATTGCATCTTCGGCATCCCGGGCGGCGCCATTGAACCTTTGTACGATGCCATCGCCCGCCACCAGCGCCGCGGCGGCAACCTGAGCCACGTGGTCGCGCGCCACGAGGCTGGCGCGGCCTTCATGGCCGACGGCTATGCCCGGGAAACCGGCAAGATCGGTGTCTGCGTCGCCACTTCCGGCCCCGGCGCCACCAATATGCTCACCGCCGTGGCCACATCCTATACCAATGATGTGCCGCTGCTGGTCATCACCGGCCAGCCCACCCTCGCCTCCTTCGGCAAGCATGGTCTGCAGGAATCGGCCTGCACCGGCATGGATGTGATGAGCATGTTCCGGCCCTGTACCCGCTATAACTCATTGGTATCGCACCCAATGCAGCTAGAGTGGAAGCTTATAACCGCACTGCAACACGCCTTGCGCGCGCCACGCGGTCCGGTGCATCTGAGCGTACCGCTGGACGTGTTCCGCGCGCCCAGCAAAAATCCCGCCCCGGCCTACGACCTGACGCCGCTCCTGCGTCCTTCGCTGCTGGTGGATGAAGGCGCGGTCGATACCCTGCGTACCATGCTGGATGCCAGCCGCAAGACCGTGCTGCTGATCGGCGGCGCCTGCGGCGATGCGGTCGATGCGGTGATGCAGTTTGCCGCCCGCAGCAACGCCGCCTTCGTCGCCACGCCGGACGGTAAAGGCCTGATCTCGCCGCAGCACCCGCTGTTCCGCGGCGTCTTCGGCTTTGGCGGCCACGCGGCGGCCGAAGATGCGCTCAACGATCCCGAGGTCGATCTGATCCTGGCCGTCGGCAGCAGCATGGGCGAATGGAATACCGGCGGCTGGAACGCCAGCCTGCTCAACGAACGCCTGGTGCACATCGACGAATCGGAAGAACATCTGGCGCGCACGCCGATGGCCCGCTTCCATCTGCGCGGCAATCCGCGCGCCATCTTCGCCCGCTTGCTGGAGCGCAGCGCGGCGCCGGCCGCCGCACTCCAGGCGCCAGCTGCCGCAGCACCGGCCCAGGCCAGTCTGCCCAAGCTGGCGCCGGAAGGCATTCTGGCCGATCCCGAAGCCTATCTGAGCGACGATGTGCCGCTCAAGCCACAGCGCCTGATGCGCGAATTAGGACGCCTGTTCCCGCACGGCACCCGCTTCCTGGCCGATGCCGGCAATAGCGTGGCCTGGGCCGCGCATTACCTGGAAGCGCGCGACCGGCGCCAGGGCGAGCGCCGCGCCGGCGAGCGTCTGGGCGGCGACTATCCGCGCGAGCTGGAACAGCGCCGCAGCCAAGGCGGCTGGCTGCGCCTGACCAGCCATTTCGCGCCCATGGGCTGGGCTATCGGCGCGGCGGTGGGGACGGCAGCGGCCAATCCGTCCACGCCCGTGGTCTGCATCACCGGCGACGGCAGCATGCTGATGAGCGGCCAGGAGCTGTCCGTGGCCGTGGCCGAACAGCTGTGCGTGATCTACGTGGTGCTGAACGACCGCGCCCTGGGCATGGTCAAGCACGGCCAGCGCCTGGGCGGCGGCGAGCCTATCGGCTACGCCCTGCCGCCGACCGACTTCGCCCTGCTGGCGCGTTCCCTCGGCGGCCGCGCCTATACCATCCATTCGCCAGCCGAACTGGAAGCGCTGGACATCAAGTCGATCTGCAACCATCCCGGCCCCACCCTGCTCGACGTCCACATCGACCCGGAAGCCGTGCCTCCCATGAACAGCCGCCTGCGCGTGCTGAAGGAAGGCGCATAAATGGACAGCGACACAAATACAGCCCGCGACCTGATTCACACCCGCATCTGGCGCGAAGAAGCCGAAGCCGATAATCCTTTCGCCGCCCGTGCCGCCTTCTGCCGCGGCTACGACGTCTTTGGCGAAATGGTGGGCAATGCGCGCTGGACCGAAATGCTTTGGCTGCTGCTGCGCGACAGCCTGCCGTCACGCGCCCAGCTCGACGCCTTGGAAGCGCTGGCCGTTGCCCTCGCCAATCCCGGCCCGCGCGACGCTTCGGTGCATGCCGCCATGTGCGGCGCGGTAGGCGGCTCCACCGCCGCCGCCTCGCTGATCGCCGCGCTCTCCGTCGGCGCGGGACGCTACGGCGGCGCGCGCGAAGTGCACGATGCAATGGCCATGTGGCAGCAATGCGGCCACGCGGTCGAGGCCTGGCGCGGCTGGTCCGAACCGCAGGCCGCCAGCCCGATCGAAGTCTGGCCCGAGCGCAAGCACGTGCCGGGCTTCGACCCGCACGGCGCTTCGCTGCCCGCCACTGTCGCGCAATTGCTGGCGGCCCTGGTGCGCATCGGCGCCGGCCCGCACACGGCCTGGCTGCACGCCAATCTCGATGCGGTGCATGCCGCCATCGGTCTGCCGCTGACCACGGCCGGCGTCGCCGCCTGCATGCTGCACGATCTGGGGCTCTCGCCCGACGAAGGCGAAATGCTATATCTGCTGCTGCGCCTTCCCGGCGCCGCCGCGCACGCGCTGGAACAGAAAACGGGCGGCTTCAAGCGCTTTCCCTTCTATCCGGTGGAATTGCAGGAGGCGGCATGAACGGCCCGGATCTGCTGAAAAAACACGCGGGACGTCTGAAAACCCGCGTCGGCGCGGCCTATCCCGGCAGCCACGCCGTGTTCCGCGGCCACGACCTGCACCGTGATTTGAAGGATCTGGACTGGATCGAGCTCTACGTCTTTGGCATCACGGGCCGCCGTCTGACTCAGGCCCAGATCGAGATGCTGCATGCGATCTGGGTCAACACCAGTTATCCCGACGCGCGCCTGTGGAATAACCGCGTCGCCGGTCTGGCCGGCAGTGCGCGCAGCAGCGCCAACCTGGGCATCGTGGCAGCGCTGGCTCTGTCCGAAGCGACCGTGTACGGCGGCTTGGCTGGCCTGCGCGCCATCAGCTTCCTGCAAGCGGCCCTGCAGCGCGTGGCGGACGGTGAAGAACTGGAAGCGCTGGTGCTGGCCGAAGCGCGCGCCCACCGCATCTACGGCTACGGCCGGCCGATCAATTCCAGCGACGAGCGCCTGCCCTGGATCATGGACTTGGCGCGCAAGCTGGGCCTGGACCAAGGCCCGCATCTGCAACTGGCCTTCGCCGTGGAGCGCGTGCTGCTGCCGCATTACCCGCAGCTGCGCATGAATTACGCAGCCCTGCACTCGGCGCTGATCGCCGATATGGGCTTGTCGGCGCGCGAATACCAGTTACTGCGCATCCCCACCTTCCTGGCCGGGATGCCGCCCTGCGTGGTGGAAGCGGCCGAAAAACCGCCGGGCGCCCTCTTCCCTACTCCTTGCACTGGAGTAGCTTATGAGGGTTTGGCACAACGTTCCTGGCGTGCACAATTGGTAGAATAGTAATTTTTTGCACAGAAGTAAGATGTACGCGCTACAATCGCCAAAACGACATTGGGAGATTGAATTAGATGTCTTCGCAAGTATTACGCATTTGCCTCACGGCGGCCCTGCTTTTCCCCGGCGCCGCCGTGCTGGCCCAGAACCCCAGCGAAGAAGAGGAACTGACCCTCGTCTACGGCGATAACGACAGCATCAGCATCGCCACCGGCAACGTCCAGTCGCTGCGCCGTGCTCCGGCCGTGGCGACCGTGATTACGGCGGCCGATATCGCAGCCATGGGCGCCACGGACTTGGACCAGGTGCTGGAAGGCGTGCCCGGCGTCCACGTCAACCGCAGCGCCAACAACTACGCGCCGCTGTACGTGGTGCGCGGCATCTTCAGCCAGTTCACGCCGCAGCTGCTGATGCTGCAGAACGGCGTGCCGATCACCACGGTCTTTGTCGGCAACAAGGGCAATCTGTGGGGTGGCTACCCGGTCGAACATATCGCCCGCATCGAAATCATCCGCGGCCCCGGTTCCGCCCTGTATGGCTCGGATGCCTTCTCCGGCGTAATCAATATCATCACCAAGAACGCGGCCGATACGCCAGGCACCGAATTCGGCCTGCGCGCCGGCTCATTCAATACCAAGGACGCCTGGGTACAGCACGGCGGCCAGTGGGGCGATATCGACGTTGCCGCCTACCTTCGCGTCGGGCGCAGCGACGGCATGGACCCGGTCATCGAAGCCGATGCCGCCAGCCGCAACGACCGCCTTTTCGGCACCCGCGTCAGCCGCGCGCCCGGCACGGTCAACACCGGCCGCGACGCCGTCGATGCCAACCTGGATCTGAGCTACGGTAAGCTGCGCGCCCGCTTCGGCTACAAGCTGCGCGACAAGCTGGGAACCGGCGCCGGCATCGCCTCCGCGCTCGACCCGGTGGGCCAGCAAAAGAGCGAACGCATCACCAGCAATATCAGCTGGACCGACACCCAGTTCGCGCCCGATTGGGGCGTCGGCGCCTCCGTCAGTACACAGCAGTACAAGCAGACGATTACCACCGACTTCCAGCTGCTGCCGCCCGGCACCGTGCTGCCCACCGGCGCCTTCCCGAACGGCATGATCGGCGGTCCCGATTACGGCGAGCGCAATGTACGCCTGGCCGCCTATGCCGACTACAGCGGCTTCGCGCGCCATCAGATCCGCATCGGCACCGGCTATGAAGACCTGGACCTGTACCGCGCGCGCGAAACACGCAACTTCCGCTATGCGCCGAACGGCGCGCCAATTCCACTGCCATCGGTGGTCGACGTGTCCGACAGCGATCCGTTCATCCGTCCGCACCGCCGCAAGATCAAGTACATCTTCGTGCAGGACGAGTGGCGCATGGCCAAGGACTGGACGCTGACGGCCGGCGTGCGCCACGACCGCTATTCCGACTTCGGCACCACCACCAATCCGCGTCTGGCCCTGGTGTGGGACGCCACTTACAATATGACGGCCAAGCTGCTGTACGGCCGCGCCTTCCGCGCCCCCTCTTTCAACGAGAGCTACGGCATCACCAACCCGGTGGCGCTGGGCAATCCAGGTCTGCGTCCTGAAAAGAACGGCACGCTGGAAGCGGTCTTCGCCTGGCAGGCGGCCAACGATGCACAGGTCAACCTGTCGCTGTACCGCTACTCGATGCAAGACATCATCCGCACCGTGCCGAACGCCATCGCCGGCACCGGCGCCACCTACAGCAACACCGGCGGCCAGAAAGGCACTGGCGCGGAACTGGAAACCGTCTGGCACCTGAACCGCGCCTGGCGCCTGAGCGGCAACTACGCCTTCCAGCGCTCGATCGACAAGCTGACCGGCCAGGATGCGGGCTATGTGCCGCGCCACCACCTGTACGGCCGCGCCGACTGGCAATTCACCAGCGGCTACCTGCTGTCCACGCAGCTGAACTGGGTGGCGGGACGGCGCCGCGCCGCGGGCGACCTGCGTCCGGCTATCGACGACTACAAGACCGTGGACCTGTCCCTCTCCACCCAGCGCGGCCGCCAGCAATGGAACTTCTCGGCCTCGGTGCGCAACCTGTTCAACACCGACGCGCGCGAACCGAGCCTGGCGCCCGGCCTGGCCATCCCCAACGACCTGCCGATGGCCCCGCGCGCCTTCTCGATTCAGGCCAGCTACAAGCTGTAAGTCGCACCGGCACGAACTGCGGCCCTGCCTGGCGTAGCCGGCAGGGCCGCAGTTTTTCCTGGGCCTTAGTCCGCGTTGCGCCCGCTGTTGCCGGGCGCCCTCATCGTCTGTTTTAGCCTTGCGGCAAAAAGTCGGGCAAACTGCGAGATGAGTATTTCCGTCTGGGCGTGCGTCCAATCGCTGCAGCGGCTTCTTTCCACGCTCATCAACTCCGCATTCAGCAGCCGTATGGGAATCGACAGCCGGGCCGAGAGCCGCCCATTGGGTTCCCAAAGCGGGATTGTGGCGAACCAGTAGGGATGTGTCCGGCTGGGGAAGATAGTGACGGCGCCTTCCAGCGCCGTATGTGGCAGCTCCCACCGGCACCGTAAAGTAAATTCCGTCATATCCTCGGCCAAGGGCGTGCGCAACGGCAGATAGTCCACGGTTGCCAGCCGCTGTTGATACCCGGCAATGGATGCAGGTTCAGTCACCATCGGCGATAGGGCACCAAGCATCAGCGCCCCCCTCGATACGTCCACGCTCAGGCGACCGGAATGGCCGCATGCGATGCAGGATGGATCAAGGGTAACGGCCCCCATCGCCACGGCCATGACTTCCGGATTGGGCACCTCCCGGGGGACAACCTGCCAGGCGGCGGCGGCCAACAGGTCCAGTTCAAGCGCGTGATTTGCCACCATTCGCGCAATCAAGCCACCGGCCACGTAGTCGTAGCGGACAAGTCCTTCCATGACATCGGCACCGCGTCCGCCCATACCGGCATCGCTGGCAGCGACGGGACTGCCCGCCATGGCCCCAGTCTTGCTGCGAACGCCGGCCAGGCGCTCCATCACCGATAGCATGGTCGGGGTCACAGGGGTGCTGGCAAGAGGCAGCCGCTGCGGCCTCGTCGCTTCAGCCAAGGCCCAACAGAACGCATTCCCAAGCCAGGCATCGGCAGATCCCGGGGCGGCGTGCAGCGCTGCCAAAGTGGTCAGAACAGCCGGTGGATGGCGTCTATCGGCGATCAGTGCCGCGGCATGGAGACCGGCCTGCACGGTCCAGTCACTCAAGCGGCTTGCCGGCACTTCCGACAGGACGAGCACGACTCCCTTTGCATCGCCCGCGTAATAGACGGGGATATCGTCTGGCCCAGCGTCAACAGAAAGATCATGCAACATGGTCGAGGCCGGAAGATGGTCACCGCACACGCGTTCCACGACAGGCGTCGCCGTACCGTGCGGCATCCACTGCATAGTCGATACGCCATGCAGGCCTACGATGCCGCTCTTGGCGAATCCGGGCATGGCGGCCTGTGCGCCTGCCGGATCCAGCGCTGCGGCGATCGGACCGTCCCCGCTCAAGCGAAACGGGTGGGTGGCGGTGAAGGCGAAAACACGGCCAGAGAAACGGTAAAGTGTCCGCCCGGCCAGGGGCACGGCGACATTCATGCGAACGGTACGCGGCCCTGCTGGCGTGTCTACCTGGTCGCCAGGCTGAACCGTGGTTATCGGACACAAAGTGCCATCGGCCATCAATACCAGCGTTTCAGGAGCGAAGCAGCTGAAAAAGCCACGGGTAAAATCATAACCAGGACTCCTGACCCCATCCAGGAAGTCAATCGCATATCCCTCTGCTTGTTCCATCCTGGAGTAGGAATAGGAGTTCATATCGCCGCCGGCAATGGCATTGTTTTCGTAATAGGGACGACTGCGCCCGATGTTGCGGCATGCCTCGCTCAGCACGGCGTGATTGAACAGCAGGCGCCCATCGACCGAAATTATCCAGCGCGAGAAGCGGCGCCAATTGCGCCCCGCTGGAAACACATCTCCAGGAATAAGCAAGGACGCCAGGATCGGGTCACAGGCAACGGCAACCAGTTCAGCTTCGCTGGCCCCCAGCAAGCTCAGCTTAATCCAGTGGTGATACCAATGCCAAGCTGCCTGCGGGGCATCGCCGCCCAATGCCTTTGCGGCCTCGGTATTGAGGAAATTCGGGTGCTTGAGCAGCGCCAGGTATTGCTCCTTGGCCTTTGCCGCGCCGCCGATCTGCTCCGTCCACTGGACAATTTCAGAAAAGACTTCGGGATAAAGCTGCATATAGACGCCGGCACAATCGTCCCTGAAAACCGCGTCCGCAGGATCCAGTAGTTTCGCCGTCGCCTGTTCATTAATCCTCGATCCCAGGCTGGTGCCGGCCCGAATGACCTCGCACAGCATGGCGCAGGCCAGTTTCTCCGCAGGCAATCCATTCGTTGGGAAGCTCACGCCCTGCGCGCGATGACGCTCGCGCAGGCGGGAGAGCCAGTCGGCATTGTCGAACAGCACATCACGGAATGAAATATGCGCAAACTCCACATCCTTGAAGCTCACACCGCTCGCATAACTGGCCTCGCCCGGGGTATATTCCCATATCCACGCCTGAAACGCTGATCTCACAGCTCCGCCCACAGGGTTGGCATCCACCGATGGCACGTGCTCAAGCAGGCTCTTGAGTGCAGGCGATAACGTCGGCGGATCGAAGGATGCGCGCATATTCAGTTCTCCGCATAAGTCCGAGAGTGCAAAAATGAAAGAGACCAGCTTATGCCGATCTCTTTCCTCCTTACATTCCAAAGGATGGTCAGGCCGCCTTGGTGGAGATGGAGAATTGGCAGTCTGTATGCCCCAAAGTATTGGATGCGCTCAAAGACAGCTTCCTGCTTTCGATGGCAACAACCGGGGCCTTCTGCTTGAGGTTGCCTTTTTCCTGGGAAAACACGAGAAATTCCGGCAAGGCCCCCGACAGGCTGAACGTCACCTTGATGATGCCCTCGTTATCGAAGCCGCGAATCGCCAGCACCGGATTGACTTCACGCTCCCTGTTCTGCGTTTCATACTCAATATCGGGCATGGATAAACCGGCCGGGCGGCATCCGTGGCGCACGATGGCCAGTGTAGTGGCGGTATCCACCAACTCGGCCCCCTTCTCTGTGACGCACAAATATTTGCGTGTCCCATTAATCAGGAAATACAGGAACACTTTGGCCCGCTCGACCAGACCACGCGAGTCCATCACACCATCCACGATCTCAGCGGTGGGCAGGATATGGTCCGAATCGAGAGTATCGTGATGAATCGGTACCAAGGCGGCGAGTTTCTGGCTCCAGACCAGCAAGCGCGCCTCCGCATCGTGGTCTTCAGCAAGATTGACGGTGCTAAGGCGCAACAGGTCGTCGTCGTTGGTTTCGATATCAAATACCGTTGCCGTCGTCCCTTTCTCAGTCCCCGTACTGACGGCATCCAAGGTGAGGGAGAGCACCCGCACCAGGGAGGGGTCGCCGATAACAAATCCACGCTCGATAAGCGCGTCATTTTTGGCAACCGAGGCGGAAAAGTCGTTGATTACGACCGTTCCCGATCGTGCCAGTCCCACCGGCACCGCCGCCTCCTGGTAGAATTTCTTAAGCGGCGAATCCGCATGCTGAGTGAGGAAGACGATCAGCAACACCAGGCCGATAACCAAGAAGAACACCGCAGCCCCCGACAGTACGCAGGATCCGACCGAGATAGCGACCGACAGCGTCCCCACGGTAGCCATGGACGCGACCTCGAGCAAACCAGCAGCAAATTCCAGCAGCGAGGCAATCACGAACATGGAGTTCATGGCCTTTTGCAAGGGCTCCTTGGAATTCGCCAAGTCGATTGCGGCCGTGATCACGCCAACCACGCCCAGAACGAGTGCGTTGATCACGGCCACTATCCGCAGCATGCCGCGGCCCAGGAAGCGCCCGACTGCCTTGGCGGCAAGCTTGGTGCCCGCTGGCGCCCGCGCAGCAAAGCGCGCCCCCAGCTGCTCGGCAGCGAGCAGTCCTTCCGCTGTCTGGCTTCTGGCCAGCCATTTCAAGAAACCCGAGCGATAGAAATCCTCAATCTCGCTACTGTTGAGCGTACCTTTCTTGATCAGGTTATTAAAGAAACCACCGGGTCCGCGCAGGATTCCCCAGCCGGCGCGCACTTCCAGCCCTCCTTTTACGATCAAAGCGAGCAGATAAGCGAACTGGCCAACTCCCAGGGTAATCAGACTGCCCTTGCGCACATCGGTCAGTTCGTTCCAACTGGTCGCCAAGGTATAGATGTTGGCGGCAATGCCGAAGAGACTGATCACCACCGCCGCCATCGAAGACAGGTAATCGCTCAAATTTCCGAAAGCGGATTTGGCGCGCTGCCAACGGGTGGGATTTGTTTGCCATTCCTCGGACAACTCCTGTGTCAAGGCGCCTAAAATGAGTTCCTCCTGCGCCTTCAGCCAGCGCCAATTTTTTATATCAAAATACCCACGCTTTATTGTTCCGAATTCTTCTGTCAACGTCAGGAAACGTTTGAAGACTTTCGCAAAACCATCGGTCAGCTGCGCCGTCTTGTCATCATTGTATTTACGCATTTCCTCCATAATTACCTTCAGCCTGGCGTCCGCCTCGCCGCTTCTGCTGGAGCTGTACTCCTCTATGACGTGATCAATGATTTTTTGCATCATCTTCGTCTTCATGCTCAGATCGATCTGATCGCCCAGCAGCGTCAGCAGACTGAAAACCTGCATGGAGCGGGCGTAGCGTTCGGCGAAGAAATTCGACGAATCAAGCATTGTCAAGAGCGTGCTGTAGCGCTGTATCTTGCGTGCCGCCCCGGCGGATTCGCCGCCAGGCGCCACCTGGACCAGCATCCGATTAATCTCATTGAGATTGGTAACCTGGTGGAATACCTTCCATGACCAATATTTCCTGTTGTCGATAGCATACTGGCCTACAGTCAGCTGTTCATCCAGCCACTCCTGCAAGTTCTTCTTATCCTCCTCGTTGACCAGCCCTGCCAGCCGCTCGTGCATGAACGCCTTCGCCTTATCCATGGAAGCGAGAATTTCTTGCTTCTTCTTATCCACTTCAAGGTTTTCATCCGCAAAATATTCTTTTGTAACCTGGAACTTATTCCTCCAGTGAAATTGATAGAGCATGGCCAGGTGTTCACGATAAACTTTGCTCTGGCTCATGGTATTTCGAAGGCGGGAATATGCGCGTTCCTGGTTGAGCTGTTTGGCATAGCCTTCGGGATCGTCCGCTCGCGCCAGCGATACCGTAAGATAAGGGATGCCAAGTTTCTTATAGAAGACGGTGGGATCCTCAGCGCCAATCGGGGTCGCCGCAATGCGCGCCTCATCTGGCTGGAGCGGCTCTGGCGGCAGGAACATACTGCGCCAGGGATCGTCCACATGGTGGCGGATGATATGGTCTAGGCTCTTCCGAGCGCTTCGCTGTACATCATCGACCACACCGAGATCGGTGAGAACATAAGGGTCCAGGTTGAGGAGCGTGACAACATTGAGCGGCGCTGCCATTGCATGGGCGGCGACCGGCTCATGGGCGGCCAGCGGCATAGACATGAGTGGATATTGCCCTCTAATGGCGTAAAGATGCTTTTCTCCATCATCCCCCTGGACGACGAGCGCCCCCTTGAACGACGTGGCGAACTCGTCGAGCTGGAGCTCCATTCTCCAGGGGAAGACGCTTTGAACTGTCCGATCCACTTCCTTTTGAAGGTCGCTGCGATTATCCAGCGGGGGATGTCCGTCGTCGATGTACTCGAAAATCAAGCGGTTGGCATCGCTGATGGACACGACAAAGCAGGCAGGAGACTCGTCGGCATCGCTCGGATAGGAAGGTCGCGGTTGCCACCGCCTTTCGGTCTGGATATCGATGAAGGTTGTGGCGATCCGGTATTCCTTGGCCCCGCCCGTTTCCCGGCACTCCACGCCGAATTCAAAACGCAGGGCTGGCGACGACCATGTCGCCTGTTCCCACTTTGACTCGTCCCATTTCAGGCTTCCATCCTCGGCATGATAGGCAATGTCATCGGCGGACAATTCGCAGTCAAAGATCGCCGGCGCCGCCTGTCCCGTGGCATGGAAACCAGTTCCCGCCACCTCAATATGCCCAGCCAGCGACCAGTAACCAAGGCAGAAGGTTATTTGCCCAGCATGGCCGCCATTGGCATCGGACTGGTTCCAGCCGATGGTCCTGTTATCCGCCTCCCAACGCCAATTGGAACGGTGAATTTCATGGTTATCGAAAAATAGGCGGTCAGACGATCGGTTGTCGGGCTCAGGCATATGCACGGTGAGGAAGTGTTCCTTGATTAGCGTCAAAGGAGCCAATGCGTCGTTGCCATGCAAGGCAATTTTAAATCGCCGGGAAACTGGTTGCAGTGCTGAAAATTTAAACGCCTCTTCAACGTAAGGCTTAAATAAGCGAATTTTTTCGTCCCGCGCCCGCCGCAACGCTCTTCTCGTCTGAGAGGCCTTATTTGTAGCATTTGCCAGCAAGGGTTCTTTTGCATAGTCAGAAATAATTGATAGCGGATTAGTAAACATCGGATGTTCTCCAATAATTTTTCACTGTCAGGCAGGGTAAGAGTTTTTATTTTGACAAATGGTCTCAGGAATTAACAACCACTTAATTACAAATATAATAACCATATGCGCATGTCAAGCCGGGGTTACTAGCATCTTCCGCCTAGCGAGATAAATGCCGGCACGATCTGCTGATGCTTTGGCGAGCAGAAGCGCAGGTCGCCGCGCTCCACCAAACGGCCGCTCGCCACGGCGAATCAGTCGCAGCGAAAAGTTTTTGCCACGGCCACCGCGCGCCGGGCGGCGCAATGGCTACCACAAGCGGATAGCCCGTGCCGCCTCCCAAATGTCAGAGGTGTGTCCACGCAACACCCGCCCACGGGCCGGAACTATGCCAGGTGCTTCCCTCAGCGAACGTAGCTCAGGCTGACGCCCACCGTGCGCGGCCGGGTGATGGCGAGGCGGCGGGTGGCCGGCAGGTCGGCGGAGATGGCGACGGGCAGGCCGGTCTGGCCGTAGCGGTTGAACAGGTTGTTGACGAAGAAGGCGGCGGTCCAGCGCTGGCTTTTATTTTCGAGCGTGAAACGCAGATTGCTCAGGGCGTAGCCGCCGCGGCGGCGGAAGGGGCTGTCCGGTTCATATAGCGTGTCGGCGCTGCCGGAGTAGCTGGTGTCGATGCGGGCGTTCGCCTGCAAGCCAGCTCGTAGCGGCCAGTTATAGTCGGCCGAGATGGAGCCGTTCCAGCGCGGGACGTCGAGCAAGGCGTCGCCGCGGTGGGCGCCGGTGCCGGGGACGTCGTCGTCCAGCGTGGCGGAGGTGTAGTTGCCGGTGGCGCGCAAAGTCAGCTGCGTGGTGGGACGGTAGGCTATTTCCAGCTCGCCGCCCTTGCTCTTGGCTGAGCCGAAGTTCACCGTGATGTTGAAACCGCAATCAAGCACGATCTGCTGCTGCACCTTGTTCCAGTCGATGTAGTACAGCGCGCCGTTGACCGTCAGGCGCTGCTGCGGCCATTCGGATTTCAGCCCCAGCTCATAATTCCACAAGGTGTCGGCGCCGAAGCGCACCAGGGCGCTGTCGCTCAGGCCCAGCCCCGCCACCTCCTTGCCGCAGACATTGGCGGGCGCGGGATTATTCGGCCCGCCCTGGCGGTAGCCTTTGGCCGCCGTGGCATACAGCAGCAGGTCGCGGTCGATCTGCCAAGAGAGATTGAATTTGGGGTTGTAGCCCTTGTCCCTGGAGTCGCTCACCACCGAACTGGGGCCGCCATTGAGGAAGCCGTCGCCTTGCTGGGCAAAGGTCTGGCTGATGCGGAAGGCGCGCAGGCCAACGCGCGCGGTCCAGGCGGGAAGGAAGCGGTAGGAACCTTCGGCGAACCAGGCGCGCTCGCTGACCGTGGCCTGGCGCGCGCCATCGAAGAAGCTACCGATATCGGTGCCGAAGGCTTCGTTGTAGCCAGGCGTGACGGGGATCGAGGATGCCAGCGGCGCGTTCACCTTGTGGTAGAAGGCTCCCGCGATCAGCTGGAACGGTCCGGCCCAGTCGGAGGCATAGCGCACTTCCTGCGTCCATTCGCGGTTGATGTAGCGACCCGTCATCAGCAGCGGATAGACATAGGTTTGCGGATCAGGACTGAGGAAGTAGTAGAAAACCTTCGACGCATCCTCCGCCACCTGCACTTCGCGGTGATAGTAAGAACTGGTAACAACCAGCTCGCCATTGGCAAAGCCCTTGCGCAGCGTGAGATTGCCGAGGGTGGAGTCCTGTACGCTGGGTTCAGGCATCAGGCGGGTCTGGATCAGTGCCCCCTTCCCGCCAGGCGGCGCATCGATCTGGAACGGCGCGCCCAGACGCATCTTCTGCTTGAACAGCGAACCCGAAATATCGAGCTGATTGTCCAGCCGGAGCTTGAGCATGGCGCGGAAGCCGGTGGTCTTTTCGGTGTTGGCATCTTCCTGCTTTTGTCCGCCGGACGCAATGCCGAGATAGTTGTTCGGGTCGATGGGATAGCGGTCGATATAGCCCGCTTCCCGCCGGTAAAACACGGCCAGCCGGCCGGCCAGGCGGTTTTCCATCAGCGGCAGGTTCAGCACCGCATTGCCTTCGCGGTTCCAGCCGCCGTCGGTTGCCGACAAGGTCACGCTGGCTTTCACGCCGGTACGCCGCATGTCCGGCTGGCGCGTCACATAGCGCACGGTGCCGCCCATGGAGCTGGAACCGTACAGCGTGCCTTGCGGCCCACGCAGCACTTCGACCCGCGCCAGATCGAAAAGCGAGGGATCGATCAGGCCGCGCAGCGATAGCAGCGACGCGTTGCTGGAAGCGGAAATCGGGGTATCGTCCAGATAGTAGCCGACCGTGCCCGCCGTGCCCGCCGTGGAGGACACGCCGCGGATGATGAGGATATTCTGCCCCGGCCCCGAAGACACCACATTCAGCCCCGGCGCCTGGCGCGCCACGTCGGCCAGGGTCTGCACGCCCATCTGCTCCAGCTGCGCATCGGTCAGCGCCGTCACGCTCAGCGGCGCCTGCTGCAACGCTTCGCTTCTTTTCTGGGCGGTGATGACGACGGTGGAGAGGCTGTCGCCGGCCTGCTGGGCAAGGGCCAGCGGCGGCAGGATGGCGAGACTGGCGAAGGCAAAACGCTGCATGGCATTCTCCCTGGGGCCAGCATTGCGCCCGGTGTCTATGGATGCGTGTTGAGTACGGCCTTTCTGCTCTCTTCTATCAGCTTGGCCAGCTGCCCGCTGTCGGCCAGCTGCTTATAGCCGCGGTCGAACTTGTCCACCAGTTCCTGGGCATGCGGATGGCTGCGCCGGATCACCAGATACAGCGGCACCACGCGCAATATCATTGTCTGGGAAGTGATGCGGGCCTGTTCCTCCGGGCTGAAGTTAGTTTTTAACATAAACCTGCCCTCTTCTTCACCCATCGGAAAGAGATCGATGCGTCCAACCAACAGCTTGCGCAGGTTGGAAAGGTCGTTGCTGGTCTCGTCTATCCTCAACTTCTTGGCCGCCTGCAGGGCCGCCAGCTCGTCGGAGTAGTAATTCCCCAGCGTGAAGCCAAGCCGGTAGTCGCGCACATCCTCCAGCGTCTTCCAGGGATAGTTCTCGCCGCGGCGGTGGAAGAACACCATGCGCATGGTGTAGATCGGCATGCTCGAATACAGCAGCTTGCGGTCGCGCTCCATGGTGTGGGTCCAGCCAAAACTGCCGTCGTATGGGCCACTCATGGCGCCCAGGATAGCGCGGTTATTCGGCACGAATTCCACTTTCGCATCCACGCCGGCCGTCTTGAAAGCCTCCGTCACCACGCGCGTCAGCCAGCCGCCGAACGGCAGGCGGGACGAGGCCATAGGCGGATATTCCTGCCCGGTCAGCAGGATGTGGTTGGGCGCCTCGGTCACGACCGGGGTCGCGTTCGCGCCCATTACAGCAGCCAGGCACGCCAGAAGCAGCAGGGAAAAGCCTCTGGCGGCAGCAGCACGGGCTAAACTCATAACGGAAAGCGGAGTATGGATGGGGCAAGCCGGCATGCATCGCCCTCAGGCTTTCAGCATGCGCTGAAAACCAGTCTACTCTAATCGCTGACTGTTGAATAGCAACAGGAGTTGCATGGATAGCACAAAGCAACAGAGTGCCGGCGTGCCACCATCGCGCTTAGGGCTTGCCGAACTTCTCGGCAAGCACCCTGAGTATTACAAGGTATGCAACGATAATCAGGAAATACACCGCGCCATGGGGCGCGGCATTTTTGATAAAGCCCTGCACCAGCCCAAGCAGTATCACACCGAGAATGTAAATGTAAATCTTTCGCATATCTTATCGCTGGCACCCACATGATTCGCCGCCGTCGCCGTTCGCGGCCTTCGCTGCGGCCTTTGCTCCCTGATACGCCGCCTGGGTCGCGGCAATGTCCCGGATGCTGTTCTTGTGCTTCGAAATCCGGCCAGCAATCTTCGCAGCGCGGTTTGCTGTATTGGCGCTTTGCGAGGACAGCGCGCGGATCGCGTTACCGGACTTCCAGGCGGTTTTCCCAACGTTCATCATACCCGGCGCCAGCGCGCCCACGGCTGCGGAGACTCCCACATCCCACCAGTCGTAATTATCGATGTCAAATATATCGCAACCGTCACGGTAATTTTTGTAAGCCTGTATTCCCAGTTCGAAGCCCGCGCCAACCAGGCCGCCCACGATGCCGAATTCTCCCGACGGGTCCACCTTGCTGATGGGATTTCCATACACATAAGCGTAGGTATTAATGCCGCCAGCCAGTCCTATCGGATCGCTCTGAATGAAGCGCCCCGTCACAGGCGAATAGTAGCGCGCCCTGTAATAGTATAAGCCGGTGCCGTCATTCTCGCGCCCAGTGTACTGGAAAGGATTACCATGCGCGGCATCGGCCTGCGTCTGCCCGTAAGGGCCGTACTGGTAGTCGACCAGCTTGTTGCCCTGTCCATCGGTAAGGCGGATGACCGAGCCGATGGCATCGCTAAGATAGCTGGCAACGCGCGCGCTGGCGCCAGTGCCGCTGGTCTGGGCAAACACTTCATCCACTCCGCCGAGAATATAGTTGGCGCGTACATTGGCAGGCACGCTGCCATCGGCATTGACCCCATTCAGCTCCTGCACCACATTCATGCCGTCATACAGATAACCGCTGCCCACGCCTGCCACCGTCTTGCTCTGGCGCCGGCCCAACGCGTCATAGCCAAAGCTGGCGATGACGGAACCATCCAGCGCCTTGATTTGCACCAGCTGGTCGCGTGCATTCCAGACATAGTTCTGCGTGCCATCGCTCAGCAGATTGCCGTTCGCATCATAGCTCAGGCCATGACCATTGAAACTGGTCAGACGGTTGGCTGCGTCCACGCTGGCCTCGCTCACCTCCTCGGGCAAGAGCGTGCCCGCCAGGCTGCCGCCGCTGGCGGTCCGGCGGCCCGCCAGGTCGTAACTGAAAGTCAGGTCGCCGATCAAGCTGCCGTCAGCCTTGCTGTAGCGGATAAGTGTCAACTGGCCGGCATCGTCATAGCTGTTGGCGCGCACCACGCCGTTCGGATAAGTCACCTTGGTACGCGCGTTATTGCGGTCGTACTCGAAATCGACGCGCTGCACGGCATTGTTGTTGGCTGCGCCAGCCGCCTGCTCGATGCGGGTGAGACGTCCCCCTGCATCATAGCTGTAACTGATGATGGGCTGGCCCGCCACCGTTGCCGATGTACGGCGGCCGTACGCATCATAGGCGTAGCTGATGCGTCCTTTCGGCGTGACTTCCTCGAGCAGGTTGTCGTAGTTGTCGTAGTTGCGTGTGATGACGCCGTTCGCGGAGTCGGCGATGCGGGTCAGCCGGTCGCCGGCGTCATAGGTATAGGCGATGCTGCTACCGTCGGCAAAGCTGGCCGTCTTCATGCGGTTCTGCCCATCGTAAGTGAAGCTGCTGACCTGGCCCTTGCGGTCGGTGAACTTGCTCAGGTTATGCGCGGCGTCGTACTCCAGGATTTCATTCTGGTTCAGCGGGTCGGTCGCACTGGTCAAGGTATTGACCTTGCTGAAGCCAAACTGATGCTGGTTAAGCTTGGCGTCGCGCAGCGAAGTACTGTTGCCATTACCGTCAAAACCCATATTGGTGCTCTGTTCAAGGGCATTGGTGATGCGGGTGATGCGGCCCAGCGCATCCTGTTCAAACACGATGCGGTTGCCTAGGGCGTCGGACACGTTCAGGCGGCGCCCCAGCGTGTCGGTGGCCGAGACAATGGCGCGGCCCAAGGGATCAGTCACGCCGGCCAGATCGTAACCGTCATACGCCAGGCTGGTGGCCTTCCCTTCACCGTTGCTGAACTCCACGGCCTGTCCCGCGCTGTTATAACTGGTGCGCGTGGTATTGCCATTGGCGTCCTTTACCTCGGTCACGTTGCCGCGGCTATCGTACGTCCAGCTGTTGCGGCGGCCGGCGCCGTCGGTCTGGCTCAGCAGCTGGCTGAAATCGCTGCTGTAGGTCATCGTCGACGTAACGGCGGCAGCGGTGCCGGCAAACAGGGTTTGGGTCAGCAGATTGCCGTTATCGTCATAGGTATAGGCGGTTTTTCGGCCCAATGCATCGGTGCGCGAGAGCAGCAGGTTGCTGAGCGGGTCACGCTCATAGACTTCAACCTGCTGCTCCGGCAGGCCGAGCGCCGTGGTAATGCGCAGCGGATAGCCAACCGCATTAAACTCGATACGCTTGATAATGCCGCGTTCATTGGTCACATCGGTCTGCACCACCTTGCTGGCCGCATTCAAGGTATAGCTGAACAGATTGGTGCTGCCATCGGCATAGGTCTGCTTGTTGACGCGGTAATTGGCGTCATACACATTGCTCACCATCAGGTTGCCGCGCTTATCCTGCACCGTCAGCATATTGTGGGCCGCGTCATAGGTGAACAGCTCCGTATTGCCCAACGGGTCGGTCACTTTGACCAGCCGTCCTGCGGCATCGTATTCATAGCCCACGGTCCGCCCTGCATTATCGCTGGCCTGGGTGATGCGGTTCTTGCTATCGTAGACGAAGTCGATATAACGGCCGCTGGGCGACGTAACACGCGTCAGATTATTGCTGGTGCGGGTGAAGGTCAGCGTATTGCCGTAGCGGTCGGACAACGACGTGGCCGCCGCCGCGCGCGCCACGGTCGAATTCATCGATTCGGGGAAGCAGATGGCTTCACCATCCTTCAGTTTCAATTCCCAGTAACAGCTGCCGCCCTTGTGGCGCAGGATCGAGCCATAGTAGCGCGTGGTGGAGGTGGTGTGCTGGTAAACCGCATCTGTGTAGCCGGTGCCGGCGGAAATGCGCTTGTAGCGCAGGCGGCCGCCATCGGGCAGGATCAGCTCCTGGTAAGTCCAGGGGCTGGTGTCACCCACCAGGAAGTAGTCGTACTGCAGATTGGTGCCGATACCGAAGCCACGCGAAGCGGGATCGCGCGGGCGATAGCTGCGCGTCACACGCAGGGGCACCACGTCATCCACCGCCAGGTCGGTGGCATTATTGAGGAACAAGCCGGTGGCGCAATCGACCGGATCGCCGGCGCAGCCCGAGGGCTGGGAAGGCTGGTTGGAGTCGCTGTTGCAGTCACCGCTGCCGCCACCACCGCAGCCGCCGGGCGGCGGACCTTCCGGCGGGCCGTTGCTGGGCACGGAAATCATGGCACCGGTAAACTCGTAGATCTTCACGTCGGCGTCGGGAATGGCCTGCTTGCCGTCCGGGCTGACGGTGCCCTGGCCATATACATACCAGCCCTTGCCGCGCGCATCGTAGTTCCAGAAATCGACGCGGCTGCCGGGCGCAGCGCCACTGAAGTTCGGATAAATCAGGCGCGCGCCCTGCTGGCTGCGGCTATTGGTGCTGGTGATCGAGGCGCCGCCCGGCTGCACCGTGAAGTAGACCGGCACGTCGACGTTCGGCAGCGGGAATGGCGGACGGTCCACCGGAATGGCCGTCATATTCAGTTCGGTGACGATCTTGCCGCTGCGGTCGCGGATCACGCTGCCGGCCGGGATGCGCAGTTCCAGGCCGGGGATGCGGGGCGAGGTCAGCACCACTTCCTTGTCGTTGGGCGAGGCGATAGCGACATTGCCAGCCGGGTCGAGGCGGCTGCTCCAGATGGTATAGCCGAGGGCCGTGGTCTTCCCGGCATGCACGTCGACGCGCACCTGGTAGTAGCCGTAGCGCGTGGCTTCCTTGTCGGCGGCGAAACCGTCGATGCTCAGCACCTGCACGCCGGCTGGAATGCCGCGCAACAGGAAGCGGCCGGTGTCGTCGCTCAGCACCGTCTGGTCACCGATCTGCAGCCGCACATTGCGCAGGCCACGGCCATGCATGGTCAGCACCTGGCCGGCCAGCGCGGTTTCACCGGGCGGCGCCTGTAACGGCGGCAGTTTCTGCATGGGACTCTCGCCGCGCTTGGCGCGCCAGTCGCCTTTCAGCGCGGTGGCATCGGGCTGCCAGACTTCGCTCTGCATCACGCTTTCCGCTGCAGCCATCGCCTGCTTTTCCAGCACCCCGTACTGCCTGGCGGCTGCCGGCTGAGTGGCGGCATTGACAGCGGTATCGCCGAGGCTCACGCCGCTGCCAGTGCCGCCGCCCCCGGAACGGCTGGCGTCCTGGCTGGCAGCGGGAGCAGGCGGCAGCGAGATCGGCGCGGCATCAGTTCCGCCCAAAGTCCCATTGCCGCCGGCTTGCGCGGTCAAGCGCGCGGTGCTGAAACCGAGTGAGGTAAAGCCCAGCGGCACACCGCTGCGGCTGCGCGCGCCGTCAACAAACAGGGTATAGCGGCTATCCGGCAGCAAATCCACCGCCGGTTTGACAAAGGCCAGCAGGCCCTGCTCCACCGGCACCACTTTCAGCGGCACCGTGCCGTGCGGACCAAGCAGCGTGACGCTGGTGCTATTCAGAGAGCGCACATCCATGGCCTGGTTGAAGCGCAGGACGAAGGGCTGATCCACCGGCGCTGCGCTGGATTCGGCTTCCGGACGGCTGCCCGCCAGTGCCAGCGGCGCGGGCGCGGCCAGTTGCGCCGCCAGTTCGCCCAGTCCGGCCGCGCTGACGCGGTTGAAACGCTGACTGCCGGGATCATACAGCTCGCCGCTGTCGATACTGCGCTTCTCGCCATCGCTGCCGGACCACAGCAGCACCTCGGCGCTGGGCAGCAAGGCGGCCAGGTGGTGCAGGCGCGCGCTTTCCAGCTTGGGATTGAAGCGCTCCACCTGGCGCGTGAGCGGGTCATAGATTTCCGCCTCATACACCGGCCGGCCGCGCGCATCGGCACCGCCGGCGATCAGCAGCTTGCCATCGGCCAGCACGGTAGCGCTATGGCCGCTGCGCGCGATCAGCGGCAGCGGCGGCAAGGCCTGGGAACGGGCTTGATCCAGATCGAACCGCTCGGCCAGCGCCACCACATTGCCGCCGCTGTCCACGCCACCCAGCACCAGCACGCTGCCGTCGGGCAGGAGGGTCGCGCTATGGCTGCGCCGCGCCAGGAGCAGCGCGCCGGGCAGCTTTTCCTTTTTGCCGCTCGCCGCATCCAGCAATTCGACACCAGCCACGGCCTCCTGGTCCACGCCCTGCCCGCCCAGCAGCAGCCAGCGCCCGTCCGGCAACTGGGTGACGCTCTGGCCCGGCCGTGCCATTGGCGCCGGCGCGGCCAGCTTCTGCAGGCTGGGACGCTGCGCGTCGGCAGTGGTATTTTGCGCCCCAGCCGGCGCAGCCAGCAGCACGGGCAGAAGCAAGGCAGGCAGCCAGCGCAGGCGGCGGCTCATCACGTGACGTTCAGACATTGCGGCATTCCCTCGTACAGTCATGGTTCTGTCTCTCATGAATTCGAACGGCCGGCATCACTTCAACTGGATATCGACCTGGCCGGTGGTGGCAGCAGAAGGATTGATGAAAACGGTATAAGTTCCGGCAACGGACAAGGCCGGCAGATTCAGCGTGCCGCTGGTGCTGACGCTGGTGCTGGTCAGGGCGCTACCATCGGGCTTGTAGACATAGATGCTGGCAGAAGACGGGAAGGTGCCGCCGCTGAATTGCAGCGGTCCGGTCTGCCCCGCCGTGCCGGCGAAAGTGAAGCGCCCGTTCTGCCCAGCGCGGCTGCTGGCGAAGCGTACGGCCGCCCCGCCTGGCACCAGGGTGCCTGGCGCATCGGCCGACAAGCTGATCGTCACCTTCGCCGTGGCCGTGGCGGGCGGCTGCACATGCACGGTATAGGTTCCGCCGACCGGCAAGACTGGCAGATCGTTGCTGTTGTTATTGCTCCAGCTATCGCTGAACAACTGGCTGCCGTCCGGCTTGAGCACGCGGTAGCTGATGGACTGGCTGGCCGGCACCGTGGCGTAGCCTGTGTAGCCCAGGCCCAGGCGCTGTCCGGCAACGCCATCGAAGCTCAGTACCGCTTTCTGGTGCAGTTGCAGGTCGAGCGCCACCGGTGCGCCGTCGACGGCGATAGCCGCCGTGCTATCGGCCGGCACGGCGCGCAGCTGCACATTGGCCTGGCCCACCGAAGCCGCGGCAGGGTCGATGAACACGGTATACGTGCCAGCCACCGGCAAGGCGGGCAAGTCCAGATCCGTGGTGCTGCTGGAACTGGTCGAAGCCAGGCTGCTGCCGTCCGGTTTATACACATAGATGCTGGCGCCGCCGGAGAAAGTGGCGCCGGAATACGTCAGCCACAGGCGCTGGCCGACATCGCCGCTGAAACTGTAGCGAGCATTCTGGCCAGGCCGCGTGCTGAGGAATTGCAGCGGCGCGGCGCCCGGCGCCAGCACGCCGGCGGCATCGGCCGACAGCGTCACCGTGGCCTTCACCGCGCTGTTCAGCGCAGCACCGTAGACGATCAGCTTATAGCTGCCGCCGACCGGCAAGGCGGGCCAGTTATTGCTGTTGTTCGAGCTCCAGCTATCGCTGAACAGCTGGGTGCCGTCCGGTTTAAAGACGGTAAAGTAGACCGACTGGCTGACCGGGACGGTGCTCAAGCCCGTGTAGCCCGCGCCCAGGCGCTGGCCGGCGCTTCCGTTAAAACTCAGCGCGGCGCGCTGATGGACAGCCAGGTCAAGCGTGACCGGCGCGCCATCAATGGCCAGCGCCGCCTCGAAATCGGCAGGAACGCTCTTCAGCTGTACGTCGACCTTGCCAACCGTGACACCGCTTGGGTCGAGGAAGATGCTGTACACGCCATCGGCCGGCAGCACTGGAATATCGAAGTACGAGGTCGAGTTGCTGGCCGAAGTGCTGGCCAGCGAGCTGCCGTCCGGCTTCAATATGCTGACACTAATACCGGCCGTCAGTGCGCCATTCGAGAAGGTCAGCCAGTATTTCTTGCCCGCCGTGCCGTTGAAGGTGAAGCGCCCGTTCTGGCCTACGCGGCTGGTATTGAAGGTCAGTGCCGGGCCGTCGGTCTCCAGCGCACCCGGCAAATCGGCCGAGAGACCCACCGTCACCTTGAAGGAGGCCGCGATATTGCTGGTGTAGACGGCAATCTTGTAGCCGCCGCTGACCGGCAGAACTGGCAGGTTGTTGCTGTTGTTCGAGGTCCAGCTGTCGCTGAACAGCTGGCTGCCATCCGGCTTATAGACAGTGTAGTAGATGCTCTGGCTGGCCGGCACGGTCGACATATTGGTATAGCCAAGGCCAAGACGCTGCCCCGCCACGCCGTCAAAGCTCAATGTGGCACGCTGGTGCACCGCCATATCGAGCACCACCGGGCTGCCATCGACAGCGATCGGAATCACCTGGTCGGCCGGCACGCCTTTCAGCTGCACGTCGACTTTGCCGGTAACGATGCCGCTCGGGTCGATGAAGACCGTGTAAGTACCTGCCGCCGGCAAGGCGGGAATATCCAGATTGTTGACCGAGGTGGAGACCGAAGTCGAGACCAGCGCGCTGCCATCGGGTTTCAGCACACTGACGCTGACGCTGGAAGGGAAGTTACCGTTGGCCAGTGTCAGCCACAGCTTCTGCCCTGCCTCGCCGCTGAAAGTGAAGCGGCCGTTCTGCCCCACGCGCGCCGTGATGAAGGTGAGCGGCGCGGCATCGACGGTCAGCACGCCCGCGATATCGGCCGATGCTGTCAGCACCAGGCTGGCGGAAGCGGCGATATTGGATGGCGCGATGCTGATCTTGTACTCGCCCGCCACCGGCAGCACCGGCAGGTTGTTGCTATTGCTGTTGCTCCAGCTGTCGCTGAACAGCTGGCTGCCGTCCGGTTTCAGCACGACGTAGGAAATACTCTGGCTGGCCGGGACAGTCGCCACATTGGTATAACCCAGGCCCAGGCGCTGTCCCGCCGCACCGGTAAAGCTGATCACGGCTTTCTGGTGGATGGCCAGATCGAGCGGCAGGGACTCGCCGTTGATCTCGATCGTACCGGTCCTGTCGACCGGCACATTCTTCAGCTGGATATCCACCTTGCCGGTGACGATGCCGCTTGGATCGACCAGGACGGTGTACGTCCCGGCCACCGGCAGCGCCGGAATATCGAAGTTCACAACGGACTTGCTGACCGAGCTGGAAACCAGCGCGGAGCCGTCCGGCTTCAGCACCGAGATGCTGACGCCGGAAGCGAAACTGCCGTTGGACAGCGTCACCCACAGCTTCTGGCCCACGCTGCCCGTGAACGTATAGCGGCCATTCTGTCCTACGCGGTCGCTGTTGTGCGTAACGGTGGCGCCATCGGCTTCCAGCGCGGCCGCAAGATCGGCCGACAAGGTCAGCGTGGTTTTCAGCGAAGCGCTGACGTTATTGCTGTACACGGCGATCTTGTACTCACCCGCCACCGGCAATGCAGGCAGGTTATTGCTGTTATTACTACTCCAGCTGTCGCTGAACAACTGCGTGCCATCGGGCTTGTAGACGGTGTAATAGATGTTTTGGTTGACCGGTATCGTCGCCACGCCGGTATAGCCCAGGCCCAGGCGCTGGCCAACCGTGCCATTAAAGCTGATCATGGCCTTCTGGTGGACCGCCAGATCCAGCGCCAGCGGCACGCCGTCGATCTCGATCGTGCCCGTCCTGTCGGCCGGCACGCCTTTCAGCTGGAGGTCCACTTTGCCGGTGATGATGCCGGGCGGGTCGATGAAGACCGTGTAGGTGCCTGCAACGGGCAAAGCGGGAATATCCAGGTCGACCGAGGACTTGGCGACCGAACCGGTGACCAGCGAGCTGCCGTCCGGTTTCAGCACGTTCACGTTGACGCTGGAGGCAAAACTGCCGTTGGAGAAGGTCAGCCAGAATTTCTGTCCGGCCGCGCCGCTGAAGGTATAGCGCCCGTTCTGGCCCACGCGGTCGCTATTGTGCGTGACGGTGGCGCCATCGGCTTCCAGCGCGCCTGCGATATCGGCCGACAGGGTCAGCGTGGTATTCAGCGAGGCACTGATATTGTTGCTGTAGACGGCGATCTTGTAGTCGCCCGTCGCCGGCAGGACTGGCAGATTATTGCTGTTGTTCGCGCTCCAGCTGTCGCTGAACAGCTGCGTGCCGTCCGGTTTGTAGACGGTGTAATAGATGCTCTGGTTGGCCGGCAGGGTCGAGACGCCGGTATAACCCAGGCCCAGACGCTGGCCCGCCGTGCCGCTGAAGGTGATCGCGGCTTTCTGGTGGACGGCCAGTTCCAGCGGTAATGCCGCACCATTGATCTCGATGGTTCCAGTCTTATCGGCCGGCACGGATTTGAGCTGGATATCCACTTTGCCGACGGTAAGGCCGCTCGGGTCGATCAGCACCGTGTAGGTGCCGGCCACCGGCAAGGCCTGGATATCCAGATTGCTGACGCCCGTACTGACGGAACTCGATTCCAGCGCGCTGCCATCCGGTTTCAGCACGCGCACGCTGGCGCCGGCAGCGAAGGCTGCGTTGGAGAAGGTCAGCCAGAATTTCTGGCCCGCCGCGCCGCTGAAGGTATAGCGGCCGTTCTGGCCTACGCGGCTGGTATTGAAAGTCAGTGCCGGTCCATCGGCCGCCAGTTGCCCGGTCAAGTCGGAGGACGCGATCAGCTGCAGGCTGGCGCTGGCGACGCCGCTCGGGTCAACCTGCAGCGCGTAATTGCCATTCACGGGCAGCAGCGGCAGCGTGTTGCTATTGCTGTTGCTCCAGCTGTCGCTGAACAGCTGCGTGCCATCCGGATTGAAGACGCGGTAGTAGATACTCTGGCTGGCCGGTACGGTCACCACGTTGAGATAGCCCAGGCCAATACCCTGCCCTGCGCGACCGGTGAAGGTGTAGCGGCCGTTCTGGCCCGGCGTCAGCGTCACCGGCAACGCGTCGCCATCCAGCACCAGCGTGCCGCGCGCTTCCGGCTTCAGTTGCAGATCGATCCTGCCCTTGTCGGTGGCGCCGGGGCTGAGGATCAGCGTATAGCTGCCGCCGGCCGGCAGCGCCGGCAGGTCGATGGCGCTGGCCGCGCTCAGGCCGGCGGAATGGAAGCTGGCGCCGTCATTGCGGTAGGCGGTGAGATTCACGCTGCCGGCGAAATTACCGCCGGAAGAAACCAGGGTAAGCAGGTCGCGCGGCGTGCCGTCGAACAGCAACAGGGCTTTCTTGCCCGGATTGACAATGTTCACGGGTTGCGGCGCCGCGCCCACTTGCAGGCGGCCGGTGTATTCGATGTCGGCCACATTCACACCGGTCGGCACGGCATAAAAGTCCTCGCTGCTGAGCCCCCGGCCATTCGCCGTGGTCACGGCCACCTTGCCCGAGGCGCCCGCGCCGGGCACCGTGGCCACCAGCTTGTCCACGGCGGCGCTGCTGACATTGCCCAGCATATTGCCGAAACTGACCTTGTTGCCGGCGCGGTCGGCGGCGAAATTGCTGCCGTTGATCGTCACGGCCGTACCGCGCGTGCCGATGGTGGGCGAGAAGGAGGTGATGACGGGCGCCAGCTGGTTGCCAATCTTGAAGTCCTGCACGCTGCTGGCCGTACCTTTGGCGTTGCCGACGCTGATCTTGCCGCTCGTGGCGCCGGCCGGCACCGTCACCGACAGCTCGGTCTTGCTGGCGCTGACCACCTGGGCCTGGACGCCATTGAAGCGCACCGTGTTGGCGGCAGGGCTGGGATCGAAGCCGCTGCCGTAAATCCGCACCGGGATGCCGGCGCCGCCCGCATTGGGCGAGAACTCGGTAATGGCAAGCGTGGCTTCGCTCAGCTTTTTGACGCTGGCGATATTGCCCACGGCGTCGTAGCGGTATTCGACGCTGGCACCGTCGGCGGCGATGACCTGCACCAGCCGTCCGGTTTCGTCATAGACGTAACGGACCTCGCCGGCCGCCGCCATACCGCCGGCCGCACAAATGGCCAGCGCCGCCAGCACGGTGCGCATCGTTCTCTGCGCTTTGAAAAGGACACCATTCCAATCCGATCGAAACCGCATTGCCGCCACCCCTTCGCAATAAAACTGGCCAAAAACCAATCAACGGGAAAAATATGGCAATTTCCCTAGGGAAATTAATAACTTGATATAGCTTTGCATGGAGTTCGGAGCACGATCAAGCGAAAACTTGTTACAGAGCTAACAGTGTAATAAACGCGCAACATTACGAAAAAAACATAATTTTCGTGAGAAATGGAGAGCATTTACTCCTGACAGCTGGTGTAGAAATACTGCTGAGCTGCGTCGGCGGACAGTGAAAATGAGGGCATACAGGCTGCGAAAAATCCACTGCCGCCGATGCCGCAACTTGCGCATGCTAAGTCTTGCAATAGCGCCCGCCGTCTAGCGTTTGGCAAACAGGAGCAGATAGATCAGGGCCAGTAAAAGCAGCGGCGGCGCCAGCCAACGCAAGCCATCCAGCAGCAGTTTGCGCGGTGGAATGTTCAGCACTGCGCGCGCATATGCGATCACCGCCCTCACCTCGGCTTCATCGAAGGCATGGGGCTGGCCTCGGCGGATGGCGGCGCCGATCGCGCGCAACTCCTCCTTGCTTTTGCCGCGGTACTCGTCACCGATCTCGTAATCGAGCGAGAGGATCAGGGCGCGCGCCTTGTCCTCGTCGCTGCGCGGGGCAAAGCCACAGGACGGGCAGCGTTCCGGCAGACTGCCTTTCTCATGACCGCATCGAATGCAGATCGCACGCATTATTGACAACCGCAGGAATCCTGCTGCGCCTTGGTCCCGATCTGATAACCGGCATAGCCGGAGGCGCCCGCCACGCTTGGTACACCCACCTGAATGCCGACCCGCGCCGCATTGGCTACCGCAGCTTGGGTGCCGCCCCAGTTTGGCGCGAAGCCCAACCAGGTGTTCAGTGCGCGCGGCATTTCCAGCAGATTCCAGCCGCCGTTGACCAGGCCTGATGGCAGCGAACCGTTGCGCGCCGCCGCCTGCGGGAAGAACCAGTGGTCCAGGCTCATGCCGCCAGCCCCACCGCGAGCCCCCCAGTAGGTCTTGCTGATATTCGAGAAGCGGCTGGTATTCCAGAAGAAGTTGCCGACGCCGGCTGCGCCCGCGCGGGCCATGATGCCGGCCCCCGACCCGGTGAGTGCCCAAGCGCCGACCTGCCACCAGTTGACACAACCTAAATTGCCGCCGTTGCGGTACAACTGATATCCCAGGTTGCCCACGCCCCCGATTACCCCGCCGATCACGCCGAATTCGCCGGTCGGATCAACCCTGCTGACCGGGTCGCCATTCACATAGCCATACATATTGATGCCGCCGCCCAGGCCAATCGGGTCGCTCTGAATGAAGCGGCCCATGGCCGGCGAATAGTAGCGCGCCCGGTAGTAATACAAGCCGGTGCCGTCGTTTTCGCGGCCGGTGTACTGGAAAGGATTGGCATGGACGGCATCGGCCTGGGTCTGGCCATAGGGCCCGTACCGATAGTCGACCACCTTATTGCCCTGCGCATCGGTCAGGCGAATCACCGAACCCAGGGCGTCGCTCAGATAGCTGGTCACGCGCGCGTCGCTGCCGCTGCCACTGGTCTGGGCAAACACTTCGTCGACGCCGCCAACAATATAATTGGCGCGCACATTGGCCGGGTTGCCGCCGTTGGCGCTGGCCCCATTCAATTCCTGCACGATGTTGACCCCGTCATACAGATAGCTGCTGCCCACACCGGCCACGGTCTTGCCCTGACGCCGGCCAAGTGCATCGTAACTGAAGCTGGCAATCTCCGTCCCATCCTGCATCTTGATCTGCACCAGCTGGTCACGCGCATTCCAAACATACGTCTGGGTACCATCACTGAGCAGATTGCCATTCTGATCGTAGCTCAGGCTATGTCCATTGAAACTCACCAGGCGGTTGGCGGCATCCACCGTCGATTCACTCACCTCGTCCGGCAGCACGGCGCGCACCAGGCTACCGCCGCTGGCAATGCGTCGTCCAGCGGCATCATAACCGAACATCAGATCGCCAATCAGGCTGCCGTCCGCCTTGTTATAGCGGATGGCGCGCAACTGGCCGGCGTCGTCGAAGGTATTGGTATGCACCACGCCATTCGGATAGCTTGTGGTGCTGCGGCCGTTATTGCGGTCGTAGGTGAAATCGACCCGCTGCACGGCATTGTTGTTGGACAGTCCGGCCGCCTGCTCGATGCGGATCAGGCGGCCGCCCGTATCGTAGCCGTAGCTGATGGTGGGCTGGCCAGCCACTGTCACCGAGGTCCGGCGGCCGTACTTGTCGTAGGTGTAGTCGATGCGGCCCTGGGGCGTGGTTTCCTGCGTCAGATTGTCGAAGCTGTCGTAGCCGCGCGTGATGGTGCCGTTCAGGCTATCCACGATCCGGACCAGGCGGTTGCCGTCGTCATAAGTGTAACCAACGGTGCTGCCATCGGCGTAGCTGATGCTTTTCAGCCGGTCCAGCCCATCATAGCTCAAGCGGCTGACCTGCCCCTTGCGGTCGGTGAACTTGCTCAGATTATGGGCCGCATCGTATTCGAAGGCTTCGTTCTGGTTCAGCGGATCCGCCGTGCTGGTCATGGTATTGCTTTTATCGAAGCCGAAGCGGTGCAGATTCGACTTCGCATCCCTGACCGAGGTTCCATTGCCATTGCCGTCATAGGCCATGGCGGTGCTGTTTTCGAGGGCATTCGTGGTGCGGGTAATGCGGCCCAAGGCATCCTGCTCAAAGATGGTGCGGTTGCCCAGCGCGTCGGACATGCTCTGACGCCGCCCCAGCGTATCGGTGGCGGAAATGCTGGTGTGGCCAAGCGCATCGGTCACGCCGGCGAAGTCATAGCCGTCATAGGACAGGCGCGTGATCTTGCCTTCGGCATCGGTCAATTCCACCGGCTGGCCCGCCCCGTTGTATGCGATGCGCATGATATTGCCGTTGGCATCCTTCACCTCAGTCATATTGCCCACGCTATCGTAGGTCCAGCTGCTGCTGCGTCCCGCGCCATCGGTCCGGCTCAGCAACTGATTGTAATCGCTGCTATACGTCATGCTGGTCGTGACCGCCGCGGCAGTCCCGGCAAAGAAGGTCTGCGTCAGCAAATTGCCGCGCTCATCATACGCATAAGCGGTTTTACGGCCCAATGGATCGGTGCGCGCCAGCAGCAGATTGCTGGCAGGGTCGCGTTCATAGACTTCGGTCTGCTGTTCCGGCAAGCCAAGCGCATTGGTCATGCGCGCCGCATAGCCCGCCGCACCGAACTCGATGCGCTTGACGATGCCACGCTCATTGGTCACGTCGGTCTGCACCACCTTGCCGGCCGCGTTCAGGGTATAGCTGAAGAGATTGGTGCTGCCATCAGCATAGGTTTGCTTGCTGACGCGGTTGTTGGCGTCGTACACATTGCTCACCATCAGATTGCCACGTTTATCCTGCACCGTCAGCATATTGTGGGCAGCGTCATAGGTAAACAACTCGGTCTGGCCGAGTGCGTCCGTCACCTTCATGAGACGGCCGGCCGTATCGTACTCATAGCCGACGGTGCGGCCGGCGTTGTCGCTGGCCTGCGTGATGCGGTTCTTGCTGTCGTAAGTGAAATCGATGTAGCGGCCGCTCGGCGACGTGACCCGCGTCAGATTGTTGCTGGTGCGGGTGAAGGTCAGCGTATTGCCGTTACGGTCGCTCAGCGAAGTGGCCGCCGCCGCACGCGCCACCGGTGAACTCATCGCTTCGGGGAAGCAGATTGCTGTGCCATCCCTCAGCTTCAGCTCCCAGTAGCAGTTGCTGCTCTTATATCGCAGCACCGAACCGTAATAACGTGTGGGAGAAGATGTATGCAAATAGACTGCATCGCCAGTGCCGGTGCCGGGGGAAATGCGCTTGTAGCGCAGCCTGCCGCCATCGGGCAGAATCAGCTCCTGATATGTCCAGGGACTGGTGTCGCCTACCAGAAAATAGTCGTATTCCAGGTTAGCGCCGATACCGAAGCCGCGCGAAGCCGGATCGCGCGGCCGATAGCTGCGCGACACGCGTAACGGGAGCACGTCGTCCACCACCAGATCGGTGGCCGCGTTCAGAAACAGGCCGGTGGCACAATCGACCGGATCGCCGGCACAACCGCTGGGCTGGGGCGGCTGGTTGCCGTCGCAGCCACCACCGCTGCCGCAGCCGCCGGGCGGCGGACCTTCCGGCGGAGCGTTACTGGGGAGGGAGACCATGGCGCCGGTGAACTCGTAGATCTTCACGTCGGCGTCGGGAATGGCTTGCTTGCCGTCCGGGCTAACGGTGCCCTGGCCATACACATACCAGCCCTTGCCGCGCGCATCGTAGTTCCAGAAGTCGACGCGGCTGCCGGGCGCAGCGCCACTGAAGTTCGGATAAATCAGGCGCGCCCCCTGCTGGCTGCGACTATTGGTGCTGGTGATCGAGGCGCCGCCCGGCTGCACCGTGAAGTAGACCGGCACATCGGCATTCGGCAACGGGAATGGCGGACGATCCACCGGAATGGCCGTCATATTCAGTTCGGTGACGATCTTGCCGCTGCGGTCGCGGATCACGCTGCCGGCCGGGATGCGCAGTTCCAGACCGGGAATGCGGGGCGAGGTCAGCACCACTTCCTTGTCGTTGGGCGAGGCGATGGCAGCATTGCCGGCCGGATCGAGGCGGCTGCTCCAGATGGTATAGCCGAGGGTCGTAGTTTTCCCGGCATGGACATCAACGCGCACCTGGTAGTAGCCGTAGCGCGTGGCTTCCTTGTCGGCGGCGAAACCATCGATGCTCAGCACCTGCACGCCGGCCGGAATGCCGCGCAGCAGGAAGCGGCCGGTGTCGTCGCTCAGCACCGTCTGGTCACCGATCTGCAGGCGCACATTGCGCAGGCCGCGGCCATGCATGGTCAGCACCTGGCCGGCCAGCGCGGTTTCACCGGGCGGCGCCTGTAACGGCGGCAGTTTCTGCATCGGACTCTCGCCGCGCTTGGCGCGCCAGTCGCCTTTCAGGGCGGTGGCGTCGGGCTGCCAGACTTCGCTCTGCATTACGCTTTCCGCTGCGGCCATCGCCTGCTTTTCCAGCGCCCCGTACTGCCTGGCGGCCGCCGGCTGAGTGGCGGCACCGGCGACTTCCCCGCTGCCGATCGCGCCGCTGGCAGTGCTGCCGCCGCCTGAACGGTTGGCATCCTGGCCGATGCCTGGAGCAGGCGTCAGCGAGGCCGGTGCGGCGTCTGCGCCTCCAGCAGCCGCATTCCCGCCGGCCGGTCCCGTCAAACGCGCGGTGCTGAAACCGAGCGAGGTAAAGCCGAGCGGCACGCCGCTGCGGCTGCGCGCACCGTCGACAAACAAGGTGTAGCGGCTGTCCGGCAGCAGGTCCACCGCCGGTTTGACAAAGGCCAGCAGGCCCTGCTCCACCGGCACCACTTTCAGCGGCACCGCGCCGTGCGGGCCAAGCAGCGTGACGCTGGCGCCGTTCAGCGAACGCACATCCATGGCCTGGTTGAAGCGCAGGACGAAGGGCTGGTCCACCGGCGCCGCATTGGACTCGGCTTCCGGACGGCTGCCCGCCAGCGCCAGTGGCGCGGGTGCGGCCAGCTGCGCCGCCAGTTCGCCCAATCCGGCAGCGCTGACGCTACTGAAACGCTGGCTGCCGGGATCATACAACTCACCGCTGTCGAGATTGCGCTTCTCGCCATCGCTGCCGGACCACAGCAGCACCTCGGCGCTGGGCAGCAAGGCGGCCAGGTGGTTCATGCGGGCACTTTCCAGCTTGGGATTGAAGCGCTCCACCTGGCGCGTGAGCGGGTCATAGATTTCCGCCTCGTACACCGGCCGGCCACGCGCATCGGCGCCACCGGCGATCAACAGGCGGCCATCGGCCAGCACGGTGGCACTATGGCCGCTGCGCGCGATCAGCGGCAGCGGCGGCAAGGCCTGGGAACGGGCTTGATCCAAACGGACCGGATCCAGATCGAACCGTTCGGCCAGCGCCACCACATTGCCTGCGCTGTCCACCCCGCCCAGCAGCAGTACTGAGCCATCGGGCAACAGGCTGGCGCTATGGCCGCGGCGGGCCTGCAACAGTGTCGCAGCCAGTTTCTCGCTCTTGCCGGTCTGAGCGTCGAGCAGTGCGACGCCAGCCACGGCCTCCCGATCCACGCCCTGCCCGCCCAGCAGCAACCAGCGCCCGTCCGGCAACTGGGTTGCGCTCTGGCCGGACCGCACCAACGGCGCTGGCGCGGCCAATTTTTGCAGACTCGGAAGCACTGCAACGGACGCAGTGTTTTGCGCCCCGGCCGGCGCGGCCAGCAACACCGGCAGGAGCAAGGCGGACAGCCAGCGCAGGCGGCGACTCGTCGTTTCACATTCAGACATGGCAGCATTCCCTCGTACAGTCATGGCACGATCTCTCATGAATTCGAAACGACTGGCATCACTTCAACTGGATATCCACCTGCCCGCTGGTGGCGGCAGCTGGATTGATGAAAACGGTATACGTGCCGGCCAGCGGCGAGGCGGGCAGATTAACCGTGCCACTGGTGCCGATACTGGTATTGGCGACGATGGCGCCATCTGGCCTGAACACAAGGACGCTGGCCGAAGACGGGAAGGTGCCGCCGCTGAATTGCAACGATCCGGCCTGCCCCACCGCAGCGGTGAAGGTGAAACGCCCATTCTGGCCCGCGCGGCTGCTGACAAAGCGCACGGCCGGACCACCCTGGACCAGGGTACCTGCCACATCGGCCGATAGCGCCAGCGTCACCTTGGCCGACGCCGCGCCGGCCGGCTGCACTTGCAGCGTATACCGGCCGCTGACGGGCAAGGCCGGCACATCGCTGCTGTAGTTGCCATTCCAGCTCTCGCTGAACAGCTGGCTACCATCCGGCTTGTAGATGCGGTAATACACCATCTGATTGGCTGGAACGCTGCTGACGCCCGTATACCCGAGACCCAGGCGCTGGCCGGCGCTGCCCTCGAAGCCAAGCACCGCTTTCTGGTGCGCCTGCAACTCGAGCGTCACGAGGGGTCCGTCGATGGCGATGACACCGATGCTATCGGGCGGCAAAGTGCGCAACTGTATATTGGCCTGGCCTACGGCGATATTCACGGGATCGATGAAAACGGTATAGCTGCCGGCTACCGGCAAGGCCGGCAGATCGATGTCCGCGCTGCTGGTGGAATGGACTTGCGCCATGCTGGTCCCGTCCGGCCGCAAGACAGAGATGGTGGCCCCGCCGGGGAAGGTCGATCCCGAGTAAGTCAGCCCCAGGAGCTGGCCCGCATTGCCGTTGAAGGTAAAGCGCGCGTTCTGGCCCGGCCGCGTACTGATGAATGGCAGCGGCGGCGCATCGGCGTTCAGCAAGCCGGGGACATCCGCCGATACCGTGACCGTCGCCTTCAGCGCTGTGTTGGGCGCCACCCCGGATAGCGCCAGCTTGTACACGCCGCTCACCGGCAAGGCCGGCGGATTGGTGCTGGCGTTCGAGCTGCCGCTTTCGTTGACCAGGATCGTGCCGTCGGGCTTGAAGAGCGTGAAGTATATCGATTGGTAGGGCGGCGTTGTACTCACACCGCTATAGCCGATGCCCAGACGCTGGCCCGCCGTGCCGTCAAAGCTCAGCATGGCGCGCTGGTGGACAGGCAGATCCAGCGTAAGCGGCGCGCCATCGATGCTTAGCGCCGCCTCGTAATCGGCGGGAACCCTCTTCAGCTGCACATCGGCCTTGCCGGTCGCGGCGCCAACCGGATCGATGAACACCGCATACACGCCGTCGCCCGGCAAGGCGGGAATATCCAGGTTTACCGGCGCGGTGGCAACTGCCATGCTGACAAGCGCGCTGCCGTCCGGCTTCAGCACGCGCACGGTGGCATTGGCGGGGAAGGCCACATTGGAGAAGGTCAGCCAAAATTTCTGTCCGGCCGAGCCGCTGAAGGTATAGCGTCCATTCTGGCCGGCGCGGCTGCTGTTGAAGCTCAGGGCCGGGCCATCGGCCGCCAGCTGCCCGCCCAGGTCGGAGGACGCAAGCAGTTGCAGGCTGGCGCTGGTCATGCCTGGCGGGTCAAGCAGCAAGGCATAACTACCGTTCACCGGCAGCAGCGGCAGCATGGTGCTATTGCTTAGGTTGTCGCTGAAGAGCTGGCTGCCGTCCGGGTTAAAGATGCGATAACTGATGCTTTGGCTGGCCGGCTGCGTCGCCACATTGACAAAGCCCAGGCCCACGCCCTGCCCCGCGCGGCCGCTGAAGGTATAGCGGCCGTTCTGGCCTGGCGTCAGCGCCACCGGCAGCGGATCACCATCCAGTACCAGGACGCCGCGCGCTTCCGCTTTCAGTTGCAGGTCGATCTTTCCCTTGTCGCCGGCGCCCGGAGCAAGAATCAGGGTATAGGTGGCGCCGGTCGGCAGCGGCGGCAAATCCACCGCGGTATTGGCGCCCAGGCTCGCAAAGAAGTTGGCATCATCGCCACGATAAACGTTGAGGTTTAAGTTGCCGGCAAAATTGCCGCCCGCAGACAGCAGGAACAGCTGATCGCGCTGATTCCCATCAAACAGCAGCATTGCCTTCTTGCCGGGATTGAGGATGGTCACTGTCTGCGGCGGTGCACCGACCTGCAGGCGGCCGGTGTACTCGATGTCGGCCACGTTCACGCCATTCGGCACCGAATAGAAATCGGCGCTGCTGACCGCCCGGCCCTGGACCGTGGTCACGGAAATCCTGCCCGACTCGCCAGCCCCCGGCGCTATGGCCGCCAGCTGTCCCGTCGCTACGCTGCTGACATAGCCCTGCAAAGTGCCGAAGCCGACCTTGTTGCCCGCCCGCTCGGCGGCGAAATTGCTGCCGACGATGGTGACGACGGTGCCGCGCTCGCCGATGGTGGGTGCGAACGAGGTGATGGTCGGCGCACCCGGCTGGCCGATCCTGAAGTCCTGGGCGCTGTTGGCTGTGCCATTGGCGTTGGCGACACTGATCTTGCCGCTGGCGGCGCCGGCCGGCACTGCCACGCCGATTTCGACCTTGCTGGCGCTCAATACCTGGGCCTGGACGCCATTGAAGCGGACCATATTGGCAGCCGGGCTGGGATCGAAACCGCTGCCATAGATCCGCACCGTATCGCCCGCGCCGCCGGAATTGGGTGAGAACTCGGTGATGGCGACAGTGGTGGCGCTGAGCTTTTTCACGCTGCCGATATTACCCAGCGCATCGTAGCGGTATTCGACGCTGGAGCCATCCGCCATCACCATTTGCACCAGCCGGCCGCCTTCGTCGTAGACGTAACGGATCTCGTCGGCCATCGCTGCGCGGCCCAGTCCAGCGCAGGCCAGCACCGCCAGCAAGATATATGACGTTCTTCGTGCCCTGAACAGCGCACCGCTCCAATCCGATCGAAACCGCATTGCCGCCACCCCTTCACAAGAAAACCGGCCCAGAACCAATCAACGGGAAAAATATGGCAATTTCCACAAGGAAATTAGGACATGCATAGCTTTGCATGGAGCGCTAGCGTCAATCAAGCGAAAACTTGCCAATAAACTAAATCAATAGCAAACATACAACGTTACAAATAAAATATTGATCAAGTGAAAAATGGAGAGTATCCGCCCCGGAAAGCTGGTGTAGAAACACAGCTGGGCTGCATCCGAAAGCAGCGGGAACGAGGAGAGAAATGCAGCGAGAAATCTGGCGCCGTCTGCGCCGCAACTTGCGCACGTTAAGCCTTGGCGGACTGCTGGCCGCCGGCAGCGCCATGCCTGCGTTGCTGGCTGGCGAGAACGGCACGCATCCAAGTGGCCTGCCGCCGCTATCCGCGGCAAGCTCCGACAATCCGGCCCGCATCGCGCTCGGCAAGACCCTGTTCTACGACAAGCGCCTGAGCGGTAATGGGCAGATCAGTTGCGCCAGTTGCCATCAGCCCGAGCGCGCCTTCAGCGATGGCGAGGCGCTGGCCAAGGGCATCGGCGGCAGGAGCGGCACGCGCAACGCGCCGAGCATTCTGAACGCCGCCTATAACGCCAGCCAGTTTTGGGAAGGACGCCAGCCCACCCTGGAAGCGCAGGCGCTTGATCCCTTCACCAACACGCGCGAACACGGGCTGGCCAGCGAGGATGCACTGCTGGCCATCGTGCGCGCCGATCCGGCCTATCTGAGCCAGTTCCGCCTGGCCTTCGGCGCCGCGCCACAGTCCATTACCGCCAGCCAGGTCGCACAGGCCATCGCCAGTTTTGAGCGCACCCTGATCGCCGGGAATTCGCCTTTCGACCGCTACTACTACCGCGGCGAACAGGCCGCGCTGAACCCTTCGGCGCGGCGCGGCCTGGCCCTGTTCCAGGGCGCGGCCAAATGCGCCAGTTGCCATCGCATCGAGCGCGATAGTGCCCTGTTCAGCGACGACGATTTCCATAGCCTGAGCGTGGGCCTGCAGCGCATCGCACCGCAGCTGCCGGCGCTGACCACGCGCCTGGTGCGCCTGCGCGCCCAAGCCGAAAAACTGGGCGACCATGTACTGAGCGAGGAGGATGTGGCGGAGCTGGGCCGTTTTGCGCTGACGCTGAAACCGGCCGACATCGGCAAGTTCCGCACGCCCAGCCTGCGCAACGTGGCCCTGACCGCGCCGTATATGCACGACGGCAGTGTCGCCACGCTGGAAGAGGCGGTCGAACTGGAGATTTACTACCGCAGTGCGGAAGCCGGCTATCCCCTGATCCTGACCCCTGCCGAGAAACAGGACCTGGTGGCATTCCTCAAGGCCTTGAACAGTCCCGAGGCCAGCCAGCCGCCCGCGCACTGGCGTTAAGCGGCAGGTTTATGCCGCCAGCGCGGCGGCCGGGCCGAAGAACTCGTAATGCGTCTGGTTTTCCGGCACGCCCAGCTCGCGCAGCGACTTCTTCACCACCTGCATGAATGGCAACGGACCGAGGAAGTAGGCGTCGATGTCGCGCGTTTCCGGCAGCCAGGCGGCCAGGCGTTCGCTGTCCAGCAGGCCGACAGCATCCGGCTTGGCGTGGCCGTCGCGCGCTTCGGCGTAGCAGTAGTAACGGCGCAGCTGCGGATATTCGTCCGCCAACTGGTCCACCGCATCGCGGAAGGCGTGCACGCCGCCATGGCGCGCAGCATGGATGAAGTGGACTTCGCGGCCGCTGCGCAGGGCGCTGGTCAGCATGGCCAGGGTCGGCGTGATGCCGACGCCACCGCTGATCAAGGCCAGCGGGCGTTCGCCGCTGCGCAGGGTGAAGGCGCCCGAGGGCGGGAACAGGTCCAGCACATCGCCCGGCTGCAACTGCTCATGCAGCCATTCCGACACTTTGCCGCCTGGCTCGCGCTTGACGCTGATGCGGTAATCCACGCCATTGCTTTCGGCCGAGAGCGAATATTGGCGGCGCATTTCAGCGCCGTCGATTTCCACGCGCAGGCCAATGTACTGCCCCGGCTCGAAATGCAGCACCGGCTTGCCGTCGGCGGGTTTGAGCAGGAAGGAGGTGATTTCCTCGCTTTCGCAAGTTCTCCCGGCCAGGATAAAGGTGCGCGCACCGCTCCAGCCGCCCGGCGCGGCCGCCTTATCCTCGTAGGAGCGGCCTTCGGCATCGATCAGGATGGCGGCCAGCTGGCCGTAGGCGGCGGCCCAGGCGTTCAGCACATCATCTGTCGCCACCTGCGGGCCAAGCACTTCACTGATGGCTTTCAGCAGGCTGGCACCCACCATCGGGTAATGCTCCTGGCGGATTTGCAGCGCCACGTGCTTGTTGACGATGGTGGCGACCAGCGGACCCAGTGCTTCCAGCTTTTCGATATTGCGGGCATACATCAGCACCGCGCCGGCCAGCGCGCGCTGCTGGTTGCCGCTGTGCTGGTGCGACTGGTTGAACAGCGGCGCGACCTGTGGGAAATCGCGGAACAGCACCTGGTAGAAGTGGCGGGTCAGCGCTTCGCCGCCCTCCTCCAGAATCGGCACGGTGGCGGAAATGATGGTTTTTTGTTCAGTGGACAGCATGGATAATCGCTCCTTTTTTAAACATGCATTTATTGTGCATGTTTTTGACGAATGGCGTCAAGCGCTGTTTCGATCGGACGCGCAAGGCACCCGGGCTTCAGGCGGCCTTGCTGCCGGCCTTCTTGTCCTTGCCGATGAACTTGACCGGCTGCGCCTTGCCGGCGCTGCGCGGCTTGGGCAGCAGATCGGCCAGGGTGACGCCATCCAGCACCTGCAGGAAGGATTCGGTGGCCTGGCCCAGCTTGAATTTCAGGAAGCAGGCGCCGTCCAGGGTGCAGCTATTGTGCTCGCTGTCGAAGCACTCGGCGATGAAGAAATCGGTTTCGCTGTCGCGCACCACTTCGCCGATATTGATCTCTTCCGGCTCGCGGTTCAGGCGCAGGCCGCCATTGCGGCCACGCACCGTTTCCACCAGCCCCGCCACGCCAAGCTGGTGAATCACCTTGGTCAGGTGATTTTTCGAAATGGCGTGCAGATCGGCGATGTCCTGGATCGTGACCAGACGGTCCCGGTTCATGGCCAGAAACATCAGGGAACGCAGCGTGTAATCGGTGAAGGTAGTGAGTCGCATGTGAAAGCATGATGCATGCCAAATCCGGCATTGTAAGTATATGTTAAACCATTCCGGCCGCCTAAGGTTGTCTATTACACTTTTGCTAAAATACCGCACTTTGCTAAACAAGAAACCGCATGAAAATACTGCTCGTCGAGGACGATCTGGGACTGGGGAACGGCATCCGCAACGCGCTGGCGGAACAGGACATGGATATTGTCTGGGTACGCTCGCGGCAGGACGCCCGCCAGCAGCTGGCCGCGCACCGTTTCGGCCTGCTGCTGCTCGATCTGGCCCTGCCCGACGGCGACGGCCTGGGCCTGCTGCGCGAACTGCGCGGCGTGCGGGATGGCTTGCCGGTGCTGATCCTGACCGCGCGCGACGCCCTGCACGACCGCCTGATCGGCCTCGATAGCGGCGCCGACGATTATCTGGTCAAACCCTTTGCGCTGGCCGAGCTGCAATCGCGCATCCGCGCCCTGGCGCGTCGCAGCTACGGGGCGAACAGCGATAGCCTGACCCTGCGCGGCCTGC
Organism: Massilia sp. erpn; assembly: GCF_024400215.1. Classification (NCBI taxonomy): domain Bacteria; kingdom Pseudomonadati; phylum Pseudomonadota; class Betaproteobacteria; order Burkholderiales; family Oxalobacteraceae; genus Massilia; species Massilia sp. erpn. Next base: position 5,045,513 of record NZ_CP053748.1, read on the forward strand.
ACATCAACCTGTCCTCGCACCGCGTGACGCTGGAGGGCAAGGATCTGGACCTGTCGCGCAGCGAGTATGTGCTGCTGACGGCGCTGGCGCGGCGCTGCGACCGCGTGCTCACGCGCAGCACGCTGGAGCAGGAGCTGCACCAAGCCGGTTCGGCCAGCGACAGCAATGTGCTGGACGTGCATATCTCGAATCTGCGGCGCAAGCTGGGCAGCGGCTTTATCCGCACCGTGCGCGGCATCGGCTATGTGGTGGACCGCGAGCCGCTGCAGGCCGCCGGGCAGAGGACCGCGTGAAAACGCGCTGGCGCCGTCTGTGGCAGCCTTCGCTGGCGCAGCGCATGCTGCTGGCGCAACTGGGCTTGCTATCCCTGCTCTGGCTGGCGTTGTGCGGCTACGCCATTTACGATACCGTGCACCAGAACGAAGACCTGGGCTTCGACCAGCGCTACGAGCTGGCGCTGGCGGCGGCGCGCAACCTGTCCGGCGATCCGGTGCGCCAGCGCGATATGCTGCAGCATATCGACCGCATCAACCGTGGCGACGGTGTACAGGAGTCCAATCCGAGCTGGCAGTTGCTGATGGAAGTCTGGCAGGATGGGAAGATGGTGTACGCCTCGCCGGAACTGGAACAGCCCATTCGCGGCACGCAGCTTGGGGTAACGCAGCAGGTGCAGACCGGCCAGCGCAAATGGCTGGCGCGCACCGTCGCCTCGCCCGATGGCCGTTTCGTGGTCACGCTGGCGCAGCCGGCCGACCTGGCCAGCATCTATCTGACCCATAGCGGCCTGCTGCTGATGCCACTGCTGGTCTGCCTGCCCTTCATGCTGCTGCCGGCCTGGATTTCGGTGCGGCTGGCGCTGCGGCCCTGGCGCAGGGTCAGCGCCGAAATCGCCGAACGCGGGCCGCACGACCTGACGCCGCTGGACTACCTGCCACCGCACCGCGAGCTGCATCCGCTGGTGGACAATATCAACCGCCTGCTGGGCCGCGTACGCGAAAGCGCGCGCCGCGAACGCAACTTCATCGCCGACGCAGCGCACGAAATCCGCACGCCGCTGGCGGCCATGCAGGTGAATATCGAAGCCGCCATCCAGCGCACGCCGGATACCCATCTGCGCGCCCTGCTCGACGGCAGCCTGCTGGGCGTGCAGCGTGCCAGCCACCTGGTGCACCAGCTGCTTGCGTTGATGCGCAGCGAAGCCGCCGGCGCCGCCCGGCAGCAAAATCCCCTGCCGCTGCACACGCTGCTGCAGGAGTGCTGCGCCATGCTGGCGCCGCTGGCCTGCCAGCGCGGCGTGGAACTGGAACTGCAGGCCGATGGCGATGTGAAGATCAGCGGCGACACCGAAGGCATGCTGTCGCTGTTCGAAAATCTGATCAACAACGCCATCAAATACAGCCCGGACGGCGGCCTGGTACGCATCGCCGTGCACAGCGATGGCGTCCAGGCCGTGATCACCGTCAGCGACGAAGGACCGGGCGTGGCGCCGGAACTGTATGAGCGCCTGTGCGAACGCTTCTTCCGCGTGCCAGGCCAGCGCCAGGGCGGCAGCGGCCTGGGATTGGCCATCGCCGCCGTCACCGTGGCCCGCCACGAAGGCCGCCTGCGCTTCGGACCCGCCAACGGCGGCGGCCTGCAAGTGACGACCACCCTGCCGCTGGCGGCTTAAGCCCGGCGCGCCTACTTCACGGCACTGCGGAAGAACAGTCTGGCTTTCTCGCGCACCAGGCGCAGCGCGTCCCCGCCCCGAACCGAAAGGAACATCTCAGGGTCCAGCGCCATCTGGACGGGATTATTGCGATTGTACTGCTCTACATAGAATTTCACGTCGGAGAAGTCGCCATGGCCGAAGCCAGCCAAGACCTCGGAGCTGCCCACATTCCTTTGCAGCTTCATGATGTCGAGATAGCTTGGGTCCGTCGGCCGTTCGCTGGCCAGGATCAGGAAAGGCTTGCTCCATGGTTGGCTTAAATCGCCATACACCGTGCCGTCCAGATTGATGGCCGCCCGGACCCGCGCGTCCTGGCGCTGCAGTTGCAGGCTGGTGGCGCCGCCAATGGAATGGCCGTAGGCGCCGATGCGCGCCAGGTCCAGGTGGCCGCCAAGCGGATGGCCGCTGTCGGCATTGCGCTGCGCCAGCCAGTCCAGCACAAACGCCTGGTCCTTCACCAGCACCTCCAGCATCTCGTCCGAACCCTCATCTTTCGGCACACGCTCGTTGCGGATGACCTTGCCCTCGGCGTTCACGATCACACCCGAGATGCGGCCATGGTTAATGCCGACCACGATATAGCCATGGCTGGCCAGATCCTCCGCCAGCGCGGTGTACATCTCGACTACTGCGCCCAGACCCGGGGCCAGCAAAATCACCGGATAGCGCTGTCCATCCGCCATCGGTCCACCGGCGCGGGCATTGGTGCGCGGGGCGTTCGGGCCCAAATCGATACCCATGCCTTGCATCGTTTCCTTGCTCGCATACTCGGCACGCGGCTGGCTGCTGCCGCCGGCGACCGGATACCAGATTTTCAGCTCCATTTCGCGCCGGTCCTGCGGATTGCTGGAATAGGGGTCGCTGCGCCGCGGATCGCTCAGCGCAAAACCGGCTTTGGCGATGCAGCGCCCGCCGGTCGGTTCCAGCACCCGGTAGGTTTCGCCGGATGCGGCAGGCAGACCGCACAGGCTGGCGTAGCTCAACGTCGGCGGCAGGGTTTCATAGCGCTCGCTATCGCTGCTGCCGCCGCAGCCGGCCAATGCGGTCAGCAGCAAACCGGCGAGCAGAGGTCTATTGGTCAAAAAAGTCTTCATGGTGTTCTCTTTCAAGGCGAGGCAAGACGGTACCGGCCCCCATGGCAGGCAAGCTTGCCTCCCCTCCAGTGTAAAAAGCGGCCGCCGCGCCAGATGAAGATTGGATGAAGCGTTCTTGAACGTTGTTTTAAATTCCCCGCCCTTGCCGGCGCGCGCCACTGCGGCCTGACTCCTGCCGCCATTTCTTTGGCTCCTGGGGCCAATGCGTAACGGTCTGACAAGCTTCCGTTTCGAATTACTATCGATTCACAGACGTGTTGTCGCATTGTTATCAACCGATATAAATAGAAGACTGGGACGCCCATGGAAAGCGCGATACAGCAAACGGCACTCGATGTACAGGCCACCCTGGCCGGCAAGCAGGTTTTCCTGACCGGCGCCACCGGCTTTCTCGCCAAGGTCGTGCTGGAAAAGCTGATACGCACCGTACCCGACATCGGTGGCATCACCCTGCTGGTACGCGCCGGCCGCGACGACACGGGCGCGCGCGCCCGCTTCCAGCTGGAGATCGCCACCTCCTCGGTATTCGACAAGCTGCGCGCCGAGCGCCCGCATTTCCTGGAGGCCTTCTTCGCCGAGAAGATCCACTGCATCACGGGCGAAATCACGGAACCGGCCTTCGGTCTGCCGCTGGCGCGTTTTGCCGAGCTGGCGCGCAATACCGACCTGATTATCAACGCCGCCGCCAGCGTGAACTTCCGCGAGGCGCTGGACGAAGCCCTGGCCATCAACTCCCACAGCGTGCAGAACGTGGCGGCGCTGGCGCGTACGGCCAACGCGCCGCTGGTGCAGGTCTCGACCTGCTACGTAAACGGCTTTAACAAAGGCGAGATGCACGAAGAGATGGTGCACCCGGCGCGCGCCACCATCGCGCGCCACCGCCACGGGCACTACGACCTGAGCGGCCTGCTGGCCCATCTGCAGCGCCGCATCGACCAGGTACGCAAGAATGTCAGCGAGCCGGCCGAGCTGGCACGCCGGCTGACCGCCATCGGCATCGAAGAAGCCAATTACTTCGGCTGGAACGATACCTATACCTTTACCAAGTGGATGGGTGAGCAGTTGGCCGCCGAAGCCATGCACGGCCGCGCGCTGAGCATCGTGCGGCCCTCCATCATCGAAAGCACCTTGCAGGAACCCGCCGCCGGCTGGATCGAGGGCGTGAAGGTGGCCGATGCCATCATCCTCGCCTATGCACGCGGCAAGACCAGCTTCTTTCCCGCCAAGCCGGAGGAAATCGTCGACATCATTCCGGCCGATCTGGTGGCCAACAGCATCGTGCTGGCCGGTGTGGAGGCGCTCAACGACGCGCCCGCCCATCGCATTTACCAGGCCTGCTCGGGTTCGGGCAATCCGGTCTGCCTGGGCCAGGTGATCGAGCTGATACAGAATGAATCGCGGCGCAATTGGCGCAATTACGAGCGCCTGTTCTTCAAGGCGCCACGCCATCGCTTCCGGGTGGTGGGCCGGCCCACCTTCCTGCTGATGCTGCGCGCCATGGCGGCTGGACTGGCCCTGCGCAGCGGCCTGCGCCAACTGCTCGGCCTGGGCGAATCGCCCGCGCTGGAAGCGCTGCGCACCACGCAGACCCTGGCCCAGACCTTTTCCTTCTACACCGCGCCGCAGTACCGCTTCCACAACGACGGCCTACTGGCGCTGGCGCAGCGCTTCAGCGCCCGGGATGAACTGGACTTTCCGGTCGATCCGCGCCTGATCGACTGGCGCGATTACCTGTGCCGCATCCATATGGGTGGCTTGAACCGCTACGCCCTGCGCGCCCGTCCCGCCGGCCAGCGCCCGCCGCCGGGCGAAAAGCACGCGATGACGCGGCGCGACTATGCCTGGCACCGCATGGATACGGAAAAGAACCTGATGGTCATCAACAGCATCCTGCTGTTTGAAGGCCCGGTCGATATGCAGCGCCTGACCGCCACCATTGCTTACCGCCTGCCCAACTACCCGCGCTTTACGCAGAAAGTGAAACGTCGCCTGGGCTTGCCGCAATGGGTGGAGGACGAGCATTTCGACATCCACCAGCATATCCGCCTGGAGCGCCTGGAAAAAGAGGTCAGCCTGGCCGAGCTGCAAAGCCGTATGACCGAACTGGCACACCAGCCGCTGGCGGAAGACCGCCCACAATGGCATATGACCGTGATCGACAAGGCCGGCGGCGGCCATGCCATCGTCTTCCGCGTCCACCATTGCATCACCGACGGCCTGGGGCTGGTGCACGTACTGAACCACCTGACCGACGACAATGGCCTGCATGGCCAGACCCCGTCCCTGGCCGGTCACCCGCACCGTGCACTGGAGGCCGAAGGCGCATATGCCTCCACGCCGGCGCGCGCCAAATCAAGCCTGAAGATCGCTGCCCATATCGGCCGCCTCGGCATGCTCTGGCCCGATCTGCGCACCCGCCTCAAGGCTCCGCTCAGCGGCCAGAAACAGCTGGTCTGGCTGCCGCCGCTGGATCTGCAGAAAGTGCGCGTCGCCTCCAAGCGCATGGGCGCCACGCTGAACGATATCTGGGTGGCCGCTGTTTCCGGCGCACTGCGCCAGTATCTGCAGGAACGCGGCCAGGATGCCGACAGCCGCGCCCTGCGCGCTGCCGTCACCTTCAATCTGCGCGAGAAGGCCAATGCCTTCCAGTTGGGGAACGAATTCGGCCTGGTCGCGGTCGACCTGCCCACCGATCTGGACGATCCTTGCGAACGCCTGCGACGTTCCAGCGCGCGCATGACGGCCATCAAGCGCTCGCACCAGCCGCGCGCCACCATGGCCTTCCTTTCATTGGCGGGCTGCCTGCCGACCGCCTTGCAGCACTTCGCCCTGAATCTGTTCACTTCCAAGGGTTCGGTGGTGCTGACCAATATCGAAGGGCCGGGCAGCCGGCGCTATCTGGCCGGCTCGCGCATGACCGACCTGATTTGCTGGGTGCCGCAGGCGGGGCGCATCGGCGTGGGTCTGGCCTTCATCTCCTATGCCGGCCAAATCCAGCTGGCCCTGTTCGTCGACACCCATCTGGTGCCCGATCCAGAGCGTCTGATGGAGCTGGTCCAGCAGGCCTTCGCCGAACTGGAGCTGGCGACGCGCGATGTGGCGGACGAGGTGGAAAGCATCGCCACGCCGCTGGCACCGGCAGCCTAAGGCCCGCCTCTTGCGCTAAACACAACAAGACCGGCAGGGCTTGCGCACGGCAGGTTTGCCGGGCTTGCCTGCTCCATGAAAAGTGCGTTAGGCTGGCTGTGAAGCGTATCCCTCCACAGCCAGCCAGGGTAAGCCGTGTCCACATTGCGCTCTGCCGATCCGCAGCAACTCCGTTCATGGCTGTTCGCCTCCGCCAGCCACGACGCCCTCGCCTTCCGTTCGCTGTATGACGCCACCGCACCGAAACTGTTTGGCTTCGCCTTGCGTATATTGCGTAAGCGGGAGCTGGCCGAAGAAGCCTTGCAGGATAGTTTCATCACAATCTGGCATGCGGCGGGCAGCTACCAGTCCCACCTTTCCGCGCCGATGACGTGGATGTCCACCATCGTGCGCAACAAGGCGCTGGACATTCTGCGCCGCCTGGACGATGCAGTGGAGATCGACGCCAACCTGTTCGATAGCGAGGTGATGCAAGCCATGCAGGACCAGGATGACACGCCCGACGACGCGCTTGAGCTGAGCAATGCCGCGCGCAGCCTGGCCCATTGCCTCTCCACGCTGGAAGCGCACCAGCGCCAGGCCATAGGCATGGCCTTCCTCCACGAACTGTCGCACAGCGAAGTGGCGCTGCAACTGACCCTGCCGATCGGTACCGTCAAGACCTGGATCAGGCGCGGGCTGGAGAAACTGAAGGTCTGCCTGGCCCGCCGGGAACTACCATGAATATCCGCCACAACGAAACCCTGCGCGAACGCCTGGCAGCCGAATATGTGCTCGGCTCCTTGCGCGGCGGCGCGCGCCGTCGCCTGGAAAGCTGGATGCATGAGGATGCAGCCTTGCGCCGCAGCGTGGCCGAATGGCAGGACAGGCTGATGCCGATCAGCGAGCTCGCCGCTCCTGCAACGCCAAGGCCTCAGGTCTGGCAAGCCATAGAGGACCGTTTGCAACTGGCGCACCCCGTCAAACCATGGCAATTCTGGCGCCGCGACCGAACCGCCATGTGGCGCACCCTCAGCCTAGCCTCCGGCACGCTGGCGGCAGTGCTGGCGCTTCTTCTGCTCATCGGACAGCCCGAGCCGGCGCGTATCGACCATATCGCCACCCTCAGCGACGATAAGGCGCAAACGGTGCTGCTGCTGACAGGCGACAGCCGCCGCCGCACCATGGATGTGCGCGTGGTCAGCCAGCTTTCCATCGCCAGCGACAAGACCTTGCAGCTCTGGGCTGTGCCGCGCCAAGGCGCGCCTCGCTCTCTTGGTATTTTGCCGGACAACCGCAGCGCCAGACTGGAACTGAACGAGCGCGCCACGGGCAGCGACGTCACCCTGCTCGCCATCAGTCTTGAACCCAAGGGCGGCTCGCCCGACCCGAACGGACCGACCGGGCCGATTCTATACAAAGGACAGTGGCTGCGGCTGTTGTAGCCGACCTGCCTCAAAAGCGGCGCGTCAGCGTCAGCCGGAAGGAACGCGGTTCGACCGGATGGAAGTGGATATCGCCCACGCCTTCGGCCACCTCACCGGGAAGGCGCGATTGGTAAAAATAATCGATGTCGCTGGCACGCTTATTGAACATATTGAAGACATCGAAGGACAGACTGGTGCGGCTGTCAATGCGCCAGGCAAGGCGGGCGCTGGCCAGCGTAGTGGCTGCCGAACGCACGCTATTGTCCTCCGTCAGAGGACGCGGGCCAAAGTGGCGCAGATTGAAGCTGCCCCGCCAGCCATCCCTGCCGTCCAATGTGACGCCAAAGGACGCTACCCGATTGACAGCGCCTGGAACGAAGCTGGCCGCGCTATCGCCTTCCGTGTAGCGGGCGCGCGAAGCGGCCAGGTCCAGGTCAAATTGCAGCCAGGGTGCAGCGATGTAATGATTATTCCATTCGATGCCTTGGCGACGGCTGCGGCGGCTAGCTTCGGTCTGTCCTGCATCGCCGAGATAGACCAGCTCCGAGCTTAAATCGAGGCGCCACAGTGCCAGCGAGCTTTGCAAGCCAGGCAGCAGCTCGCTGCGGGCGCCCAGTTCCATACCTCGCGTTCCGGCCAGCGCCGCCACCTTGCCCCCCGCCCCGCCAGCGGCCGCACCGATTACACCACGCGCATCGTTGCTATGAAAGCCGTATCCATAATTAAGGAAAAATTCGGTCTTCCTCCACGGCCCAAAGATCAGCGACAGCTTGGGCGAGACCTTGGAGGCGTCATCTTGCGCGCCATTGACATTGAAACGGTAACGGTCATAGCGCAGGCCGGCGACGCTGCGCAGCGACGGCAGCAGTTGTGCGCTGTTCTCGTAGTAGAAGCCCGCGCTGGCTTCGCCCACACTGTCCTGGCGCAGCACCGCCGTACGCTGCCGCATCACGCTTTCGTACAGACCAATGGGCGCAATGCGGTCGTAGCGCAGTTGCACTCCGGCGCGTTGACGCATTTCGACGCTTCCCACGGTATCTTGCCACGCCACGCTGGCATTCGTCCCGGTTGTGGTGCGTCTTTCGCTTTGGGCAAACTGGTCGCCCACAGCGGGATGGGCCAACGCATAGCTGAAATTGCTGAACAGATCCAGGCTGGAGCGGATCACATACCCTTCCACCTCCACCAAGCGTTCGCCGCTGCGCTTGCGCATGGCGTAGGAAAGACTGTAGCGCGAGCTGACACCACCGTCGCTGGCGTCGATGCTGCCGAAGCGGCCGATCCGGCCCGACTCCACGGCGCGCAGCGGAATCTGGTCGCTTGCATTCCAGCGGTTACGGTAAGCCATGGCGGTCAAGCTGAAGCCGTCGTCGCGGCCACCCTGGCTATAGCGCAGCATGGCGCTGTACTTGCGCGCTCTTTCCGGCGTCTCCCACGGCCCATCGTTGCGGCCCAGTTCCAGACCATACAGCAGCATTCCATCGGCGGCAGGCAAGGAATCCGCAAGCAGCAGGCGGCGATAGCCAAAACTGCCGGCCGACACATTGCCACTGCCCTGTTCCAACTTCGACGTAAGCCGAATATGCGCCGCGCCGGCCGAAGAAAAATCGCCTTCGTCGGCAAAATATGGTCCTTTGCGATAATCGATCCGCTGCACCAGCTCGGGAATCAGGAAGTTCAGATCCGAGTATCCCTGGCCGTGCGCATGGGAGCGCATATTGACCGGCATGCCGTCCACATAGGTAGCGAAGTCAGTACCATGGTCCAGATTGAAACCGCGCAGGAAATACTGGTTCGCCTTGCCGTCGCCGCTATGCTGGGTAACGATCATGCCCGGCACGAACTCCAGCAGTTCGCCGGTACGCAAGGCCGGGCGGTTTTCGAGCAGCGAGGCACGCACCGAACCTTCGCTGGCCGCGTCCGAACTGCCGATGGACTGGTTATAGTGGCCCACCACCTGCACGACCAGCGGTGTTTCATCGGCGCGCGCTGCGCCGATGCAGACACTTGCTGCCGCCACGCCACAGGCGCGAAGGACGGAAGGATTCATGGGCACACCTCAGATTCCGGTCAGTTTCATATCCAGGGCGCGTTCCAGCAACCAGATGCCGGCCAGCAGCGCGATGGCGGCGGAGCCGCCTTGTAGCACCGTGCGCCGATAGAACCAGGTGGCGCGCAAGGCATACGCCAATGGCAGGAAGACGGCAACAATTGCCAGCTGTCCCAGTTCCACGCCCAGGTTGAAGCCGGCCAGAGATAACAGCATGGCTCCTGCCGGCAGCCCCAGCCCCGCCAGAACGCTGGCAAAGCCAAAACCGTGGATCACGCCAAAGCCGAAAGCGGCCACCCAGCGCTTGCGCAGCATGAAGGGAATCAGATTGTTCACCGCCGCCACAATCACCGACGCGGCAATCGCCGCCTCCACCAGGCGCGATGGCAGGGACACCAGCTCCAGTGCGGCAAGGCTGAGCGTCAGCGAATGCGCCAGGGTGAAGGCCGTTACCACCTTGCAGACCTCGATGGCGGCGGCGCGCAGGCTGCCGGCCTGACGCCAGCCATGGCCGCTCCGCACCAGCACGGCGGGCAGCAGCAGCGAAATCAGGAATAGAATATGGTCGAATCCCGCCCAGATATGCTGAACGCCCAGCGCCATATATTCGAAAAACCCGCGCCGGCGCGACGTGGTGCCGCCGTCCAGGTACAGCACCTGTTGCGGGTGGTCGGCGCCTAAAATGGCGGTCTGCACGTTTGCGCCCTGCTGGATACGTAACAGGCCTTTGTGCTGCGCATCGGTATCGGCAAACAGGCGGTAAGCCACTGTCAGCCGCTCCGGCGCCGTGGCGCATTCGCCATGAAAGCGCAACACGGCGTATGCGCCATCGGTATGGTGATCGATCAATTGTCCGACAACGCTGACCGTGCACAGGCCGCCGCCCGGCGCCATATTGGCAGGCTGCGCACCGCCGGCGATAGTCAGCCGGGAAAACGCGTATGCCGCAATCCGGCCATGCTGGCTGCGCACCTCGCCCCAGGTCAGGCGGCCATCGCCATCGCTATCCAGGCCAAGGGCGAAATCCAGATCGCGCAAGGCGATATCCCATTGCCCCTCGATCTGCCGCCCTGCCACCTCAAGGCTCAAATAACTGTCGCTGGGCTTATGGGCGAAGGCGGCGGACATCGGCAGCAGCAGGAACGATAGCAACAGCATGCATTGCAGGCGGCGCATCATGATGCCCTCCGAATCCGGGCTTCGAGCTTGCCCAGCAGTGCGGCAAGCGCGCGGTCTTCCATTCCCGCCGTCCTGATCCAGCGCGAGGCGGGGACGGCGGCCTGCGGCTCATTCGCGGCCAATGCCGCTTCAAGCAGGATGCGGGCATCTGCTGCCTCCTTCTGCACCTGCCAGTTTGCCAGCGCCAGGCGCAGGGCTGTCTTGCTGTCACCGCGCAGATGCAAGGCGTAGCGCGCCTCTTCCCGCCGATGAACCGTGTCGCCGCGCATGGCAGCCGCCTGAAAGCGCGCCTGCAATTCATTGCCGGCGGCGGCCAGCGCGGCCGCGTCCTTGCCGGATTGACGCAGCGCCAGCGCATAACGCAGCAGCAGCGCATCGGCGCGGCCATGCGTGCGTAACAGGCCGACAACCTCGTCCGCGCGATTCTGATCGAGCAGAAAATCGGCATATGCGCCCAGCAGATAACCGTCGCGCGGGTCCGCCGCCAGCGCGCTGCGGAAGCTTTGCTCCGCAACAGCGGCATCGCCACGCCGCGCCGCCATTTCGGCCAGCAGGGTTTGCGCCCAGACACGCAACCCGGCAGCTTCGTCCGGATAGCGCGCCAATACTGTCCGCAGCAGTTCCTGACTTTGCGCCAGATTCCCGCTTAAACCTGCGGCGTTGGCGATGCAGGCGGCGCTGACCAGGGGGCTGGCCAGCAGCGACAATCTGGCGCAGGCGGCCTTGGCCTCGGCGTACCGGCCTTGCGCGACATGCACGGTGGCGCGGGTCAGCCAGGCCTGCGCATCGCCCGGGTTCTGCTTCGTCAGCGCGGCCAGGTCGGCCTGGGCTTCGTCGAAGCGGTGGCTATTCTGCAGCAGCGTGGCACGCAGCAGTCGCACTTCGGCCGGGGGCGAGGCCTCGTTCCACCAGGGTTGCAGTACCGCCTGCGCATGGCCGAAGTAACGCGGATCGTTTTCGCGCCTCCCGGCTTCGATATATCGGCGCGCCAATGCCGTGGCAAGCTGCAGCCGATGCGGTGCGGCACTCAGCGCGGCCCGCATGCGCCGCAGCTCCTGTGTCTGCCCATCGGCCTGGCGCGGCAGGGTCTCCAGCACTTCGGCATCGTCGCGCGGTATGCGGGCGCCGGCGAGCGCCCACGCAGGCCAGGCCAGACACGCCAGCAAGGATATAGCAGGGATGACAAGGACTTTCATGATTCCGCTCTCCTTGAATACGGGCGCCAGGGGCAGCAGGACCAGCCACCCCTGGCACCGGCCGCCTCACAGCGGCGCCGGCTCCGAATCTTCCGGCATGGTGGCGGCCAGCGTATCCAGCTCGGTCGGCTCGCTTTCCTCGCTGCTCATGCCGGCCTTGGCCTGTACTGCCGACAGGAAGACATCGGCCGCAGTGGCAGGCGGCGGCGCGAGGGGATCGGGCGGCGAGGCTACGTCGCCATAGCCACCGTTTCCACCGCCGCCGCAAGCACTCAGCAGCAAGGCAGCGCTCAGGATCAGTCGTCTCATGATCTTCTCCTTATTGCTGGGGTGAGCCGGGAATCGGCGTTTTCAGATAAGGGAAGGACGCGGTAAAGAAGCTGTCGTCCAGATACGCGCCATCGGTAAAGCGGATGGCGCCGGCCGGTGCGTCGGCCGGCGTGCAGCCCAGGTTCAGGGTACACAGCTTGCCCATGGCGACACGCAGCTCGATGTCGACTACATCGTCGCCAGGCCGGCGGCCGTTGGGAAAGCCCGCGTTGTCGCCATCGATCACGCCCAGGCGCTTCTGCGCACCCATCGCCACCGGCGCGATTGCCGTGTTCAGGCGCAGCATCTCGGACGCTTTCACGTTCGCCGGCTGGTTCAAGCCTTTCACCCCGGTGAGGAAGGTCGCCACCAGATCGTTGCGCGGGAAGTTGGTGGGTGCCTTGGCGCCGGCATTGCCGAACAAGACCTCGACCAGGGCCGGCAGCGTGGGATTCGTCACATAGGTGGCGAACTGGCCATCGGCGGCAGGCTTGCTGTGATTGAAGCGGTCCTTGTCCTTCAAACCGATCACCAGCTCGTTCACCAGCGGCATGCCGAGGCGCGAGACCTGGGTCCAGGCGCCCCCCTCCTTCGAGGCGCCGACGGCGTCGCCGGGTACGGGGTTCAGCAACCGTCCCTGGCGCAGGCTGGCCGTGGTCCAGCCGCCGATCACGGGATCGGCCGAACCCGGCGCGGTCAGGCAGGCGGCGGCGACTTCCAGTGCGATGGTCGTGACATTCTTGTCGGCCAGATCGTCGCGCGCATTCTTCTCGGCGTTGGGCAGGAACTCCACCGCCGGCGCCTTGTAGTTGACGAGGTCAAACGTCTCGCCCAGGTTGACGGCGAAGGAATCCTTGCGCTGGCCGACGAACATGCGCCCCGGTGTTTCGCAGCCGGGAATCTTCACGCTGTAGATATGGCGTCCCGCATAGCCGGCATAATCGGGAATGGCCTTGTTGCCGATATTGTCCACCGGCTTATCGAACACCACGCTGCCGTTGCCTGCATTGCTGAGCGGCGCACGCGAACCGCCGCGCCGGTCCCCGCGCACTACGGTGACCGAATACGTTTCGCGCACATTCAGGCCGGGTGGATTCACATCGTTGATCGGGCCGCCGTTGATGACCAGCGGGATGGGCACTTTCTTGCCGCCCACCGTGAACTGCGCGTTCTTCACGGTATTCGTGAAGCGGAACTGGAAACTGATGTCCTCCTTCGCATCGCCGTTGTTATCGATATGGATTTCATACAGTGCGTCCGGGTCGAGCTGGAAGTAATTCGGGCCGCCGTAGGCGTCCTGCAAAGGAATATAGTTCGCAATCAACGTCACGAACTTTTCGCGGCCAGGCTCGTAGCTGCGGAACATGTAAAAATCCGTGGCGTCTGCCTTGGGGATGCGGGTAATGAAAGGCGCTTCGCGGTGGCTGGACGCCAAAACCGGCGCCGCCACCAGTCCAGCCAGCATGCCGGCCACCAGCGCGGCACGCAACGGGTACTGCATGATATTTTCCATCTGATCCTCCTGCTTGTTTGAACGGGAAGGTACTACCCTTCCTTATACGCAGCGGGGATACGGCTGGATTCAGAATTTTTTGTCACACAAACCATCTGTAACGCTGACGTTTTGGCAATACCTGCTTATAATCGCCAACATATGACTATCCGCACTCCACGCCTGAAACCCGCTCTGCTGGCCCTGTTTGCCGGCATGAGCTGTTCCATGGCCGCGGCGCAAACCATGCCCACCATCACCGTGGCGTGGCGCTTGAAACCGCCCTATCACTATGCGGAGAACGGCGAACTGAAAGGCCTGCTGCTGCTGCGCGCGCAAGCCATCTTTACCGAGGCAGGAATTGCAACCCGCTTCGTGAACGAACCGCAGCGGCGCATCTGGAACAATCTGTCGCATGGCGAGCCGAATTACTGTTCGGTGAGCTGGTATCGTCTGCCGGAACGCGAGGCGGTGGCGCAGTTCAGCCAGCCCTTTCACATGGACCAGACCCATATCGTGCTGACCGCAGCGCGCAACCTGGACGAGATCAAGGCACATGCCACCCTGCCCGAATTGCTGGCCAATAAGGAGCTGACGCTGGGGGTGATCGACGGCGTTTCCTATGGCCCGGAACTGGACGGCATGATGGCGCGCAGCGCCAACCAGATCATGCGGCGCACCGTGGATACGCCCTCAATGCTGCGCATGCTGGCCGCCGGCCGCGCCACCTATGTGATCGTGGACCGCGCCGACTGGACCTTCTTCAAGGAGCGCGATCCGCTGGCGCAGACGCTGGTCATGCTGGAATACCCCGATATGCCGGCCGGCCTGCCGCGCCACATCGTTTGCAGCACCAATGTGCCGGAGGGTTTGATGGAGAAATTGAACCGCGCCATCGCCAGCACGCCCGGCACGCCCGGTCCATCCAGCGGTGCGGGAGCGCCGCGCAGAGGGCGCGGCGAAGGATTCAGGAATGGCCAGGGACGGCCGGTGCCGCCGTGGCGGACCTCGGCCGCCGAAAGGCAGCGAGGAAAAGAGCAGCGGGCGGGCTGCAGGGCGCAGCCCGCCACCCAGGTCGATTAGAACTCTTCCCAGCCGTCGTCGCCGCTGACGGAAGCCGGTTTGGACGCCGCTGGTTTCGGCGCGGGCGCAGGCGCCTTGCGTGCCGGCGCCGGCTTGGCCACTGGCACCACAGCCCTTGGGGCAGCCGCGCGCTGCATGGCCGGCGGCGCAATGCCGCTGTCCATCTTGAATGCGCTCACCAGCGATACCAGCTTGGCCGCCTGGTCCTGCAGGCTTTCCGCCGCCGCTGCCGCTTCCTCGACCAGGGCCGCATTCTGCTGGGTCACGCTGTCCATCTGGGTGATGGCCTGGTTGACCTGGCTGATGCCGGTGCTCTGTTCGACGCTGGCGGCAGCAATCTCGCCCACAATGTCGCTGACGCGGCGCACGCTGGACACCACTTCATCCATCGTGCTGCCGGCGCTGACCACCAGCTGGCTGCCCGCTTCCACCTTGCTGACCGAATCGCCGATCAGCTCCTTGATCTCTTTAGCCGCCGCCGCGCTGCGCTGCGCCAGATTGCGCACCTCGGAGGCCACCACGGCAAAGCCGCGTCCCTGTTCGCCGGCGCGCGCCGCTTCCACCGCCGCATTCAGCGCCAGGATATTGGTCTGGAAGGCGATGCCGTCGATCACGCTGATGATGTCCACAATCTTCTTCGAGGAATCGTTGATCGACGCCATGGTATCGACCACCTGCGACACCACCACGCCGCCCTTGGTCGCCACCTCCGAGGCAGATGCCGCCAGCTGGTTGGCCTGGCGCGCATTGTCGGCGTTCTGCTTGACGGTGGAGGTCAGCTCGTCCATCGAAGCCGCGGTTTCCTCCAGCGCGCTGGCCTGCTGCTCGGTGCGCGCGGACAGGTCGGCATTGCCCTGCTTGATTTCGCTGCTGGCCACGGCCACGCTGTCGGAGCTGGTGCGCACCTCGGTCAGCACGGCGTGGATCTTGCTGATGAATTCATTGAAGCCCTTGCCGATGACGGCCAGTTCGTCGTTGCCCTTCACCTCCAGCCTTGCGCTCAAGTCGGCGTCGCCGCTGGCCAGGCCGGTCATGGCCGTGCCCAAGGTGCGCAGCGGCTGCGTCAGACGGTACAGAATGGCGACCAGGGCCACGGCGGTGGCGAAGGCGCACAGCAGCGAGACGATCAGGGTATAGCCCATCAGCTCGCGCGCCGAGGCGGTGGCCACGCTGCGCGGGAAATTCAGCTGCACCGACCAGGCGCCGATGTCCGGGTGCAGGAAGATCGGCTGCAGGATGTGGACGACGCCCTTGTCGTCCTGGTATTCGTAAGGCTGGCCCTGGCGGATGCGTTCCAGGCCGGTGGCCGGAATGTCTTCCGCCTTCTTGCCGATCAGGGCAGCGTTCGGGTGGCTGGCATACAGGCCGCCGTTCGACACCAGCGCCAGCGTGCCCTGGTCGATGGTCTTCATATCGGCCAGTATCTTGGTCAGATAGGTCAGCATGAAGTCGGCGCTGGCCGTGCCCTGGAATTTACCGTCGATCGTGATGGGCGCCACCAGGGACGCCATCAGCACATCCTTGCCGTTGACCGGGTAGACATAAGGCTCGGTGAAATACACCTTGCCGCTGCGCTTGGGAATGTCGTACCAGTCGTTGGCGCCGGCCTGCGGCGAGAACACGATCGGTTCCACATTCACGCCGCCGGAATCGTTGCGGGTCCAGTAAGGCATGTAGCGGCCGGTGTCGTCATACTCCGGCTTCTTGCCCGCGTATTCGGCATCCTTGCCGTCCAGCGCATTCGGTTCCCAGGTCACGGCCGCACCCAGCAAGTCCTGCGAGGACAGCAGGGCCGCCTTCACCACTTCGCCGGTCTGCTCGCGCGTCATCGGCTGCTTGCTGCCGCGCGTGGCGCGCATGCTGTCGGCCACGCCGCGCACAGTCGCCAGATTGGTCGTGATGCGGCTTTGCAGTGCGCCCGCCGCCTCGCGCGAGGCGGTGCGCGCCAGGTTCATGGCGTCCGATTCGGCGGTGTTGCTGCTCTTGATGCCGATCACCGTGGCGGTCACACCGAGGCTGAGCACCACGAGTATGGTCGCCGCCGCGCAGATTTTGGCATTCAACGACAGCGACAGGCCAGCCCGGGTGGTATCCGCAAGCTTAGCTTTTAATTGCTTCATCCCTACTACTCCTTAAATTCAGAAGGCCTTACTGACAGACACCACCAGCGTACCTTTGGCGACGTCCTTGTATTCCACCACGCCGTTCGCATTCGGAATGCCGGTCGTGTAATTGCTATAGCCGTTGTTGTCGGAACGCGCCTTGGTGTAGGCCAGGGCCACGCTCCAGCCCTTGTCCAGGGCCTTGGTCACGCCTACTTTCATGTCCTGCCAATCCCAGAAATCGTTGCCGGCGCCGGCCACGCGGCCATCGCCCAGATGCAGATTCAGCGTGTAGCCCGAACCCATATCGTAGTTGGCGCCGATATCCAGATAGCCGGTGCCGCGCGCGTTGGTGATGCCGAAGAAGTCGCGCGACACAGTGCGGTTGTATTTCGCATAGAGGAATTTGTAGGTCAGGCCCAGCGACACTTCGGTGTAATTGAACTTGGTGCCGGTGGCGTGGATCTCGGCGCGCGGATATTTATAGTAGTACAGCAGCGCGCTGTAGCCCACATCGCCCACCGTACCGTTGTAGCCGCCGTAGATATCCCACTCCAGCAAGCCATCCTCGATGAAATGCTTGCTGACGTTGGACATCCAGGTGCCGACCGACCAGCCGCTGGGGTGGACATAATCCAGTCCGGCCTGTAAAGCGGGTTTATCCCAGGTCTGACGGATGCCGCGCGATACGTATTGCGACGCCAGCGTCACGCTGCCCGTCAAAGCGGGAGCTGGCGGCGCTTCGGCCACCTTGCCCGCTTCCTCATTTGCCTGCGCCTGCACCGCACCTGTCCAGAACAGCAAGGAACATGCGATCGGCGCCAGCTTGGCAAAGTTCTCTCTCATAATGCCTCCCTATTAATTGTGACAATAAGTTATGTAATCTTGGGAAAGCATGAATCCAAGCGGAAACAAGTTCTTTGCGACAACATCTCATACTTTTCCCGATTTTGGAAGGGAAAGTCCAATCGTGTGCCAGATATTGGACAGTCTGTGGCGAGAAAAACGACGTCATGACTTGCATATGACAACCTAAATGAAAAACGTTCTCATTTGTGAATAATGGTTATTTTCTAACTCTGGCCGCAGCGGTGTAAAAATTGGCTCGCAAAACCTGTCGATTCATTGCCGAACTGGCATCACTTTCTGTTTTAATGGCTTTATCTTTTTTCATCGAACAGGCCGAAAATGAATAAAAACAGAAGATTTCTCGCCCTCAGCATCGCCCTGGCCGCCCTGCCCACCCAGGCTTTCGAGCTGCTGCCGATGGCGTCGATGGACGACAACCATGTATTCAAGCTGGAAGTGCTGCAGGTGACGGATATCGAGCCGTATCAGGAAGCCCTGAACGGCTTTCTCGACACCCTGAAAAGCCAGGGCATCGAACAGGGCAAGAACCTGAAGGTGAACCGGGTGCGTATCGACTTCGACGTGGAGAACGGGGGCTTCTGGAGCCGTTTGGGCGTGCTGTTCCGCATCCGCCAGGAGGCGGCGCGCATTGCGGCCGTCAAGCCCGATCTGGCGCTCACCATCGGCACACCGGCCACCCGCCATGCACGCGGCATCCTGGAAGATGCGCGCGTGCCGGTCGTCTTCACTGCCGTGGCCGACCCGCTGGAGGCGGGTTGCGCCTCGCTCAACGACGGCGGGCCGGGCGTGACCGGCTCCACCCTGTATGTGGACATGCGCGACTCGGTACGCATGGTGCAGCAGGTTTTCCCCGCCGTGAAAAAAATCGGCATGATCCATACCGACGACGAGAACGGCGTCGCCAACGTGGCCGCCGCCAGTTCCAGCGCCAGCCAGATCGGCATGTCGGTGACAGCGCGCCAGGTGGGCAAGAGCGACAGCATCGTGCCTTCGCTGAAAGCCATGTTCCAGGATGGGAAAGGGGTGCAGATGTTCGCTGTGCCGCTGGATACCTACTACGGCCTGCACCGCTACGAGCCGGCCATCGATCTTGGCGAATTCGGCGCGGCCCACCAGATCCCGGTGGTCACGCTGGCCATGGTGCATGTGCCGGGCGCGGTGATGTATGTGGGCGCCGATTTCCGCCAGGTCGGCAGCCTGGCTGGCGTGCAGGCCGGGAAGATACTGCGCAACCGCACCAAGCCCGACGTGCTGCCCATCCTGCGCCAGAAAACGCCGACCATGCTGATCGACCCGGAACGCGCAGCGGCGCTCAAGCTCGACCTGCCGTCCGCCATCCTGGCCCACAAGACCGCCACCCGCAACGGCTTCTGGATGGTCGATTGGGAGCAGGTCCGGCCGCAGTAGGCCGCCCGCGCCTTACTCCGCGTCCTGCTCCAGCAGCGCCGTATAGCGGCGCTGCATTTCCTCCGGCGCGACCTCCTCGATACTGTGGCCGATATTCCAGCGGTGGCCGAAGGGATCGCGCACCACGCCACTGCGCTCGCCGTAGAAGGCATCGGCCGGCGCGCGCTCCAGCGTCGCGCCGACTTCCATGGCGCGGCGGATCGTGGCGTCTGCATCGTCCACATGCAGATGGATGGTCACTGGCGTGCCGCCGATGGTGCGCGGGCTGGCGATATCGCATTCCGGAAATTCATCCGACAGCATGACGATGGTCCCGCCAAAATCCAGCTCGGCATGGCCGACGCGGCCACTCGGTTCAGTCAGGCGGAACTTCTCTTTCGCGCCGAAGGCATCGGTATAGAAGGCGATCGCCTGTTTGGCGTCGCTGACGCAGAGATACGCGAACAGTTCGTGAATCATGGCATGCTCCTTGTGAATGGAGTCTGCACTATAAGCCGCCCGCAGGCGGCGGTCTTGAACAAATTTGACCTGTGGTACGCTCCGCTGCTGCCGGCATGCACGGTCAATTATCACCGAGAGGAAGTAGTTTGATGCAGAAGAGGTACATCTTGGCCGGGGCTGGACTGGCGCTGATTCTAGGCATCGGCCTAATAAACTGGCATACCGCCACACCGGCTAAGCAAGTCATTTCTACTCCCCCTACACGTCCGGCGCCCGTGACCATCCCCAAAGTAGCGCCGCCCCCGCTCCCGCCCCAGGCGACGGAAGATGCGCCGCTGAGCGTACAGCTTGAGCGGCTTATCGCCACGCACGATCCTGAAAATGCCTATGCGGCCTACTGGCTCATTGCCAACTGCGACACATTCAACCGCCAGCACGACAGAATGATTTTTGACATGGACGAGGTCACACAGCACCGCAACTTGATTCCCTACCGCGGCATGAACGACAGTGAAAAGCAGCACGACGCGAAACTGTGCGCGGGAATGACTGAGCGCATGCGCCTGTCGCGCTTCGACTATCTCGAGACGGCAGCCAAGGCCGGCGTCAGTGGGGCGATTACACAAGTGGCCGAGGAAGGACCGTTTGGCGACCGCAGCGCCCTGACTACGCGACCAGACGACCCTCTGGTGCAGGAATGGAAGGCAAAAGTATTGGATCAGCTGGCAAAGGAAGCCGAGAGCGGCGATCTGTCAACGCTCAATTATCTCTGGGTGCACACGGTCACGGGTGATGCGCTTATCGCCAAAAATCCGGCACTGACCTATCGATATGCGGTGGCACAAGGCTTGATTTATCGGGACCTTAAGGGACCCACCGCGATCGAGGCTACCATGTACGCGCCGGAGGGGCAGTTGATGATGTCGATAGTTGAACTTAAGCCTGAACAGCGTATGGCGGAACGAGCCGCTGCCCAACGTATTGCCGACAATGCGCGTGAAGCGGGCAAACATTGAAGCAAAAACTGAAATGTGCCCCATTCTCAACACTTGATTTTTCAAAGCGATAGCGAAGTCAAAATGGCCATCTGGCAGTTCAAACTTGAAGTGATCCCATCAGCTCTCGCTGGTGCGCGCGACGTCATTCCCGAGAAAGAATGGGCGGACTGTAGTTGGTGGCTAGACTCCAACGTACCGCATGAAATGCTGGAAGAGCTTTCAAGAATTCTCCCACCACACGAGTCCTGGTCCATAGAGCTAAGCCAGTGGGGCCTGCAAAACTCAGATCTCATCGAAATTTGGCAGGAGGGGCAGGCCATAGAGTCGATTTCCGCCAGGATCGATGCTCGTGAATTAAACCTACCTTTTGTGAAACGGTTGTTGCAGATCGTAGAAAAGTGGGATTGCCGATTAGTGTATTCCCGCTATAGGACCATACTCCCACAAGCTTATGCCGAGTTCATCGAAGCACTGAACGATAGCCCCAACTTCAAGGTAATCGGCAATCAGGAAGAGTGGCTACCTAGAATGGCCAATGAGGTAGCTCAAAATGAAAGAGATGCCGGTACTGCGTTCAAAATCTGACGACTAACTTTGCCGTTATGGGAAGGTCAAGTCCATACCGAGCATCCGGCTAAGGGCAAAGGTGACGAGCCCCAGGCCCAGGAGCGATAGCGTGAAGATTGCGGCCACCTTGCCGCCCGCGCGTAGCACCGCGCCCTTCTGCATCTCCTTCCCCTTCTTCCCTTGATCGTAATGCCACTTGATGGCGAAGAACATGCCCGTGCAGAGCACGAGACCCTTGAATATAACGAAGACTATTGGGGTCCAATCCATCATTTTGAGTATTTCCAGGCTATTACTTGACACTAAGAACACATCGTCGACTGCCGTGCAAGGATGATGTTGCTGCAGCTTCTGAGGCATACTACTCAAAAGCAACATCCATACATAGAGACAAAATGTCCCAGCCTAGACCCATACAAGATGAAAGTTTGCCAATCTGGCTGCCGCGATTGGCCGCGCACCGCGGGCCACGTTTTTTGCAGATTGCGGATGCCTTGCAGGCGGCGCTGGCAGACGGATCGCTGAAACCGGGCGACCGTCTACCTCCGCAGCGCCAGTTGGCAACACAACTGGACGTCGACCTGACGACGATCACGCGCGCATACGACGAAGCCAGACGCCGCAACTTGCTGGAGGGCCGCGGCGCTCGCGGCACGTATGTCGCGGCGCCGAAAGTCGAATTGACCTCGATCCTTGACCTGAGCATGAATACCCCACCACCGCCGGATGGCGTGGACTTCGACGACATGCTGAAACAAGGTTTGTCTCAAGTACTGATGAGTGCAGATAATGGATTGCTGATGACATACCACTTGGCCGGGGGAAGCGGCTCCGACCGTCAGGCTGGAGCCAAATGGCTCGAACCGATGTTTGGACATCTGGACTCTCAACAGCTTGTTGTCTGTCCGGGCGCGCAAGCGGCCATCGCCGCATTGATCCTTGCGCTGACGGAGCCTGGCGATGTCATCCTGGCGGAGCCAATGAGTTATCCCGGCTTGCGTGCCGCAGCGAGCCAATTTGGCCGGCACATCATTGCAGTGGCAGCGGACCAGCAGGGAATGGTGCCTGCGATGCTGGAGGAAGCGTGCCGCCAGCACAAGCCTGGGCTGGTCTACCTCAATCCGACACTACAGAACCCGACCGCCATCACCATTCCGGAACGCCGGCGCCAGGAGCTCGCCGGCATCGTGAAGCGCTGCAATGTACGCATCGTCGAGGACGATCCCTGCTGGCTCCTTGCCGATGCCCCGCCCCCACCTATTGCCACGTTTGCTCCGGAACAGGTGTACTACATCTCAACCCTCTCGAAATGCCTGACGCCCGGCTTGCGTGTCGCCTTCGTGCTCATACGGGACCCGCACGAACGCGAACGTTTCCTGGTCGCGTTAAGATCATTTGCGCTGATGGCCGCTCCTTTGACGGCCGCCCTGGCCACTCAGTGGATCCTCGACGGTTCGGCTGATAGATTGGTGGACGGGGTACGCAAAGAAGCGCGCCTGCGCCACCGGATGGCTCGGGATATTATGGCGGGGCGGTACAGCGGCGCCGGAGACGGCCTGCACGTATGGCTCGAGTTGCCAACGTATTGGAACTCTTCACAGCTTGCGCGTGCAGCCGGCAACGAAGGCATCGCAGTCACGCCGGCGGAGGCATTCGCAACCGGCAGCAGCTCCGTGAATGCAATCCGGATCTCGTTGGGTAGCATCAAGGATCGTGGACGCCTGCAGGCGGGTCTTCAACGGCTGTCTCATCTGCTTGCGCGGCGGCCCGAGCCGTTCAGCGCTGTCGTGGTTTAACTGCCCGGGAAACACCGTGCTTCATCGGCTGCCAGCCATGGCAGGGCCATAGTGCAAACCAAGCAGTAATTTTTCCATGGCAAGCGAGAATTCGGAGCCAAGATCATAAAGCTTGCCATCGGGATCGGTGAACGCGTAAAAGCCATACGCCCCGACATAAACAATGATGTGGTCATGATGCGCCGTAGCTATCGCTTCGACTTCGCCGGTTTGTTTCTTCCAGGCCTTTAGCAATTCGCTGGCCTCGGGCTTCAGCTCCGAATAGAAGCAAACGTCGCTCGCTGCCAATTCGATGCCGGCACCAACGCTGCCAACCTCTAAACCAGCAAACTCGCTGAGCAAGGCCATCGCCTTCTCCCTCGGCGATTGCAGCTTTTTCTGGCGAATGTTGCCAGGCACCCAGCCTGCCTTCTCAAAATGATGGCGAATGCCTTCAGATAAGTCGAACATCTCTACATTAACCCCTAATTTTCAATTTTTCATTTTACCAAGCGTCCATCTTCGCCGCTCGCCATGGCAGCCGCAATCCTGAAATTGCCGTGGACTCAATCGAGAAAAGCATGCCGCGTTCAGAATCAAGTACATGCGCCAGGAAATTGGGCCAGGCCGAGATTTGGCTGCGCGAAGCGATGTCCCAGGCCGTTGTACCTGATTCATCAGCGATGTAAAGGCGCTGGCCATCGCTGAACAGTTCGCGGACTTCGCCGCCATTCAGGTCCATCGGCCAGCGCTCGGGGGACGCCTGCTCTTTCGATTCCACATCCAAAATCTGGACGCCCGGTCCTTTGGCCACTTCTTCGAATTCTTCCTCGTCCCATTCAGAAAGTCCCCATAGCGCGACGTACCTGTCATCGATCCAGCAAGCGGGGATGTTCCAGTCTTCGCGGATCGGGAAGTCTACGATGGATGGGCCGTCCTCACTCTCCCATGGATTAGATCCGAGCCAGCCGCTGAGGGACCAGATGCGCGGCACCGACACCGGGTGCCATACCCAGCCATCGTCAAGGATGCGGTTTCCGTCCGGGCTAAGGCGTAGCTGCCCATGGAAGTAGTCAAGGTAATGATCCGGCCTTTCGCCACCCGCCTCATAAACTGCGATGTCGCGGCTGGTGAGCGATTCGCCGGTAGCGGGATCCGCCGCGTCGAGCCGGTTCCAGGCTGTTCGGTGTATGAGGACACTCCGCCCCTGGAAGCGGGTAAAACCTGCACTGAAGGGTACGGTGTGCTCGTGATAATCGCCGCCATCGAGATGCATCGTCACTTTTCCGGATGCTATGTCGACGACGATGCCCGCTCTTCCCCTGTCGACAACGACGGTGGCAAACCGCCCGTCCGCCGACGCATGCAGGCGGAATCCGGGCGCGCCGAAATAGCTGCCCTCATCTCCACCGGGTAGTTCAGGAAGGCTTACGCGGCAAAGGATTACCGTCTCTCCTTTGTCCAGATGAATGCCATGGAAAGCGCCGTCTTCGGTCAGCACCAGTAAGTGACCGTAATCGGCTTGGACTGAGCGGGCATCCAGGATGGGGACGTCCGACACTGGGAAGGATTGGATTGCGGCTGTTGCGGTATTCATGTGCTCCGAAATTTTAGGCATTTTCTAGCTGGCAGACCGTCTGACATGATTGGCGGTCTCCGGCGCCAGCAGGCGGTATTGTAGCGGTGTGAGGCCGGCAAATTCGCGGAATTCGCGGTTCATATGGGCCTGGTCGCTATAACCCAGGAGCTGGGCCAGTTCGCTCAGCGAGGTTTGCGGCTGGGCGCGCACGGCGGCCAGCAGCGCCTGGAAACGCAGCAGGCGCGTGTAGCGCTTGGGACTGAAGCCGGTGGCCTGGCTGAACAGGGCATTGAAGCCGCGATGGCTGTAGCTGCTGGCGCGCACCATCTCATCCACCCGTGTTTCATGCGTGATGCCGCCCAGGATCTGCGCCACGCCGGGATGTAGGCCGTGGATGCGCGGCAGCCGCGCCGCCAGCCAGCTCTCCAGCACGGCCAGCTTTTGCGGCGCGCCAGCCGCCTCGCTCAACTGCTGCAGCACGCTGTCGCCCTGCCCTCCGCACAGCTCGGACAAGGGCGTATGCCGGCCGGCCAGTTCGGCGGCGCTGACGCCAAACAGGGCCTGCAGCGCGCCCGGTTCCAGCTGCACGCCCACGCTCAGCACCGGTTGTCCCACTTCCTTGATATAGAAACTGCTGCGCGGCCCGCCCAGCACCGGCTCGCGCAGCACCGCGCCATTGGCATCACCGGCATCGGCGTAGATGCGCAAAGGCGGTCCCGCCAGGCGGAAGACCAGATGCGCCAGACCGGTGGGCAGCACATGTTCGCGGCCGGGACGGTCCGTCTGGCCGGCATCGTGTACCCACAGCTGTTTGATGAAGGGCCGCAGCGCGGCGCCTGGCGGTCTGCAAAGCATGAGTGTCTGGCTGAATTTGATGCGCCTACTTTAGCAGATTCGGACTGGCCGGTGATTAGCGCTCAATGGCGCAAAGGCCAGCGGCCAAGGATGGAATACGGCTCGCCGCTGCCGATCCGGCTGCGGGCGAGCACGAATTCCCGCACCGGCCACCTGACCGGCTGCACCTGGACCGGCGCCAGATGCAGCTTTTCATAGGATAGGGTGAGATGCGGCATGATCTGGCGCGGCACGCGGCGAAAGCCGGCCGCGCGCAGGCGCTGCGCCAATGCCTCGTACAGGATGCGCACGCCTTGCACGCCATCGTCGCCGCTCAGCACCAGCGCGTGCCGTCCCTTGTCGTGCATATGACCGCCGTCGAAACTCATGGCGGTATCGAGGCAGGCGGTGAAGCATGGTGCATCGACCGTGGCAAGCAGCCGGCTCAAACCGGAAACCAGACGCGGCGGCAGGCCGGGAAAATCGCCAAAACCGGCCAGCGTGATATGCATGCGGCCCGGGATAATCGGCCGTCCATGCAGCGGATAGCGCATGCCCAGCGCCTGCCGCCGCTGGCAGACCTGCTGCGCGGCGCCTTCATCCGGCAACAGCACCAGCATCAGCCGGTCGCTCAGGACCGGCTTGGCTTCGATGCCAGGCAAAGTCAGTTGCTCAGCCATATCCGCCCCCGTTCGTCCAGAATACACAGCGGATATGATAAACCCGGTCCGCCGGACGCGGCGCCTAACCGTGTTGGGCCGCCAAGGCGGGTTGCATTTGGTGCGCCACCAGGCGGGCATAGTAAGGGTGGGAACCCAGCAGCTCCTTATGCCGGCCCACGCCGGAAATACGGCCATCCTCCAGGAAGTAGATACGGTCGGCATGCACTACCGTTGCCAGCCGGTGCGCCACCACGATATTGGTGCGGCCTGCCATCAAGGCTTCCAGCGCTTCCCGGACCTGGTATTCGGTTTCGCTGTCCAGATTGGACGTGGCCTCGTCGAGAATCAGGATGTCGGGATTGCGCAGGAACATACGGGCGATGGCGATACGCTGGCGCTGTCCCCCCGAGAGATTATTGCCCTGTTCAATCAGCGAAGTGTCCAGGCCCTGCGGCATTTGTTCGATGAAGGCCAATGCCCCGGCGCGGGCGGCGGCGGCCAGCACCATTTCATCCGGATAGTCGCCTGCCAGGCCATAGGTGATATTGTCGCGCACCGTGCCGGGCATGATGGGCGCACCCTGCGCCACGTAGCCGATCCGGCCGCGCCAGGCGGCCAGCGGCAGGCTGGCGATGGGCCGGCCGTCATACACGATCTCGCCGGCGCCGGGGGCGTAGAAGCGCTCGATCAGGGACAGGATGGTGGTCTTGCCACTGCCGCTGGTGCCCACCAGCGCGGTCGTGGTGCCGGGCCGGAAAACCAGATCGATGTGCTGCAGCACCCGCTCCTCCCGCCCCGGATAAGCAAACGACACGCCGCGGAAAGCCAGCTCGCCGGGCCGGCTTTCCTGCGCCAGGCCCGCCAGGCTGCCCTCTTCCGCCTCGTTCAGCAAGACGGCGATGCGGGCGGAGGCGCCTTTGGCTTTTTGCAGCTCGGCGGTGAAATTGGTGAGCTGGATCAGCGGTGCCGCCACGTTGAAGATATACAGCAGGAAGGCGGTGAGCGTGCCCATGCCGATGGCGCCGCTGCTCACGCGCAGCGAGCCATACATCAGGATCACCAGTAGCGCGGCAGTCAAGGCCAGGCCGATGATGGGTTCCAGCCCGGCGTTGATGCGCGCCGTGCGCAGGCCAAGACGGCGGATTTCTTCGATCTCGCGGCCGGCGCGCTCCTGCTCGCGCGCTTCGGCCGTGAAGGCTTTCACCAGGCGGATCTCGGAAAACACATGGGCCAGAATGCCGGCCAGGCGCGCAGTGCGGTCCTGGGTGCCGCGCGCCAAGCCTTCCAGCAGCTGCGCCAGGGGGATGACGATGGCAAACGCCACGGCCAGGCAGGCGAACAGCGTGAGCGTGAGCTGCACGTCAAGCAGCAGCAGCACGACCACGGAACCGCTCAGCAGCATGATGCCGGTCAGCAGATTGACCGATTGGCGCGTGGCCAGCTCCGAGATCGAGTCGCAGTCGCTCAGCACACGGCTGACGCGCGCGCCGGTGCTGTCCTCGTCGAAGGCGGGCACCGGCATCTTGAGCAGCTTGCCGACCAGCAGGCGGCGCAGCCCGGCAACCAGGCCGTGGCCGGTACGCGCCAGCAGGTAGGACGAGACGGCGGAGGCGATGGCCGCCGCCACCAGCACCGCCGCCATGGCCGCTATGCTGGCCGGTTCCAGCCGGCCGCCGCCCAGCTCATCGACCATGCGCTTGGCCAGCAAGGGGAAATACAGCGTGGCGGCGGCCGATAGCGTGGCCGCCAACGCCGCCGCGCCCAGGGCGGCGCGCGAGGGCCGGGCCAGGCGCACCAGCTGCCACAGCTGGCGCAACGATGAGCCGGAGCCGCTCACAGAATCAGCTCCATCTTGCCGAACAGGACGTCGGCCTGGCGGCCCTCGGTACGCAGCTGCTTCTCGACGATGCGCGCTTCCTTGAACTGGGTCGACTCCTCGGAATACATGATGCTGGTGATATGGGTCAGCCATGGCTCCGCCCCCATGGCGTAGACGAACAGGCGCTCGGGATTGAAGAAGCGGTGCATATTCAGCGCCTTGGCCGAGTCGCAGCCATCCAGGCGGCGCGACTGGTCTTCACCGCGCGTCAGCATTTTTTGCAGCATCGGGCCATACAGCCAGGTCGCTGGCGCGCCCACGCATTCCATGCCGAGGAAGAGACAATCGACGCGCGGCATCATCTTGCGCAATGGCTCGTAGAACTCGGGCGCGGGTGGATTGGAGTCGGCGAAGAACAGGCAGTTCGCGTCATGCATCTGCACGCCGAAAGCCAGCTTGGTGCGGATATCCAGATCGGCGTGCTCGCCGTAGAACGGTGCGCCGATGACGCGGCCGCCCGCGAATTCCAGGGTCTCGTACTCGCCCAGTTCGACCACGCGCTCAAAGCCTGTCTTGTGCAGCATGAGCTTGAGCGAGATGTCCTGCAGATTGCCGCCGCCGGCACGGCCCACCACCACGCAATCGACCTTGCTACGCAGGCGCAGCAAGGTTTCGAATACGATATGGTCCTGGTGCGGGTGGGTGATCAGTACGTAGTCCAGGCGCGTCGGCAGATCGTCGAAGGTGTAGTGGTCGATGGCCGATTCGCCCGGATAGCTGATCAGGGGGTCGATCAGGATGCTGACGTCGGCGCTTTCCATCAACACGCAGGCGTGGCCGAGGTAGCGGATGCGCACCGAATCGGCCGGAATGGCATGGCGTTGAGCCTGGGCGGCGCGCTCGCCCAGCATGCCTTCCAGCAGCGGCAGCTCGCGGCGCGGATCGGCCAGATGGTCGCGCAGCCTTTCCAGCAGGCCGCCCGCATCCTCCGTGCCGCCATACAGCTCATTCCACAACGGGTCGCCGAACGGCAGGCGCAATTCCACCGTATCGCCTTTGTGGCGGATCTGCGGCGTGCTCAGGACGAAGGTGCGCTGTTCATAGCTGGCTTTTTCCAGCACACAGGTTTGCAGCGAGGTGTCATAGAGCGGGCTGTCATAGAACACCGACTCGATAAAGCGCGCCACCGGCTGCTTGCATAGATCGTAGGACAGGTCGACGCCGTGGCGGATCTGCGCGTCGATCTGGGCATACAGGCCGGGCACGCCGGCGCCTTTGGCCTGGGTCATCAGCATCTGATACATGGCGCCGATGGCGTCTGCGCTACGCAGGTGCTGGGCGCAGCGTTCGCGCGTACCGTCGCGGAAGCGCGCCATATCGGCCGGATCGCCGTCATAGTTGATGAAGGGACCACCCAGCAGTTCAGGAATACGGGCCGATTCCAGATGCTGGGCCGGATCTTCGACGAAAGAATCAAGCATGGGCAGGTGGGCATGTTTGGTGTACAGGCCGAAAGTCAGCGGCGACACCAGATAGGGATGGGCAAACCAGGAATTGACCAGTGGGATGCTGCGGACGTTGGGCGCAATGGCTTTAAGCGTTTTCATGGCTGTCTCACTTTTCATTTGATAGAGGTTTGGAAGAACTGGCTATCCTGCCGGCCCCAGGCCTGTTTCAGCGCCGCGGCGATAATGGCGGCGTGCGGCGCTTTCAGGATATTCATATGGTTGCTGCCTTGTAGTTCGCGCATCGTTGCCGCCGGCGCGTACTGGCGCCAGCGCTCCAGCTTCTGCTGCGCCGTCGCCACCGGCCGCCGCGTGCCCGCCTGGGTGATGGCGGCATCCGCGTTCAGCAACACAAGCGGCCCCGCATATGGGTTGGCAGGCGCATAGCTGGTATTCAGATTGGCGCCGAACACCCGCAGCAGGCCTTGCAGCTTGGCCAAGGGCGTGCGCGGCGGGAAAATGCCGGCTGCGCACAGGCTGGCCAGCAGCGCCTCCAGTTGCGCATCCGCCGCCAGCAGTGCGAACTGCCGGCGGTCCAGCTTCAAAGCCTGGCCCCGATCCATTTCCAGCAGATCGATCAGCAGGTTCAAGGTCGCCAGCCGGTCTGAGTAGCGCACCACGCCGGGCGGCTCGCAATCGACCAGCACCACAGGCGCCACCGCGTGGCCCGCCTCGCTCAATAGACGCGCCAGCTCCAGCGCGATCCAGCCGCCGAAGGAATGGCCCAGCAGGCGATACGGGCCGCGCGGCGTGGCGGCGCGCAATTCCGGCAGATAGGCCCGCGCCGCCGCCTCCACACTGGCATGCGGCACCGTGCGGCCGTCATGGCCGCGCGCCTGCAAGCCGAGCACCGCCTGCTCCGCGCCCAGCGCTTGCAGTAGAGGCAGGAAGCAAGTGACGTTGGCGCCGGCGCCGGGTATGCAGAACAGCGGTGCGCCACCACCGGTACCGCCCTGCAGCATGATGGCGGCTTTGTCGGCCACGATGTCCAGCGCCGCGCCGCTCGCCTCAGCCTCGGTCAGCGCATGGCGGATATGGTCGGCCAAGGTCTGCATATGCGGTGCTTCCATGATCGTCTTATGGCTGCCGCCAACCGGCACCAGACGCAGATTGCGTCCCAGCAGCTCATCCCAGCCGCTGCTGGCGTCCGCTCCCGGCGCAGCATCCGCCGCGAACAGATGGACGTGGATAGGTAAGGACTGCGGCTGGTAGGCGGCGCAGCTGCTCACCAGTTGGGCAAAGCGCTCGGCGCGCCAGCTCAGCTCCTCCAGCGTGAAGCCGGCCGGCAGCCAGCCGGCTTGCTGGCAATGCGCCAGCGCCGCCCCGATATCGCCCTGCTGCTGCAAGGCGCGCACCGCCAGCATATCGACCGAGGTATCGAGATAGGCGGCGTACACTTCGAGGAAGACCCAGCGCATCTGCTGCGCATCCGGCATTTCTTCGGCCGGCTTATAGCCTGGACGGCCGCTGTCGATCAGGCCAAGGAATTCCACTGCCTCGTCCTCGCCCAGCAACTGGGCCGCCATTTCATAGGCCAGCAGGCCGCCGCCGGACCAGCCGGCCAGGCGGTAGGGGCCATGCGGCTGCACCGCGCGCAACACGGCCACATAGCGCCGCGCCAACTCTTCCAGGCGCGGCGTATGCTCCGTCTCCACCCCGCCGGCCTGGATGCCGTAAATCGGGATATCGTCGCCGAAGCAGCGCGACAGGCGCTCATACGAGAGCACCTCCCCGGTCGGTTCGTGCAGGAAGAACAGGGGACGGCGCGCACCGCCCAGACGCAGCGGCACCAGATGCGGCGACTGCGCCGCGCCGTCCGCCCGCCTTGCCAGCAGGGCCATGTCCTGCAGAACCGGCGCGTCAAAGATGGCGCGCAGCTCGATCTGCCAGCCTTCGCGGCGCAAGCCTTCGGCCAGCTGGATCGCCAGCAGCGAATGGCCGCCAAGGGCGAAGAAATCGTCGTCGCGGCCAACCCGTTCCTGCGCCAGAAGCTGCGTCCAGAGCTGCGCCAGCAGCGCTTCCACGCCATCCTGCGGCGCGGCATAGCTGCGCTGGGCGTAGGCCGCCGCCTCCGGCGTGGGCAGGGCGCGCCGATCCAGCTTGCCGTTCGGCGTCAGCGGCCAGGCATCCAGCGGCATGATGGCGGCCGGCACCATATAGTCCGGCAGGCTTTGCGCCAATGCTTCGCGCAGGACCGCGGCGCTGGCGGCGTCGGCCTTGTCGTGGCAAAGCACATACGCCACCAGGCGCTTATCGCCGGACCGCTCCTGGCGCGCCAGGACCACGGCGCCGCGCACGCCCGGCTGCATGCTGAGACGGGCTTCGATCTCGCCCGGCTCGATGCGGAAGCCGCGCAGCTTGAGCTGGTGGTCGCTGCGGCCCATATATTCCATCCGGCCATCCGGCAGCCAGCGTCCAAGGTCGCCGGAGCGGTACATGCGCGCGCCGGGGACGGCGGCGAAGGGATCGTCGATAAAGCGCTCGCGCGTGAGCTGCGGCTGGTTCAGATAGCCGCGTGCCACACCGGCGCCGCCAATGTGAATTTCACCAGTCACGCCTTGCGGCAACAGCTGGCCATGGCTGTCTAGCAGATACAGCGCCGCATTGGCGATTGGCTTGCCGATCGGTGGCTTGCCCTGCGCCGCCGCATCGCCGTCCGCCACGCAGATCTGGTAGCTGCTCCAGATAGTCGCCTCCGTCGGGCCATAGGCATTGACGAAGCGGCGTCCAGGCGCCCAGCCCTGCACCAACTCGGCGCTGCACGCCTCGCCCGCCACCACCAGGGTGCGCAGCGTGACCGGGGCATCCGCTGGATCCAGGCCGTGCAGCACGGCCGGCGTCACTGTCAGGTGGCTGATATCCAGCCGCGCCAGCGTCTCGCTCAGCACCGATCCGGCCATCAGCGCGCCCGGCGTGGGCAGATGCAGGCAAGCGCCCTGGCACAGGGCCATCAGCATCTCGAACAGGCTGGCGTCGAAGCTCAGTGAGGCGCATTGCAGCACGCGGCTGCTTTCATCGACCTGCAGCACGGCCGCCTGCTCGGCGACGAGGTTGAGCAGGCCGCGATGTTCCACCATCACGCCTTTTGGCCGGCCGGTGGAGCCGGAGGTATAGATGACATAGGCCAGGTTGCGGCTATCCAGGCCCAGTTCCACCGGCATCAGATCGGTGGCCGCTTCGCTTTGCCATGGCTGCACCTCGCCGTCCAGTTCCAGCACCGGCAGGCTGGCCGGCGTTTCCAGTCCGACGTAGAGCACCGCCTGGGTCAGCAGGGCCATGGGCGCGCTATCGCGCAACATATAGTCCAGCCTTTCCTGCGGATAGGCCGGATCGAGCGGCACGTAGGCGCCGCCGGCCTTCAGCACGGCCAGAATCGCCACCACCATATCCAGGCTGCGCTCCATGCAGATGGCGACCCTGCCGTCGGGCCGCAGGCCTAGCGCCAGCAGATGCCGCGCCAGCCTGTTGGCCCGTTGGTTCAACTCGCCATAGGCCAGCCGGCGGCCATCCTGCTCCAGCGCCGTGCGCCATGGACGCCGCTGCACCTGGCGTTCGAATTGCTGATGAATGCACAGCTGCTCCGGATAGTCCTGCTGTGCGCCCCGGCCCAGTTCCAGCAGGCGCCTCTGTTCGGCGGCATCGAGGATGGCACTGCGCCAGGCCGGCTGCGGCGGCGCCTGTTCCAGCGCCTGCACCAGTTCCTCCAGCGCCCACTGCATATAGCTGCAAACGCGTTCGGCACCGGCTGTCTCGGCGATCTGGGCACTCAAGGCAAAGTCCTGCCCACGGTCATCCACCGACAGGTTGAAGGGATAGTTGCTGCGCTCCTGGGCCGCCAGCACTTCGATGCCCTCTTCCCAGATGCGCGTTACGCTGGCGTCGACCGGCGGCGCGCTGTGGCGGTAATTGAGCAGGGCCGAGAACAGCGGCGCCGAAGACGGCAAGCCGCTGCAGCGCTGGGCCAAGGCCAGCGAGGCATGCTCGTGCTGCATCAGCTGCGCCAGCAGCTGATGGGTGGTGCGCACGCCTTCCTGCACGCTGCCTTCCTCCAGGCGTACGCGCAGCGGCAGCGTGTTGATGAACAGGCCCATGGCGCGGCCAGCGCCCTCGCCCGCCTGCATGCGGCCCAGCAGCACAGTGCCGAAGACGACATCGCTGCGGCCGGTGGCCTGCGCCAGCACCTGGGCCCAGGCCCAGTGGAACAGCGCTGCGGCGCTGACGCCATGGGCGCGCGCCTGGCTGCGGATGCGCTGCGACAGCTGCGGCGGCAGCAGGCGTTCGGCCACCTGCACCGTGCTGCCGTCGCCGCGCACATCGGCCAGGCCGAAGGGAGCGGTGGTTTCGTCCACATCGCCCAGCATGTCGCGGAAGAAGGCTTCGTGCGCGGCCACGCCAGCGCCCAGCCTTGCCTGGGCCACGAAGTCGCGGTAAGGCACGGCCGGCGCCAGTTCCTGCTCCCGGCCCGCCTGCACCAGCGCCATTTCCTCGAACAGAATGTCAAGCGTGGCGTGGTCGGTGATCAGGTGATGCTCCAGCAATAGCAGGAGCCAGCGGCCACTGGCGGCGTCGAAGGCAGTGAAACCGCGCAGCAGCGGCGCCTGGCGCAGATCGAGCCGGTAGCTCGCCGGATCGGCGTGAGCACGCAGCGCGGCAGCCGTGTCTCCGGGCGGCAGCTCCAGTTCCTGCAGTGGGAAGGATGCATCGCGCCAGACCACCTGCACCGGTTCCGGCAAGTCCTCCCACAGCACGGCGCTGCGCAGCACATCATGGCGCAGGGCGACGCGGCGCAAGGCATGCACGAAACCATCCAGGCGCGCGCGTTCATCGAAGGCCAGCATGACCGAGGACAGATAAGGATCGCCTTCCGGCTGCAGCAGGTGATGGAAGAGGATGCCTTCCTGCAGCGGCGCCAGAGGATAGATATCCTGAATATTGGCGGCGCCACCAGGTACTGTCGCGGCGATGACGGCAATCTGCTGGACATCGAGCCGCACCAGGGTCAGCATGTCCGGCGTGATGACGCTGGCGCCGTCCGGAATGCCGTTGGGCGGCACCGCCAGCGCGCGCTGGCCCGCACTGGCCGGGTCCTGCAGCGCCTCGGCCAATGCGCTCAGCGTAGGTTGCAGGAACAGGGTACGGATATCGAGCGGTAGCTGGTGGCGGCGCAGCGCTTCCATCAGTTGTAGGCCCAGCAGGGAATGGCCACCCAGCTCGAAGAAGTTGTCGTCGCGGCCCACTTGCTCCACCTGCAGCAGTTCAGCCCAGATCCGCGCCAGCGTCGCTTCCAGTTCGCCCTGCGGCGCAGTGTAAGCGCGCATCGGCCTGGACTCGCTGTCCGGTGCCGGCAAGGCATGGCGGTCCAGTTTTCCGTTCGGCGTTTGCGGCAAGGCGTCCAGCAGCATAAAGGCCGAGGGCAGCATATACTCCGGCAGCGTGCGCGCCAGCGCCTGGCGCAACGCCGCCGTTTCGGGTGGCGGCACATCCTGCGCCGCTACCAGGTACGCGACCAGGCGCTTATCGCCCGGCCGGTCCTCGCGCGCCAGCACCACGGCCTGGCCCACACCGGGCAGGCGTGCCAGTTGAGCCTCGATCTCGCCCAGTTCGATGCGGAAGCCGCGCAGCTTCACCTGATGGTCGTTGCGCCCCAGGTATTCCAGCGTGCCGTCAGGCAGCCAGCGCGCCAGGTCACCGCTGCGGTACATGCGCGCTTCCACCTCATCCGCAAAGGGATCGGGCAGGAAGCGTTCGCCGCTGAGCTGCGGCTGGTTCAGGTAAGCACGCGCCACACCCGGCCCGCCAATATACAATTCGCCCGCCACCCGCGGCGGCACCAGCTGGCCGTAGCGGTCCAGCAGATAAACCGGGGTATTCGGCAACGGACGGCCGATAGAACGCGGATGGGTATCGGGAGTGCACAACAGAATACTGGCGTTCACCGTAGCCTCGGTCGGGCCGTAAGCGTTGAAGAGGGCTGGACGATGGCCCGGACGCTGCCACCAGGCCGCCAGTGCAGCCGCGCCGACGCCTTCGCCGCCGATGCTGATCTGGCGCAGCGCCGGCGGCATTGCCGCGTGTGGCGCCTGCGCCAACTGCTGCCAGAACAGGGTCGGCAAGTTGGCCACCGTCAGGCCGTGGGCAGCTGCAAGCTCGCTCCAGCGCTGCGCATCGCTGATCCATTCCGGTGTCGCCAGCACCAGCGTCGCCCCGCTCAGCAAGGCACCGAAGATTTCTTCAACCGACATGTCGAAACCCGGCGCCGCAAACTGCAGCACACGGTCGGCCGCGCTCAGTCCATACAGGGACTGCAGGGCCGCAATCTGGTTGCACAGACCACGGTGTTCGATCAGCACGCCCTTCGGCCTGCCGGTCGAGCCGGAAGTATAGATCACATAAGCCAGATGACGGTTATGCAGGCCGAGTGCCGCCGGTTCGGGATTGTGCGCGGGCAGATCCTGCCAGCCCGCCAACGGCCGGTCGATTTCCAGCACCGGCATGGAAGGCGATGTTTGCAGGCCGCTGCGCAGGGTGGAAAGCGTCAACAGTGCCAACGGCGCGCTGTCCTCCAGCATGTATTCGGCCCGTTCCTGCGGATAGGCAGGGTCCAGCGGCAGATAGGCGCCGCCGGCCTTCAGCACCGCCAGCAGCGCAACGACCATCTCTATGCTGCGGCCGATGCGAATCGCCACACGCTGATCGGGCTGCAAGCCCATGGCAAGAAGATGGTGGGCCAGCTTGTTTGCGCGTTCGTTCAGCATGCTGTAGCTAAGGCGGCGGCCTTCGTGTTCCAACGCTGTCGCATGGGGCACGCGCGCCGCCTGCTGCTCAAACAGCTGGTGCGCGCAAACCTGGTC
This sequence comes from Massilia sp. erpn, assembly GCF_024400215.1. Taxonomy (NCBI): domain Bacteria; kingdom Pseudomonadati; phylum Pseudomonadota; class Betaproteobacteria; order Burkholderiales; family Oxalobacteraceae; genus Massilia; species Massilia sp. erpn. Next base: position 5,081,590 of record NZ_CP053748.1, read on the forward strand.
CGGATAGGCGGCGCGGTTATGCCGCCATGCCGCGTGCAATGCGGCCATCCCAGCGTCGTCCAGCAGCGCAATGCGATCCACGGCCTGGCCATCATCGCGCGCCATGCCCGCCAGCACCCGGCGCAACTGGTCCAGATGGCCCTCTACCGTCGCCCGCTCATACAGGGCGGCGGCGTACTCCATGGTGCCGACAATGCGGTCCTCGGTTTCCGCCATGGTCAGCGAGAGATCGAACGGCGTACTGCGGTCTTCGCGTTCCGCCAGCTCTTCCAGCGCCAGATCGCCCAGACGCAGCGCCGGCTGCGGCATATTCTGCCAGGCCAGCATCAGCTGGAAGACGGCGCTATAGCCCATCGCGCGCTCGGGATTGAGCGCTTCCACCACCTGTTCGAAAGGCACGTCCTGATTGTTCTGGGCTTCCAGCACGCGTTGCTTCACCTGCGTCAGCAACTGGCCGGCGGTCGGAGCGCCTTCCAGGTCCAGGCGCAGCGCCACCGTGTTGACGAACAAACCAATCAGCGGCTCCAGTTCGGGGCGGCCACGATTCGCCAGCGGCGAACCGATGACCACCTCGTCCTGTCCCGCCAGGCGCGCCGCCAGCGCCGCCCAGCCGGCCAACACCGTCATGTACAGGGTCACGCCATGCTTGCGCGCCAAGGCTTTCAGGGAGGTCGTCAGCTTCGCATCCAGCTCAAAGGACAGGCTCTGGCCACGATAATCCTGCTGCGCCGGACGTGGGTGGTCGGTAGCAAGACTGATCAGCGCCGGTGCACCGGCCAGCTGCCGTTTCCAATAGTCGAGCTGCTGCTGGCCCACCGCCCCGGCCAGCCAGCCGCGCTGCCATAGCGCATAGTCGGCGTACTGCACGGGCAACGGCTCAAGCGGATCGCTGTGCGCGGCCACGCCGTCCACGGCGTAAGCCTGATACAGGGCGCTGAATTCGCGCGCCAGCACACCCATGGACCAGCCGTCCGACACCACGTGGTGCAGCGTCAGCAGCAGCACGTGCTCCTGGGCGGCGCAACGCAGCAGCCGGGCGCGGATCAGTGGGCCGTGTTCCAGATTGAGCGGCGTGGCCGCCTCCACCTGGCGCCATTCAGCCAGCGCCTGCTCCTGTCCGGAGCCGGCGAGATCATGGCGGCTCAGCGCGAAGTGCGCATCGGCATCGATGAGCTGCACCGTTTCACCTGCCTCCAGTACAAGGCGGGTACGCAACACCTCGTGACGCTGCACGATGCGGTCCAGCGCTGCCTGCAGCGCCGCTTCGTCCAACAACCCGCGCAGACGCATGCCGCCGGTGATGTGATAGGCAGCGTTGGCCGCCTCGCCCAATTGTGCAATGAACCAGAGTCGCTGCTGGGCAAAAGAAGCCGGTAGACGCGATGGCCGCGCCGCCGCCACGATGGCCTGGCGCGCATCGGCCTGCGTCTGGCGCGCCAGACTGGCAAAGCCGGCCAGCTGCGGCTGGGCAAACAGGTCGGACAAGGCCAGTTCCAGGCCAAGGCGCTGCTGCAGGCGCGAGATCATCTGCACCGCCAGCAGCGAGTGGCCGCCCAGTTCAAAGAAATTGTCGCGGCGGCCCACACGCTCCACCTGCAGCAATTCGCTCCACACGCCCGCCATCGCTGTCTCGACCGGGCCTTGGGGCGCCTCGTAGACACGCACGCCGAAGGCCGCGTCCTCGGGCGCCGGCAATGCGCGCCGGTCCAGCTTTCCGTTCGCCGTCAGCGGCAGCGCATCCAGCCGCACATAGGCAGCCGGCACCATATACTCCGGCAGGCTGACCGCAAGATGGGCGCGCAGCGTTTCCGGCGTGCACTCGGCGTCCGGTTCGGCGCTGAAGTAGGCGACCAGGCGACGCTGGCCGGTCTGCTCCGCGCGTGCCTCCACGGCGGCCTGGCGCAGCCCCGGTGCAGTCAGTAGCGCAGCCTCGATTTCGCCCAGCTCGATACGGAAGCCGCGCACCTTGACCTGCGTGTCGCGCCGGCCGGCGAATTCGATGCTGCCATCGGCGCGCCGCCGTCCAAGATCGCCGCTGCGGTACATGCGGGCGTCCGTTTCCTGCGGTCCGGCGAAGGGGTCGGGCAGGAAACGCTCCTGGCTCAACTCCGGCCGGTTCAGGTAGCCGCGCGCAATGCCGGCGCCGGCGATATGGATTTCACCCGCCACACCCTGCGGTACCGGCTCGCCATGCTCGTCCAGCAGATAAATGCGTTTGTTGGCGATCGGCTTGCCGATGGGCGGATCGCCCTCCGCCGCCGCATCGCAATAGTGGACAGTGGCGCAGACCGCCGTTTCCGTCGGCCCATAGCCGTTGATCAGTATGCGGCCATCCGCCCAGCGCCGCACCAGGGCCTGGCCGGACGCCTCGCCTGCCATCACCAGCATGCGCACCGAATCCATGCGCGCCGTCTCCGGCAACGCATTCAGCACCGCAGGCGGCAGGATCGCATGGGTCACCCCATGTTTCGCCGTTATCTCCAACAGGCTGTCCCCAGCCAGCGGCAGATCCGAGCCGCTCATGACCAGCGCGCCGCCATGGCATAGCGCCAATACTACTTCAAAGATGCAGCCGTCGAAGCTGAAGGAGGCGTATTGCAGCACCCGGCTGTCCGCACTGGCGGCAAAGCTGGCAATCTGCGCCTGCGCCAGATTGCATAGGGCCGCATGCTCCATCATCACGCCCTTCGGCGTGCCGGTGGAGCCGGACGTGTAGATCACGTACGCCAGGCTGGATGCTTTCAGCCCCAGCGCCTGCGGCTCGGGATTGGCCGCGGAACGGCGCAGCCACGGTGCGGCCGGATCGTCCAGTTCCAGCACTGTCGCCGTGAACAGGGCGCGGCTGGCAGGCAGCTTGTCCTGCAGCGAGGCCTGGGTCAGCACCACGCGCGGCCGGCTGTCATCCAGCATGAAGGCCAGGCGCTCGGCAGGATAGGCCGGGTCCAGCGGCACGTAGCCGCCGCCCGCCTTCAGCGTGGCGAGCAAGGCGATCAGCAAGTCCGCACCCCGCGGCAGGGCGATGGCAACCCGTGTCTCCGGCTTCACGCCGAGCGCGATCAGATGATGGGCCAGACGATTGGCGCTTTCATTGAGTTCGCCATAGCTCAGCGTTACGCCGCCGTCGACCACCAGCGCAGTCGCTTGCGGCCCCAGCGTCGCCTGGCGCTCGAACAGCTGATGGATGCAGCTGTCGCGCTCATACTCGCCAGCGGTCCCGTTCCAGCCATGAGTCAGCTGCAGCCTTTCCTCCGGCGGCAGGATATTCAGGGTGCGCGCCGGGGTGTCAGGCTCATACTCGAGCGCCTGCGCCAGGCTTGCCAAAGCCGTATGCATATAATGGCAAACCCGCAGCGGATCGATGGGGCGCTGCGAGTTCGCCGTCAACAGGAAGTCCTCGCCCAAATCATCGGTCTTCAGCACCAGCGGGAAATTGCTCAGTTCTTCGCCGTGCAACACCTCCATGCCTTCCCATTGCTGCTGTCCGGCGGCACTGTGGCGGTAGTTGAAGCCCGCCGAGAACAATGGCACCGAAGGCGGCATGCCGCTGCAGCGCTGGGCCAGCGATAGCGGCGCATGCTCGTGATGCAGCAGCTCGGCCAGCGTGGCGTGGGTGGCGCGTACCGCCTGTACGACCGGAGTATCGTCCAGTTTCAGGCGCACTGGCAAGGTATTCATCAGCAAGCCCAGCGCACGGTCGGCGCCGCTGCCGCCGCGCATGCGGCCGAACAACGCCGTGCCGAACACCACGTCGGCGCGGCCACTGGTACGCGACAGCACCTGCGCCCAAGCCAGGTGGAACAGGCTGCCCGGGCTCACGCCCAGACGGCGTGCCTGGGCGCGCAAGCGCGCCGCCAGCTCCGGTGCGACCTGAATGCGCGCCTCATCCACGTTCGAGCCGTCGCCCTGCATATCCGCCAGACCGAATGGCGCCGTCGTCTCGTCCACATCGCCCAGCATGCGGCGGAAGAATTCCTCGTGTTCCTGTTCGCTGACGCCAAGCCGCGCCTGGGCCACGAAGTTACGGAACGGCACCGGTTCGCTCAGCTCCGCATCCCGGCCCGCCAGAATCAGGGCGATCTCCTCGAACAGTACGTCAAGCGTGATGTGGTCGGTGACGATATGGTGCAGCAGCAGCTGCAGCAGCCAGCGCCGGCCTTTAACGTCGTAAGCGCTAAAGCCGTGCATCAGCGGTGCACGCGAAAGGTCCAGGCTGAAATGGCGGGGATCGGCATGCTCGCGCAGCGCTGCGGCGGCGTCGTCACCTTGCAGTTCCAGCGTTTCGACCTCGCAGATAGCTTCGCGCCACACCACCTGCACCGGTTCAGGCAAACCTTCCCAGACCAGCGCTGTGCGCAACGCGTCGTGCCGTGATGCCGCCTGCTGGAAGGCTTTGATGAAGGCCGCCATCCGCTCCTGGCTGTCGAAAGCCAAAGTTGCGGAAAGCAGATAAGCATCGCCTTTGGCTTGCAGCAGGTGGTGGAACAGCATGCCCTCCTGCAGCGGTGCGAGCGGATAAATGTCTTTGATATTGGCCATCCCGCCGGGCACTGTGGTGGAGATCAGGGCAATCTGCTGCGCGTCCAGTTTCACCAGCGGCAGCATGTCCGGCGTGATCGCCGTACAGCTGGACGGGATAAGATTTGGCGGCGTCACCACGTCGCGCCAGCCGCTACGGGCAACGCTCTCGCTGGCAGCAGCCAATGCCGCCAGCGTAGGTTGGGCGAACAAAGTACGGATATCTGCGTACATACCATCGCGCCGCATGCGCTCCATCAGCTGCACGGCCAGCAGGGAGTGGCCGCCCAGCTCGAAGAAATGATCGTGGCGGCCTACCCGTTCCTGTTGCAGCAGTTCGGCCCAGATGGATGCCAGCGCCACTTCCGTATCACCCAGCGGCGCTTCGTAAGGACGCTGCGCATAGGCCGCGCCTTCCGGCGCCGGCAAGGCTTTCCGGTCCAGCTTACCGTTTGGCGTCAGCGGCAGCTGGTCCAGCAGCACAAAGGCGGCCGGCACCATATACTCGGGCAGTGTCCGCGCCAGTGCGGTGCGCAGCGCAGCCAGATCCAGCGCATCCGCCACCAGGTACGCCACCAGGCGCTGGTCGCCAGGGTTATCCTCGCGCGCCAGCACCACCGCCTCGCGCACGCCGGCCTGGTGCAGCAGCTGCGCCTCGATCTCGCCCAGCTCGATGCGCTGGCCGCGCAGCTTGACCTGATGGTCGTTACGCCCCAGGTATTCCAGCGTGCCGTCGGCCAGCCAGCGTCCCAGGTCGCCGCTCTTGTACAGGCGCGCACCCTCCTCGCCCGCGTATGGGTCGGGCACGAAGCGCTCCCGCGTCAGTTCGGGACGGTTCAGATAACCGCGCGCCACCTGCACCCCGCCGATATGGATTTCCCCCGCTACGCCGGCCGGAACCGGCTGGCCATGATGGTCCATCACATAAATGCGCGTGTTGGCGACCGGCCGGCCCAGCGGAATACTGTCGGGCAGTTCGGGACCGGCGCAATGCCAGGCCGTCACGTCCACCGCCGCCTCGGTCGGGCCATACAGATTGTGCAGTTGGACACCCGGCAGCTCCCGCAGGAAGCGCCGCGCCAGTGCGGCAGGCAAGGCTTCGCCGCTGCACAGCACCCGTTTCAGGCCAGCGCAGCGCGCAGCCTCGCCGCTGTCGAGGAAGGCTTGCAGCATGGACGGCACGAAGTGCAGCGTCGTGATACCGCGTCGTGCCACGGTGTCGGCCAGATAGGCCGGATCCTTATGGCCGTCCGGCCGCGCCATGACCAGGCGCGCACCGCGCATCAGCGGCCAGAAGAATTCCCAGACCGAGACGTCGAAACTGAACGGGGTCTTTTGCAGCACCGCCTCATCCGGCTGCAGGCGATAGGCTTCCTGCATCCACAACAGGCGGTTGACGATGCCGCCATGCTCATTCATCACGCCTTTGGGCTGGCCGGTGGAGCCGGAGGTATAGATCACATACGCCAGATGCGATGGCGTCAAGCCCAGTTCCGCCGCCGGCAAGGCCTGTGCAGACAGCTCTTCCCAAGGACGCTCTGCGCCATCCAGATTCAGCACCGGCAAGCCTTCCGGCAGTACCAGCCTTGTGGCCACCGCACCCTGCGTCAACAGCACGCGCGGCGCGCTATCGCTCAGCATGAAGGCCAGGCGTTCAGCCGGATAGCCAGGGTCGAGCGGCACATAGGCGCCGCCCGCCTTCAGCACCGCCAGCAGGCCGACCACCATTTCCGCGCTACGCTCCAGGCATAACGCCACACGCTGGTCCGGCCCCACACCCATGGCGCGCAACTGGCGCGCCAGCCGGTTTGCCTGCTCATCCAGTTCGCGGTAGCTCAAACGGCGTTCACCCTCCTCCACTGCCACCGCCTGCGGCCGCAGGCGCACCTGCTCTTCGATGATCTCGTGCAGGCAGAGGTCGCGGCGGTAGTCGCGCTGGGTACGGTTCCAGCCGTGCAGCACTTGCTCGCGCTCCTCCTCGCCCAGCAAGCCGGCGCTCTGGCTATCCGCATCGGCATCGCTCACCATCGCTTGCAGCACCAGGCCGTAGCTGTGTGCCATACGCGTGGCCAGTGCTGCGGACACGCGTGCTGGATCACGCTGCAGTGAAAGCTTGAGCGTGTCCCCCTCCTGCGCTGCATTGAAAGTCAGCGCATGGTTGGTCGCCTCGAAAGCCTGGCCCTCAAGGAACTCAAACCTCTGCATGCCGTTCAGGCCTTCGTAGACGTGGAAGTTGACGAAGTTAAAAGCCGTATCGAACAGCGCGCGCCGTCCATTCTGCTGCATGATGGCGGCATAGGGATAGGCACGGTAAGGCATGATCGCCAGCTCGGACTTGAACGTCGCCAGTATCAATTCCTTCCAGCTTTCCGCCGCCAGTTGCTGGCGGAACGGCAAAGTGTTCAAATACAGGCCCAGCACCTTGTCGCCATCCTGTTCGGCTGGACGGAAGTGTGTGACCATGCCGGTGAGCACATCGCTTTCGCCAGTGAACAGCGCCATCACGCGGACATGGGCCGCCAGCAGCAAGGTACGCAGCGGCACATGCAACCGGCGCGCCAGCGATGCCAGTTCGCCGGCAACGCCATCCGGCAGCGCAAGCGACACGCCGCGTTCGGCTGGATCTTCGCCTGCATCCAGCGGAGGCAGACTGCCCACGGTGCGATTTTCCAGATACTCTTGCCAGAACGATTGCGCGGCGGATGAGGCCAGCGCCGTCTTCTCCGCCGCCACCGCATCGCGGAATGCCGATGCCAGTACGGGGCGCCGAACTTCCAGTCCACCGGCCAGCTCCTGATAGGTCTGGAGCAGTTCCGTCACCAGCGAGGCCACGCTCCAGCCATCGAGAATCGCGTGATGGAAGCTCAGGGTGAGCTGAATATATTCCTGCGCACGGGTATGCACGAAAACGCGGAACATCGGCGCCTTGCCAAGCTCAAAGGAATTGCTGCGTTCCTGCACCAGCCAGTGCTTGATCAACTCTTCCTGCTGCGCGGCTGGCTGCGCCGAGATATCGCTCATAAGCGCCACGATGCGCGCATTGCTGAACACCAGTTGCAGTGGCACGCTATAGCTACGCAGATCGAAAGCCGTACGCAATATGGGATGGCGCGCCGCCACAAGATCGAGGGCGTGCTGGAAGATTTCTGCATTCCAGCCTTCGACACGCAGGCGATGGCTGAACACGTCGTGATAAACACTGCCGTCGTCCGACATCTGGTTATGGAAGAGCATGCCCAGTTGCAGGCTGCTCAGCTCATAGGCATCCTCCACTTCTTCGGGCAACGCTGCAAGGTCCGACTCCGCCAATTCAAGGCTGGCGACAGCGGCTGCCTGCGGCGGCGTATCGTTCATGCCCAGCGCCGCCACGATGCCTGCCACGGTGCGGTGGCTGAATATATGCTCGATCGCCAGCGGCAGGCCGCGTTCGCGTGCCCTGGAAACGATGGCAATGCTCCGCATCGAATCGCCGCCCAATGCGAAGAACGTGTCGTGGACGCCAACCTTATCGATGCCCAGCACATCGGCCCAGATCGAGGCCAGGGATTCTTCCGCAGCATTGCGCGGCGCGATATAGCCATCTTCATTGCGCGCTTCATCCGGTTCCGGCAAGGCGGTGCGATCGAGTTTTCCGTGACTGGTCAGCGGCAGTTGGGGCAGGAATACCAGATGGGCCGGCACCATATAGTCCGGCAGCTGCTGCGCCAGTTGCTGGCGCAGGGCCACACTATCCGGGGCCGTTTCGGCATCGCGCGGTACCACCCACGCCACCAGTCGCTTCTCGCCATCGCTTTCTTCGCGCGCCAGCACCACGGCCTGACGCAATTCCGGCAATTGCAGTAGGCGGGCTTCGATTTCACCCAATTCGATGCGGAAGCCGCGAATCTTCACCTGATTGTCATTGCGGCCGGCGAATTCGATAGAGCCATCGGCCAGCCGGCGTCCCAAGTCGCCGCTGCGGTAAAGGCGCGCACCGCTGCCTGGCTGGGATGGGTCGGGGATGAAACGCTGGGCGCTCAATTCCTCGCGGTTCAGGTAGCCGCGCGCCACGCCGGCCCCGCCCACATACATTTCGCCAACTACGCCCACCGGCACTGGACGACCCTGCGCATCGAGCAGCTGGATGCTAAGGTCGGGAATCGGCACGCCGATCGGGCTGCCGCTGCGCTCCGCATCTTCCGGCGTCAACGCGCGGTAGGTGACATGGACCGTGGTTTCGGTAATACCGTACATATTGACCAGTTGCGTGCCTTCGCCGTTGCGGGCGTACCAGGGCTTGAGCATGGCTGGCTGCAAAGCTTCGCCGCCGAAGATCACGTAGCGCAAGGCATGCGCCTCACCGCTTTCGCCCTGGCTGGCGATAAACTGCCGGAAGGCTCCTGGAGTCTGATTCAGCACCGTCACGCCTTCACGGCAGACCAGGCGATAAAATTCGTCCGGCGCGCGGGCCGTGGCTTGCGGCACTACGACCAGACGACCGCCGTGCAACAATGCTCCCCACAATTCCCACACCGAGAAGTCGAAGGCGCAGGAGTGGAACAGGGTCCACACATCATTTGCCCCAAAGTGGAACCAGTCGCTGGTGGCGGCGAACAGGCGTGTGACATTGGCATGCTCCACCATCACGCCTTTCGGCACACCGGTCGAACCCGAGGTATAGATCACGTAAGCCAGATGCTCTGGACGCAGCCCGGCCGCCTGGACCACAGGATTGCTGTCCGGCTGCGCCAGCCAAGGCGCATCGGCTGCGTCCAGATCAAGCCGCGGCACGTCCGCCGCGATATCCCGCAGTGCATCACGGGCCGCACCATGCGTCAGCAGTACTTTCGGCGCACTATCCTGCAAAATATGCCTCAGGCGGACAGCTGGATAGGCCGGATCCATCGGCACATAGCCGCCGCCGGCCTTCAGCACCGCGACAATCGCCACGACCATATCGATGCCGCGCTGCAGGCAGATGCCGACCCGCTCGTCCGCTCCCACACCCAGCGCGCGCAGATGATGAGCCAGACGGTTGGCGCGTGCATTGAGTGCGCCATAGCTGAGCTGCTCGCCCTCGTACACGATGGCCACTGCATCCGGCTGACGTTCCACCTGCAGCTCAAACAGTTCATGGATGCACAGGGGTTGCGGGAAGCTGCGCTGTGGCTTGCTCCAGGCAGCGCCATGCGCCTCGCCTGCCAGTTCCCTGCCCTGCTCCAGCGCATCCGCCAGCGCTTCCAGATCCCGGCGGATTTCATCGCAGATCAGCCGTGCGTCGGCTGGCGGCGCAAGCTGGATCGTCAACAGGAAGTCCTGCCCCAGATCGTCGACGGACAAGCCGAATGGATAGTTGGTGCGCTCCTGCGCCGACAGCACCTCAATGCCTTCGTCCCAGCGCACTTCCTGCTCTTCCTCGCGTGCCGCGCTGTGGCGGTAATTCAGCAGGGCCGAGAATAGCGGCTTGCCCCGCGCCATGCCGCTACAGCGCTGTGCCAGCGACAGGGGTGCATGCTCATGCTGCACCAGTTCCAGTAATTGCGCATGCAGTGCGCGGATTTCTTCCTGCGCCCCAGCCGCTCCGCAGCGCACGCGCAAGGGTAAAGTGTTGATGAACAGGCCCATGGCCCGGTCGGCCCCTTCGCCGCCCTGCATGCGGCCAAACAGCACGGTACCGAACACCACATCATCGCGCCCGGTAGCACGCGCCAGCACGCGCGCCCAGGCCCAGTGGAACAGGCTGGCGGCGCTCACGCCGGCTGCCCGTGCCTGACGGCGCAGACGCTGGGACAGCACCGGCGACAGACGACGCTGCAATTCCTCGATCTGGCTGCCGTCGCCTTTCACATCGCTCAGACCAAAAGGCGCGGTTGGCTCGTCCACATCACCCAGCATCCGGCGGAAGAAGGCTTCATGCTCCTGCTGCCGCCCCTCCCGGCGCGCCTGGGCGACGAAATTGCGGAACGGAACCGGTACCGGCAACTCTTGCGCCCTGCCGGCTTGAATCATTGCCACTTCCTGGAACAACACATCAAGCGTGGTGTGATCGATCACCATATGGTGCAACAGCCATTGCAACAGCCAGCATTGGCGCTCCTGGTCGAATGCGGCAAAGCCGTGTAGCAGCGGCGCCTTGCGCATATCGAGACGGAAGTGGCGCGGGCTGGCCAGTTCCGTGAGCTGGGCCAGCGTGTCGCCTTCGTCCAGTTCAGGCGTCTCGACCTCAAAACGCGCCACGCGCCAAACCACCTGCACCGGCTCCGGCAATCCCTCCCACAGCACGGCCGTACGCAGCACATCATGCCGGTCGATCACCTGCTGCAGGGCATCGATGAAACCGTCCAGACGCTCGCGCGAATCGAAGGCCAATGTAGCTGAAGATAGGTAAGGATCACCCTGGCCCTGCAACAGATGATGGAACAGGATGCCTTCCTGCAGCGGCGCCACAGGATAGATATCCTGGATATTGGCAGCGCCACCCGGCACGGTCGCGGCAATGCGCGCAATATCGCGCACGCCGAGCCGCACCAGGGGTAGCATATCCGGCGTGATGGCCGTGCAGCCAACCGGGATGGCATTGGGCGGCACCGCCACCTCGCCACCGTCCTGCGCCGTCGCATTCACAGCACTTGCCAGCGCCGCCAGCGTGGGCTGGGCAAACAGCATGCGAATATCAGTCAACAAGCCTTGCTGGCGCAGACGCTCCACCAACTGCACCGCCAGCAGCGAATGGCCGCCCAGTTCGAAGAAGTGATCGTTGCGGCCCACCTGCGGCAAATGCAGCAGCTCGCCCCAGATGCGCGCCAGCGCCTCTTCCGTTGCGCCTTGCGGCGGCGCATACGCACGCTGGCCATAAGTGGCGCCTTCCGGCGCCGGCAAGGCCTGCCGGTCCAGCTTCCCGTTCGGCGTCAGCGGCAAGGCATCCAAGGGCACGAAAGCCGAAGGCACCATATACTCCGGCAGCTCGCGCGCCAAGCCATCGCGCAGGGCTTGCGCATCCAGGTCAGCACCGACCACATAGGCCACCAGGCGCTGTTCGCCGGCCTGGTCTTCGCGTGCCAGCACCGCCGTCTCGCGCACCCCGGGCTGGCGCAGCAGCTGCGCCTCGATCTCGCCCAGTTCGATGCGCAGGCCGCGTATCTTCACCTGATGGTCGTTTCGCCCCAGGAATTCGATGCGGCCGTCGGCCAGCCAGCGCCCCAGATCACCGGTTTTATACATGCGCGCGCCGGAAGCGGTGGCAAAGGGATCGGGCAGGAAGCGCTCCCGCGTCAGCTCCTCCTGGTTCAGATAGCCGCGCGCCACGCTGGCGCCACCGATATACAGTTCTCCCGCCACCCCCACCGGTACCGGCTGGCCATGGCGGTCCAGCAGATAGATCGCGGTGTTGGCGATCGGCTGGCCGATATGGATCACCGCGTCATCCGCCAGGCTGCGGCCGGAAGTCGCCACCACCGCCGTTTCGGTTGGACCGTAGTTGTTCACCACTTCAAAGGGCAGATCGACATCGGGGGCACGGCTCTGGCGGTCGCCGCCGATCAGCAGGGTGCGCAGGCTGCGGTTTTGCACGGTGCCGTTACGCCAGCGTTCCAGCGCCATCTCGGCCAGCGCCGTCACCAGGAAGCTGCAATGCAACTCCTGCCGCTCCCACCATTCCAGCAGCAGCAGCGGATCGCCCGCCGCAGCCGCCGGTGCCAGCGCCAGCGTGGCGCCCATGCACAGTGGCGGCCATACTTCCCAGGTGCAGGCATCGAAGGCGATACCCGCTGTGCTGGACGAACGCTCGCCCGATGCCAGCGGGAAGCGCTCGCAATGCCAGCCGGTCAGGTTGGCCAGATTGCGATGTTCGACCATCACGCCTTTCGGCCGGCCCGTCGAACCCGAGGTGTAGATCACATAGGCCAGGTGCGTGGCTTCCAGCCCTGCCGGTGCGGGATTATCGGTGGACTGGGTACGCCATGCCGGCGCGGGATCGTCCAGTTCCAGCACCGTGGCCGTCATCAGCGCGCGGCTGGCCGGCAGCAGTTCCTGCAACGAAGATTGGGTCAGCACCACGCGCGGCCGGCTGTCGTCGAGCATGAAGGCCAGCCGTTCAGAGGGATACTGCGGGTCGAGCGGCACATAGGCGCCGCCCGCCTTCAGCGTGGCCAGCATGCCCAGCACCAGCGGCGCCCCGCGTTCGAGCACCAGGGCCACCCGCGTATCCGGTTTCACGCCAAGGCCAATCAAGTGGTGTGCCAGGCGGTTGGCGCCCTCGTTGAGCCGCCGGTAACTCCAGCTTTCGCCTTCCGTTTCCAGCGCCACCGCGTCCGGCGTCTGCGCCGCGCGCTGCTCGAACTGCCGATGCGCGAACTGTTCCGTGTAACTGCGTTGGGTGGCGTTCCACGTCACCAGCACCTGGCGCCGCTCCGCCTCTTCCAGCAGATCGACGCTGCCGATCACCTGGGTCTCATCCTTCACCATAGCTTGCAGCAGCGCCTTGAAGCTGGCGATATGTCTTGCTATCGTATCCTGGTCAAACAGCGCCGTCGCATAACCTATACGGCCAATCAAGTGACCATCCACTTCCTGCATGTCCAGCGCCAGATCGAATTTGGCGCTGTGATGGTCGAAATCCAGTTCCCGCATGCTCAGCTGGCCCAGCTCCACCGCGCCCTTCGGCGTATTCTGCAAGGCGAACATGAGCTGGAATATCGGACTGTATGACAGGCTGCGGCGTGGATTGACCGCCTCTACCACCTGTTCGAAAGGAATATCCTGGTAGCTTTGTGCTTCCAGCACCAGATTTCTTACCCGGTCCAGCATTTCACCGACAGTCGGATCACCGCTCGCGTCAATGCGCAGGGAAACGGTGTTCACGAAAAAGCCGATCAGCGGCTCCAGCTCCAGCCGGATACGGTTGGCAACGGGGGAACCGATCACCACCTCCTGCTGGCCTGCCAACCTGGCTGCCAGCGTGCCCCAGGCGCTCAGCAAGGTCATATACAAGGTAGCTTCATGCCGGCGCGCCAGGGCTTTCAGCTGGGCGCTGAGTTCCGCATCCAGTTCGAAACCGAGGCTGCGGCCCGTATAATCCTGCGCCGCGGGACGCGGCCTGTCGCTTGGTAGAGTAGCCAGTTCCGGCGCATCCGCCAATTGCCGCTGCCAGTAAGCCAGCTGCTGCTTCTGCACGCCGCCATCGAGCCATCGGCGCTGCCACAAGGTGAAGTCGGCATATTGGACAGGCAAGACCGGCAGAGGATCTTTGGCATGGGACGTCCCACTGGCGTATGCCCGATACAGCTCACTCAGTTCGCGCGTCAGCACGCTCAGGGACCAGCCATCGGACACGATGTGGTGTACCGTAATCAGCAGCACATATTCTTCGGCACCCAGGCGCAGCAGGCAGCCCCGGATCAATGGTCCCTGGGTCAGATCGAAAGGCGCACGTGCTTCTTCCCTGGCCCACTGCTCCACGCCGGCCCGACGCTCCTCGCCGTTGCCGCCGCTCAGATCATGGCGTTGCAGAGTGAAACGGGTTGCGTCATCAATGCGCTGCAGGGGGTTGCCATCAACCACCTCGAAGCGCGTGCGCAAGGCCTCATGCCGCGCCACGATGCGATCCAAGGCCGCCGCCAACGCCTCCTCGTTCAAGCGCCCTTCCAGTCGCAGGCCCAGCGGAATATGGTATGCCGCACTGGCCTCTTCGCCCATCTGGGCGATGAACCACAGGCGCTGCTGCGCGAATGAAAGCGGCCAGGAACCGGCCTGCTTTGGTCTCGGTGGGATGATCTCGACTGGTAAGCCATCCTTGCTCCGGCTTTTGGCCTGGCGCATCTGCTGCAGCAACGCTTCTTTCTCGGTTCTGCTCAGATTTTCCAACGGTGCTTTCTTCATTGTTCAAGCCCTATCTTGAGAGATCATGGATTCAAGTTCTTCGGCGCCGTATGCCATCAATTCCTGATCGAGGATGATGCCGGCGAGTTCCGACAGAACGGGATTCGAGAACACTTCAGTCAATGCAATATCCAGCCCCCACTCGCGCCGGATACGGGCGAGTAGTTGGGTCACCAGCAGGGAGTGGCCGCCCAGCTCGAAGAAATGGTCGTGGCGGCCTACCTGCTCCTGTTGCAGCAGTTCCGCCCAGACGGATGCCAGCGCCGCTTCCGTATCGCCCAGCGGCGCCTCGTAGGGACGCTGCGCATAGGCCGCGCCTTCCGGCGCCGGCAAGGCTTTCCGGTCCAGCTTACCGTTTGGCGTCAGCGGCAGCTGGTCCAGCAGCACAAAGGCGGCCGGCACCATATACTCGGGCAGTGTCCGCGCCAGTGCGGTGCGCAGCGCAGCCAGATCCAGCGCATCCGCCACCAGGTACGCCACCAGGCGCTGGTCGCCCGGCTTGTCCTCGCGCGCCAGCACCACCGCCTCGCGCACGCCAGACTGGCGTAGCAGCTGCGCCTCGATCTCGCCCAGCTCGATGCGCTGGCCGCGCAGCTTGACCTGATGGTCGTTACGCCCCAGGTATTCCAGCGTGCCGTCGGCCAGCCAGCGTCCCAGGTCGCCGCTCTTGTACAGGCGCGCACCCTCCTCGCCCGCGTATGGGTCGGGCACGAAGCGCTCCCGCGTCAGTTCGGGACGGTTCAGATAACCGCGCGCCACCTGCACCCCGCCGATATGGATTTCCCCCGCTACGCCGGCCGGAACCGGCTGACCGTGATGGTCCAGCACATAGATGCGCGTGTTGGCGACCGGCCGGCCCAGCGGAATACTGTCGGGCAGTTCGGGACCGGCGCAATGCCAGGCCGTCACGTCCACCGCCGCCTCGGTCGGGCCATACAGATTGTGCAGTTGGACACCCGGCAGCTCCCGCAGGAAGCGCCGCGCCAGTGCGGCAGGCAAGGCTTCGCCGCTGCACAGCACCCGTTTCAGGCTGCCGCAACGCGCAGCCTCGCCGCTGTCGAGGAAGGCTTGCAGCATGGACGGCACGAAGTGCAGCGTCGTGATACCGCGCCGTGCCACCGTGTCGGCCAGATAGGCCGGGTCCTTATGGCCGTCCGGCCGCGCCATGACCAGGCGCGCACCGCGCATCAGCGGCCAGAAGAATTCCCAGACCGAGACGTCGAAACTGAACGGGGTCTTTTGCAGCACCGCCTCATCCGGCTGCAGGCGATAGGCTTCCTGCATCCACAACAGGCGGTTGACGATGCCGCCATGCTCATTCATCACGCCTTTGGGCTGGCCGGTGGAGCCGGAGGTATAGATCACATACGCCAGATTCGATGGCGTCAAGCCCAGTTCCGCCACCGGCAAGGCCTGTGCAGACAGCTCCTCCCAAGGACGCTCTGCGCCATCCAGATTCAGCACCGGCAAGCCTTCCGGCAGTACCAGCCTTGCGGCCACCGCGCCCTGCGCCAACAGTACGCGCGGCGCGCTATCGCTCAGCATGAAGGCCAGGCGTTCAGCCGGATAGCCAGGGTCGAGCGGCACATAGGCGCCGCCCGCCTTCAGCACCGCCAGCAGGCCGACCACCATTTCCGCGCTACGCTCCAGGCATAACGCCACACGCTGGTCCGGCCCCACACCCATGGCGCGCAACTGGCGCGCCAGCCGGTTTGCCTGCTCATCCAGTTCGCGGTAGCTCAAACGGCGCTCACCCTCCTCCACCGCCACCGCTTGCGGCCGCAGGTGCACCTGCTCTTCGATGATCTCGTGCAGGCACAGGTCGCGGCGGTAGTCGCGCTGGGTACGGTTCCAGCCTCGCAGCACTTGCGCTGTTTCAGCCTCGCTCATAAGGTCGACCCGGTCCACCGCCTTCGCATCGTCCTGCGCCATACCGGCCAGCAGGGCCTTCAGGTAAGCTGCGTAACGGCTAACGGTGGCACGCTCGAACAGCGTAGTGGAGAACGTCAGCGCCCCGCTGACACGCTCCTCGCCTTCCACCAGCTCCAGCGACAGGTCGAATGCGGACGCCGTCAGTTCCAAGGACAGATCCTCCAGCGGCGCGCCATCCAGCGACAGCAAGGTATGTGCGGCTGTTTGCCAGGCGAACATCAGCTGGAACAAGGGGCTGTGCGACAAGGCGCGTTGCGGTTTCAACGCATCCACCACCTGCTCAAATGGGATGTCCTGATGGCTCTGCGCCTGCAGCACCCTTTGCCTTACCTGCGACAGCAGCGATGCCACGCTTGGGCCGCCCCCCACGTCAATACGGATCGCCAGCGTATTCGCCAGCAGGCCCACCACGCCTTCCAGCTCCAGGCGGTTACGGTTCGCCGCCGGCGTGCCAATCACCACCTCATCCTGTCCGGCCAGACGCGCTGCCAGCGCGCCCCAGGCAGCCAGCACCACCATGTACAGCGTGACGCCATGTTTGTGTGCCAGCCGCCGCAGCGTAGTGGTGAGAGCGGCATCCAGCTCAAACACCAGGCTTTGACCGGCATATTGCTGCAGCGCGGGGCGCGGCCGGTCCGTGGGCAAGGTGATCAAGGCTGGCGCACCTTGCAACTGGCGCTGCCAATAGCCCAGCTGGATTTCCCGTACCGGCCCCGCCACCCAGCGCCGCTCCCATAGTGTGTAATCGGCGTATTGCAGCACGGGCGTAGGCAAGGTATCGGGCGCAGCGCGGTAGAAGGCTTGCAGCTCGCGGACCAGCAAGTCCAGGGACCAGCCATCTCCAATCAGATGATGCAATGCCAGCAGCAGCACATGATCCCGCTCGCCAAAGCGCAGCAGTCTGCCGCGCATCAGCGGCCCCTGTTCCAGATCGAAGGGTTGGCCTGCCTCGACACGACTCCAGCGCTCGATTTCCGCTTCCCGGCTTTGCTGTGGGATGGCCGCGCCAAAATTCTGGCGCAACAGCGTAAAGTTCGCATCCACGGCAATGCGTTGCATCGGCTGGCCGTCCTGCACTTCCACCGTGGTACGCAAAGCCTCGTGCCGCTGGACGATAAGCATCAGCGCAGCCTGCAATGCATCGGCATCGACCGGTCCGGCGATGTGCCAGCCGCGCAGCATATTGTAGGCCGTGCTTGCCTGTCCCCCCATTTGGGTGACGAACCACAGCCTTTGCTGGGCAAACGAGAGCGGCAGCTGTGATGGACGCGCGACCGCAGCCACACCGGGCAGACTGCTGGCAGCCGCCGCGCTGACCAAGGTGGCAAAGGCATGCAGTACCGGCCGGGCGAACAGGCCGGCCAGCGCCACTTCCACTCCCAGTTTCTGGCGCAGGCGTGAAACCAGCTGTACCGCCAGCAAGGAATGTCCGCCCAGTTCGAAGAAGTGGTCGTTGCGGCCCACCTGCTCCAGTTGCAGCAGCTCGCGCCACAGCTCCGCCAGCGCGGCTTCGACACTGCCTTGCGGCGCTTCATAGCGCTGGTGGGCGTAAGCCGCGCCGTCCGGCGCCGGCAAAGCCTTGCGATCCAGCTTCCCGTTCGGCGTCAGCGGCAATGCGGACAGCGGCACATACGCAGCCGGCACCATGTGCACTGGCAGCGCGGCGGCCAAAGCTTGCTGGATCATCGCCGCATCGAAGCCTGCCCCCTGCGGAACGATCCAGGCCACCAGACGCTGGTCGCCATGGCCATCGTCGCGCGGCAGAACGGCCGCTTCGCGCACACCCGGCAGGCGGCCCAGTTGCGCCTCGATCTCACCCAGCTCGATACGGAAGCCGCGAATCTTCACCTGCTGGTCATTACGGCCCTGGTATTCCATCGTCCCATCCGCCAGCCAGCGGCCCAGATCCCCGGTCTTATACATGCGCGCGCCGGTTTCAGCGCTGAAGGGGTCGGGCAGGAAGCGCTGTCGGGTCAAGTCAGCGCGATTCAAATATCCACGCGCCACCCCGGCGCCGCCGACATGGATCTCGCCCGTAACGCCCTGCGCCACCGGCCTGCCATGCGCATCCAGCAAATATAGGCGCAAATCGGAAATCGGCTGACCGATCGGACTGCCTTCACGCCGGCCCTGCAGATCGGCTGCCACTATTTCGCGGTACGTCACATGCACCGTAGTCTCGGTTATGCCGTACATATTGGTCAGCCGGGTGGCCGCGCTGTCCTCGCGCGCGAACCAGCGCACCAGGCTCGCCACCTCCAGCGCCTCGCCGCCGAAGATGATATGGCGCAGCCGGTGCGGCTGTGGTCCTTGCAGGTCCAGGATTTGCTGGAAAGCGCTGGGCGTCTGGTTCAGCACCGTCACACCACGGTCGCACAGCAGCCGGTGGAAGTCCTGCGGCGAGCGCGTAGTGAGATACGGCACCACGACCAGTCGGCCGCCGTATAGCAAAGCGCCCCACAGCTCCCATACCGAAAAGTCAAAGGCGAAGGAATGGAACAGGGTCCAGACATCATGCTGGTCAAAGCGGAACCAGTCCCGGGTCGCATCGAACAGACGCGTAACATGCCGATGCTCGACCATCACGCCCTTGGGCTGCCCGGTGGAGCCGGAAGTGTAGATGATGTAGGCCAGGCTTTGCGGCGTCAGCCCAGGTGCGGTGGCGCGTGGATTCTGCGCAGACTGCGCCTGCCACGGCCGCGGCTCATCATCGGTCAGCACCAGCCGCATGCCATCCACTGCCGGCAGCTGCCCGCTTAAATCCGCTTGCGCAAGCAGTGCCACCGGAGCGCTGTCCTCCAGCATGAAGGCAATGCGTTCTGGCGGATAGGCCGGGTCCAGCGGCACATAGGCGGCGCCGCTTTTCAGCACGGCCAGAATGGCCACCACCATGTCCAGGCTGCGCTGCATGCAGATCGCTACCCGCTGTTCCGGCTGAGCACCCATCTGGCGCAGGTAATGGGCCAGACGGTTGGCCTGTTCATTGAGTTCGCGGTAGCTCAAGCTCCGTTCCTCGTATTCCACAGCCGGCGCATCCGGTCTCAATTCAGCCTGGCGCTCAAACAACTGGTGCAGAACAAGGTCCTGTGGATAGCTGCTTCCCATGCCGCTCCATCGCTCCAGCATGACACGCCGCTCCTCATCACCCACGATATCCAGCCGCCAGGCCGGTTTTTGCGGCGCCTGCTCCAGCGCATCGGCCGTCTGTTCCAAAGCGCGTAGCAGGTAGCCGGCAATGCGCGCGGCTCCGACTGGTTCGGCGATCTGCACGCTCACATCGAAGTCCTCGCCCAGATCGTCCACCGACAGGCCAAAAGGATAGTTAGTGCGTTCGTGCGCCGACAGCATCTCGATGCCCTGCTCCCAGCCGCTGCCTGCCTGCTGATCCATGCGCTCATTGGCACTGTGGCGGTAGTTGAGCAAGGCGGTGAACAATGGCACCGTGGCCGGGACGGCACTGCAACGCTGGGCCAGCGCCAACGGTGCATGTTCATGCTGCAGCAGCTCCGCCAGCAAGGCCTGCGTCTGGCGCACGCCTTCCAGCACACCGGTCCCGCCCAGGCGAATGCGCAATGGCAGGGTATTGATGAACAGCCCCATGGCGCGATCGGCGCCCGCGCCCCCTTGCATCCGGCCAAACAGCACGGTGCCAAAGACCACGTCTTCGCGCCCCGTGCTGGCCGCCAGCACCAGCGCCCAGGCCCAGTGGAACAGGCTGGCGGTGCTCACGCCAGCCGCCCGCGCCTGGCGACGCAAGCGGCGCGCCAGCTCCGGCGCGAGACGCTGCTGCACCTCGTCCACCCGGCTGCCATCGCCCTTGATATCGTCCAGCCCAAAAGGCGTGGTCGCTTCCTCGACATCGCCCAGCAGGCGGCGGAAGTAAGCTTCATGCTCCTGCGCCCGGCCGGCCTGGCGCGCCAAAGCCACGAAGTTACGGAACGGGACCGGCTCATCCAGTTCGCGTATCCTGCCAGCCTGAATCAGGCCCACTTCACGGAACATGACGTCCAGCGTGGTGTGGTCCAGCACCATATGGTGCAGCAGCAGTTGCAGCAGCCAGCGCTGCTGCTTGCCGTCGAAAGCGGCAAAACCATGCAGCAAAGGTGCCTTTCTCACATCGAGACGGAAGCTGCGCGGATCGGCCTGCGCGCGCAACTGGGCCTCGGTATCGCCAGACGGCAACTGCGGCAGCTCCAGCGCGAAAGGTGCCTGGCGCCAGATCACCTGCACCGGTTCCGGCAATCCCTCCCACAGCACGGCCGTGCGCAGCACGTCATGCCGGTCGATCACCTGCTGCAGGGCATCGATGAAACCGTCCAGACGCTCGCGCGAATCGAAGGCCAACACAGTGGAAGTCAGATAAGGATCGCCTTCCGTTTGCAGCAGATGGTGGAACAGGATGCCTTCCTGCAGCGGCGCCACAGGATAGATATCCTGGATGTTCGCCGCACCGCCAGGGACCGCCCCGATTATCTGCTCAATTTCCCGTGCGGTCAGACCAACCAGGGGCAACATATCCGGCCTGATGGCCGTGCAGCCAACCGGGATGGCATTGGGCGGCACCGCCACCTCGCCACCGTCCTGCGCCGTCGCATTCACAGCACTTGCCAGCGCCGCCAGCGTGGGCTGGGCAAACAGCATGCGAATATCAGTCAGCAAGCCTTGCTGGCGCAGACGCTCCACCAACTGCACCGCCAGCAGCGAATGGCCGCCCAGTTCGAAGAAGTGATCGTTGCGGCCAACCTGCGGCAAATGCAGCAGCTCGCCCCAGATGCGCGCCAGCGCCTCTTCCGTTGCCCCCTGCGGCGGCGCATACGCACGCTGGCCATAAGTGGCGCCTTCCGGCGCCGGCAAGGCCTGCCGGTCCAGCTTCCCGTTCGGCGTCAGCGGCAAGGCATCCAAGGGCACGAAAGCCGAGGGCACCATATACTCCGGCAGCTCGCGCGCCAAGCCATCGCGCAGGGCTTGCGCATCCAGGTCCGTACCGACCACATAGGCCACCAGCCGCTGTTCGCCGGCCTGGTCTTCGCGTGCCAGCACCGCCGTCTCGCGCACCCCGGGCTGGCGCAGCAGCTGCGCCTCGATCTCGCCCAGTTCGATGCGCAGGCCGCGTATCTTCACCTGATGGTCGTTCCGCCCCAGGAATTCGATGCGGCCGTCGGCCAGCCAGCGCCCCAGATCACCGGTTTTATACATGCGCGCGCCGGAAGCGGTGGCAAAGGGATCGGGCAGGAAGCGTTCCCGCGTCAACTCCTCCTGGTTCAGATAGCCGCGCGCCACGCTGGCGCCACCGATATACAGTTCTCCCGCCACGCCCACCGGCACCGGCTGGCCATGGCGGTCCAGCAGATAGATCGCGGTGTTGGCGATCGGCTGACCGATATGGATCACCGCGTCATCCGCCAGGCTGCGGCCGGAAGTCGCCACCACCGCCGTTTCGGTTGGACCGTAGTTGTTCACCACTTCAAAGGGCAGATCGACATCGGGGGCACGGCTCTGGCGGTCGCCGCCGATCAGCAGGGTGCGCAGGCTGCGGTTTTGCACGGTGCCGTTACGCCAGCGTTCCAGCGCCATCTCGGCCAGCGCCGTCACCAGGAAGCTGCAATGCAACTCCTGCCGCTCCCACCATTCCAGCAGCAGCAGCGGATCGCCCGCCGCAGCCGCCGGTGCCAGCGCCAGCGTGGCGCCCATGCACAGTGGCGGCCATACTTCCCAGGTGCAGGCATCGAAGGCGATACCCGCTGTGCTGGACGAACGCTCGCCCGATGCCAGCGGGAAGCGCTCGCAATGCCAGCCGGTCAGGTTGGCCAGATTGCGGTGTTCGACCATCACGCCTTTCGGCCGGCCCGTCGAACCCGAGGTGTAGATCACATAGGCCAGGTGCGTGGCTTCCAGCCCTGCCGGTGCGGGATTATCGGTGGACTTGGTACGCCATGCCGGCGCGGGATCGTCCAGTTCCAGCACCGTGGCCGTCATCAGCGCGCGGCTGGCTGGCAGCAGTTCCTGCAACGAAGATTGGGTCAGCACCACGCGCGGCCGGCTGTCGTCGAGCATGAAGGCCAGCCGTTCAGAGGGATACTGCGGGTCGAGCGGCACATAGGCGCCGCCCGCCTTCAGCGTGGCCAGCATGCCCAGCACCAGCGGCGCCCCGCGTTCGAGCACCAGGGCCACCCGCGTATCCGGTTTCACGCCAAGGCCAATCAAGTGGTGTGCCAGGCGGTTGGCGCCCTCGTTGAGCCGCCGGTAACTCCAGCGTTCACCTTCCGTTTCCAGCGCCACCGCATCCGGCGTCTGCGCCGCGCGCTGCTCGAACTGCCGATGCGCGAACTGTTCCGCGTAACTGCGTTGGGTGGCGTTCCATGCCACCAGGGATTGTCGCTCTTCTTCCCCTATCACGCCGATGCGCCAAGCCGGTCTTTCGGGAGCGCGCTCCAGCGCATCCGTCAACTGCTCCAATGCGCGCAGCATATAGCCGCAGACGCGGTCCGCATCGACCGGCAGAACGATCAGGGAACTCAGTTTGAAGTCCTGCCCCAGATCGTCCACCCTCAGGCTGAAAGGATAATTGCTCAATTCCCGGATCGGCAGCATGCGAACGCCATCGCCCCACTCCTTTCCGCCCGCCGCTTGAATGGCGGCCGTGCTATGGCGGTAGTTAAGCAGGGAGGAGAACGGCGGCACCCCCTTGGCCAGTCCTGTGCAGCGCTGCGCCAGGCTGAGTGGCGCATCTTCATGCCATACCAGCTGCGCCAGCATGGCGTGGATGGCGCGCACGTCCTGCGCCACACCATCGCCGCCGAAGCGGATGCGTACCGGCAGCGTATTGACGAACAGGCCCATGGTACGTTCCGCATCCACACCGCCATGCATGCGGCCGAACAGCACGGTGCCGAAAACCACGTCGTCGCGGCCAGAACACTGGGCCAGCACCCGTGCCCATGCCCAGTGGAACAGGCTGGCGACGCCAACGCCCTGCTCCCTGGCCTGGCGCCGCAAGCGTTGCGACAACTCCGTTCCGGTATGCCGTTCTGCCTCGCGGATGGCGCTGCCGTCGCCGCGCACGTCAAGCAGACCGAAAGGCGCAGTCGGTTCGTCGACATCGCCTAAAGCGGTGCGGAAGAAGGCTTCATGTTCCTGCGCCCGGCCTGCTTGGCGCGTGCGCGCCACGAAATGGCGGAAAGGGATCGTCTCAGGCAAGGCTTGCCCACGCCCCGCCTGGATCGCCGCCACTTCATGGAACAGCAGTGATAGTGCGGCATGGTCCACCACCATATGGTGCAGCAGCAGCTGCAGCAGCCAGCGCCCCGCAATGGGATCGAAAGCCGCGTAAGCACGCATCAACGGAGCCTGCCGCACATCAAGGCGTATGCGGCGCGGATCGCTGTGTCTATCCAGTTCGGCCAGCGTATCCTTGCCGGACAATTCGGGGAAAATGATTTCAGGCCTGGCTTCGCGCCACACCACCTGCACCGGCTCGCTCAAACCTTCCCACAGAATGGCAGTACGCAGTGCATCGTGCCGCGCTACTGCCAGTTGCAAAGCTGCGATGAAACCGTCAAGCCGCGCGCGCGTGTCGAAAATCCAGGTATTCACCAGCAGATAAGGATCGCCCTGCGACTGCAGCAGATGGTGGAACAATATGCCTTCCTGCAAAGGCGCCAGCGGATAGATGTCCTGGATATTGGCGGCACCGCCCGGAACAGCGGCAACAATACGCGCGATCTGCGCCTCGTCGAGCTGCAGCAAGGGCAGCATCTGCGGTGTGATCGCCACGCAGTCTGAAGGAATTCCATAGGAGGCGGCCGGCGCTGTGCTGGCAAGCCGTCCACCCTCGTCCACCACGCTGGCCAACGCCGCCAGCGTAGGATGCGAGAACAGCAAGCGGCTATCCACCTGCAATTGCTCATGCCGCATGCGTTCGATCAGATGCAGTGCCAGCAAGGAGTGCCCACCCAGTTCGAAGAAGTGGTCCTGCCGTCCTACCCTTTCCAGCTGCAGCAGTTCGGCCCAGATGCGCGCCAGCGCGGTTTCAGTCGCACCTTGCGGCGCCTCGTAGCCGTGCCGTGCATATGCCGCATCCTCCGGCGCGGGCAAGGCCCGCTTGTCGATCTTGCCATTCGGTGTCAGAGGCAGGGCATTCAGGCGCATATAGGCTGCCGGTACCATATATTCCGGCAGCTGGCGCGACAAGGCTTCGCGCCAGCGCTGCGAATCGCCCTCCTCGCCGGAAGCCACCACATAGGCCACCAGTCGACGGTCACCGGGACGGTCCTCGCGCACCAGCACCACCGCCTTGCGCACGCCAGGCTGGCGCAGCAGCTGGCTCTCGATCTCACCCAGTTCGATGCGCAGGCCGCGCAGCTTCACCTGCTGATCGTTTCTGCCCAGGAATTCGATGCTGCCGTCGGCCAGCCAGCGTCCCAGGTCGCCGGTCTTGTACATGCGCGCGTCCACCATCCCGGCAAAGGGATCGGGCAGGAAGCGTTCGCGCGTCAGGGTTTCCTGATTCAGGTAGCCGCGCGCCACACCGGCCCCGCCCACTAAAATTTCGCCTGGCACGCCGGGCGGCACCAGCTGCCCAAAGCGGTCCAGAATGTATATCGCGGTATTGGCCAGCGGCCGGCCGATATGCTTGACCTTGTCCTGTGGCAGGCTACGGCCTGAGGTCACCAGAATCGTCGCCTCGGTCGGACCGTAGTTGTTGATGACATCAAAAGGCAGACCCGCTTCCGGCGTTATTTTTTGCTGCTCGCCGCCGATCAGCAA
Organism: Massilia sp. erpn; assembly: GCF_024400215.1. NCBI lineage: Bacteria > Pseudomonadati > Pseudomonadota > Betaproteobacteria > Burkholderiales > Oxalobacteraceae > Massilia > Massilia sp. erpn. The sequence continues at coordinate 5,106,658 of NZ_CP053748.1, forward strand.
AGTACGCAGGCTACGCTTGACGCGGCTGTCGCCATGCCGCATGCGCTCCAGCGCCGTCTCGGCCAGGGCCGTGGTCAGGAAGCTGGTTTGCAAATCTTGCTGCTCCCACCATTCAAGCAGGCGCAATGCATCGCCTGCGGCATCAGCCGGCGCCAGCACCAGCGTCGCTCCCATGCAAAGTGGCGGCCATACGTCCCAGCTGTTGGCATCGAAGGCCACGCCCGACATCCCGGACGAGCGCTCTCCCGGCACCAGGGGCAAATGTTCGCAATGCCAGCTGACGACATTCGTCAGTCCGCGATGCTCTATCTGCACACCTTTCGGCGTACCGGTGGAGCCGGATGTGTACAAAACATATGCCAGATGGCCGGGCTGCAAATCGCCTGCGCTGCGTTCCGGATTGCTGGTGGATTGTTCGCGCCAGGCCTCAAGTGGATCCACCAGATCCAGCACCGTCTGCCCCTTCAGGCGCGGCCGCAGATGCGGCTGCGTCAGCACCATGAGCGGGGCGGCGTCCGTCAGCATATAGTCGACACGCTCCTGGGGCCAAGCGGGATCCAGCGGCGTATAGGCGGCGCCCGCCTTCAGCACCGCCAGCATGGCGACCACCATTTCAAGGCTGCGTTCCAGGAACAAAGCAATCAGCGCGTCAGGGCGTGCCCCCTGTGCACGCAGGTGATGGGCCAGGCGGTTGGCCTTCTCGTTCAGGTCACGGTAATTCAGGGACTGACCGCAGTATTCGACGGCGACGGCGTCCGGCGTCCATTGCACCTGATGTTCGAACAGCTCATGCACGCCAAGGTGCAGGGGATAATTGCGGCGCTCGCCATTACAAGCCGACAGCACCCGCTGTCTTTCCCCCGCTTCCATCAGGGACAGTGCAGACAGCGCAGTCTGCCCCTCTCCGGCTGCCGCCCGCGCCAGAATTTCCAGCCGGTGGCGCAGCGCATCCACTTCGGCGGCCGAAATGCGGCCATGGTCCCAATGAAAGACCAGGCGCATGCCGCCTGCGGCAGTGCCCTCCGCCTCGCCATATAGCACCACGACCAGCGGCGCCTGTTCCAGCCTTGCATGCGCCGCAGGTACGGCGCTGCCTGCAGCGTATGCCTCCGTCATCAGCACGGCATCATACGGATGACCGTCGCGCCCCTGCCCGCGCAGCAGCTGCGCCACGGGATAATGCGCATGCGCATGCGCATGCGCATGCGCAGCGTACAGCTGCAGCTCATCGCGGACGCGCAGCATATTCCACGCCGCATCCTCATCCCAGACCAGTTGCGCGGTGAACGGCAGCACCGCATTCATGCGCTGCGCCGCCTCACTCCTGGCGTCAGGCCAGGCATCCGCGATGCCGAGACGGACTTCGCCGTCGCAGGTGCAGCAGCGCGCCAGGCAGGCGGTGAATGCCATCAGCCAGAAGTCGCGTAGCGCGCATTGCCGCTCTCGGGCCAGCGTTCGGATACGGCGGGCAAGTCCGGCATCGATTTCCCAGGACTGCGAGGTATCGGCAGCACTTTCGTCCGCCAGCTTCTTGTCAAAAAGGGGTGCCGCCGGCTCCGGCAAGTGCCGGCGCCAGAACGCCTCATCGCGTTCGCGGCTGTCCTGTCCAGGATATTCCTGCCCAGGGAGGGGGGTGATCGTTGCCGGGAAATCGTCTTGCCCAGCTTTTCCGTAGATACCAGTCATTTAACTCCTCCAAAAGCGAATGCTGAATGCTGCCCGGAGACGCCTGGGTCAGGAATGCATCCTGGCGCCGGCGTGTATGTCTATAAATGCGGGAAAATTGCTACAAGAAAAACAAATGGGAATCCCATAAAAACAAGGGATGTGAACTCGCAACTAATCTGCCGATGAGCAATCAGCTTGCAAAATAATTGTTTTCGCCGGCATGCATACCACTTTTTATTACGTGCACTTTGGAATTTTTTCCAATTAGCAATTAATCAATATTTCATTTCTATCGAGCGCAAGCGTAAAACAAAACCAGTAACTTGTCATTGGTTTTTTCAAAAAAAGCAAAATGATCGGAATTAAAGAAAATCAACCGAAGTTGATAGTTTTCAAACAAATTTATCTAAAAATAAACACTCAACCACGGTATCCATGGCAGTTCCTATGCATTTTTAATCGTGCGCCAACCTAATCAAAAAAATGATACGGCGCATCATTAACATTCAACTCAATAAAACCTACTTAAAACCATAGATTTATTTTTCAATAGTCACCAATTCATTGAGTATCAATAGTCACTCAGGAGTAATTGAGAAGAATTGAAATTTTTCCCACTTGCATCACCCTAGCAGATTAAAATATACTTTTAACCACCTAAGCACCGAGATAATATGTGGTCAAAATTAGGGCATAAAAAAACCCCGGAGTAATTCCGGGGTTTCCAGCCGGGTTCAACGCCCCGGCAAGCGTGTTCAGAACATCAACAAACGCGGACGCGTGCCACCGCTGTCGGGCCAGAGCTGCGGCTGGATTGCACTGCTTCCCTTTTACACAATGACGTCGTCGTCCGCCGCCCGGCCGTCGACGCGCGGCGCCTGGCCGCGCAGCACGGAATTGCCGTTGTTATACAGTACCCGCTGGTCGACCGGCACCGGTTCTTGCCAGTCTGCGGCGGACATCTCGCCATTCAGGCCATACACCGCCAGCGCATTGGCATACACCACCTGATGGATTACATCAGCCGGCAGGCCGCGCCGGGCCATCAGGCGTGCCGATTTGGCCACGGCCAGCGGATCGGAAACGCCCCAGTCGCAGGCGGAATCGACGATGATGCGTTCCGGGCCATGGCGCGCCACGATCTCGCTCAGGCGCTCGTTGCCCATCTTGGTCGAGGGGTAGATGGTGAAGGCGCACCAGTAGCCGCGCGCCAGCACCTCGTCCACTGTTTCCTCGTTGTTATGGTCGATCACGCAGCGCGCCGGGTCGAAACCGCATTCTTCCAGCACATTCATGGTGCGCGTCGTGCCTTGCTTCTTGTCGCGGTGCGGCGTGTGGATCATGATCGGCAAATCGAACTCCTTGGCCAGCTCGATCTGCGCCCGCAGCACGCGGTCTTCGGCCGGGGTCTGCTCGTCGTATCCGATTTCGCCCAGCGCCACCACGCCTTCCTTGCCCAGATAGCGCGGCAGCACATCGAGCACGGCGTCGGCCAGCGCGGCATTATTGGCTTCCTTGGGATTGAGACCGATCGCGCAGTAATGGCGGATGCCGAACTGCCCCGCGCGGTAGCGCTCAAAGCCGGTAATGGTGGAGAAGTAGTCGATAAAGCTGCCGACGCTGGTGCGCAGCTGCCCCAGCCAAAAGGCCGGTTCGATCACGGCCACGATGCCGGCGCGCGCCATCGCCTCGTAATCGTCGGTGGTGCGGGCAATCATATGGGCGTGCGGGTCGATCAGCATGCCGCTGCCGCCGGCCGGCAGGCGCGCCGCCGCATGGCGCGCCTGCTCCATACGCCCGGCATCGGCCACCAGCTGCGCCAGCATGGATGGGGTCAGCGTGCCGCCACAACAGGGACAAGCCACGCTGCGCTCGCTGAACATTTCCTCGATGGTGGCGGCATCCGGCGCCGCGACACCGCCATTGCTTGGAATGGGCATGGCGCCTCCTATTCGTTGGTGGGATGGGGACTGCAATCGGACCAGGACAGTTGCGCCGCCCGCGCCTCCAGCCCCTGGCGCCGGCATTCGGCGCGCAGCAGGCCGGCGTCGGCGCCGCCGGCCGCGCGCAGGCTCAGGGCCACGGCCAGGCGCTCCATTTCGGTGCCGCTTTCCAGCACGCGCAGCATGGCGGCATGGCCCCTGCCATCGGCATGCGGCGCGACGCAGCGCCACAGCTCGGGGCTGACCGCCCTTCCCGCCGCCCAGCGCTCATGCGCCAGGTCGAGCAGCATCTGCGCCAGCGCCGGGTTGGCGCGCTGTTCCAGGCCTTGCACCGGCCAGAGCGGGCTGTCGAGAAAGAAGCTTTTCACCACCATCTGGTTCCAGGCTCCTTCGTCGAAGTGCTCCACCGGGTAAGGATTGCGATGGGCGATGGCTTCGTACACGGGGCGCATGCTGGAGCGCACCGCTTCGCGCGCCCGGTGCTCGATAGCCTCGGCCGCCGGATACAGGGGGAAGCCGCGATACAGCGCAATGGCCTCGTTGATTTCCGCCGTATCGGCCAGCACATCCAGGCGCTCGGCAAAGCGCGCTTCCTGGCCGCCATAGGCCGCCAGAACGAAGACGATGCGCGCCGCCTGGTCGATACGCCAGGCGGCTGGCTCCAGGCCGGGGCGCAGGCGGCCAGCCTGGGCCAGCTCCGCCGCGCTCAATTGCAACGCGTCCCGGCCCAGCCGGCGCGGCGCCTGGCCCAGGGCGCGCGCCAGAACGGCCGCGCCGTCCTGGCCCATCAACGCCTCCAGCTGCCCGCCGAACCAGGCCAGCGCAGCGCTGGGCAGGCGCGCGCGCAGCCAACCGTCAAGCATGACGATGGCGGCGCCGCTGCGCTGCCCCGAATCGGTAGCGGTATTCATGCCGTCCTCCTCAAGTACCGGGAATCACGCGCTGCAGCAGGCGGGTCGTGCCATACGCCGCCACGCAGGCTGCCAACAGCGTCAAGGGCGCACCGGCCGCCGCCAGGATCAAGCCGTCAAGCAGGGAGATGGCGGCAATCAGCTGTGCCACCGCCCGTCCCACATCGCCGCGCGCGGCACGGCGCCGCAGCAGGCGCACGGCCAGCACATCGGCCGCCAGCAGGGACAGCAGCATGCCGGCAACGGCCATGCCCGCGCTGTCAGGCTGCGCCAGCATCTCCAGCACGGCAGGCAGGTACGCCAGCGGCGCAAGGGCCAGCACGGCCAGCGGCCAAAGCCGCTCCAGCCGGTCCAGGCTTTCCTGTTTGGCGGCATACGTCAGGCCCGCCACATGGGCCAGCACGGCCAGGCCCGCCGCCGCCAGCGCCGCGCCGGGCAGCTCCTGCGGCGCGGCGGCGGCCGCTCCAGCTGCCAGATACACCAGGGCGCGGCACACGCCCATGACCAGGGGGCTGGCCGGATTGCCCTTATGCCAAACGTCATACAGCAGGATGCAGGCCGCCAGCGCACAGCCGCTCAGCACCGGCGCGGCGCCGCACAGGGCCAGGCCGGACAAGCCCAGTGCCAGCAGTGCAAACCCGGTGCAGAACACCGCAGCGGCGCTGATCTCGCCGGCCGGAATCGGCCGGCTGGGGCGTTCGCGCGCATCAATGACGCGGTCGAAGGCATCGTTCAAATACATGCCAGCCAGGTAAAAGGCCGAGATGGCGGCCATCACCAGCGCCGTGCGAGGCTGGAAGGCTGCCGCGCTGCCGCCGCCCAGCACCGTTCCGGCCAGCACATTGGTCCAGACGGTGGGCAGATTCGAAACCCGCCCCAGGCGCAGATAGACGCCCAGGGCCGGCGTTTTACGGATCAGGGTATTCATGCTCGCAATTCCTCGATAATGAAAGCCAGCTCGCGCGCGATCGCCGCCGCCTTGGATATCGGGCGGAAGGAAGACGGCAGCACGTCCCAGGTATAGGTTTCCACTTCCAGCAGCGGCACGCGCGCCATGGCGGGCAAGGCCGCCAGCGCCGCCCGCAGCTGCGCCTGGGTGGATGCGAAAGCGCCCCCCGCGGCCAGGAACACCGGCACATGACAGTGGATGCGCCATTCGCCCCGCGCCTGGCCGCGCGCGAATGCGGCCAGCGCTTCGGGCAGGTCGGTGTAGTGCTGCTGGCCCTGGCCTTGCACCACCACCTGGTGCAGATAGACGCCCTGTTCCAGTGCCGCCAGCGCGGGCAGCAGGTCGGCCCGCATGGCGGGAATGCGCAGGGCGCTGGAGAGCTGCAGCTTGGGCACGGCGATGCCGGCCGCCGCCAGCCGGGCCAGGGCGCCGGCGGGTTCCTCGAAACCGACCGCCGCATGGCAGACGTCGTAGCAGATGCCGAGATGGCGGCGGGTCAGCGCCTCGGCCTGTGCCGGGCTCACGCCGGCTAGGCCGGCGAGCCGGGTGCAGGCTTGCGCGTCCAGCAGATGGTGCCGGAAGAAGTCCAGCACATCGTCCGTGTTTTCCAGCAGGCAGGCCGGTTCCGGTTCCAGCGCCAGGACCACGCAGCGTCCGCTCGATGCTTCCAGATCGCGCAGCATGATGACAGCCTGCTGCAGCTGGCGCGCAATCAGGCCAATGCCGTCCGCATCCAGCGCATCGCGCAGCCCCCCCGGGACGGTGGAAATGCTGCCCGCTTCACCGGGCGCCAGCAGCCGCGCCAGAATGCGCGCCGCGCTGGCCGTGTAGTCCAGGCGTTCCGCGCTGCGCCAGTCCGGCAGGTAGACCTTCTCCTTGACACGCACGCCATGGAATTGGCCATAGGGGAAGGCATTGATGGTGGAGACATAGGCATGCAGCCGGTCCAGCTGCGACTGGAAGGCAGACAATGCCGCCTCCGTTTCCAGCGCCACCACCGCCTGGGCTGACAGGCGCAAGCCCACGCCGAAAGCCTGGCCGGGCGCCAGCAGCCCCCTTTCCTCCAGCCCGGCGCGCACCGCCGGAATGTATTCTTCCAGGCTGGCGCTCACCTCCTGCCAGCTCTCGCCTGCGTGAATATTGCTGCAGTAGCACAGCGTCGTCAGTCCTGCACCCACGCTCATGCGCATGCCAGTCCTCCTTCCCGCTCGCGCAGCCAAGCCGCGGCGGACAGCACCAGGTGCGGGTCCATGGCATGCGCCTCCACCCCTTCGCCGATGGCCGCCAGCAGCGTGACGCTCAGCTCCCCGCCCAGATGTTCGCGGAATTCGTCCAGCCCCGCCAGCACGGCCAGGCCGCCCTGTGCCGTGCGCGCCAGCAGCAGCGGATGCCACAGGCGAAAGCCCAGCCGCGCCAGCAGGTGGTGGATGCGCAGCTCCGCGCCCGGCGCCAGCAAACCGGCCAGCACGGAGTAGCGCGCGTCGAGCGCGATGCCGATGGCAACCGCTTCGCCATGCGACAGGGCATGCCCGCTTAGCCGCTCCAGCTTATGCGCCGCCCAGTGGCCGAAATCCAGCGGCCGCGCAGAACCGCGCTCGAAGGGATCGCCGCCCCGGCTGATCTGGCGCATATGCAGCCCGGCACTGCGGCGGATCAGGGCCGTCAGCGGCGCGGCATCGCCGGCCGCCAACGCCGCGGCGTCCTCCTCGATGCGATAGAAGAAGTCACTGTCACGTATCAGCGCCACCTTGACCGCTTCGGCCAGGCCGGCGCGCTTTTCGCGCAAGGGCAGCAGATCGATGAAAGCAGCGTCGTTGATCACGCCCCAGGGCGGGCTGAACGTGCCGACCAGGTTCTTCTGTCCCTGCCAGTTCAGCGCATTCTTCACGCCGACCCCGCTGTCGCCCTGGGCCAGCACTGTGCTAGGAAAGCGGATATGGCGCACGCCCCGATGAAAAATGGCGGCGGCATAACCCACCGCATCGAGCACCGCGCCGCCACCGATGGCCACGGCATAGGAATGGCGGTCGATGCGGCGCACCGCCAGCGCCGCCAGCAGGCTTTCCAGCAGGTGCGGGGAGTTCTTGCAGGCCTCGCCGCCAGGCACGCTGATCACCTCGCCCGCCAGCTCGATGCCATCGGCATGGGCCGCCGCATACGCCGCGATGCGCGCCGGCAGCGCGGGCTGCGCCTGCAGCAGCCCGGCGTCGGCAAACACCGCCATGCGGTGCCGCCGTTGCGGTTCGCTCAGGGCCAGCAGACGCCGCAGGTTCGGATTGGCGGGGTCGAAAGCGTCGCGCGTGAAGATCAGCGGCAGCACGTATTCAACGCTGAAGCCGTGCTGCTGCCATTCCTCCCCATCGGCGGCGTCCGCCGCCTTCAATTGAACTCCTGCCCGATCTTGGGCTGGACGTGCGACAGCATGAAAGGCGGCGCCGCGATGCGGTTGGGATGCGCCGCACCGGCCGGATTGCGCGTCACCTGCTGCGCCACCAGCTTCATTTCATACATCAGGCCAAGCGCATCGTTGAGCTTTTCCGGCTCGCCATGGAAGACGGTATCCAGGGCGCCCAGCAGCCGCATATAACTGCCGTAGAACTGCTGGGCGGCGAAGAAGGCAGCGGTGCCGCTCTGGTAGTCGCTCAAGGCAGCATTCGGCAGCAGATCGAACACCATATCCTCATCGAGCGGCACCGGCTCGCCCGCGTACGACCAGCCGGACGGCGCGGACGGATTCTCGATCAGGCGCTTGCCGTGGAAAATTTCGCCGAATTTGAAGTAGTGGGCATAGGCCCCATCGGTGCTGTCGATGGGAGTGAAACCGTCACCTTCCTGGGCGCCCTCGCCCTGCACCACAATCACGCCGAGGGCCGCTTCGGCCGAGGCCAGGTCACTCACCTTGCCGTCATATTTCTCGCTGCGCACGAGCCGGGTGATCGGCGGGAACCAGCGGCTGACATCGACCTGCTCTTCCAGCTTCGGCTCCGCAAACACCGGTTCCCCGCTTTCCACCAGGCGCGCCAGCGCCTCCCCGATGGCTTTGTAGAAGTCGCCGATCGAGGCGTATTCGCCAGGGACGCTGGCCGGCGCCGCTTCCACGTCCTCGCCCGGCAGCACGCCATCATAGTCAGGCTTCTCGATCGCCATGAAGACCGACTCGATCTGCTCCGGCGTCAAAGCCTTGAGCGACACCTGCAGGCCATCGTTGATATTCAGCGGCAGCGGCCCTGGATAGTACAGGCCCTGGCCCGCCGCCGTGATTTCCGGGCGGCCGCCGATGGCGATGAGGGTATTGCAGACCAGGGTCATATGCAGCATTTCCTCCACCACCACCGACTGCACCAGGGCGGCGGCTTGCCGGTTGGCGTTCTGCTTGAGCGAGAACAGGCCGCTCAGATAAACGGGAATGGTGGCCAGTTCCAGCTGGATGGCGCTGGCCAGGGCACTCTTCACCTGGTCAACGCTCTCGGCGCGCCGCAGCGCCTTAATGTGTTTCTCGCTAATCCGCATCATGGCAGGTTTCCTCTATATTGGATGGTCAAGGCTGGATGGGTTCAGGGATTGGGGCCGCGCGATTTGCCCGGCAGCGTGCCCACCGGCGCGGCGCGGTCGTCCTGCGGCCGCAGGGCGGCACCGCCACGCGTGGGGCAGCGCTTGCCGAACATATGCAGCAGCGATGACGGCCGGCCCTGGCTTTCCAGCACCTGGTCGAAGTAGCGGATCAGCATGGCGCGCTTGGCCGAGGACATATCACGCGTAACCGGCATCTGGTCGGGATCATTGATGCCCTTGTCGAGCACGAAGCGCATGATGAAGGCGTTGGCGTCAGCCTGGTCTTTTTGCGAGAAGTCGAACAAGCCCTGGCTCATCACTGGATACAGATTGGCGTATTGCTGCAGGATGGGCTGCACATCGTTCCAGGTCGGATTATCGACGACCGGCACCGTGCTGAACACGAGCACGGCCAGCTTGTCGAAGTTCTGCTGCAAGGCCGGATCGCTGCCACTGAAGTTATACGAGATCGTATACAGCTGGCCATCGATGTACTCGCGCGGGTGGTCCATCACTTCCGGCCCCTGCAGGCGGACTGCAACGCGGCCGGCAGCATCGGTCACGGGCAGCGCCGGCTGGAACTGGACGGCGAAGGCCGGCACATTATTCACCGGCAGCAAAGCCCTGGGCGTGGTGCCGGGCGGCTGGCTGACCGGGGTGTTGTCCGTATCGGTGGCGGGCGCCGCGACCCAGAAATTGAGCTGCTGTCCGGCCATCGGCTGGCCATAGCGCGCCGCATAGATGGTGGTGTCGGCATGGTTGGCATTGCTGTCGTTCGGATCGAGGCGGAACACGATGTCTTCCGAACGCACCTCCAGCCCCAGCAGGCTTTCGCGGATCGCCACCACGGACTTGCCGTCCTGATTCGGGCCGCTGAGCAGCGCAAAGGGCAGCTCATTCATCACATCGTAGATACTCTGATGCAGGGGCACCGACTGGATGCCGGACAGGTTCCATTGCTGGTAATCCGTCTGATCCAGCGAAGCCAGCGCGTAATAGGCCTCCGGGCCGATCAGATCATCCTGCGCCGTCAGCGGGTCTTTGAGCAGGACGATCTGCATCGGCCCCAGTTGCTCGATCAGGTATTTATCGGCCAACGGCAAGGCATTGCTCAAGTCCAGCTGCAGGGTTCTGTTCTGGTCCACGAACGCGCTAAAGCAGCCGATATTCTGGGTACTGGCCAAGTCGCCAGTACGGTTGCGCGTAGTGGGCATGAAGCGCCGCCCCAGGATGAAGGAGCGGGGTTCCTGGGCAACCACCGGACCGATCGCCCCGATCAGCTTACCGTAGCAGAATTCGTTTTCGCCATACTTGGTGCCAAAGCCGTAGGTTGTGAGACGGATCGACAGCGTGCCTGATTGACTGAAGGAATACAGCTGCTGCAGGAAGGGACTGTTGATGCCATCCAGATTCCATTCCAGCTGCGTCAGCACCGATTGGAACATGGCGGAAGCGCCCGAATCGCCCGGCGCAGCGCTGCGTCCAAACCAGAGGTCGCGGAAAGGATTGGCCTCGTATTCGCTGCGCAGGACCACCTGGCCATTGGGCGCCACCAGCGTGATGCCAAGGCCGTAGAGATTGGAAGCCAACTGCCAGTCCGGATCGACGTCGACGATCTTGGCCGAGGCACGGTCGAAGGCATTCCCAACGAACATGCTCAGCACCGGATCGCCCTGTCCTATCTGGAGATTGCCTGATGGATCGACCACGCTGCGCACGGCGGCATCGCGGAAGCGGAAAATGCCGGTGCCGACGGGATTCCACCAGCCGTTCTGCTGCTGGCCTTCGCGCAAATCCTGGAAATAGGGTTCGAAGGAGATATTGTCGAAATGGCGGGGATCGTTGTTGACGGTCGAGACGTCTGCCTGGAAATAGCCGGAAAAGGCCAACCTGGGTGGCTGCAAGTAGCTCATGGGGTCTCCTGGGGTGTATGTTTCTCAGGTCTGCATGTATTCGAAGCTGGGACCAACGTTCTGCGCGCTGCCCGGCGCGACAGGGGTTTGCACCAGGGCCACGGCCTCGATGCGCAGGCTGTACATCAGGCCAATGGCGGCGTCGAGCCGCCCGGGCTGGCCGTTAAAGCAGGTATGCAGAGCGTTCAGCAGGCTGTTGTAGCTGTAGATGAATTGCGCCAGCCGCGTATGCGCCTGCGTGCCCGGAGTGAACTGGGCCAGTTTGCAGTTCGGCCGCAGCGGATAGACGCCGTTGTCGTCGAAGGGGATGGGCGCGCCGGCATAGGCATAACCGTCGGCCGTTTTCACCAGCGCGCGGCCGGCGTGGATTTCGCCGAAGCGGTAGAAGTGGGCCAGCACGTCCGGGCTTTCGTAGGGCGAACTGCTGCTGCCCTCCCCCTGCAGCACGATGATGTCGATGGCGCGCACCGCGCTGTCCGCACCCGTGATGGCAAACAGCTGGTCGGGCGGGAACCAGTTGCCCTGCACCACCTGATTCGGCAAGGAGGACGGCTCGAAGATGCCGTCGCCCAGTTCCACAATCTTGGCCTGCAGGGCGCGGTAGAAGGCGCCGATGGTTTCGTACTCGGGTTCGATCTCCGCCTTTTCGTGCACGGGAATCGGCTGCTCCGGCTCCTCGATCTGCATGAAGACCTGCTTGACCAGATCACGCGAAAACGCCTCGATGCCGACCGTGAAATCGGGGCCGCCGATATGCATGGGCAGCGGGCCGGGATACTCGGGCACGAAACCAGGCCGGTTGATCTGCGGCTGGCCGCCGATGGCGATCAGGATATTGCTGGCGATGCACATATGCAGCATCTCCTGCATGGTGATGGCGCGGATCAGGCCAGCAATGGCCTCGTTCTTGCCCGCCACCAGGGAGGCCGTGGCCGTGAAATACGGTGGAATGGTGGAGTGTTCCAGCTCGATGGCGTTTTGCAGCGGGCCAAACAAGTCCTGGGCCGCGCGCGCCTGGCGCACGGCGCGCACATAGTTGCGGTGTAGCCTGATCATGGTTTTCCTCCCTGGCGCGCCTGGTAAGCCTGATAAGCCATGAAGACGGCAGTCTTGCCCGCCGTTTGCAGCGGATCGAGCGCCAGCACCGGCCGCGCTTCCGCCTCGTTTGGCGGCGCTGTGCGCGGCGCGGCTGCCTTGCCTTTCAGCGGCTTGCCATCCGTCCCCGGCTGGCGCAGCCAGCGCAGAATCATGGCGCGCTTGGCGTCGGACAGGTCGCGCGTAACCGGCATATGATTCGGATCGCTTTGCGGCAGCGAGAAGGCCAGGTCGAGGATGCGCACATGGGCCACCACCGAATCGTAGTCGGCCAGGTCGATCAGGTGGCGGCTCATGATCGGGTACAGATTGGCGTACTGCTGCAGGATGGGCTGGATATCCGGATACCAGGCCGGCACCGCCGGCGTCGCCACGCGGTCGTAGGCCAGCAGGCTGATGAAGTTCCAGATATTCTGTGGACTGTCCTTGGGCTGGGCCGGCATCTGCCAGCCGATGCCATACAACTGGCCATCGATATAGCCACGCGGATTACCGGGTCCGGCCGCCGGCGCATGGATGCGTAACTGGGCGCGGCCGCCGGCGTCGGTGTTCAACTGCTCGGGGTAATCGAGCTTGCCGGTATTGATGGTGGGCGGTTGGGAACTCGGCATCAGGCCAAGCTGGGTGCCAAACACCAGAGTGGTGGCCAGCGGCTGTCCGTAGCGCGTGGCGTACATTTCGGCTGCCACGGTTTCGTCCGGATTCAGGCGGTAGACGATGCTGTCGGCGCGCGCATACAGGCCGCCGAAGGATTCCTGCACCAGCACCTGGTAGCTGGATGGCACCTCGCCGCTGCCGGCCACGGGGGTCAGCAGCAGCAAGGGACGGCTTCCGATGTTCTGCGCGATCCAGGGATCGAGCTGGCTGTAATCGAAGTCCTCGATGCCTGCGGTGCGCGCATACCAGTCCTGCTGCGCGCGCGCATTGCCGTTCTGGTAGCCCACCTCGCCCAGGATCGCCACCGAAGCCGCGCTCACCGTATCCAGTGGCCCGTCGGGATTGCCGCGGTCCACCGCCAGCAGCAGACGGCCCAGGTTCTGGAAGCCGCCGTCGGCCCCTTCGATAGGCAGGCAATTGCCAAAATCGGCACTGATGCGCCGCCGCTGTTCCTGCACCAGGCAGGTGAAGAAGGACACGCCATGCGCCGGAGTCATGACATTGCTGAAGGCCGGAATCATCTGCCGCCCGGGCACGAAGTGCTTGGGACTACCCTGGCGCCAGGGCCCGATGCTGCCCGCCACATAGCCCAGGGTGTAGCGCGGAATACTGGGATCGCGCCCATAGCCATACAGATTCATATTGATCGACAGCCAGCCCTGTTCCGAAGCCGCATGCAGGGCTGCCAGCAGCGGCGAGCCGTGGTCGCATTTCCAGGCCACCTGGCTCAGCACCGACTGGTAGATGGCGGCCAGGGTCTGGTCATGGAAGGCGCTTTCATGCTGCTGCCGCTTCCACAGATTGATGAAGGCGGCCGGCTCGTAATCGCCGACAAAGAGATTGGCCCCGGCGCCATCGCTCAGGCGCAACTGCATGCCCCAGATGGCCGACACCATCTGCTGCTGCGGATCAAGGTCGACCAGCTTGCCGTACACGCGTTCGCGCGCATTCTCCAGCAGCATGCCGATGGCGGGATCGTCCTGCGCTGAGCTGAGCAGCTTGCCGTCCAATACGCCGCCCGTGATCTGGCAATCGATCAGGCGGAAATTGCCGGTGCCTTCCGGGTTCCAGCTATCCTTGCTCAGCTTCTGCTTCTCCGGCGTGAAGGTGGCGTTGTCGTAATTGGTGACATCGTTGTTGATAGTGGAGACATCGGCCTGGAACATGCCCGAGAAATTCAGGCGCGGCTGGTCGAGATAGCTCATTTGGCGCCCTCCCCAGGTTTGCCCAATTTATTCCATTGGGAGCCGGGCCGCGTGGCACGCAAGCTGGGTTCCGTCTCCCGTTCCGGGCAATCGCCGGTGAACAGGCAGCACCATTCGGGACGCGGGGTGCACATCTCCGGCACCTGCGCCCAGGTCTTGGCGGGATCGGGTTTTTGCATGCGGAAGTTGCGGTAGTTCTGGCTGACGATGGGCGCATCGGGCGGCGAACCGGGATCGCCGGAGAAGAAGAAGGATTGCGGGTGGCGGTAAGGCGGGGCCGAGGGATCGTAGCTGTCCGGCTTCGCCGTCTTCTCGAAGGCGTAGCCGAACAAGGGGCCGCCCATATACTGGGCATAGGCCTGGATGGTGCCGCCCAGATGCATGCTGCGCGCCGGATCGTATGGCAGGTGCTTGATGAAATCGCGCCGAGGCGGATGGTTCATCAGCGAGAACTGGCAGCAGGCCGGCGTGCCGGGTGGGCGGTCCGAATAGCGCAGGAAGTAGGCCTTGTTCCCGAGCGAGACGAAGGAACAGCTGAAATCGTTCTTCATCGGGAAGATCGGCAGACAGCGCTTGTCGTAGTATTCCATCATGGCGCCGCGGCCATCGCCGTCGGCCGGAACGTAGCTGTCGTCGTAATAGCTGGCGCCGTAGGACACCTCGTAATCGGCGGGCGTCAGACCGGCGGGCGGCGAGCTGTATGGCGGCGGGAATTTATCCTCGTTGCGGAAGACCCGGTACATGGTCCATTCGCTGGTCCACCATTGCGGGAAGGCGGGATCGCTGGGATCGGTGGGTTTGCGCGGCGCGATGCAGTTGTTCGGCGGGCCGCAGTCCTTATTATTATGCACGCCACCGGTGTTGTAGTAGTGGCGCTCGGCCGCGTCATCGCGCGGTCCGGGCGGTGGATTCCCGGGGATGGTGCAGGCCGCCAGCAAGGCGGCCGTCAAGCCCAGCAAGGGCTTCACCGGACCAAAGTCTAAACAGCCAGGACACGCAGATTTCATATCGCCCCTCTCTTACAAAAGGTTCTCGACGAATTCCGGTTTGGGCATGTACGACTGCCAGCGCCCGACTATACGCCGCGCACATCGAAAAAATATTCTCCAATTATCACAACTGAAATTTTCAGCATTATTGCCACAACCTGCGATGCAAGCGGGCCAAACTCCGTTATGCTGGCTGCCCATTGCGGAATTTCGGGAGTCCCCATGCAGCCCTTGCTGATCCTGAATATCGTTGGATTGACGCCGCGCCTGCTGGGGTCCTGCACCCCGCGTCTGAGCGCCTTTGCCGCGCGCGGCGCGCTGCGCCACATGAGCAGCGCCGCGCCGGGACTGACCTGCACCGTGCAGGCCAATCTGCTGACCGGCAGTACGCCGCAGCAGCACGGCATCGTCGGCAACGGCTGGTATTTCCGCGACACGGCCGACATCGGATTCTGGCGCCAGTCCAACCGTCTGGTGGCGGGCGAGAAGATCTGGGACGCCGGCAAGCAGCGCGACCCGCGCTTCAGCTGCGCCAATCTGTGCTGGTGGTATAACATGGCGGCCAGTCATGACGTCGGGCTGACGCCGCGCCCCATCTACAAGGCCGATGGCCAGAAGCTGCCCGACTGCTACACCAAGCCGGCCGCCTGGCGCGACGAACTGCAATGGGAGCTCGGCCCCTTCCCCTTGTTCCAGTTCTGGGGACCCGCCACCTCGATCGCTTCCAGCCGCTGGATCGCCGGCGCGGCGCGGCTGGCCCTGCGCACATACGATCCGACCCTGAGCCTGGTCTATCTGCCGCATCTCGACTACGACTTGCAGCGCCACGGCCCCGATCCCGGCCACCCGGCCGTGCGCCGCTCGCTGGGCGAGATCGACCGCGTGGCGGGCGAGCTGATTGCGCATGCCGAAGCGGCCGGAAGGCGCGTGCTGCTGCTGTCGGAATACGGCATCACGGCCACCGACCGGCCAGTGCACCTGAACCGCCATTTGCGCGAAGCCGGCCTGCTGGCGGTGCGCACCGAGGATGGCGGCGAACTGCTGGACCCCATCGCCTCGGACGCCTTTGCCGTGGCCGACCATCAGATCGCCCATGTGTATGTGGCCGATGCGGCGCGCATCGACGCCGTGCAGCGCCTGCTGGCCGCCGTGCCGGGCGTGGAGGCCGTGCTGCGCGGCCCCCAGCGCGCCAGGCTGGGACTGGATCATGCGCGTTCCGGCGAGCTGGTGGTGCTGGCCGATGCGCGCTCCTGGTTCAGCTACTACTACTGGCTGGACGACCGCTGCGCGCCCGACTTCGCGCGTACCGTCGATATCCACCGCAAGCCCGGCTACGATCCGGCCGAGCTGTTCTTCGACAGCCAGCTGCCCTATCCCAAACTGACCGTGCTGCATCGACTCTTGCAGCGCAAGCTGGGGTTGCGTGCGCTGATGGATGTGATCGGCCTCGATGCAACGCTGGTCAAAGGTTCGCACGGCCGCCCACCCAGCCATCCCGATGACGGGGCGCTCATTGTCGCCGACCATCCAGACGCCCTGCCCGCCGGCATCATCGCGGCGGAAACGGTGAAGGCGCTGGCCCTCGATATGATTTTCGCGCCCGCAGCGCAAAGGCCGCAAGCCATGCCAGAGCGGCAGGTGGAGGTAGTCGAGTCCTGAACGTATCGGCCGCCGGCCCGAAGGTTCGCATGGATATGGTACGGCCGGTTGCGCCATGCGGCCGGCGCCAACGCGTAAAGGCGGGACGGCATGCCGTCCCGCCGGCCATGGCCAGTGCCGTCAGTTAAACAAGCCTGGATTCCTGCCAAGCTGGGATTGCGCCAGCAGCGTATTCAGATACAAGGCGTAGGATGGGTCCAGACCGCCCAGAGCAGGCCGTCCGATTTGTCCCAACTGCCCCAGTCCGCCCAATTGTCCGCCCAGTTGTCCGCCCAGCGGCGCCAGCAGAGGATTCCAGGCCTGGCTGGCGAAAGCCTGTTCGGCCGTCACCTGCGGTTGCGCAACCGGGACCTGGACGCGCGCACCGGCCGCCGGCGCAGCCAGGGCCTGGCCGATTCCAGCCGGCGCTTGCAGGCCGAGGGCGAACAGGGTGTCGGGCAGACCGAAACCGGTGCGCCCGGCATCGCCCAGATACAGGCGGCGGCTGGCGGACTTGATGATCTGGAACAGGCGTTCCACCCGTTCCGCGCCACGGCTCTTGTAAGCGCCCTGAAAATCCGGGTGGTGGGCCAGCACCAATGCCGCCAGGCCGGTGACGTGGGGCGCCGCCATCGAGGTGCCATCCCATACCGCATAGTTATTGCCCGGCACCGAAGAAGTGATGGCCACACCGGGCGCACACACTGCAACCTCGGGACCGAAGCAGCTGAACTTGGCCGCGAAATGGCCATCCGCATCAACGAACTTGCTGATGGTCTGGGAGTGGCCGCTATCGGAGGGGAATTCGCCCAGCTTACCTATGGCGGCGACGGCCAGCACATTCGGCGACGAGGCAGGATACTGCACCGCGCCGCCTGAATTGCCGGCCGCCACAATGCACGCGATGCCGGCCCGCTTGGCACGCAGGATCTGCTGCTCCAGCGCCTCGGACGGCTCGGCCCCGCCCAGGCTGAGATTGACCACATCGACCTGCTTTTCGATGCAGTATTCGAGCGCATCGATCAACTGGCTGATCTGGCCGCCGGGGAACAGTTTGCACACATGGATTTCCGCGTCAGGCGCAAAGCCGCGCACGCCCTGGCCGTTGTTGGCGCCCGCGATCACGCCGGCGCAGTGCGAGCCATGGGAGATGACATCGTCGGTCCAGGTATCGGGATGGTCCTTCTTGTTCAGGATATCGAAGCCATAGCGGATCTGTTTCAGATCGGCGTGGGTCAAGGCCGCCGCGCCGGAGTCGATCACGGCCACCTTGATGCCCTGGCCGCGATACTGATCGGGCAACTGGTCGAGGCGCATGGCCTTCTGCCCCCAGCCCAGCACCTGGCGTTGCGGGAAGTTGGCCAGCTGCGGCCAGGCGGACAGCGGCTGCACCAGGACCACATTGGCGTTGCTGGTGCTGATGTCGGGATTTTGCTGGTAGAAGCTCCAGTAATCGCTTTTCGGTTTGACATACAGGCCGCGGATCGAATCCGGCGTTTCCCCGAAAAGGCTGAGCACCACCTGGCCGCGCGCATCGGTCGTGCCGCTCGCAGGCAGCAGACTGCCATACAGCGACACGTCGGCACCGGCCACCGGCTGATTATTCGGATCGACCACGAGAATCGTGGTCGACAGCACCGCACCGCCGCTCGGCGTCACGCCCGTCACCAGGTAAGGTCCCTGGAAGGCCAGTTCATGCAGACTCAGATGCTGGTCCGGTTCGACAATCAGACGGCCCTGTGCCTGCTGATGCAGGGCAAACGCTTTCTGATCGCTCATCCTGGTCACCAGCACGGTGGGACTGGTGCCCAGGCCATCGGCAAACACGCCGATGGCCGTCTTCGGTCCCAGCGTATCGACCACTTCGATATCGGGGGCGGCGCGCAGCGCCTCTTCGACCACATTGAAGGAAAAAGGCTGCAGGCCCAGGGTCTGGAGGGCCGGCAGGCTGCGCGATGCAACCAGGTATTGCGCCTTGCGCGGCTTGACGCTGCGCGCGCCATCGCTGGCGGCGGCAGCGCCCGGCTGGTCCTGCGGGGCGGCGCCAACTTCTGCATTCTTTGCCATACATTGTCCTTTCACAGCTGTTCGGAACCTGGACCGTCAAAAGGGCGACAGTTTGCGATCAGGCTCGAGGAGGAAATGCGTGTTTGTGTCGCGGAGCTGCTGCTCCAAAGAGGGAAAAGCCGCCTCCGGTAATTCCACCACCACGGTATGCGGCTTGCCGGCCGGTCCGATCAGATCCACCACCTTCAGGCCAGGCGTTTTTCCGCTGGCTTGCACGAACTCCTGCAGTTTCGCCGCATCGTCGATCTGCACGATATAGCGGCCGATTTCTGGTGTCGTTCCTGGCGTTGCCATAGCTGATCTCCTTGAAACCGCGCCGCCATCCGCGGGCGGCGGCGCGGTTTGGTCAGATGCGATTAATGCACTGTAGCCTGGCTGTTCAAACTATTGGCGCCGGCGCTGATATATGGTGGCAAGCCATAGGTCTGGGCCTGTTGCAGCAACTGCTGCTGCGCATAGGCTGCGGCGACCGGATCGGCGCTGAACGGGATGAAATTGCGGCCCAGCTGGCCAGCGAGGCCGCCGATCTGCCCACCCAGGTTGGGATTGCCGAACAGGCCGCCAACGGCGCTGCCGATCGGCTGTGCGATCTGGCCCAGCACGTCACCGAAGAAGCCTTGCGGCGCCAGCGAAGCCTGGCGCTGCTGCAGCACCTGCTGCAAGAGTTGCTGCTGCTGAAGCGCTTGCTGATGCTGTAGCAGCTGTTGCTGTTGCAAGGCCTGCTGGTGCTGCAGTAGCTGTTGCTGCTGCAAGGCTTGCTGTTGCGCATAGGCGACCGGGTCGGCACTGAATGGGAGTAAGGTGCGGCCCAGTTGACCGGCGATGCCGCCGAGCTGCCCCCCCAGGGCCGGATGGCCCAGCAGGCCGCCCACGGCCGTACCGACGGGTTGCGCGATCTGGCCCAGCAGATTGCCGAAGAAGCCTTGTGGTGCCAACTGGGCTTGCTGCGCTTGCTGCACGGCGTAGGCAGCGGCAACCGGATCGGCATTGAACGGAATGAAGCTGCGGCCCAGCTGACCGGCAATGCCGCCGATCTGGCCGCCAAGGGCTGGATGGCCGACCAGGCCACCGATGGCACTACCTATCGGCTGTGCAAGCTGGCCGAAGACATCACCGAAGAAGCCCTGCGGCGCGAGTTGCGCCTGTTGTTGTTGGGCGTAAGCCAGTGCCACCGGGTCTACACCGAAGGGCAGCAGGGAGCCGCCAATGCCGCCAGCCAGTTGCCCGATCCTCGCGCCCAGGTTCGGATTGCCGGCCAGACCACCAATACCACGGCCGATTAGACCACCCAAGGGACTACCAATCAAACCGCCAAAAAAACCTTGGGGAGCAAACTGTTGCGGATACCCTGCATACGTACCATATTGAAAATCGCTCATGATGGACTCCCAGGTAAATTGATGAAACTCCAGCAATAAATGATATCAGCCGGAGATAAAGAGAATTGGACTGTGGCGCTGGCCTTGCGCCTGCAATTGCCAGCTAATTCTAGGCCGGCAAAAAAAGCAGTTCAAGCAAGTGATGGGAATATATTTTTTGCATTGGAGGCAATTTCGATTTGAATAATCAAAAAATATGTATGCCATTGTTTTTATTGAAAAATATTTAAACGCAATAGCACTTCAATACTGGCAATTGCAAATGAAAAATTATATTTATATGCATCAAAAATTTAAGAAAATTATTCTCCTTGTTTATGAAGATTTTTAATTACCCCTATACTGGCGCGCATGCAAAAATCTCATAACAATAGAAGATTTATTTAAAAGAGATATTCGTCCGCAAGCTCGCTTTGCGCGAGCGCTCAGGACTACAGCAGGTCGCCGACCAGGCGGCCCAGAACGCGCAGCGCATTCTCGACCTCGGCCGACCAGGGATAGCTGTAATTAAGCCGGATGTAATGGCCGTAGCCGCCGCTGGCGGAGAACATATGGCCGGGGCCGACCGTGATCCTGCGCTCCAGCGCCCGCGCGTACAGCTTCATCGCATCGACGCCTGGCGGCAGCTCAACCCACAGCACATAGCCCCCCTGCGGCTCGGATACGCGCGTGCCGGCCGGGAAGAAGCGCAGCACGGCGGCCGCCATCATGCGCGCGCGCTGCGCATAACCCTTGCGCACCTGGCGCAAATGGCGGTCGTAGCCGTCGCGCTGGAGATAGTCGGCAATCGCCAGCTGCGGCAAAGACGGCGTGGTCAGCGTGTTGAGGAACTTGAGCTTTTCCACCTGTGCCGTATAGCGGCCCGGCAATGCCCAGCCGATGCGGTAATTCGCTGTCAGGCTCTTGGAAAAGGACGAGCAATGCAGCACCAGTCCCTTGCTGTCGTAAGCCTTGAGCGAGCTGGGATGGCTATCGCCGTAATACAGCTCGTTGTAGACCGCGTTCTCGATCACCGGAATATCGTGCTCGGACAGCAGTGCCACCAGCTCGCGCTTGCGCTGGTCGGGCATCAGAAAGCCCAGCGGATTCTGAAAATTTGGCATCACCATGCAGGCCGCCACGCGCTGTTGGCCGAGGATGACGCGCAGCGCCTCGATGCTGATGCCCTCGCGCGCATCGGTCGGCACCTCCAGCGCGCGCATGCCCATGCGTTCGATGGCGTGCAGCATGGCGTAAAAAGTGGGCGATTCGACGGCGATGACATCGCCCGGCCGCGCCACGGCCTGCAGGCAGAGATTGATCGCTTCCGTTGCCCCTACCGTCACGATGATTTCGGACGGATCGACGGCCATGCCGTTTTCCATATGGCGGCGCGCGATCTGGCGGATCAGCTCTGGATTTCCCGGCGGCAGATCGTCCATCACGCTCCAGTTCTGGCTGCGGCGGGCGATGGCGTTGGCGTACTGGCTGATGCGCGTCCAGGGAAAAGGCGCCGGATCGGGATAGGGCGAACCCAGTGCCACCGCGCCCTCGCTACGGATACTGCGCAGCGTGGACAGCACCAGGCGGCTCACGTCCACTTCCGACGACAGCACCAGCGCGGGCGCTTGCGCGGCCGGACGCGCCGTTGCATCCGGCCTGCTGCGCACGAAAAATCCCGATTGCGGGTGGCTTTCGATGACGCCCCGGCTCTCAAGCAGGGAATAGGCGCGCAGCACCGTGCTGACGCTGAGGTTGCGATGCTGGCTGGTCTGGCGCACCGACGGCAACTTCTCGCCTTCCAGCAGCACGCCGCGTTCGACCTGGCTTTCCACTTCGGCGGCAAGTGTTTCATACAGTTTCATGCAATTCAGTATAGCGCAGCCCATATACCGCCAGCGGGCCCGCCCGACTGTACTCCTGCACTGTGTCCCTTTCTGTGCACGCCGCACGCTCCTGCCAGGACCGACACTGGCGGCATCCACCGAAAAGGACTCAAAACATGAGCAAAAAAGACAATACCGGCCATATCGCGCCCTACCCCAACCCGGCGGGCGGCTGGGGCGCGCTGAAGCATGTGGCGCTCCAGCTCTACCGCGAACGGGTCGGCGCGGGCAAGCTGGGCACCCTGCTGTCGCAGAACCAGCCCAATGGCTTCGACTGTCCCGGATGCGCCTGGCCTGACCGCGCCCACACCTCCACCTTCGAATTCTGCGAAAACGGCGTGAAAGCCGTGGCGGCGGAAGCGACCGGCAAACGCGCGCGGCCGGAGCTGTTCTCCCGCCACACCGTGGCGCAGTTGATGGAACAGAGCGACTACGAGCTGGAACAGCATGGCCGCCTGACCGATCCCCTGGTCTACGACAGCGCCAGCGACACATACCAGCCCATTGCCTGGGACGATGCCTTCGCCTTGATCGCCCGCCATCTGAATCAGCTGGACGATCCCGACCAGGCGGCCTTCTATACCTCGGGCCGGGCCAGCAACGAAGCGGCCTTCCTCTACCAGCTTTTCGTGCGCATGTACGGCACCAACAACTTCCCCGACTGCTCGAATATGTGTCACGAAGCGACCAGCCGCGGCCTGCCGCATACGGTGGGCGTCGGCAAAGGCACGGTCACGCTGGACGATTTCGAACTGGCCGATACAATCCTGATCTTCGGCCAGAATCCCGCCACCAACCATCCGCGCATGATGGGCGAGCTGCGCGAATGCGCCCGGCGCGGCGCCGCCATCGTGTCCATCAATCCCTTGAAGGAAAGAGGACTGCAACGCTTCCAGGACCCGCAAAGCCCAGGCGAAATGCTGCTCAATTCCAGCACCCATATCAGCTCCATGTTCGTGCAGCCGCGCCTGGGCGGCGACTTCGCCCTGATCAAGGCCCTCGCCAAGCGCATGGTGGAACTCGACGACGAAGCCCTGAATACCGGGCGGCCCAGGGTGCTGGATACGGACTTCATCGCTGCCCACACCATCGGCTTCCATGATTTCGCGCGCGATCTGCGCGGTGAAAGCTGGCATGTGCTGCTGGAGGAATCCGGCGTGGAACGCGAACAGATCGAACGCCTGATCCATACCTATATCAACAGCGAACGCGTCATCGCCTGCTGGGGCATGGGTCTGACCCAGCACAAGAATTCCGTGGCGACCATCCAGATGCTTTCCAATCTGATGATGATGCGCGGGCATATCGGCCGTCCCGGCGCGGGACTGTGCCCGGTGCGCGGCCACTCCAATGTGCAGGGCGACCGCACGGTAGGCATCGAGGAACAGCCTACGGCAGCCTTCCTCGACCGCCTGCAGGCGGTATTCGGTTTCGAACCGCCGCGCCATCACGGCTACGATGTGGTTTCCAGCATTCGAGCCATGATCGAGGGCCGGCTGAAAGTCTTCATTGGCCTGGGCGGCAACTTCGCCAGCGCTACGCCGGATACGGAACTGACCTGGCAGGGCTTGCGCCAATGCGAACTGACGGTCCATGTGGCCACCAAGCTGAATCGCAGCCATCTGGTGCATGGCCGCGCGGCCCTGATCCTGCCGACCCTGGGCCGCACCGAAATCGACCTGCAGGGCGGCACGGCGCAGGGGGTAACGGTGGAGGACTCGATGAGCATGGTGCATATCTCCTATGGCATCAACCAGCCCGCCTCGCCCAAGCTGCTGTCCGAAATCGCCATCGTGGCGCGCATGGCCGAGGCTACGCTGGGCAGCGTCAAGGTTGACTGGCTGGCGCGCGCCGGCAATTACGCCCTGATCCGCGACGATATCGAGAAGGTCTTCGACGACTTTTACGACTATAACGAACGCGTTTCCCGCCCGGGCGGCTTCCACCTGCGGGTCGCCTCGCGCGAACGCGAATGGATCACGCCTAGCGGCAAGGCACAATTCCTGGTCAACGCAGTGGACCGCGACACGCCCATCCACCGCGCCCGCGCCATCCACAGCAAACGCCTGCTGACGATGATGACCACGCGCTCGCACGACCAGTACAACACCACCATCTACGGCCTGGACGACCGCTATCGGGGCGTGTTCGGCCTGCGCCGCGTGGTCTTCATCAACCGGCTGGATATGGAAATGCTGGGATTCAAGCCCGGCGATCATGTAGATGTCAGCAGCGTCTGGGACGATGGCGTGGAGCGCCGTGCCAGGCGCTTCCTGCTGGTCGAATACGATATCCCGCGCGGCTGCGTCGGTGCCTACTACCCAGAGACCAATCCCCTCGTGCCTTTGACCAGCGTGGCCGTCGGCGCGGGCACCCCAACCTCAAAATCCATTCCGGTGCTGCTGCACCTGGTCCAGGACGGAGGCCAGGCATGATCATCCGCCCGCAAAGCAACTGGTTGCGCATGCTGCTGGTCTGGCATGGTTCGGTGCTGCCGGCCATTCTGCCGCAGCTGCTACTGATCCTGGCCATCAGCCTGGCCGCCGTGTTCGGGCATGGACGCATCTTCGGCGAGCGCGTGCCACTCGATACGGCGCCCTTTCCCCTGCTCGGCGTCAGCCTGGCCATCTTCCTCGCCTTCCGCAACAATGCCAGCTACCAGCGCTACCTGGAAGCGCGCCAGCTGTGGGGCCATGTGCTGATCGCTTCGCGCAGCCTGACCTCGCAGGCGCTGACCTACCTGCCCGCGCGGCGCGTCGGTCGCCGCGAACTGGCGTCCCGCGTGATCGCCTTTGTCCACCTGCTGCGCCACCAGTTGCGCGGCAGCCCGCCCGATGCGGATCTGGCGCGCCTGCTGCCACCCGCCCTCGCCGCCGAACTGCGCCAGCGCGCCTACCGTCCCGTTGCCGTGCTCAATGGCTTGCGCCGCCTGATGCGCCAGACAGCACCAGACAGCCAGACCCTGTGGATGCTCGATGGCCAGATCAACAGCCTGGCCGACGCCGTCGGCGGCTGCGAAAGGCTGGCCAGCACGCCCATTCCCTATCCTTACGGCGTGCTGCTGCACCGGACCATCTATGCTTACTGCTTCCTTTTGCCGTTTGGCCTGGTGCATGCGATTGGCGCGGCCACGCCGCTGATCTCGGTCTTCGTGGCCTACACCCTGTTCGCACTGGAAGCCATTGCCCAGGAAATCGCCGATCCCTTCGGCAGCGCGCCGAACAGCCTGGCGCTGGAGGCGATCTGCCGCACGATAGAACGTTCGGTACTGGAACTATGCGATCTGCCCATGCCGGACGAGGCATCGGCGGACAAAAATTTCAGGATGGATTGAGTAATGCCCGCTTCAAGCGGGCATTTGGCATTCAGGCGTATTCGACAAAGCCGTCGGCGCGGCAGAAGCTGACCAGTTTCAGCCTGGCCTGGCGCGCAATATCGATGGCCAGCGAGGTGGGAGCGGAGATCGTGGCCAGCATGGGAATCTGCATGCGGGCCGCCTTGCGCGCCAGTTCATAACTCGCGCGGCTGGACAGGTAGACAAAGCCTTGGCGCAGATCCAGTCCGCGCATGGCCAGGTGGCCGACCAGCTTGTCCATCGCATTGTGCCTGCCTACATCCTCGAACACGCAGAGCACCGCGCCATCCAGGCCGCACCAGGCAGCGGCATGCACACCGCCGGTTTGACGCATCAAGACCTGATGCCGGCCCAGTTCACGCGCGGCGCGCTCGATGGCCGGCGCCAGCGGATCGGGCAAGGCGCTGGCAGGCATGGGCGCCGGATCGAGATCGAGCAGTGCCAGGCTATCGATACCGCACACGCCGCAACCCGTGCGCCCGGCCAGCGATCGGCGGTGCCCCTTGAGCCGCATGAAGGCTGACTGCGCAATACGCAGCTGCACCTCGGCCGCGCCAGGCAGCTGGTGCAGCTCCACATCGTAGATTTCCGAACGGGCGCCGACAATGCCCTCGGTCAAGGCAAAGCCGACGGCAAACGCCTCCAGATCGCGCGGCGTGGCCATCATCACCGCATGGGAAATACCATTGAAGACCAGGGCGACCGGTACTTCCTCGGCCACCGTGTCCATCGCATCGCTGGCAGCACCGCCGCGATGGCGCACAATGGGGCGCCGCTGGCAACCGCTGCGCTCCGGCTGGAGAACTGCTTCCATTTCTCACCTCATTCTTGCTGTTCCAGCCTGAATGATAAAAATGAATGCGCAGCATCTGGGCGCACAGTTTTCAGACCGGCGCAGCAGCACAGTTCAAGCCACGAACCATGCGCCGGCAACACAATGCAGCTTCGCCGCCGTCAGGACCGCAAATGGCGCAAGGCATAGCGCGCCACACCTTCTACGCCATACCTGTACTGCGCAGCACCAGCAGCACCGCAAGATGACCGGGGTAATAGGCGTAGAAGAAGTAACGGGCACGCGGCAGGCGCAATGACAGCAAGGGACTGGCCACAAGCGGCACCATCGCCGCCATCGCCCAGTGGTTGCCGTTGATCGCATACAGGCTGGCGCATCCCGCCAGCCAGGCCAGCAAGGATGGCCAACCCGGGTGGCGGCAGAAATACCAGGCGCCAAGAAAACAGGCCAGACCAAACCACCAGAATTCCAGCAATGGTCCGCAAAAAACAAAGAGCGCCAGCGCCAGGGCTGGACGCCATTTACCGCCCGACGAGATCAGCCACACAATAACGGTGCCAATGCATAGGGTGAACATGATATTCAACGGCCACCAGCCGTTTTCCTGGCGCACCAGGCCGAAGCATAAAGGTGCGGCGCAGATGCCGGCGGCCGCCAGCCGCCAGACGACGCGGTGCGGCAATCCGAGCACGATCGCCTGCGGCTGCGCCAGGCGGTAAGCCAGGATAAAGGCGAATATGGGCATTGCCACCCGGCCGATGGCGTACAGCACCGGCCAGTGACCCTGCCAAAGATAGGTATTCACATGGTCCAGCGTCATCGCCATCAGCGCCAGCCATTTCAGCGCTTCCAGCGTGCCGTCGGCGATATGCAGGCTGCGCGCCGGCCGGCCAGCCATCCGCTGGCCAGCTTGTACCGCGCCCGACCAGCCGTCAGGCCTGTACATCGGCCAACTCCGTTTCCTCGCCCGGCACCGTGGTCGCCGCAAGCTCACCCGGCACGTTCAGCTGCAGCGCCGCCAGCGCATCGTCCGTCTTATCGCCCAGGTAATACAGCGATACGGCATCGGACTCCAGCAGCCGGAAGCCAAGCCTGCCCAACATGCTTTTGGCGCGCTTATTATCCGGTTCGATAAGCGCAAAGACCTCCGTGATATCTGCCGTGGCGCGTACCATGCGCAGCAAAGCACGGCCGGCGGTTCCGCTGTAGCGGCGGCCACGGAACGGCTCCGCCACCCGCACATGCAGATGCGCACCGTTGGCAATACCGGCTAACGCAGCCACACCCACCAGTCCCCAACGCACGTGCATCATCGCACAGGCGATATCGTTTTCACCCTGGGAGTCCAGGACACAGCCCGCATCCGCCAGCGCTTCGGCATGCTGCGGTCCCACAGGCTCCAGCCATAACTGCCCTGCCTGCGCCATGCTGCGCTTGTACCATGGCAGGGCATCCTGTTCAAGCACGCGCTGCTCCAGCACGCTCAGCCTGTCGCGCGCCGACGGATGTTCCGGCTCCCGCTCCAGCAGGCCGCGCAACGCGCGCATGGCATCTTCGCTGCGGCCGCAACGCTCCGCTATGCGCGCCTGCATATCCTGGGCCTTGGCTGCATAGTCATCGCTCCCCGCTAAGCCAGCGGTGGCTTCACGCGCCAAGCCCAGGTTCCCGCATATGAGCGCCAGCTGCGCCAGGCCAAGCAGGAAAGCTGGTGACTCCGGCTGCGGCAGGTACATTTCCCATACCCGTTCCAGCGCCTCGCGCCACTGCGCCGGTTGCGGCGCTGGCAGTTTCCAGTCCGCGTCCAGCAGGACGGGCAGCATGCGCTCCAGGCACAGCGGATCGTACTGGCTGCGCCGCAGCCTGGCCAGCGTGCCTGAACCGTTGTCCTGATCAGCGCCTTGGGACACATTGCTCCGCCCCTGCGCATGCGCGCCTGCCAGCATGGAACGCAGTTCCGGCAGGAGGGCATCGCCATTCACCAAGCCACCATTCAGGGCCAGCAGCAGGCTGGCGGTATCGTCCGTTCCAACGTCCTGCCACACCGCCCCACCCGAGGCGCGCAAGTGCCAGGCCAGCGCATGATAGTTGGCAGGCAGGGCCGATGCGTCCCCGTGCGCAAAGGCGCCAAGACGGATCGCGCGCTCGTCGTCCACCGCAATGTCGGAGGCCAGCAGCATGAAGTTGCCGCCGCCCAGGGTGCGCAGCGCTTCCAGGCTGGCAACGGCAGCGGCGGGGAATGCCACCTCGGTTCCCGGCATGCGCTCCCGGTACATGGCGGCCAGCGCATCCAGCGGTGCTGGGAAATCATCATCCTCGGCAGGCGCATAGCAAGGCTGCGCCAGTGCCGCCGCCCAGTCATGCGCCACCACCACCACCAATTGGCCGGGGAATATGGCGCTCGATGAGCTGAGCAACTCGCCACGCGACACCACATAGAATTCTTCATCGTCCATCAGCTTGGCGAGAGAGACATCTGACTTCAGCATTTCCTCCTGTTCGGCGCTGGCCGCGCAGGCAATGTACTGGAAGCGCTGCAGATCGGAGCTCCCTTCATTGATGCGCCGCTGCAGGCAGGCGAACAGCTGCCAGCAGAACTGGCCGCGTGCTGGTGCCAGGTCCAGGATCACGATGCCGCCATCGGACATTGCCTGGTCCGCAAGCACCGCTGCCCGCCAGTACAGCAGCGCGGCATCGGCATAGGTATTGGCTACGCAGGCACCGGGCGGCGGCAGGATTATCCTGGGAGGCGCCACCTTCGCCTGCTCCGGCGCCGCCTCGGCCTTGGAAGCTGCGGCCGGCGCAGCAGGTGTGGCGGCGGGCTTGGCGTAGTGATCGGTGCCGGCCAGCGACTTCTCGTAAGCCGCCCAGTCGCCGCGTGGACGCGCCACCGGCACCGGCACCTTGCGCTTCTCGCCGCCGATCGATACGGTCTGCATCGGCACCGCCTCGAAGCGCTCCTTGAAGTAGGGATCGTTGAAATAGCGGACTTTGTCGGCCTTGATGACGGGGATGCCGGACCGCACCACCAGCTGCGCGTCCTTGCTCATGCTGAGCAGCTCCTGCGGCAGCATCACGGCACGCGACTGGTAGGAAGCGGTCTTGCTGTCGTTGCCCTCGCCCTTTACACCGAACATGCTGCCCTTGGAATGCTGGGTGCTGTAGGAATTGACGGTATCGTTACCGATCATCTTGGAATACTCTTCGGCCTCGCTGATCTGGGATGGCGTGAAGTAGATGACGGCACCCATATTGCTGACGATATTGTGCGCATCTTCCTTGCCATAGACCGAATCGAGCTGGGTCTTGTCCTGGATGATGATGGCCAGCCGCATATTGTAGCCGGCCATATAGCCGACACCCTTGGCGATGATGGCCACCTTGCCCATCGCCGTGAACTCGTCGAGCAGCAGCAGGCACTGGTATTTCAGGTCGGGATTCTGTTCCGGCAGTTCCTTGACGTTCTCGTTGATGAGCTGCGAGAAGAACATATTCACGATAAAGCCCGCCTGCAGCACCTCGCCGGCCGGAATATTCAGGTAAATCGACATCTTCTTCTTGCGCACATCGCGCAGGTCGAAATCGTCGGCCGACGTGGCCTTGTCGATGACGGGGTTGGCGAACGGCGTGAGCGCCGCCGTGAAGGTGGC
Organism: Massilia sp. erpn; assembly: GCF_024400215.1. Lineage (NCBI taxonomy): Bacteria > Pseudomonadati > Pseudomonadota > Betaproteobacteria > Burkholderiales > Oxalobacteraceae > Massilia > Massilia sp. erpn. The sequence goes on from NZ_CP053748.1 coordinate 5,136,284, forward strand.
GACGATGCCCTTGAGCGCCGTCTCGCCCGCGCCGATGAAGCGGTTCAGGGCATCGCGGCAGGATACCGACAGCGGCTTGTCGCTGGCGGCGCGTGCTGCCAGCACCTTGCCCAGATAGGTTTCGATCGGCTCGCCCTTGCCCGAGGCCTGGCGCAGCATCTCGCCGATGGTGGTCGGCAGTTCCGGCGTCTCCAGCACCAACAGGCCCAGGCCGACGAAGAGGTTGCGCGCCGAATCGGGCCAGAACGGTTCCTTCTCGTTGGGTGGATAGACAATGGAGGCCAGCGCCATCAGGTCATTGGCACGGAAGTTGGGGTCGCGCGACACATAGGACAGCGGATTCCAGCGGTGCGTATCTTCCGAGAAGGGGTTCAGATAGATGATCTCGTTGCCCATATAGCGGCGCCGGAATTCCGAGCTGAGATTGTAGTTTTCGCCCTTGATGTCCAGCACCACCACCGAATCCTCGAACTGCAGCAGGTTCGGGATACAGAAGCCCACCCCCTTGCCGGTGCGGGTGGGCGCGGCCAGCAGCACGAACTCATAGCCGCTCAGGCGCAGCAGCTTGTTCTCGAACTTGCCGATCACGACGCCTTTCGGCGCATCGAGCTTTTCCTGGCGGATGTCATCGCGGTTGGCGAAGCGCGCCTTGCCGAATAGATCGCTGTCCTCCTTGCGCAGCAGCATCGCCAGACTGGCCGGTACGATCAGGACAAGCAAAAAAGCTATGGTTGCGCTGCCTTTGACCTTGCGCAGAGCGCGTGCATCCTCCGCCGCCCAGTAAGCTTGTTCGATGCTGAAGAATTCCGCGCGCACCGGATTCTCCCCGAAGCTGAGGAACAGAATGGCGCCGGCCAGGTAGTTGGCGAGCGCCAGCAGCGCCAGCGCAGCCAGTATGCCGCCGACGATCATCAGCTTGCGGCGCTGCTTGGATGGTTTCATCGCATGGCCTCTAGTTTCTTGCGCGGGTCATAGTAAATCTCGCTGATGAAGCGCTCGCCCACCCGGTTTTCGAACTGCACCACGATATCGATGGTCAGCACCAGCAGGCGCTTGATGACGTCGAAGGTCAGGTTGGCGCCGCCCGGCGAGTCCTGGATCATGATGGCCAGCTGCTCGAAAGCCAGGGCCGGCGTGCCGGCATGGCAGCTGGTGATGCTGCCCGGGTGGCCGGAAGCGGCGTTGCGCACATAGTAAAGGCACTCGTCGCCGCGCAGCTCGGCCAGCAGGATGCGGTCCGGCTTCATGCGCAAGCAGCTTTCCAGCAAATCCTTGGGCCGTACGTTCGATTTTCCCTGGCCACCTTTGCTGTACAGCAGATGCACGGCATTCTCATGCGGCAGGAACAGTTCGCGCACGTCTTCAATCGTGATGATGCGTTCGTCCTTCGGAATCTCGTGCACCAGCCCCTTCATGAAGGTGGTCTTGCCCGACCCTGTGGCGCCGGCCACCACGATATTGCGGCGGGACTGCACCGCCAGGCGCATGAACTGCTCGTAATTGCGCACCTTGAGCAGTTCCAGCAGGTTTTCCTCCACCTCGCTCAGGGCTGACTGCATCGGCTTGACACGGGCAAACAGGCCGGACGCCGCGAAATCGCCGATCTTGCGCGTAATGAAGGAGGGCTTGCGCAAGGTCAGCGAATAGCAGTTTTCGCTGACGGCGGGCGGCATCACCAGCTGGATGCGCGAACCGTCCGGCATCGAGGCCGACAGGATCGGCGTGACGGCATCCCATTTCTGGTTCGAATAGGTGGCGATCGCCGTACCCAGTGCTTTGAGCAGGCGGGTGCTGGCCTGCGGACAGGGATGGGAGGTCCAGCGCGAGCGCTTTTCCACCCAGACCGTGCCTGGTGCGTTGACCGCGATCTCGGTGATCGCTTCATCATTCAACCACTCGGCCAGCGGCTCCAGGAATACCTGGACCGAGGCGTCGTGGCGCAGAATTGCTGGCTGTTCTTCAATCATATTAGCGCTGTTTGACGTTATAGACATTGTTAAACCAAAGATCACGGCTGACATAGACCATGAGCCTGTCGCCCCTGTTTTTGTACAGCGTGGGCGCGATATTGATGGTCGAATCCAGTACCTTTTCCGACAGCGTGGTGGTGGTGTTGAAACTGGCGCTGCCATAACCGCTATTGCGGCCCTGTCCATTCTTGGACATCTGGATCGCCACCGCATCTTCCACCATCGACAGCAGGAAGGCGGCGCCGATGCGCTCCGGCCAGTGGTTATCCACCACGCCCGGCGCGCCCATCACGCCCAGCTGGTCGGCGGCGGGCGAATCGACGTCGATCACTACGCCGGTGGCTGTCTTGATGCGCTGCCACAGGATGGCGATGCGCGAGTCGCCGGTGCGCACATTGTTCTGGTAGATGCCGGTGATCGAACTGCCTTTCTCCAGCAGCAGTACCTTGCCGTCGTCCGAATACACGTGCTGCGGCAGGATGCAGCTGGTACTGCCGCCGATATTCGACACCAGCTGCGTCTCCAGCACGCAGGGGATGACCGAACCGCGCGCCAGCAGGTAGGACCGGTTGCCCAGATTGGCGGCGCTGACCTGGGGCGTGGCGGTCAACACCGCCGACAATGCCTGCTGCGCGGCATATTCCTCCACATTGGCGGGCCGCTTCTGCTGCGGGCCCGCCGCACCACCGGCCAGCCCCCCGCCGGCCGCCACTGCGGCAGGCGCCATCAGCGGCGGTGGTGGTGGTGGCGGCGGTGGCGCAGCAGGCGTCACCGGCGCTGGCACAGCGGCGGCCGGGGGCGCCTTATTGCTCAGCAGCGGAATGGGAGCCGCCTCCGCGTCGTCCTTCCCTGCCCCCTCGGCCTTGCCGAAGCGCGCCGGCAAAGCCGATCCGCCGGATGCGGCGGCGGTACCAAAGATCTTGCCCTTGCGGCTTTTATCTTCATTGGCGTTCTTCATTTCCTGCTCCTCCTTGCGGCGCTCGGCGCGTTCGGCCATGTAGTCGCTCAGGTATTGCCGGGTAATGAACACCGATGCGCCGATCAAGGTCATGAGCACCACGAAGGCACCGATGATGATGACGACCGTCTTGTTCGGTTTGCGTTTCGGCTCCGCGCTGAAACGGTGCGGATCGTACTCCTGTTCCACCTCTTCCTTGACGATAGGCTCGCTCATGGTTTGCTCTCCCGTACCAGACCAGGAACCGTGGTGCCATCCTGGTTCGCGCTGCCGCGGCGCTCGTAACTGTCGTTGAAGACGCCGATCATCGAGCCAGCCAGGCGCAGATTCCACAGCGGCGCAATGGCGTGCATGACCACGTATTCGCCCTCCATATGATGGTTGACCAGCATTTCCTCGCGCATGCCCGGCTCGCTCTTGTAAATGGCCGGCACTTCGACGTTGCCGGGGAAGCGCAGCCAGGTGAAGCGTCCATCGTCATACACTTCGCTGGGCCGGATATCGGCCTGCAGGGCCACCGTCTGCATCGAATAATTATGGTTTCGCGGCCCGGGCGCCGGAACCGGCGCAGGCAGCGGCGTCGCCACCGGATAGGTGAAGACGATCTTCGAGCGGCGCCGCTTGAAGTTTTGCGGTGTCGACTGCTTCGGCATCAGGTCGAACACATAGGAGCGTTTGTTGGTCGTCACCAGCAAGGTCGTATATTTCGAATCCTTGCGCGCCAGGACGAACAGGCGGTTGCCTTTCTTGTGCACCTCCCAGCCGCCCACCGCACCACCCGCCACCTCTTCCAGCAGCTCGCCGCCGGCAAACTCGATCAGGAAGGGCTGGTCGATAATGGCCCCCACTTTCACCACCTTATCAGGCGAGTAGCTCACCAGCTCGACGCGGCGCGCCTCGTCATCGGGTTCGAACATCGTGTCGGCGGCGGCGCAGGCGCCCGCCACGCTCCACAGCAGCATCACGGCCAGGCGGCGCATCATGGCTTGGCTCCTTCTGCGGTCTTGGTGATGAACTCAGGATCGGTCTGATAGCCTTCGACAGTGAAGCCGAGCGGGTTGTCGATCATCTCGAACTCCCGCTTGCCGCTCTGGGCCTGGTAGCGGTAACGCAGCGTTGCCACATGGCGCGTCACCACCGCATCGTCGCCGGCACGCAGATTGCGCGTGCGCAGCTCATAGCGCGCCGTCGCCGTACCGTTGTTATGCAGCGTGATACTGAGTACCGTCGGCAGGATTTCGGTTTCCTCCGCCAGCACCTTATCGCGCGCGTTGTTGCCTTCGTACAGCTTGGCGTAGCTCTTCCAGGTGGCATCACCGGCCAGGGACTTGACCAGATCGTAGTCATGCTGCAGCAGCTGGTAGTTGTAGCGTTCGCGCGCAATCAGGAAGCTCTTGATCCAGTGCTTGTCGTTCAGCGTACTGTTGGCAACAAAATCCTTGCCCGAACTGGTGATGCTGCTTTCACCGGTCAGACGGTCCACCGTCACCACATAGGGCACCACCTGCTTGAGGGGAATCAGCAGCATCAGGCTGACCACCATGAGCATCACCAGCACCATGGAGACGCTGGCCACGCGCCAGGCGATCAGGCGCGAACGGCGCTCATTGAGAACGATATCGGCCTCCCAGCTCAGCTTCGTTACTTCCCTGGCTTCACCGGCCGGCGCACGCTTGAATCGAAACATATCCAGTTCCTTTTATAGATGATTTTCATGAACTTTGCCGGACGGCGCGGGCGACGCCGCGGCCGGGTCGGCCGGTACGAGCGGCGCCACCACGCGCCGCTCGTTGACCGGCACGCGTTCGCTGCCATCGGCGAACAACAGTTCCGGCGGCTTCGTTGCGCAGGCGCCCAGCATCAGGCAGAGTCCTGCCGCCCAAAATTTTTTCATCTGTCTTTTCATTTCTTCTCCATGCTAGGTATCGCCGTGCGCGGTGCTCCCACGGCCTGCGTATTGTTCGCGGCGGCAGTCACGGCACGCGGGCCAGGCGCCATGCCCGAACCGGGAGTTTGCCCGCTCCCGCCGCCATTCTTCGCGCCCATGCCCCCCGGGCCGCCGCCATTGGCGCCGCCCCCCGGAGCGCCATTGGCGCCATTGGCGCCCTTGCCGTCTTTCTTCATCATGCTGCTGATTTTCGACTGGACCGCGCTGCCCAGCTTCTGTGCCGCGCTGTTCAGTCCAATCCCGCCCACCAGGTCGGTGGCGATGGTCGGTGCCCGGTACACGATCAAAATGAGGATGACCACCGCCGCCGACGCCGTGAGGATCACGATCAGAACCTGGTTCAGCGTGCCGCCTTTGGAAAGCTCGATCACAAAGTTATCCAGCATCGACACCGACATCAGCACGGTCACCGTGATCACCGCCGAAGTGAACACCCATTTCAGCACGCCGGACAACCAGGTGTCGAAGAAGCGCGCGGTCGCCTCGAAGGCGTAGCAGGCAACGAAGAGCGGGCCGACGCCAAAGATGATGAACAGGCCAAAATCGATCACCAGCAATTCAAAGCAGGCCACCACACCCAGCACCAGGATAATCACGATCATCACCGCACCGGCCAGGATGGCCCACACCCCGCTCAGATCGATATAGATGAAGCCGGCGCCGATATGCTCGCGCCCCCAGTTCACCACCGCCCTGAAGGCCGCGAAGCCCTTTTCCATGGCAAGATCGATCTGCTTGTACTTGTTCGCCTCGGGATCGCCGCCGAAGCCAACCACCACATCGTTGCCAATGTTGACGATGAACTGGTGGACGTTCTGCTCATACATCCCGGCGGCGAGGGCCAGGCTGAATACCAGGAAGGCGCGCAGACATCTTGAAAAGACATCGAGCATATGATGCTGCCCGCCTTCGCCCCGGATAATCCGGTAGCCATGCAACAGGATCACCAATGCCAGACCTGCCTGGATCGCCGGCGTCACCATCGTCACGAATGTGTCGCTCACCTTGGCGAAACCCTGCCCGTATTTCAGAATCGCTGCACTGACGGTTTGGAAAACTTCAAATGCCATGACCGGTTCCTTGTTGCGTGGCGTGGGGGGGGCGATTACTTGGACTTCATATAGAAGCGGTTGCCGTTGGGGTCACCCTCACCCTCCGGCCCTTGCACCAGCAGCTGGTTGTACAGGCGGACTTCCTGTTCGTTCTTGACGATAGCCATGTCCACCATATTCTTCTCGTTCTGCAGCAGGGCGATCTCGGTCTGGATGCGGGCTTGCAGGTCGGCCGCCTCCTTCAGATTGGTATCGCCGACCGTGTTGAGCTCTGCGAACAGGGTTTCGATCTTCTCCCCGCGCTTCTTGCTGAGCGCCAGGTTATTGCGCAGCATCTTGATCAGGTTGAAGGTCGACAGCTCCACTTTTTCGCACTTCGCCTTCTGTTTCGGATCGACGTACTTCTCGCAACGCAGCTTCTGCACCTCCTTGCTGATCGATTCGATCTCGTCATCGATCTCCTTATTGCTATCGACCGCCATCCGCAGCTCCTTGGTATCAGCCAGCTTGCCCATCTGGCGATTGCGGGTCACCGCATTCTTGAGCGTGGTGTTCATATTGCCCACGGCGGTCGTCATCTCGCCGGACTGCTTGACCAGGTTCTGCACCTGGTTGAACACATCCTTGTCGGATACCGGCAGCGGCGTCGCCGGCGGTGTTTCCTGGCCTGCGGAATGCGCCATGCCAGCCGGCAGAGTGGTAAGGAGCATCAGCAGCGCGCTGCCAAAAACGGTTTTTTTCATCGTACTTCCTCCAGAAAGTGGGTGATCCATTGGTCGGGATGGTCGCCATGGCGGGCGCGCAAGGCATCGAGCCTGGCGACGTTGGCCGTGGTGCCGGACAAAATCTTCAGCTCATCGCTGAAGCCATGCAGGTCCAGCATCGCAATCGCGGTGCTGGTGCCTTGCTTGATCAGGAACATGCGCGATCCCTCGCCCAGGCTTTTGAGCAGCTCGAATTCGGTTTCCGTCAGCTTGAAGCCGTCCACATAATCGCCATAGTCGGCGGTCGGATTGGGCAGGAAGATGAAGGTGGCGGTCTGCTCGATCAGGGCACGCGCGATCGGGCTGCGCAGGGTGTCGGACGGGCTTTGCGTCATGTACACGCCGAAACCGTTCTGCTTACGGATGGTCTTCTGCTTGTTCTTGGCGAAGTCCTCGAAATAGGACACCGACAGCGCCTTCCAGTATTCGTCCATGAAGAAGGCGAAGCGGCGTCCGTCGATCAGCGACTCGACCCGGTACATCAGATACATCATGATCGCCGGACAGGTCTGGGCATCCTCCAGCAGCTCGGTGTAGTCGAAGCCATAGCTGCGCGTGGCGTCGAACTGCAGCAGGTCTTCATTGCAGTCCAGCGCCCAGCCCAGCTGGCCGTCGGCGCACCATTTGCGCAGGCGCTCGGCCACGCTGTTGGCATCCACGTTCGGCAGATTCTGCATCACGGCGCTGAAGCCGCGCAGGGAAGCCGGCAGCAGCGCCACCGCGCGCACCGCGTGCGAGATTTCCGCTTCCTCGCGCGGCGAATGCGGCGCGCCGGGAATCAAGGTGCAGAACTTCACCAGGTCGTCCCAGAACAGGATATTGGCCTCGTTGACCTCCATCTTGAAGGGATTGAAGCCGGTTGGCTTGCCGCGCTCCAGCGACAGGTATTGGCCGCCCGCCGCGCGCACCGCGATTTCGGCGCCGCGGTCCTTGTCGAAGAACACCATCTGCGTGCCGTACTTGTACAGGTTCATCATCAGGAACAAGGCCAGCACCGTCTTGCCCCCGCCGGACTGGCCGATGATCTGGCAATTGCCCAGCGCCGAGGCACCCAGTGAATCTTCGCCCGGCGCCGTGGCGTGGAAATTGAAGTAAAAAGGCTGCGCCGCCGGCGATCGCAGAATCGTCACCGCCTCGCCCCAGGGATTGGCGTCACGCTTGCCCAGGGTGAAATTGTGCATGGCGCACAGTCCCGTGAAATTGCGCGAGCTCAGATGCGCCGAACGGGGCCGCGAACGCCAATTGGCAGGCAACTGGGCAAAGTAGGCATGGTCGGTCACCAGGTCGACCGCCACGGCCAGAAAGCCCGCGCTTTGCAAGGCTTCGATGGCCGCCGAACGCGCCGCCTTGATGCCGTCCACGCTGGCCGACTTCACCTGCAGGCTGTAGTGGTATTCGCCCAGCGTGAAATTGCCGCTGGCGACGCCGTCCAGGGCATCGTTGAGCTGCGCCAGCTGGCTCACCGAGTTGTCGCTCGCGCTGATCATGCGGTTGCGCTGCAGCGTCAGCGCGGCTTTCGCATCCAGCACATTCATGGGCGAGAAGGAATGCGTCTCCACATACTCGTACGGCAGGCTGAGCATGGTATTCAGGATGCCGGGATGGGAAAAGTCGGCGTAGTCCTTGATGTCGATGAAGGTGGAATAGGTGGAGCCGAGATTGCTGCGCGTTTCCACGATCTCGTTGCCGAACAGGACGCGCGCCATCGGCAGGTATTTGTACAGCGGCACGTCCTTGACGGGAATGCGCCACCAGTGGCCGTTCAAGAGGTAAGCGTAGAACTCCTGCTGGCGGCTGTAGCGTAGCGAATGGTGCTCATATTCGCCCAGGCGCTGCGGGCCATAGGCGTCGAGCGTGCGGCATACCTGCTGGTGCAGGCTTTCCATCACGTCCAGCGCCTCCGCCTGTTCACGGGCGATATCCTCCAGGGTGCGTCCGATCTTGCCCAGCAAGCCGGTGGTGCGCTGGGGCTGGGGACGATAGATCACTGTCAGGAAGATCTCGGTCGACATCATGCCGCCGGCGCCCAGGCGGTCGTAGTATTTTTGCAGGAAGCGGTGCGGGAAGCCGCCCGCCGGCACGGACAGCGCATCGCAGGCGGTGCGCCGGATGCGGTGTACCCAGAAGGCGTATTTGCCATTCGAGAGGCTGCGCACCAGCAGGTTCAGCGCCTCCATCTTGGCGTAGGCCTCGGCGCAGCTCAGGCCCTCGAAAGGCAAGCCGGTGACGGACCATGTGCTCATATAGTCGCCGCCGCGGGTCGACACCACGTTTTCCGTGACCCTGGCGGAAAACGGCAGATGCTTGCTGATCAGGTCTTCCTTGACCGCCAGCTCCAGTGTGGGTGCAAAGCCGTCCTTCATACGTGCCTCCGGTAGTCGCAGGGCGAGGCGCTATGCGCCCCCCAATAAACCTTGTTGCGGCGGCCGCCGGTGCTTTTCATGCGCAGCAGATACTGGTTCAGGCGCTGCTCGTCGTTCGAACTGACATGGCGCAGGAAAAACACATTCATCGCGCCAGCCGCCAGGATGACGAAGCTGACGAACAGGTTGACCAGCACCATCGCCCAGACGGCCAGCAGCAGATGCAGGCCGACCACCAGGATGAGGGGGACGATCGGCACGCCCAGCATCATGGCCGGCCGCGTCGCGCCCTTAAACACCACGTCTTCGTAAGCCATGGTTCAGCCGCCCGTAATGAACAGGGAGGCGAAGGCACCGGCGCCGCCAATCAGAATGCCGCCCCAGAAAACCGGCGCCACGTCCTTCCACTCGGCGGCCTGGAACACCATGCGGAAGCCGACAAACATCAGGGCGATCGTCACGATAACGATGCCGATGCCGGTCATCCAGGTGGAGACCGCATTGAGCACCTTGGTGCCCTGCTCCAGGCCACCTCCCTTGGCGCCGGCCAGGCCAGGCTGCGACAGCAGGAACAGAACGAGGGGCAAGCTTGCGTTTTTGAGTTTCATGGGTATCCCGTAGGGTTAGTCGAACAAAATGGAAGAGATGGTGGATGCCGTCAGCCGGCCCGGTTGGCGGCCGCCGTCCTGGGCGCTGCCCAGCACCTTGGCGACATAGCCCAGCCGCTCGCCGCTGACGAAATTGCCCGAGTAGTAGCAGGACAGCGACGCCCGACTCGCGGCATTGGCGCCATCGAGCGCCGTGCCGGCATAACCGGCGCCGAGGGCGCGCTCATAGCAGGTTTTCAGGATGCCGGCGCCGGCCTGCAGATTGCCGCAGGGGTCGAAACCGCTGGCCAGCTCCTTGTGCCAGCCCAGCCGCGGAAAATGAATGCGGTTGACCTGGCTGATGCCGATGGAATAGTTGGCGCCCTGCTGTTCCAGGCTTTGTACGGTGGCCAGCGCCTCGGCCAGGTTGCGCGGCTGGCGCGCCAGACGGCCGCCGACCACGCCGATGGCGTAGGGATTGCCGCCCGATTCCACGCGCACCAGCTGGCGTACCAGCGCTGGATGCACGTCCGGCGCGCAAGCGTAGGGAATCGCATCTAGCATGCTTCCTCCCCCGCACGGCGTTCAGTATGAAACGTCCTCATAGGCTCTCACTCAAGGATGATTGGTGTGGCGCCCAGTCCTGCAAATCAGGCTGGAACGCTGCTTATGTGGAGCGGAGAAGCGGTCCGGTTCCCTCGGCGGGTGTTTTTTTGCGGGAAGGACGGCTGGGCGGGAACGACAGACGGGAACCGTGGCGGCGGTTGCCGCCACTGAAGGCAGGGTGGATGCGCGCGTTGCTTTAGCGCGTGCTGCTGATCAGCTCATGCAGCTCCATGCGGTTATAGGCGACCCGCATCGCATCTTTCGGACTAATGAGCTTGCGGCCGACCAGCTGGGCCAGGTCTTCATTCAGGCTGCGCGACATATTGTCCTGGCGCCGCTTCATGAAGTCGGCCAGCAGCGGCAGCTTGCCGGGATCGGCGATGAAGGGGGCGATCTGCTGGTTATTATTGAACAGCAGTTCGCTGGCCAGCACGAAGGCGTTGCCGCTCTCGCTCGGCACCAGGCCCTGGCAGATCACGCCGATCAGGGAGTTGGCCAGGGCCGCGCTGCGCTGCTCCTGCTGGCGCGGCGGGAAGAAGGAGAGCAGCTTGCCGATGGCGTTGACCGCGCTGTTGGTGTGCATGGTGGCGAGCACCAGATGGCCCGACTCGCCTGCGTGCAGCACGGTTTCGGCGGTCTCCAGGTCGCGGATTTCGCCGACCATGATGATGTCGGGGTTTTGCCGCAGCGCCTCGCGCAGGCCGGCCGAGAAGCTGGGCGTGTCGGTCGGCACCTCCTTCTGCGAGATGATGGACTTGCGGCGTTTGAGCTGGTACTCCACCGGCTGTTCGATGGTCAGGATATGGGCCGTGCGGTTGCTGTTGATGTAGTCGAGCATGGCCGCCAGCGTGGTGGTCTTGCCCGAGCCGGTGGACCCGGTGACGACGATGACGCCCTTGGTTGCCTCCAGCATGGTTTTCACATAGGCGGGCAGGCCGGTCTTGTCGAGCGCCAGCGGATCGAGCGGCAGGCGGCGGATCGAAATCACCACCTTCTGCCCGCCCGTGGTGCGGTAGGCGTTGCAGCGCAGGCGGCAATTGGTCAGCACGAAGGGACGGTCGATGGCGCCCTCGGGCAGCTTCGCGGCCCAGTCCTTGTCGATCGATTCGAGCACCGGCAGCATGTCTTCGGCCGTCACGGCATCCTCGCCGACCGGCTGCCAGCCGCGCGGGGTTTTAATCATGAGCAGCGCGTCCTGCTCGATGTGCAGGTCGGTAAACACCTGGTCCGAAGCGATCAGCGTGATGATCTCCTGGACCAGGTCGCGCGAGATGGAAAAGTCAGTATTCATGGGAGTAGACGTATGGTTGATCTTGGCCGTGCCGCCAGCCGGGCACCGCCTCCACAGCGCATGTCGCAAAAACCGTTCCACCCGCCGCCTGCCGCGGGCCGCCCCGGCTGGCGCAGGCGCCGATACCGCCGGCAACTGGCACCAGCAGGCAGCGCTGCAAGGTGGCTGGCCGGCTGTTCTTTCAATTCTGAAAGACGGTTGGCCAGCCCAGCGCCAATCCCATGCTGGCACGTTCCCTGCATAACCCTCTGGCTGATCCATCGCCACCCAACAATCCCGTATCCGATGACACGACTGCGCTCCACGCCTTCCCTGCTCCCTCCCGCCGCCGCCCAGGACAGCCTGGTCAAGGAAATCGCCCCGCTCTCGGTCGATGTGCTGATCGAAGGCGAAACCGGCACCGGCAAGGACGTGACGGCACGCGAAATCCACCGCCACTCAGGCCGCTGCGGCAAATTCATCGCCATCAACTGCGCCGCCGTGCCGGAACACATCGCTGAAAGCGAGTTGTTCGGCTATGAGAGCGGTGCCTTCACCGGCGCCGCGCGCGCCAAGGAAGGCAAGCTGGAACTGGCGCACGACGGCACCCTGTATCTCGACGAAATCGACAGCATGCCGCTGGCGATCCAGGCCAAGCTGCTGCGCGCCCTGCAGGAACGCGGCTGCGAACGCCTCGGCGGCAGCCGCTTCTACCGCTCCGACTTCCGCGTGGTGGCCTCCACCAAGATCGCCCTGCTCACGCTGGTCGAGCAAGGCTGCTTCCGCAAGGACTTGTACTACCGTCTCAACGTGGTCAAACTGCGCCTGCCCTCGCTGCGCGATTCGCGTGAAAAAGTCCTGCCGCTGTTCGCCCAGTTCCTGGACGAGGCTTGCCAGCGCCACGGCCGCAGCCTGCCCGCCATTCCGGGCGGCAGCCAGAAGCTGCTGATGGAATATCCCTGGCCGGGCAATATCCGCGAACTGAAAAACGCGGCGGAACGCTTCGCCCTCGGCCTGGCGCCGCTGGGCGATGAAGACCAGGGCGAAGTCGCGCCGCCGCCCGGCATGGAAGCGCCGCCGCGCGCCGACGACAGCGCCCTGTCGCTGCGCGAACGGGTGCGCAATTTCGAGCAGGAGGTGATCACCTCCACGCTGGCGCGCCACGACCAGGTGGTGACGCGGGCGGCGCAGGAGCTGCAGATATCGGTCAACACCCTGTACTACCGTATCAAGACCCTGGGCGTGCGTATCGCCACCCCGGCCGCGCAGGCGGCGGCGCTGCCCGCCCCGGTCCAGGGCGAAACCCCGGAGACCTCGGGAGAAACGCTGTCCGCCTTGCCGCTTGCCCAGTTGCCCGCGGCCTTGCGCGCCGCGCTCAAACACCGTTTCACGGCCACTTTCCGCCAGCTGGCCGAGTCCCATCCGGCACGCGCCCAGCACCTGATCTTCCCCGACCACGACTTTCTCGGCGCCCTGCTCGACGCGCTGGCGCGACATGGCGAGGCAGTAGACGGCGCCGCCTTCGCCGAGCAGGATCTGGACGGCGCCATCGCCGCCGTGCGCGAAGCCAGCGAAGAATTCTGCCGCGAGCTGCGCCAGCCGAGCGACGACTTCCTGCAAAATATGCGCAACAGCCAGGCCGCCGACCGCTACGCCAAGAGCGCCGAACGCGCCTTGCGCAATTTCCGCCCACGCATTGGAGATACCAGCCGCCTGTGGCAGGAACTGGCCCAGCTGCCGCCCTGCTCCGGCCTGGCCGTGGGCCAGCTATGGCGCCTGTGCATCGACCCGCTCAAGCTGGAACTGATGCAGGCCAAGGGTCTGGAGATCGGCGGCAATCCCTATATCGGTCATTTGTTCGACAGCGAACCCAGTTATCTGTATCACATGGCCCGTGCCTGGCTGGCCGCCATGCAAGACCTGGAGCAGCCGCTCGACCTGGCAGCCGTTCTGCGCCTGCACGCCCTCTGCAGCGGCGCGGAAGCAGAGGCGCCCGCCAGCTTGCCGGCCGCCAGCGGTGCCTGGGCGCAATTTGTGCTGCTGCCCGGGGAAACCCTGAGCAGCGACGGTGAGGCTGAACTGGCGCGCTTCGTTGATCAGCAAGCGGGGCCGGCCCCGCGCTGCTCGCTCTCGGTGAAACGGCTGAACGGCGGCGGCGAGTTCAAGATCTTCAAGCGCGAGGAAGCCGCGCTGCCGCTGCTGGCAGGCTTGATGCAGGAATGGATCGGCGCCTACCATGCCGCCCTGGCCTCGACTGCCGACGCGGAATTGCGCGCCGGCGCCGCCATCGCCCTATGCCAGAAACTGCAGCGCCTGCGCCCTTTCCCAACCGGGAACTGCCGCACCTTCGGCATCCTGCTGCTGAACCGCCTGCTGGTGCAGCAGGGCCGGTCCTTGTCCATGCTGGACAACCCGAACAAACTGGATGGTTTCTCCGGCGCGGAAGTCCTGGCTCTGGTACATCAGGGCCAGCAAAGGGTGGCTGGCTGGCGCGGCGCGTCTGAGCGCGCCGGCGCTATGTGTCGGCAAGCTGAAGTTTGAGATCTCGTAGTGCCGTGAATGTCCGGGTTGTGAGTTCGGCCTGAGGCTCATTAAAAGCATCTCTGTCGGCCTTCAACGCCTCCTTGTTCCTCGCCTCGCTGGCAAGGGTGGTGAGGAAGTCTTTCATATCCGCCAGGAGGGGGAGATCCTTCTCCTCCACTTTATTTTCCCGAATCAGCTTATTCTCGCCATCATTCGTGAGGGTTTTCATAAGCTTTTCTTTGGTGGAAAAATGCTCTGGCAGCTCATCAAAAGGGATCAACATAGAATCGCCATTCCGGCCGATACTCAGTTCGATGGCCTCATTTTCCAGCGCATCATTGCCGCTCGAGGTGTCCCTGAGCCTATCCATGATTTCCTGCATAATTTTCCGCAGCCGCTCATTGGCCCGCCTTATCGAACTATCGCGTTCAAGATCTATATGCACAGCAGGCTTGATGCCCGTATCTTTCTTATCAGAATCAGAAAACAGGGAATTGTGGGCAGCGCTGACCGAGTTTGACCTGTCAATACGGGAATTCAATGCCTCCATCGTATTCCCATTTTCATATTTTGTATTGGCCTTGTTCAGCCAGGTTTCAACACTGGCATCAAGATTCTTTAAAAATTCTTCGGGCGTGATCGTTGGCACATCTGGTCCCGGAGGGATCACTGCCATCGCCCGCGCCCGTGAGCCGGTGTTGCCAAGCTGGTAGTCGTGAGCCCTTTCCTCTGGCGCACCTTGACTGAAAATGCCATCGGCATCGGCCACCTGGGCCAAACTCATTGCGTCAACGCCTGGGACGGCATCCGGACCGCAGAAAACAAACATAGTGTCCTTATAACTTTGCAGCGGCGGCTCTTTTTCCATCTGCGCCTTAATATGCTCGGCTATCAGTTCCTGATTGTGTTCATCGGAAATATAGACAATATTCTTGATATTCGATTTATTTTGATAATTGTAACGTACCGATTCGTGGCAGAGCACCCCCTGAGTTTTTCCATTGATCGGTTCCCCGGCAGCATTCGGAGCGTTTTTCAATAAGTAATTAACTGTCCTATTCCTTATTTTCTCCCGCGAATCTTTCGGTTTTGCGCCTATTTTTTCAAGCGCATTTTCCATTTTCCCAAGGATGGCTTTTTCTTTTTCCCGGAATATCCCAGCCAGTCTGGAGTTTTTTCCTTTCTCCGACGCTTTGATATTGAAGAGAGTATCGTTTTTCTCTTGCTTGATCCGGCGCCCTGCGGGAACCCCGGCCTGGTGCGCCGCATTTTGCAGGGCATCATTCGAGTCCGTCAGAACCTTGACCTTTTCCGCCATGCCTTTTTCGCCGATGATGCCCTGCAAGGAAACCATCAAATTTTTTGCGTCCAGGATGGGGGAATTCTGCAACGCTTGGAGAGAAGTCGTGCGCGCCCCGGTTTCGGCTGCTTTCGATAGCGGCATCTGTTCCCGGTCAAAGGCCTGCAGGAAACCAGCCTGTTCCAGGCTTTCGATTTTTTTTGCCTTATTTTTGAACGTAGACGGCGTTTCATTTTGCAGGACATCCTGCAGTGTTCTGGGCGCCCGGGCAACCACGACACTGATATCTTTCTTCTGCAGCTCCACCTGCAGCTTCTCCAGCGCCTCTGACTGCACCCGCTGCCCCTCAAGGCCAGACACGTGCAGGACCACCGTGCTGCCAGCCTTTAAGCTGTCTTTTTTCAGTGCCTCATGGATGACATCGAGCGACTGCCCCGCCTGTTCCCTGCCATGCGCGGCATAGCCTACTACCAGGACGGACGCGTCCTGTGTCTTCATCGTTCTATCCAGCGCCTGAGTGATGCCGGCCTCCATGGATAATTCCTTCTCCATTGCCGGTGCAGATCTGGAACCTCGGGTCATAGCAAAATGTCCTTTAATAGATAAATTCATGACCAATGGGTCACGCTTGTTGAGTCGATGCGGAACCCAGTCAGTTCCCGCCGCCGCCACGTTTTTTGCCGTCCGCAAGGCGGCCCTGGATTGCCGCGCTCTTTAGCGCGCCGCCTCGGGCGCAAGATTGTGATATACGCGCGCCGCATAACGCAGCCGGACAGCCGGCTTGGGGGAGTTGTAAGCGCCGACCGCCGTCCACGAATTGCCGAGCTGCTGGATGTTCTGCGCCAGTATCCAGGCACCGACTTCGATGCTGACGCAGGGTTCGTACAGCTGCGCCTCGGTGATGCCGTGCCGCCGCAAGACAGGCAGCCAGCTGCTGTTGATCTGCATCAGACCGATGTCATAGCTGCCGTTCGCGTTGCTGCGATTGATGGCCCGGGGATTCAGATTCGATTCGGTTTTGGCAATGGCGTGCAGCAGGTAAGGACTGATGCCGTATTTGGCGCCGATCTCGTGCCAGCAAGCCCGGGCCGGCGCCGGCGCGCAGGCGAGCGCGCACAGCATTGCCGCCAGCACGAGGCCATGGCGGCGCGCCAGGAGCGGCTGGAAACCGGGAGGCGAAAGCATGTTCAGCGGCTGCCCAGGATCTTCAGCCACAGTGCGGACTGGTTGGCCGCCGTCCCATTGTCAGCGTTCCTCAGCAAGACCTGCACCGTGGCGGCATTCTCGGGAATCTGCTGCAAGGCAATGACGGTGCCGACGTGAACCAATCCCTTGTCCAGCAGGCCATCGGCGATACAGCTGCCGGCCTTGGCCACGTGTTTTCCCGCGCCATCGAGGAAAACCACATGCGCTTCCGAATTGGTTGAATTGGCTGTTTGGCAGTAACCTATGCCGGTGATAAAGAGGGGCCGCGGACCTGGCAGCTGGGCTAGATCGATATTGTCGATCACCGGACTTGGCTTGAGCGGGCTGCCCGAATATGAACGCTCGAAAACGCTGTCGGTGATGGCCGATTCGCTCAGCGGACGCCACTTGCCGAGCTGGCAGGACAGCAGCGCATTGCCGGCATCACGCGCCAGCTGGCCATCCGCCGTGCAGGCGGTCCGCGGCAAGACGGTCTGCCCGATCAGCGCCTCGCCGGCGTTCAGGCGTCCGGGCAGCAGCAGATGGCCACTCTGGTCCACCTGCAGCGCGGTCCAGGCCGCGCCATTCCAGCGGAAGGCGCGCCCCTGGCCGCCCGCCAGGCGGACATCGCCGGTCTCGTTGCCGCTCACCGGCAACGCCGCAAAGGCGGCAACCGCCTCCTTCCAGTTGCCCCCCGGCCGCCGCCACACGCCCAGGCGGCAATGCAGCAAGCCGCCGCTGGCATCAACGGCAATCCGGCCGTAGGTCGCGGCATTGCCTGCCACGCATAGGCTGTCCGAACTGGCCTCAAGCGCCGTGGCACGCAAATGCAACGGCGTCATCATCTGGTTCAGCTGCGGCTGGCCGGGCACCGCATGCCGGTATAGGAAATCGCTGGAGAGCTGGCCCGGTCCGTCAAAGAACAGCGCGCTCGCCAGGTGGTTGGCAGCGGCCGCGGTGCCCGAGCAGCTGGCCCCGGCGAAGCCCGCCAGCGGCATGCTCCAGGACTGGAAAGCGCCTTGCGCCACGGCCGGAGTGAGGGCGGGAATGAAGCCGCCGCCGCGTCCCGCGCCAGACGCCACATAGGCCAGGTTCCTGGCCGGAATCGCGCTGCCCCCCTCGCTGAGCACCAGCGCGTCCAGCCGTCCCGGCGTGCTTTGCCGCACCAGCACGCAGGGGCTTTGGCCGTAGGCATTGACGGCGGCCTGCTGCTGCGCCAGGTGGCCGCTGGCCTTCAGCATGGCCAGCGTGACACGGGCCGGCATGGCCGGCCCCGCCTGAGCGAGCAAGGCCGCATAATTGGCGTCGATGTAGCGCTGGGCGGCCTGGGTCAGCTGCGCCTGGTAGCGCGCTGCCTGCTGCCCCTTGCCATCCTCCAGCGCGGCATCGGTCCAGGCCAGAATGCCGGCCAGGCCCAGCATGCCGGCCGCCAGTGCCCCCACCAGCTCGATCATCGAAGCCCCTTGCTGCCTGTTCATAGCGTCCTTTCCTGGCTCCGTAGCGTCAACGGCTATTCAAAATAATGATGTAGGTGTCGGCGTTATTCCGCTTTTCCCCGGAAATATCGAGGACAACACGCAGCCGTGCGGCATTTTCGGGAAGCTGTTGCAGGGCGATGCCCGCAGCGCTGGCAACCCGTCCTTCGCCCTCGGCACTCTGGCTGGCGCAACCGCCGGCATAGCCCAGGAATTTCCCCGCCGCGTCATACAGCTCAAGGCGAATCACGGACCTGCTATTGCTGCGCGAGACGCAGCAGGAATCGCCGGTGATGAACAGCGGACGCGCACCGGGCAAAGCGCTCAGGTCGATGCTGGTATCGATGCCGCTGTCTAGAGGCCGGGTATTGAAGACTCGGTCAAACACCACATTGGTGGCTTCGAATTCGATCAACTTGCGCCATTTACCGCGCTGGCAGGACAGCAGCAAGCCGCTGGCATCCCTGGCCAGCAAGCCATCCGGCTCGCAGGCATCGCGGTGGACCACGACCCGCTCCAGCAGCATCTGGCCGGCGGTGACGCGGCCTGGCACGGCCAGGTTGCCCTGCTCATCGACCGCCAGCGCGATCCAGGCAGCGCCGCTCCAGCTGAAGGCGCGGCCGGTATCGAGCGCCAGCCGCACATCGCCTGCCTGATTTTCGCTGGCCGGCAAGGCGGCAAAGCTGGCGGCCGGATCTTTCCAGGAGCCGCCCGCACCGCGCCAGACGCCAAGTTTGCAGTTCAGCAGGGCACCGCTGGCGTCAACCGCGATGCGGCCAAAGGTGGCCGCATCGCCCGCCACGCACAGCGCATCGGAACTCCCTTCAACGGCCTGGGCGCGCATATGCAGCGGCGTATGCATCTGGTTCAGTTCGGGCCTTCCCGGCTGCGCCTTGCGGTAGACGAAATCGGCGGCGAGCTGGCCGGCGCCATTGAAGAACAGGGCGCTGGCCAGGTGGTTGGCCGCCACCGCCGTTCCGGAGCATTTGCCGCCGCCGAAGGCGGCCAGCGGCTGCGACCAGGAATTGAAGGCGCCGCGTGCGCTGGTGGGTGCATCGGCGGGAATATAGCCGGCGCCGGGCCCCGCTCCGGCGGCCACGGCGGCGATGCTCTTGGCGGGAATATCGCGCCCGCCCTCGCTCACGACCAAGGCATCGAGCTGTCCCGGCTTACTTTGCCGCACCAGCACGCAGGACGTCTGGCCGTAGGCATTGGCAGCCTGCACATTCTGCGGCAGATGGTTGCCCGCCCTCAGCATGGCGGCTGTGACCACGGTAGATGCGGCGCCGCCGGTCGCCGTCAGCAACTGCGTATAGTTGGCATCGAGGTTGATGTATCTGGCCGCCGCCGCCGTCATCTGCGCCTGGTACAGGGCTGCCTGCTCGCCGCGGCTCTCTTCCAGCGAAGCTTCGACCAGGGCGGCGATACCGGCCACCAGCGCGCTGCCGATCGCCAGCGCGCCCAGCACCTCGATCAATGTAAATCCCCGATTCTGTCTGCGCATGCTCATTCCATTTCAATTCAGGGGCGCCAGCCATACCGGAGCCAGATTCGGCACCACTGCGGGCAGGATGATGCCGGTATCGCCGAAGGCGGGCGTGTGCAGCTTGCCGCCGCGCGCCTCGCCCGCCAGCATCGAGTACTGCGCCGCGCGCTGCAGCTCGGCGGCAAAGCCCAGCGGCGGCGGCGACGACGCGTACACAGTGACCATGCCGTCCGCCACGTGGTTGCTCCACCACGGCAGGCGCACATACCAGGCCGGCAGATTCAGGCTGGCGTCGGCCACGGTGCCGTTGAAGCCCGCATGTGCCGCGGCGTAAGCCGCCACGGCGGAACGGTAGACCGCCATGTTCTGTGCCAGGTCGTCGGCGCGCGCCGCCACCGTGCGCGCAGGTTCGACGCGGCTGGACAGGGCGGCGTGACCGGCCGCCGCACCCAGCGCGAACAAGAGCCATAGCATCCACATCGTCCGCCCCTCCCCACCCGTTTAGCTGGAGGTCCAGGTAATGGAATTGCTGGCCGTATCGCAGCTGGTGGCAGCTGCGGCAGGGGTAATCGGAAGCGCCACATTGCTGCCCTTGTTAACTTTGACAAAGACCCAGTCATTGCCGCTGCTGACCATGCTGACGCAAACGTCCTTCGGCACGGCGTCATAAGCGATCGTGAAGGTGTTGCCCGCACCGGTGACCGTGACGGCGCCATTCCAGCTGTTCGTCAATTTTCCGTCGCTCACAAAGAGCGAATTCGGATGCGCTTTCGCGCTGATCAGGGTTGCCGTCAGATCGCCCGTGCCGTAGCCGCCCGCCTGTCCCATGAACAGCTTCTTGACGCCGGTGCGGATCGAGGTCAATTCACCGTGGCTGCGGTTGGTGTTGGCGCTGCCGAAAGCACTGGTCAGCAGCGAAACCGCGCCGAGAATGACGATGGCGGCAATGCCCAGATAGGCGATGCCCTCCAGCAGCGAGGCGCCGCGCTGGAAATGACGGCGGACCAGACGGCCAGCCGCGCGTTGACAGATCGAAGTCATGATGGTTTCCTTTAAGTGAGTTAAGTTATTGCATCGCACGCGTCATTGCGGCGATTTCCTGCTGAATGCCAAAAAAACCCGTTACCAGCCAGGCCACAACCAGCGCCAGGGACACAATTGCAATACCGTTCAATACCTTCATCTGGGCCGAGACCCTTTCCACACCCGTTTCCAGCCACTCGTCGGCCAGCAGCTTGAGCGCATCCGAAAAGCCGCGGTAGTCGGCGTAGATACACAAATCCTCGACAATCTCCGGCGAGGGAAAACCATAGCCCGCGTTGCGCAGCGCCTCGCCGCAGTTCAGGCCGGACTTCACGCCCATCAAGGCGCCATCCAGCCGCTCGCGCAACCAGGGACTGGCGCCAGCCGACAGGCGCAGCAAGGCCTTTTCGACCGTGATGCCAGAGGATTGCAGCGCCGCGAACGCCATCAGAAAACTGCTGCCGGTGATCAGGCGGTAGATCGAATACGGTGCCAGACGGTCCGCCAGCACCCGCGTATTGCCGCACCAGCGCGGCATCGAGAGCAGCACCACGGCCACCAGCGCCGCCAGCGCAAGCAACAGCAAAGGCATCCAGCCGCGCACGAATTCCGACATCAGGAACAGCGAACGCGCCGCGCCGCGCCAGTGCGTGGGATCGACCATGCGCGCGAATTCGGGAATGACGCTGGCGCCGAAAATATAGATGTAGGCGGCGATCATGGCCGCAATCGCCAGCGGATACGCCAGGCCGCCCACCACGGCGCGCCGGATGCGCTGCCCCGACTGCACCACATTGATGACCGCCATCAGCGCCTGCTCCATGCGCCCCGACTGCTCGCCCGCGCCGATGATCATCTGTTCGGCCGGCGGCACCCAGCCTGTCATGCCGTCCGACAGGCGCTGGCCGTTCTGCACCGCGCGGCGCCAATCGTCGAGTACGATGGCCATGGCCTCCTTCGGCTTGCGGCCGCCGTCCGCGGCGCGCAGCTGCATGTCTTCCAGCACCTTCAGCAGCGGCAAGCCATTGGCCAGCATCGTGGCGATCTTGCGGTACAGGCGCAGGCGCGCGCCATCACTCAACTGCGCCTTGGCCCACCAGCGGTTCAGGTCAAGCTGCATGGCCTGCCTCGCCGCGTTGTCCCAAGCGCTCCAGCACAGCCGGCATGCGCGCCGCCTCCGGTTCCCACTCGCGGCCGCGCCGGGCGCCGCGCCAGGCCTCGGCCACGCTCAAATGTCCCACTGCCCGTTCCGCCATGCGCGGATCGACACTGCCGCTGGCCACCTTGTCGATGGCATGCTGCATCAGCGTCTTGCCATCAAGTTCAGACAGCCAGTAGGCCATTGCCAAGCCTTTTTCGCCGGCCCGGATATGCTCGAAGAAACGCGCGTCCGTTGCGATCACCTCGGCCACCACGGTGCGGCCAATGGTGCCGTGCTGGCGGCAATGCGCGCAGCCATCGCCCGCGATGCAGGCCTGCCCGATGGCCGCGCCCAGAACGCGCTGCAGACGCGCCAGCAGGGCTTCCCCGACCTCGTGGCGGTGGGCCTGCAGATTCTTCTTGCAATGGGGACAAAGCAGCTTGACCAGGCGTTGGCTGACCAGGCCACTGACCACGCTGCGATCGGCCACCATCGCCAGCGGCAATCCCAGGTCGACCAGGCGGTCGATCACCGCCATGGCGCTGTTGGCGTGCACCGTGGTCCAGACCTGGTGGCCGGTCATGGCGGCGCGCAGCGCGCTCTGCGCCGAGGCGCGGTCGCGCACCTCGCCGATCATGATGGTGTCGGGATCAAGGCGCATGGCGTTGGCGATTGCCGCCGAATACAGGCGCGAACGCTCGTCCTCGCTGCCGGCATTGGTGATCGAGGTCTGCACCGCGCCTTCGATCGGGTATTCGATGGGGTCTTCCACGGTGATGACGTGCAGCTTGCCCTCGGATTCCAGGATTTCGCCCGCCAGCACGCGCTGCAAGGTGGTCGACTTGCCCGAACCGGTCGGCCCGCTGATGATGTTCATGCCCTGCGGCTGCTCCTTGAACAGCTGCAGCAAGGCCGCATGCTCTTCTGAAAAACCAAGCGGACGCACATCGATTTCATCGCCGGCATCGTTGTAGAGCAGGCGCAGCACCATCACGCTGCCCTCCCCCGTGGGTGCGGTGGCGATACGCACGCCGTACAGCCTCTCGGGCAGCTTGTCGCGGTCGCCAATGCTGGCGTCCTGGCGCTCGTTGGGCTTATAGGCGTTGTCGGACACCGTGGTCATGGCGCCATACAGCGTCGCCAGCAGGCGCTCGCCGAAGTCGCGCGGATGGCCGCCCACCTTGACCAGATCGTTGTGCACGCGGAAGTAGATCTCGGCGCTGAATCTGCGCACCCGGATATGGATGTCGGAAGCACGCTGCTGGCAGGCGGTATTGAGCAATTCCTTGGCCGTCTGCTGCATGCGCGAGTGGTCGAGACGGGCCGCGCCCCCGGCATCCGCCTGATAGGTCTGGCTGATCTTGTCGATGCGGGTGAAGACGCGCTGGAACGGCCGTCCCATGCGTTCCAGCCGCGCGCAGTAGGACAGCACATGGGCGTTCATGGCCTGGCCGTCGGCCACCAGCAGACGGCCATCGGCCAGCAGGCAGACGAACTTCATTTCCTCCGCGCTGGCGGCGAAATCGCCCTGACGGCTCAACACCGCGGCGCCGGCAGCGGCGGGCATCTCGGGACGCGCCAGCACCGGCTCGGTCCTCATGGCGCGCTCCTTGGCATGGATGGCGGCGGCAGCGGCGGCATGCCGGCCGGCAGCGGCGCCATCGCCCCCTGCTGCAACTGCTGTGGCACGGCGTCGCTGCTGGCCAGGCGATACGGCTTGCCGCCCTTGCGCTGCACCAGCACCGCACCGCGCGCCACCGATACCACCTTCAAGCCATCCGGCAGCACATCGCCCGCCTTGACGTCGACCTGGCCGCCATGATGCATCTGCAGCGTGGCGTACAGCGGCGTGCCGACGCCTTCAATGGCGCGCACGGTAGGATTGCCGGCTGCCGGCGCCGTGGATGAAGCCGCCAGCCGCCCGATCTCGGCCTCGCGGGTGGCAATCTGGGCTTGCACATCGAGCTTGCGCGCGCGCGCCTTCAGCAGCGTGGTTTCGGCCTCCAGCTGGGTCAGATCGGCGGCGGTACTGTTCTGTGCCAGCGCCACGCCCGGCAATCCCCATCCCAGTACAGCAGCCAGGACCAGCAGATTCACTTCAATTCGCATAAATAACTCCTTCAATAAACCATTCGCCTGCCCGGTAGCTCAGCTTTTCCAGACGGATGCCGGGATCGGTCAGCACCGCCGCCACCACCGGCGGCGGCATGGAGCCTGCCTGCAGCGACAGGCTGTAAGTGCGCCAGGTCGGCATGGGTGGCGGCGGCGTTTCGGCACCGGGCAAGGGCGCGGGCGGCACCGGAGCGGGCAGCAGCGCGATCTTGGGTTCCAGCCCAAGCAGCTGGAAACGGCCGATCAGGCCCGCCAGCAGCGGCAGCGCAGGCACCAGCGCCTCATCGCCGCCAGCGGCCAGCGTCAGCGCCTGCGTGTGGCGGGCGCTGCTTCCGCCCAGGTCGATCTGCGCCTGTGGCAGTTGCGCGCGCAGGTAGGCCACGCTGGACTCGCCGCGCGTCCACTGGTAACTCATTTGCTGGGATGTGCACTGGAATTCGCCAAGCGCCCAGCCGCCAGCCGCCATCAGTTCCGGCGCGGGACGGCAGGAAGCCGCCAGCACGGCCGGCAAGGGCTGGCTGCGCCAGGGATGCGGGATGGCGGTAGCTGCCATCTGCAGCTGGCGGCGCGCAGCCTCCATGGCCCGGGCCCGCTCCTCTTCCTCCAGGCGGGCCTGGTGCTGGCGCCAGGCCGCGAAGCCCGCCACGCCCAGCAGCACGCTGGCCAGGCCCACCAGCGCCAGGTGTTTGCGCTGCTGCGTGCGCGCCGCCGGCCGCAGCGCATACTGGGCACCGGCAAAGCGGCGGCCCGGCTTGCGCGGCAACAGCTCCTCGATGCGCTTGGCGTTGAAGTTGTGAAAGCCCTGGTCCGCCAGTTCCGGCTCGCCCAGCACGACGTTCCAGCCGCCCAGCCCATAGTCGCCATGCAGGCGCTCCAGCACATCCTCGCGGCTGCCCGCAAAGTCGCCGTTGGGCAGGAAATTCCCGTCGCGCACGGCAAAATAGGCCCAGGCCGTGTCGTTGAGGCGGAAGGCGCCCAGCCAGTTTTGCGCCGGCTGCTGGCGGCTGTCGTAATAGGCGCCGTCGGCGCTGACCGTGCGCGCCACGGCCGCCGCCAGGGACACCATGCCGCGCTGCGCGCCGTCCTTGCCGCTGGCGTAGCCCGCCTGGGCGGCGGCATGCTCCTTGCGCAGCACCATAAGATCGGCGTCGATCTTGTGCGCCAGGGCGAAGGCTTCGGCGCGCAGGTCGCGTGGACGCGACAGCGACTGCCAAAACAGGCCGCAGATAAAGCTGGTCTTGCCCAGCGGGACGATATGAATGGCCATGTGTTCCGTCCCGCCTCAGGCGCCAGCCATAGCGACCGGGGTAATCAGGATCACGATAATCTCCCGCGCGCTGCGCGCCTTGCTGCCGCCGCCCAGCAGCATATTGCCCGGCTTGCCCGTGCCTTGACGGTCAAGATCGTCGGCCACCTGCTCGAAACCGCTGACGACCAGGGTTTCGCCCGAACGCATCGCCACCCGCTGCAGGAAGTTGCGCGTGTCCAGCTCAGGGGTCTGGATCATGCTGTTCTGGCTGCGCACCTCGTCGATACGGCGCAGGCTGGAGATATCGGTGCCGAATTGCAGCATGACGGTGCCGTTGCTGAGCAGATGCGGCAGGATGGTCATATTGAAGCCGGACGTGATCACGCCCGGCGTCAGCGTGGTGCTGGCGCCGATATTGGCGGTAAGCGTGGTCTGCGAGGACTTCAGGTAGCTGGTCTGCTTGGCTACCTGCACCGGCACCGGCTGGTTATTCAACGTGACCACCGAGGCCGAGGTTTCGCGCCGCACCTTGCCCTGGCTGGACAAGGCTTCCACCATCACCGAGGAACCGGCGAACTTGCTGCTGGACGTGGCCAGCACCGCCGCCGAAAACGCGGTGCTGCCGGCCGCGCTGCCAAAGGTGTTCTTGATGCCGTAGCGGTTGGACAGATTGCCATACACCAGGTTCCAGTCGATGCCGTAATGCTCGCCCTCGCTCAAGGTCACGGCCAGCACGGTGACGTTGAGCATCACCTGCCGCGACAGTGCCTTGTTCTCGCCATCGATGAATTGCGCCACGCGCGCCAGCACATCCGGCGTATCAACCACGGTCAGGCTGCCGGTGGCGGGCGAACCCACCACCTTGCCATGCGGCGAAAGCATCGATGTCACCGTCTTTTCGATACTGCCGAAGACCGAAAGCTGGGATTTGACGGCTGTATTCTGGCTGTTATGGGCATTGCTGGAACTGCTGCTCGCGCCGCCGCTGCCGCCGCCATTGCCGCCCGAGTCGCTTTCGCCACCCGCCGAGCTGGTAGCGATGCTGGCGCTTAAGGCCGATTCGCCCGGAATGGCGCTGATCTGGAAGGTCTCGCTTTCCGTGTAATAGAACTGGATGCCGCCCTCGGCATATTTCCAGAACACGCCGAAGCGCGCCGCGACGGTGTCGAGCAAGCCTTGCAGCGTACCTTGGGAATACACGATGCGTTGCGCCGCGCTGCGCGGACCGGCAGCGGTGGACACGGCAGACGGCAAGGCCAGCGGCGGCACCGCCATGCTGTTGCCGCTGGCCTGACCCGGCGCTTGTCCCGCCACGCGGGACGGCGTTTCGCCCGCCTGGGCAGCGGCCATCGCCGCCGCCTGCTGCGTGACCCTGGCCGGCATGCCTGCGCGCAGACTGATGCGTTCGGCGAATTCGGCCAGCGAATCGACCGTGCGGTCGAAGGTGGCAGGTGCCTGGAACACGGCCGGCAGCTTGTTTAACTTGATGGGCGTGGTCGCCAGCCATAGACCGTCCTCATAAGTCACCAGCGGCGCGGACTTGGCCGGGGCTTCTGCCTGGCCAACCGTTTTCAGCAGGCGCGTGGCGCGTTCATCGGTCTGCGCGCTGGCGCCGGTGATTTTCTCCGGCAAACCGGCGCAGCCGGCCAGCAGCAGCACCCCGGCCAACAGGGCGTAATTCGTGGTACGCATTATTCGGTTCCTTTCGCAACGATCCGAAGTACGCGATTACCCCGGTACATGATGGCTTTGACCGGCACTTCCGCCCGGCCCAGGCTTTGCGCCACCGCCTCCACCGCCGTTTCGAAACTGCCGGTGATCGCAGAACGCGCGGCGACTGGATAGTCGACCGCCAGTTCCCAGGACAACTGCCAGCCGGCGCTGCTGGTCCAACGCTCCAGCGCCGTCCGCACCGAGCGGTCGGCAGGCAGGATTTCCCAGGTGGGCAGCACTGCTGCCGGTTTCTTGTCCGGCGCCGGTGCGGTGGATGCAGCGGATGCCACAGGAACCCCTTCCGCCGCCTTGGATGCGGCGCGGGCGGCGGATGGCGTTTGCGCACCGCCGGCCGGTGCGGCAGCAGTGGCGGCGGAAGCGACCTGCGTTCCGGCTGCCGATACGGCGGCGCCATTCGATGCCGGCGCCGTTGCGGTGGCTGCGCCGCCGGCGGCGGGTGCGGCCGATGGTCCGGTGCTGGATGCAGCGCCAGTGGCAACCGCGCCCCCGGTTCCTGCCGCGGTGGTGGCTGCGGCTGCGCCAGCCGGGGCCACGGCGGCGCTGGCGGCCACAGACGCAGGCCGCGCTGCGACAGGAGATGGCGTAGCCAAGGCCGCCGTTACCGGCGCGGTTCGCGCCACAGGCGCCGCAGATGGCGCAGGCAATACCGGTGCTGCGGCACTCTGGCCTTCCCGCACGCTGCCCGCCCTGGACGACTGATTCGCATATTGAAGCGCAGTCTGTACCGCCGACTGGATGGCCGTCTGCGTGGTCGTCTGGATCGCCATCTGCATGACCGCCAGCGAGGCATCCTGCGCCGGGTTCGAGACTGGCTGCGCATGGGTCGCCGGCATTGCTTCGGTGGCCTCGACCATTGCGCCGCGCTGCGTCAGCACCGCGCGGGTACGGCGCGGCGCTTCCGCGGATTCCGCCCGGGCCTCGCGCCGCATCGCCTGCTCCGTTTCCGCCCGCAGCGCGGCACTTCTGGCGCCCTGCGACAGCTGGCGCACCGTCACGCGGCGCGCGCCGAGCGCCACATCAAGCGCCAACTCCGGATACGGTTCGAGCAAATCCTCCAGCACCTCGGTCCAGGCACGCCCGCCCGCCCAGGATACCGGCTCGTCCAGCAGCTCACGCGCAATGCCGGCGGTGCGCACCGTAAACTCCCTTGGCACGATGGCGTTGATGGCTTGTCCGAGCGGCATATCGCGCGCCGCACCTTGGACCAGCACCACTTGCCGCAGCTGCGCATTGGCGCCCGCATCGCGGCGGGCCGTTGCCGCGCAGGCCGGAACGGCAGTGGCGGCGCTGAGCAGAGCGCCTGCCGTGAGCAGCGCCAATTTCTTTTTCATATGCATCTCAGACCCTTGGTTCATTACGAAGACTCCTGTTTGCTGCGCGATAAAGCGGCATGCCGCCGCTACTTAGCCATCAATAGCAACACTCGTGCCAGATGAATCGAAAACACGCCAACCCTTGCCGCTAAAGGCGCCGCAGCTCGCGGCGGCGCATGCCGGGCAAACACGCATTTGCAAAGCCGCAAGGAAGCGGGGAACGGCATCGTGCAAGACTGCGCGGCACGAGCATTAAGTAGCGGGACGGCGGCAATAGTTCCGCGCCGTCAGCACGGAGAAAGGAAAAAGCAGGGAGAGTAGATGCCGCAAGGGGAAACGCGGCGCGGGATGCCGTGCGCCGCCGCATGGGCAGCGCACGGGCGTGCTTTAATCCGTGGGCGACTTGTAATCCGCAAGATCCATTTCATACAACTTCATCTTGCGGTACAGCGTGGAATAGTTGATCTTCAATTCGGCGCAGGCAGCGGCGCCCGCGCCATCATGCCGCCGCAGGGTTTCGCTGATGACGGCCTTCTCAACCGAGCCCAGAATTTCCTCCAGCGATTGCGGCGCAAACTGCTGCTCGGCATCGCCGACCGAAACAGGAATGCCAAGCTGGAACTGGTCCGCCGCGTTGCGCAGCTCGCGCACATTGCCCGGCCAGTCATAGGCCAGCAACTGCTGCAGGATTTCCCGCGTCGGCGTAGTCGCGCTTTGTTTGAAGCGCAGCGCCGCCTCCTGCACAAAATGGGCGAACAGCATGGCGATATCGTCGCGCCGTTCGCGCAGCGGCGGAATCTTCAGCGTCGCCACGCACAGGCGGTAGAACAGGTCGATGCGGAACTTGTCCTGCGCACCCAGCTCCTTCAGGTCGGCCTTGGTCGCCGCCACCACGCGCAAGTCGACGGCAATGGCCTTGTTCTGACCAAGACGTTCGACCTGGCGCTCCTGCAGCACGCGCAGCAGCTTCGCCTGCAGATGCAGCGGCATGGCTTCGATTTCATCAAGGAACAGCGTGCCGCCGCAGGCATATTCAATCTTGCCTACGCGCTGTTTGGCAGCGCCGGTATAGGCGCCCGCCTCGTGTCCAAACAGCTCGCTTTCGAACAAGGCTTCCGGAATGGCGGCGCAATTGACCGCCACGAAATTGCCCTTGCGTCCACTGAATTCGTGCAGGCAGCGCGCCACCATTTCCTTGCCCGCGCCGGTTTCGCCCAGAATGATGACATTGGCCGGCGCCGGTGCGATACGCAGAACCAGGGCGCGCAGCTCGCGCATGGCGGCGGCCTCGCCGATCAGCACGCGCTCGATGCCGGAGGCAAACGCCAGCCGGTCCAGCAACTGGCGGTTCTCCACCGTCAGGCGGCGCTGCTCGGCGGCACGCCGCAGCACACCCACCAGCCGTTCTTTTTCGAAGGGTTTTTCGAGAAAATCGTAAGCGCCCTTGCGCGTGGCCTCGATCGCCACCGGGATATTGCCGCGCGCGGTCATCAGTACCACAGGCAAGCAGGCATCACGCTGGCGCAGCGTATCGAGCACGCCCAGTCCATCCAGCTCGTCCTTCTCGCCCAGGAACAGATCGGTGAGCACCACGTCCGGCCCGATCTGCGCCAGTTGCGCCAGCGCTTCGTGGGCGCTGGCGAAGGCATGCGCCTTGAAGCCGGCGCCCTTCACCGATTGCGCCACCACATGGCGCAGCATATCGTCATCCTCGATCACCACCACGCGATAGGCGCAGTCCTCGCCCTGCGCCGGAGCGCCTGCCAGGCAGTCAGCCGGCGCCAGCATCTCATCGGCGCGCCTCATGCCGCCTGCTCCGCTGCCGGCAGCACGATGCAGAATTCCGCACCGCCTTGCGGATGGTTGCGCGCACTCAGCTTACCGCCCATTTCATCAATGACTTCGCTGGACAAGGCCAGGCCCAGGCCCAGGCCTTCGCCGGGCGGCTTGGTGGTGAAGAAGGCATCGAACAAATTCTCCATCACATGGGCGGCAATGCCGGCGCCATGGTCGCGCACCAGGATCGCCACTGCGCCGTCGCGCAGCTCGCTCTCGATCTCGATGCGCTGGTCCTGCACGCCGGCGGCGGCATCCAGGGCATTGTCGATCAGATTGACCAGGGCCAGTGTCAGCCGGTCGAAATCGGCCAGTACCGGATGGTTACTCACCCGCACCAGCAACTGGCGCCGCCCTGTCTTCACCTTGGGCGAGACCACGGCGCAGGCATGCTCGACTGCTTCGCGCACGGAAACCGTGCCGTGCTTCAGCGGCATCTTGCGCGAAAACCCCTCCAGCTGGCGCGACAGCTCACTCATCTGTCCGGTGGCGCGCAGCATCAGCGAGAGGTTTTCCGCCGCCGAATCCACATCGCCGTGGGTAATCAGATCCAGCGCATTCTCGACCAGCAATTGCATGCTGGCCAGCGGCCGCTTGATCTCGTGGTTGACGCTGGCGACCATGCGCCCGACCGCCGCCATTTTTCCCGCATGCACCAGAGCCTCGCGGCTGCGCGCGCGTTCACGCTCGGAATCCGACTCCACCTTGAGCAGGCGCGCGACATTGTGCTGGAACTGCTGCAACGTTGGCCGGCAACTGGCCGCGGTAATAAAACGTCCCGGCATTGCCGCGCCAATATGGATATCCAATCCCGTCCCCGCTTGCGCCTCGTCCTTATAACTAGCATGATAAAACAAACCACCCTGGCGCCTGTGACGGCCAACATCCATCTTAATCTCCTTGAAACAAGCAGCGAAGCCAAGCCGGCTTCACTTCAAATTGAGGCTTGAAACTTTTAATTGAGGCAAATAACATAAGGCCGCGGAAAACTTACATGAAATTAAACGCCAGTGCAATGGTGGCTCAGGCAGCGCACATTGACCGTGCAAGCCAAAACCGAAATACCGCGGCCTTTTTTAATACGGCTGTCAAATAAAAAGGATAAAGTGTATGAATGCCCCTCTCGCATCGAGGCCGCGCGCGCGAATTCTTCTGGTGGAGAATGCGCCGGCCCACCCATGTCAGCTGGCGCGTTTGCTGACCGAACAGAATTACATTGTGCTAGTTTCCAATTCCAGCATGGAGGCCATGCAGGCGATGGCATTGCATGCCCCGGACATCGTGTTGCTCCATGCGCAGCAGCCGGGCATCGATGGCTATGAACTGTGCCGCCATATCAAGGCCAGTGCGCGCCTGCGCGCCGTGCCGGTGATTTTTATCAGCGCGGCGGACAGCTCGTGGGACCGGGCCAAAGCTTTTTCCTCCGGGGCCGCCGACTACCTGGCCCAGCCCATCGCCGCGCCGGAAGTGCTGAACCGCCTGGAAACCCAGTTGACGCTGAACAGCCTGCGGCGCCAGGTCGAACAGCGCAGCCTGGAACGCAACGCTGAACTGCATGAAGCCACCCAGGCCTTGCAGGAAAACCGTCTGCTGCTGCGGACCATCATCGACAGCGCCATGGCGATCATTCATGTGAAAGATCCCACCGGGCGCTATTTGCTGGTCAACACGCGCTTCCGGCAACTGTTCGGCGCCGCCGATGACGAGCTGCTCGGCCTACGCGATGCGGATATTTTCCCGGCGGAGATCGCGCAGGCGCAGGCCGCCAGCGAGCGCCAGGTGCTGGCCAGTGGCGCCGGGCTGGAATGCCAGGAGGTGTGGTTCCATGGCGGCGCACCGCATACCTATATCGCCGTCAAATCGCCCCTGCGCGACGCGGACGGCAATATCTACGCGGTCTGCACGATCGCCACCGACATCACGGAGCGCGTGCGCGAGGAAGCCATCCTCAGCGAACTGAACGCCATGCTGGAAAACCGTCTCTCGCTGCGCCAGTCCGACTGCGTGGGCGACACGCACTGAATTCAGTGCTGGCCTGAGCCTGAACGGTAGTGGCTGGCGGCCGTGGGCAGGGTCAACCCAGCCAGGCCCTCATCCAGGACCGTCTCCGCGTCCACGTCCGTATCCAGCCGCTCGAAGCTGTTCTGCCAGCGCCGTGCGTGCTGGGCGTAGCGCTCCAGCCGGCCGAACAGCGTGGCGGCGGTCAGGCGCGAGGCGACCATGCGGTCGAGCAGCATCACACGCCCGCTTTCATGGTCGATCGAAAAATGCGGACTGTCGGCCGCGAACATGAAGAGATTGCTCTCCAGGACGCGCTGCAGCACCTCGGCACGCCAGCGCCAGGGCGGCTCGCCAAAATCGCAGAACAGCAGCAGGCTGTCGGCCTCTTCGCCAGGCAGCAGCGTCAGCGCAACGCCGGCAAAGGCGATCTGCGCGCCATGCGCGAGGTCGCCGGTGGGGACAATGCCATACAGATGGCACAATTCTTCAATCAATGTTTGGTAATGACGGGACGACATAGTTACGTGTTCAAGCCTTTCTGACGGACGAGGCGGATGGGACGAACTGCTGGCAAGTCATACGGCATGGTAATAGCAGGCTTCGTGCCAAGCACGTCGCCAACCGTGAATCCGGGTGTTTGCAAGAGCTTGCACGGCATGCGCGCGCCAGGCATGGCGCACCCGCATTGCATCCCTGAATGATCGCGCGCGCCGGCGCCATGCAGCATTGCCATCAAGCCAACTGCTCCAGCTTGAGCTGGGCGCGGGCGCGCGAAATGCGCGAGCGCACGGTGCCGATGGGGATGGCCAGCTCATGGGCCGCCTCGGCATAGCTCAGCTGCTCGTCGAAGACCAGGTGGACCACCGCCCGCGTATCGTCGGAGAGGCGGGCCAGCACGTCGGAAACGCGCTGCATGATCTGGTGCGACTCCACCAGGTCAGCCGGGCCGCGTCCCGCTTCGTCAACCAGCTCGCACACTTCGATATCGTCGAAGATGTCGCGCACCCGGTTGCGGCGGTAGTGATTGCGGATCAGGTTCAAGGCGATGCCGAACAGCCAGGTTTCAGGCCGCGACTGGTATTGGAACTTGTCGCGGCAGCGCATGGCCTCGAGCAGGGTTTCCTGCGCCAGGTCGTCGGCATCTTCCACGCTGCCGACGCGGCGGCGGATAAAGTTATGCAAACGCCGGCCCTGGGCGCGCACCAGCTGCTCCAGTTCGTGCAATTGCAGGGTTTCAGTGACAGTCGAGATTTCCGCATTCGAGATGTGCATAACAGGCTCCACGATTTAAAGAGAAGGATTCGCGCTACATCCATCCCTTTGGCAATTCGTGTGCCAGCTATTGAAATAAGGCTAAGCCATTGAATTAAAAAGACATTTTACAAATTACCCCGGCGCTGCCAGCGGCGCCGGGATTTTAAGTTTTTAAAATTTCGCACAAGATCTTAAACGGATTCCCGCCACGCTGCTCATTTCACCGCCGGCGCGTTTGCCACCAGATAATTGCGCCCCCCATATTCACGCGCAATTGCCCGCAACACTTCATCAATCAGCTGGGCGCCATTGTCGCTATTGGTCATCACCACGGCTCCTTGGCCGCTTTCCGTGTAGGCGAACCGCATATTGCGAAAGCCTTGAGTGCCGCCGCTGCGACGGAAACCGCCCAGGTCGCCGGCTGTATGACTGAGCAGCGCGCGCATGGTGAGCAATTTTTTCATGGAAAAGGCAGGCTGGAAAATGCCTGGAGTCTAGCTTTGAATGAATTGCTCAGCAATTGTTTCTTAAAATGCACGCCCGTGCTTATATCCTCCTTGGATTGAATGCGCAGCATCAACACATTATTACATTGATAATATTGAAATGACGATTTATTATGTGTGGCACAGAAGCATTTATCTCCTCATCTTAACGACAAGGCCTCCCATGTACCTGGCTCCACAACTCAAATCCGCCGGCGCGGCAGCATTATTGCTGCTCAGCGCGCCGTTCGCTCAGGCCGCCATCGTCGCCTATGACTTCACCGCGACAGTCAGCGCCATGACCTACTATGCACACACCTCGCCGACCGGTCCCGGTCCCGGCCTTACCGTCGCTTCGTCCAGCTATGCGGGCAAGCTGATCAGCAAGGGCGATCAGGTGCATGGTCACTTCTTCTACGACACCGCGCTGGGCCAGTTCCTCGCTATTCCACCGGCCTTGCCCGGTGCCGAGTCGGCCCTGTACGGTGGACCGGGCTACGCCCGCACGATGGCCGGCGTCAAGTACACGGTCGGCAGTGACGGCGTGCGTTTCTCCTCAGTCGATACGCCCGTCATCTCGGTCATCGACAACCGCTTTGTCGATGTGGTGCACATCGTGGCGCTGACAGCCAATAGCCAATCCGGCCTGCAACAGGAAGTGGGCATCGATTTCATCGACAGCCGTCATCTGGCCCTCAATTCGATCGGCTTGCCAGGCGAGATCAAGCCTGCCGACTACACCCAGATGGCGGTCTACAACGCCTTCACCTACGCCTCGCGCGACGATGCGCTGAACGTGACGATGACGATCAACTCCTTGACGCCGGCACTGCCCGTACCGGAGCCGGAAAGTTACGCCATGCTGCTGGCCGGCCTGGGCCTGCTCACGGTGCTGACGCGGCGTAAGCTTGCCCGCGACGCTGGGGCATAAGGACCGCTGCAGCAGCCATATTGGTAAGGTGGTGCCGCCTGGGCAGGGGCTCCGGGCGCTCAAACCTTAAACATGCGCACCACCGTCGTCAGTGCCTCGGTCTGGCGCCGCATGCTCTCCGCCGCTTCGGCGGCTTTGCCCACCAGCGCAGCGTTCTGCTGCGTCACCTGCTCGACCTGGGACAAGGCCGCGCTGACTTGTTCGATGCCGTTCGACTGCGCGTGGCTGGCATTGGCAATCTCGCCGATGATGTCGCTCACCCGCTGCACACTGTCCACCACCTCGCGCATGGTGCCGCCCGCCTCGTCCACCAGCCGGCTGCCCTCGCCCACTTTGCCCACCGAGTCGTTGATCAGTTCCTTGATTTCCTTGGCGGCGCTGGCCGAGCGCAGCGCCAGTGTGCGCACTTCCGAGGCCACGACAGCAAAGCCGCGCCCCTGCCCGCCGGCCCGCGCCGCCTCGACCGCCGCGTTCAGCGCGAGAATATTGGTCTGAAAGGCGATGCCGTCGATCACGCTGATGATGTCGACGATCCTCTGCGACGACTCGTTGATGGACCCCATGGTTTCCACCACCCGCGCCACTACCGTCCCGCCGCGGCTGGCCGTCAGCGAGGCCGTTTCCGCCAATTGCCTGGCCTGCTCGGCGCTGCCGACATTCTGTTCAACGATGCCGGTCAGCTCCTTCATGGACGATGCGGTTTCCTCCAGTGAGCAGGCTTGCTGCTTGGTGCGCGAGGATAGATCGAGGTTGCCGGCAGCGATCTGGTTCGAGGACTCCGAAATGGCGCTGGTCCCGCTCCTGACCTGATGCACGATGCTGACCAGGCTTTCATTCATATTCCGCAAGGAGCGCAGCAGCTGGCCCGTTTCATCTTCCGTCTCCGCCGCTGCGATCCGGCCGGTCAAGTCGCCCGCCGCCACGGTTTCCGCCACCTGGACGGCCGCCGTCAACGGCTGCAGGATGGCGCGCATGACCAGCAGGGCAATCGCAATTCCGGCCCCCAGCGACAAACCGAGAATGGTCAGCATTAGCCAGCTGGCGTTGTCGATCATCGCCTGGGCCTGGGCTTCATCGCGCGCGGCGCGCACATTGGCCAGCTCCACCACCTTGTCGATGGCCTGGCGGTGGCGCTCATACGCGGCATCAATGCGGCCGATGGCCAGTGCAGCCGCCTCGGTATCGGCCTTTTGCACCGCCGGAACCAGGGTGTTGAAAACCAGGCGATAGAATTCCGCGGCCGGCTGGTGGGACTGCTCCAGCAATGCAGCCGCCAGCCCGCTTTCCAGACCGGCTTTGCGCCAATACTCATGGCGGGTATCGTATTCCTTGCTGAGGTTCCGCAGGCGGCTGATCAGCTCCTCCTGGCGCGCCTTGTCGCGGGTGCCCGTCAATTGCAGGCTGACCAGATAGGATTCGATGATGTATTCAGGCGGCGGCAGAATGTCCGCCACCAGATCCTTGCTCTGGACGATGCGGTTATAGACGGGACCATTCACTTTCAGTTCGTTGAGGGTCCACACCGACCAGGCGCTATACGCGGCAAAGCCTGCGACAAACACCGACAGCATCAGCCAGAAACGGCCACGGATATGCATTTTGGTCAGGCCCATCGTTCTCTCCTTGCAGCGGTGCCTCCAGAGTTCGAATTCCACGCCATGCGCTAACCATTGTAATGTCCTGCAACGACAATTGCGATTTCCAATATTTTCTGCGCGGCTTGCGTCCGGCAAGCTGTGGCATTTCGGCAGTCACCACCGGAACATATATTGAAGCAGGCCGGAACTTCCATCTGCCCACACTCCACTAATCAATCTCAACAACACCTCAACTGTCTGGAGTCATATGGAACACAAACTTAACCAAGTTGTTTCGTCGTCCTCGGCATCCGCATCGCAATTGACTTCTTCCACGCACTCGACAGCATCGCCTGATACCACGCATTCAGCGCCGGCTGCACCGTCGCCGGATGTCGACGCAAACCACCGCGACAGAGAACCGATCCACGACACCATCGACGCAGCGAAACAATATGTCAAAGACCAGTATAAGGATATGATTTCCTATCACGGCACAAGTAAGGCAGGCAAACGATCCATGCAACTGATAGGGATGAAAGTTGGCGCCAAGACTGCTGGCGCCACGGCGGCTATGAAGGAAGAGTATGACCGAGAGGGAGAGGTGCTTTCCGAGCAGTTTATCGAGCGCGCAGGCAATGCGAATTACGTCACCCGAAAAAAAGAGGTAGCGATGGCATATGGCGTAACGAATAGGCCGCCCGAGGATGCCGCCGTGGCAAGGGTGTTGGCGCCAGACTGGAAAGAGTTGGGCCTTGGACGGGACGAAGATTCTGGCGCGTCCGACGCCGCCGCGAAGACTGAGAAGGATATCGGCCCGGGATTTATTCTGCAATCCAAGCAAAATGGCGACCGCAGCCTTACGATCGGGGCCTACAAGCAAATCCACGCGGAATTGACCAAGAAGTTCCCCTTATCGGCCCAGTTCATTACTTTGGATGACATCGCTGACCTGATTCATGAGGTCCAAACCGATTCCGAAGGCGAGGAAGAGCGAAAAGACTGGGCCAAGGCTAAACCAAGGTGTTAATGCGAGCTTGAGCAGCACCGGAATGTGCCCGCGCCACGACTACACAGTGGCGCGCCAGCAGTTCGGTAGGGTCCAGTAGCGCGACCGTGTGGGCGCCTATCCGGTAAGCCGCATGCTGGGTCAGGATCAGCGGCAGCTCGGTGCAGCCAAGGATGACGATGCCGGCGCCGCGCTCGGCCAGATGCGCCATGGCACGCAGCAGCGCCTCCTTGCAAGCCCCATCGACATAGCCGGCTTTCACGCCACGTTCACCATAGATCGCCTCCATCACATAAGCCTGATGGCTTGCATCCGGCATGATCAGGTCCAGCGCATGTCCGGCCGCCGCCTCGTGGTACACGCCGCTGGCGATGGTGCCCGAGGTGGCCAGCAAACCCACCTTGGGACGACCTGGCCAATGGCGCCCGA
The DNA here is from genome assembly GCF_024400215.1 of Massilia sp. erpn. Classification (NCBI taxonomy): domain Bacteria; kingdom Pseudomonadati; phylum Pseudomonadota; class Betaproteobacteria; order Burkholderiales; family Oxalobacteraceae; genus Massilia; species Massilia sp. erpn. Next base: position 5,173,865 of record NZ_CP053748.1, read on the forward strand.
TATGGGCCACGGTTTCGGCCAGCATATTGACGATGGGGACCGACAGGCGTGGCTGGATGCGCGCGATATAGGCATGCGCCGTATTGCACGGCAAGGCGATATGGGTGGCCTCGTTCAGCTCCAGTCGTTTGCAGGCCTCGTACAGCGCCTGGGTGGGATCGGCGCCGCCGCCCAGCAGGTTGGCGGTGCGGTCGGGAATCTGTGGATTGTGTTCCACCACCAGGCGCAGATGCTCCTGGTCGCAGCACGCTTCCGTGTTGCGGATGATCTTGCTCATAAAGTCCACCGTGGCGGCGGGGCCGATACCGCCGACGATGCCCAGCTTGAAGGCTGGGCCGGCGTTGTGGCAAAGCGGCGTCGTGTTCATTTGGGTCCTGGCGTGCGGTTCGAATAGCGTGACGATAGCGGTGGCAGCGCACCGCATTATGCTGATTCGCACTGAAACTATGCGGCCCGCGCATAGTTGGGGATATCCGCTCGTTTACAATGGCTGCGCGTATCGGCAAGCGGGGGAACGGCAATGGACATCAAATGGCTGGAGGACTTTCTGAGCCTGGCTCAGACCAGGAATTTCTCGCGCTCGGCGGAAGAGCGCTGCGTGACCCAATCCGCGCTGAGCCGGCGCATTCAGGCGCTGGAGGCATGGGTGGGCGCCGATCTGGTGGACCGCAGCACCTATCCGCTGGTGCTCACGCCGGCCGGCAAGATGTTCGGCAGCGCCGCCGGCGAAGCGATGCGGCTGCTGAACGACGCGCGCGCCATGCTGCGGGTGGAAGAGTCCAACGAGCAGGTGCTGCGCGTATCAGCCGGCCATGCCTTGTCGCTCAACTTCTTTCCACAATGGCTGACCTCCATGCAGGCCAAACATGGACCGCTGCGCACCCGCATTCTGCCAGCGAATGTACATGATTCGGTGCTCGCACTGGTGGAAGGGAATTGCGACCTGCTGCTGTGCTACCACCATTCCGCCCTGCCCATCGAGCTGGATGCGCAGCGCTTTGAATTTCTGCACCTGGGCGACGAAACGGTGATGCCGGTATCGGTTCCCAACCGCGCCGGATCGCCTGCGTTCAGCCTCCCTGGCGGCAAGGCGCAGCCCCTGCCCTATCTCGCCTATACGCCGACCACCTACTTTGGCCGCGTGGTGCAGCATATCCAGTCGCGCGCCGGCCAGGCCGACTGCCTGAGTAACTGCTATGAAAGCGATCTGGCCGAACTGCTGAAAACCATGGCGCTGTCCGGCCACGGCCTGGCGTGGCTGCCAGAGAGCTGCATCGCGCGCGAACTGGCCGAGGGCAAACTGGTGCGCGCGGGCGGCGAACAATGGACGCTGCGGCTGGAAATCCGCCTGTTCCGCGCCATCGGCCAGCGCAAGCCCGTGCTCGACGAACTCTGGAAACACGCCGCTGCCAGCCATCCCTGATTACATGCCACTGAGCTTGATAAGCAGCCAGGCTGGCAAACCCAGATACAGCATCGCGTAGCCGCTGCGCTCGAGCCAGAGCCGCGTGCCGATGGCCTGCTTGGGGCGCAGCAGCATCGCCAGCAGCGCCCCGGCCTCGATCGCAGCGCGCAGCAGCACGGCGCTCAGCACCACGCCGATGGACCATGCCGCCCACCATAGCGCGAAGGCGCTGAGGTAAGCCTTCAGGCCGAAGCTGTAGTATTCGCCAAAGGCGCTGCCATAGGCGATATGCTGATGCAGGGAGAAGGCTGGAATCGCAAGTACCAACGGGAGCAGGACAAATTTGCTCAAAGGGTGGTCAAGCCAACGATGCCGTAGTCCCGTACCAGCTTGGGCCGCCCCTTGCAGCGCTCGCGTTTTTTGCGGCATCGGTGGACCGCCGGCCGCCGTCATGGCGGCGGCAAAGGCGACAGGTTCGGACAGCGCCAGGCCATAGCGCCAGCACCGGCCGGACGCCAGACGCAAGGCGAGTCCAGGGCCGGGAAACGGCAGACGCCATACCTCGGCCGCGGCGATATCCTGCAAAGCCAGTTCGATACGCTGCGCGCCACGGCTCAACACCAGATGGCCGTGACTGAATTCCGCACGCGCATTGAAAGCGAACAGCACGCACAAGGCAGCCGCTTCCGGGGCCAGGAAGCAGGCGGCAAAAATGCGGATTTGCGCCAGCGTGTTGATCCTTAAAGAATCGTCAAGCAGCAGCGCCGCGCACATCCCCAGCAGCCCGATACGCGCGACAGTGCGCAGCGCACCGGCGGCAAAGCGGGCGACAGGCGGCAGCAGCACGACGCTCGCCGGCAAGACAATGGCGGGCGGCCGCGCATCGGGAAGCTGCCCTGCCTGCCTTGGCCATATGGGCATGCTTCTTATCGCCAGCAACAGCAGGAAGGCGCCGGCGGCAAGGCCGACCCAGTCGCCCCACCTCACCATCAACGTCGGCACGGGCCGGCGCAGCGGCAGGTCGGCAATCACCAGGGCAGGTTCGCCCATGGTGGTTCCAGCGAGGATGCCCCCCCCCGCGTCGATGGCCGCGCTGTAGCCGCTGGTGGTGACGCGGAATTGCGGCAGCCGCGTTTCGATGCTGCGGAAGGCCGCCGCCACCTGGTGCAATTGCGCTCCCTCCCGCTCCTTGCTGAACCATGAGTCGTTCGACATGGTAAGGATGGCCTGCGCGCCCAGGCGCGCGCCATCGATGGCCAGTCGCGCATCGACATCATCCAGGCAAATCAAGGGCAGCACCGGCACTTCTCGGCCATCGGCAAGGCGCAGCGGGAAAACGCGCGCGCCATTGCCCGGCTGCCAGTTGCCGGTCCATGGCAGCAGGCGCCGCAAGGCTTCCCCATCCAGCCAGGCCGGTATGTACTCCGTAAAAGGGAACAGCCGCGTCTTGCGGTAAAAGCCCAACAGGCCGGCATCGGGCTGCACGAAAGCGGCCGCGTTGTATTCACCGGCGCTGTCACGGTCATAAGTGCCGAACACGAAAGGCACGCCGGCGGCATTCACACTGGCCAGAATCTCACGGTCGAATTCGGCGCCGGCCTCGCTCTTGGGCTGGCCGAAGGTGGTGGGATAGGCCGTCTCCGACCATAGCACCGCGTCCGCACGCTGCCGCACCACGGCGTCGTAACTCATGGCGAAATGCCGATCGAGCACCTCGCGCACAACGGCATGCGCGCCCTTCAACTGGCGCTGGCCTTCATAGTCCACCATATTCGCCTGTACCAATCCCATGCGCAAAGGCTTGGCAGCGGATGCCGGACTGCCGGACAGCACGAATGCTCCATAACCCGTCAGCAGCAAGGGCCCCAGCGCCGCCAGCGCGAGAGGCCGCAGCGCCGTACGCCAGCCGCCGGCCCAACGCGCATGAGCCGCCGCGACGCCCTCATTGGCCAGCAGGAGCAACAGTGTCAGCCCTGCCCCGCCACCCACATCAGCGGCCTGGCGCAGCAGTGGCGACGGATACAAGCCATAACCGAGCGTGTCGCTGAACAACCGTGGCAGCAGCCTTTCCGCCGCCACCCAGGCCGCCGCCGCCGCCAGCGCCCGCAGCGCCAGGCCGTAGCGGCTTGAGCATGCATGGCGCACCAGCGCGAAGGCGAAAAACTGCGGCTGGAATAGCGGTGCGCAAAGCAGCAGCACGGCCAGGCCCGTGGCCTCTCCAATCTGTGTATAGCGCCCGAACGCGATACCGAACCAGGCGAAAACGGCCGCCGTAAAAGCCACCGACATCGCATAGGCGCAGGCCAGCGTGGACACCCAGCTGCGGCTGGCATCCAGCGCGCGCAGCCAGGGCGCCAGCAGGATGAAGCCGAGCAGCCATCCGCCGCGCACATACATGGCCGACAGCGCCGCACTGGCCAGAATGCCCGCCGCGATGAGCATTCTGGAATAGGAGATTTGTCTCATGGTGGTTAATGGCCCGGTCGGGCCGGATCAACTGGTGGAGGAATGACGATGCGCCGGATCGGCAGCCCGGGTGGGGCCAGCTCCGGCGGAACGACGCGGTCTTTCGGCATGGTGACTGGCTGCCCGGCGGCATTGAGCAGCTGGAAATCCGGCGCGAACATCAGAACGGCCTCAATGCGCTGGCCATCGTCGGTAGCCTGATGGTGGCGCACATAGCCTTTCGGCAGTTCGAAATCTTCAGGCACGGCGAGTCCGATCAGCGGCGGCCTGGTGCCCGGCGGAGAAAATGCGCCAAGGCCGGTATGCACTCCGCGCGCATGCAGGCGTTCGATCACTTCGGCCATGCTCGGCTTTTCGCCGCGGGCGACGTAGCTTGCCAGATCGGGCGTGGGATCGGCGTCGCCTTCCGGCGCGCGCGGCACCGCCTTTTGCGCGATGCTTTGCGGCGTAGACGCTGGCATTGGCGCGGATACTGGCGCAGGCGGCTTGGTCGCCGTGCTGTTCGCCGGCGCAGGCGGCGCCACACCCTCAGGCGTATCAGTCCCCGACCAGCGCCAAATCAAGAAGAACAAGGCAAGGCCGCCAACGGCCAGCGCCAGGGCGATGAGGAGATAGCCGGAACTGGGACGCCACACCTGTCCAGCACCGGCCGTATCGCCAGCGGCCGATGGATGCTCGGGAAGGCGTGGCGTCTCCATGTTATGGCCTATGCCCAGCCATCAAGGCGCCGGCGTATTGAAGGTCGAAACGGCCCAGCCCATGCGCTCATGGCCATACTGGTTCCAGATCGGGTTCTTGCCGCCCACGAAGGAGGTATAGCGCGGCGCGCCGCTGCCGGTGGAGCCGCCCAGCAGACCGGCGCTGACGGTGCTGCCCGAATAAGTCGGGTGCGTGTCGTCGGACTGGATGTAGTCATAGCTGCTGCTGGCGGACACGAAGTGGGCATTGGCATCGCGGATGGTCGAACGCAAGGTCGAAGTGATGCGAGTGACGTAGCTGGCCTGGCTCTCCCCGGCAACGTAGCGCAGAGCCTCGGAATCGATGCGGCCATCGCCATTGCTGTCGTAATCGGAACCCATGTATTGGGCGAAGTTATCCGCGCACATGAAGCCTTTCTGGCGCGCGACATCGCACATCATATGGTTGATGCGGGCCAGCGAAGGCAGGAATTTTTCCTGCATATTCACCGTGGCGCCGGTCTTTGGATCCTTGCAGGAACTCGGGGTATTGTCAGCGGTATAGCCTGGGTAGTGGAGATTGGAAATCACTTTCAGCTTCACGCCGGAATAGGCGTTGGCGTTGATGTAGTCCATGGCCGCCGTCACATAGGTCTTGCAGTTCGCTTCGGCCGCCGTCAGCACGCTGTCGTCGCAAGTGCCGCTCTGGCTCTTGAAAGCGGTGCGCGCCTGCAGGCCGTCGTTGCCGCACATCTCGAACGTGACAACACGGGTATTACTGGCTTGCATATACGAGCGTTCGGCAACGATCTTATTGTTGTACACGTCCGAAGCGATCGCGCCGGACTTGGTGCGGCGCACGCTCTCGATGTCGGCGTTCCACTGCGCGGACAGGTATTCCGCATCCACCGTCGGCGCCGAATATTTGGCCGCGTTCACGGTCGAACCGTTGTAGCCGGCATAGATCGAGTCACCGTAGGCCACCACGCGGTACACATTGCTGGTGCCGGGGCGGTCGATGGTCCACGAAACGTTTTGGTTCAGGGTGCTGGCTGCTACTTCCGATCCGGCGGTGAGCAGGACCAGGGCAGGCAGCAGCTTATGTAAGGCATGATGAAAGCGAGTGGGCATATGGTCTCTCCAATCAATGATTTTTTCAGATGGATTTTTTATCAGATGCAACGACGCGATACCGCCTGCAAGGCAGCGAGCGAAACGGCCGCGCCAACGCAAACAAGCTACACACAGGAATGTCCCGGGATGGAACCGGCTGAACACCCGGGAAGGCGCTGCCTGCCTCCGGCCCATCGCTACCCGGCCGGCAAACAGTTCATACTAGCCATAAGGCCACTACTGGCCTCCCGGGACACATGCCTTGGCTCGCCAGGACAACAAAATGGCTCCCCAGGACAATCGGCCAGTCGCGCAGCAACGACATGCTATCCGAAGGCGCCCGATTGTCTGCCTATCAAATCCGGCGGGTATGAGTCGATTTCATCTTTGCTGTCTTCATCGTTTGCACAGCCTTCCCGCCTGCCCTTATGGCAAGATGGGCTGAATCAAGAATGAGGGAGTAGAGATTGTTTTCCAGCGTTGTGCACGACTTCTGGCAAGAGACTTTTTCCAGCGACAGCCTTCTGTATGCCGACGAACAGCTTCAGATCACCAACGATCCCACGCTGGATGGGGATGAACATGGCATGATTCTGCTGCCGCATGCGGGCAAAACCCTGATCACGCTAAAGCCGGAACTGGCCCGCCGGCTCGATATCGCAGGCAACAGCCGCTGGTCCCTAGACCTGCTGCGCCAGCGAGTGGCGAACATCGGCTGCGGCCTGTATGGCGTGGACAATCTGTTCTATTTCCCTGTCGCCGATTTAGCGCCGCTCATGCAGGAAACCATCGCCGGTGAAATACGGCAGCTATCGCAGGATGACCAAGGTATTTTTGCCGAGTTCTGCGCCAGCGCGACGGAGGAAGACCTGGACGCGGCCTATGTCGAGCTGGATCACTGGCTGGTCTTCGGCGCTTTCGAGCAAGGGCAGTTGGTCTGCGCCGGCAGCATGTATGCCTGGATGGACTCCAATCTCGCTGACTTCGGCATGCTGACCCTGCCGCCATTCCGAGGCAAAGGCCATGGCCGCCGCCTGGTCCGCGCCATCAGCCAGACCGCACTGCGGCTCGGTTTTCATCCCCAGTACCGCTGCCAGCTCGACAACCAAGCCTCCACCGCCGCCGCCCGCGCCGCCGGCTTGCAGCTGTACGGACAATGGGACTTCATTGTCGAACGCAACTAATTCAAGCATCCGAATTTTCAAAGGGGTTGAGCAGTCTGACGCGAAAATGTGCAAAGTCATGCACATTTCTCGTTACAACGATAAGACCATGCTGCATGGCGGTCGCTGCGATCATCGCGTCCTCGTAGAGCGTGTTCGACAGCCTGTGCATTAAACGCGCCCAAATGCGAAAAGCCTCAGAATCCATTGGCAACACGTTGTGAGCCGAGGCAAGCTGATTCGCCCACTGCTCAATTTCGTTTGCCTTTGCGACATCCCGTTCACGAATCAATTCAACTCCAGCCTGAATCTCACCAATTGATACCGCGGAAAGGAATAGTTCTTCGGCATCAACGGACTTCAGCCAAGCCACCACGGCACCGTGAGGTCGATGCTTTCTCAATTCTGAAACGACATTTGTATCGAGCAGATACATTGCTGATCACATATCGCGGATAGGACGGCGTTGCGCCTTTCCACGCTGCGACGCAAGTTCATCGGTACGGGCGTTGTCTGATAGAAGGATTTCTTTTAAAGGTAGCTGGACCGCAGGCTGCAAGCGCCACCATTCGGCGGCTGGCACAAGCACAGCCGCCTCCGAGCCGCGTTGAGTGACCATTTGCGGCCCTTCAAGAAGACAAGCCTCGAGAAACTCATTGAAACGCGCTTTGGCGTCTTGATCAGCCCAGGATTTCATTCCGCGCCCCACTAAAAATGACTACTCTTCAAGTTTAGCAGAGACGCGAGACGATAGAACATCCAGCTCGGCCGTCCTGCTACCTGGACACATTGCGCAATTTCTTGCCGATTTTGGTAGGATGGATATCGTCGGTGAAACGCACATTCTGATGCGAGAAGCTGGCGTGCAGGCGGGACTGCTTTGCGATGCGGTCGGGTGCTTCCAGCTCGATGCCGGTCGAGCGTTGCTTTGCGCCCAGCACCAGACAAGCATTTCACTGTATCATCCGCTGCGTCCGAAGTCCTGCGTGCCTAACTTGCCCTCAGTGAATATGCCTGCCATTACCAAATTCCGTCAGCAACACCTTGCGCCCGAATACGATCATCCGCGCGAAGACCGCAGGTTGGTGGGCAATCCAAGGCGCACAACATGGAACCACTTCACCAGCAGCAGCGGCGAAGTGCATGCGGGCGTCTGGGCCTGCGAGAAAGGCAGTTGGCGTATCGCCTTTGCCAACAATAAGGATGAATATTTCTACGTGCTGGAAGGCCGCTGCCGCGTCATCGACGAGCAGGGATATGCGGCCGAAGCCGGGCCTGGGGACGCGCTGGTCATCCCGGCCGGTTTCAAAGGCGTGTTCGAGGTGGTGGAGCCGGTCCGCAAGCATTACGTGATTGTCGATCGTATGCCTGCCGCCGCTCCTTGATCCGCTATTTGATCCGCTGCTTTTCCAGCTTGCGCGCCAGCGTGCGGCGGTGCATGCCCAGACGGCGCGCCGTTTCGGAGATGTTGAAGTCGGTCTCGGCCAGCACGGCGTGGATGTGTTCCCACTCCAGCGTCTTGATCGAGGTGGAACGGCTGCTGACTTCGATCTCGGTGGCGCCGGCCACGTGGCCGAAGGCGGCTTCGATGTCGTCGGTGTTGGAGGGCTTGGCCAGGTATTGGCAGGCGCCCAGCTTGATCGCCTCCACCGCCGTATTGATGCTGGCGAAACCGGTCAGCACCACGATCAGCATCTCGGGATCGTGCTGATGCAGCATCTGCACGCAGGCCAGGCCCGAGGAATTGCCTTTCAATTTCAGGTCGACCACGGCATAGCCCGGCGTGTGATCGACCAGCAGGCCGCTGGCCTCGTCCACATTTTCCGCCAGCAGCACCTTGTAGCCGCGGCGTTCGAACGAGCGGCCCAGGGTGCGGGCAAATGCTGCATCGTCTTCTACCAGCAGCAGGACTCGTTCTTCTTCAATTGTCATTATTGTTTTCTTCCACTAAAGCGATGGCGGACAGCGGCAGCGTCAGATGCACGCTGGCGCCGCCTTCGGCGCGATTGCCGGCCGTGACCGCGCCGCCCAGCATGCGCGCCACGTTCACGACCAGGAACAATCCCAGTCCGCCGCCAGGGCGTCCTTTGCTGGACTGGTAAGGCTTGCCGAATTGTGCCAGCATCGCGGGCGCAAAACCAGGGCCGGCGTCCCTTACCTGCAATTCCAGCATCTCGCCGTTGACGCGGGCCTGCATGCGCAGCCAGTCGGGCGAGGCTTCCAGGGCGTTGTCGAGCACATTGCAGATCATCTGCTTCAGGGTCGAATCGGAAACCACGCCGATATCGTGTTCGATCCGGTTGTCGAACTCGAAGGATTTCACCGGCCGGCTGGCGCGCCACTCCTCAGCCAGCTCGGACAGGAAGGTATTGATGGTGGTGCGTTCGGACGACTCGCCGCGCGTCTCGCCGGCCGACAGCAGGATGCCGCTGACAATCGACTTGCAGCGCTGGAGCTGGGTCTGCATCAGCGCGATTTCCTCCAGCAGATCGGGGTTGCGGCTGAATTCAGGCATGCGCCGCCAATCGCCCAGGATCACGGCCAGCGTGGCCAGCGGCGTGCCCAGTTCGTGCGCCGCGCCGGAGGCCAGCAGGCCCATACGGACAATATGCTCCTCCTCGGCGGCGCGCTGGCGCAGATCGGCCAGCTTGCCGGCGCTGGTGTGCAGGTTCTGCATGATGCGGCTGGTAAAGACCACCAGCAGCGCCGCATCGAGCAGGAAGCACACCAGCATGCCTTGCACGTACAGGCTGGCGATGCCGCGCCCATGGTCGAGCGGCAGCGTCAGCGGCGTCGAGAAGGCCGCCAGCCCGGCCAGGCAAGCCGCCGTAACCACGACGATCAGCCAGGTCGCCCATTTATCGAGCAGCACGGCGCCCAGGATGACCTGCAGCAGATACAGGAAAACAAAGGGATTGGTGGTGCCGCCGCTTAGATAGAGCTGCGCGGTCAGGCTGGCCACGTCGACCAGCAAGGCCAGCAGCAACTCGGCGTTGGAAACGGCCAGGTATTCCTGCCAGCGCAGTGTGCTGGCAATATTGAAGGCGATCAGGCAAACCAGCACGCTGAGCATGGCCGGCAGCGGCAGCTGCACGTCGAACACCAGGGTGGCGACGGAGATCGTCACGATCTGCCCGAACACCGCCAGCCAGCGCAGCTGGATCAGCTGCTGCATATTCTTGTGGCCGGCGGCGTGGGTGATCTTGCTGACAATGGCGGCGGCGGCCCGCGCCGCGCCGCCTATGCCACCTGTGAACTGATTATGATTGACACTTGCCATTCCCACCTTCCAGTTTGATTCAAGCGTCGCCGCTGTGCTTGCGCGGTGCGCGCGCGTCGCGGACGACCCAATAGCAGGAGCCGGCCACCATCAGCGCCAGCGCATACCAGGTGAGAGCATAAACCAAATGGTTGTTTTGGAAGGAAACCACCGTCAAACCGCCAACCGGCGCGTCGCTGGGCGCGCCCGCCACGGCGTCGGCATCGACGAAATACGGGGCCACCGGCGACAACTGGCGCGCCGCCGCGATCGCCGCAACATCGCGCGAGTACCAGCGGTCGGCGCCAGCGTCGTTCTGGCGCAGGAAGCCGCCTTTCGGTTCGCTGATGCGCAGCAGGCCGCTCACGCTGGCGCCCTGCCCTTGCGCGCGGGCCTCGGCGCAGGCGCTGGCCGTGGCGCGTGGCGCAACGGTTGGCGCGCCGCGCTGGCTGGCCTCGGTGACGAAGCCGCGGTTGACCAGCACGATGCCGCCATCGTCCTGGCACAGCGGCGTCAGCAGCCAGTAGCCGCGGCCCTGCACCGTCGACGCCTGCACGCGCGCGGTCAGGCCGGGCAGATACACGCCGCTCAGGCGCACATGACGGTATTCGTCGGTGGCAGCGCTGATGCGCGGCCAGTCGCCCATCGCGGGCGCCGGCACAGGGGCGGCATCTACCCGCTCCTCCACGCGCTCGATCAGGGCCAGTTTCCATTGCAGGCGCTGCATTTGCCACGTCCCCAAAGCGAAAAAGCCTGCACAAAGCAGGCTTCCCATCGCAATCAGGAAGAGGCGCAGGCCAGGTGAACGGCGCCGTGCCGCTTCCGGCGCCGCCTTGGCGGCCCCCGGTTGCTGCACGGCGCGATCCGCCGGGTCAGGCGTTTTCTTCATCACGGCATGTCGTGGTGCATCACGCCGGGCGACATGCCCGGCATCATGTTGTGGTTCATATGGTACATGACCCAGATCGAACCGGCCAGCATGATGACCACGATGACCAGGGTGAAGATCATCGCCAGCATATTCCAGCCGCCTTCCGACTTGGCGTTCATGTGCAGGAAGTAGACCATGTGCACCACCACCTGCACGGCCGCCAGGCCGAGCAGCACCAGGCCAGCCGTGCTGGAGCTGGAGAAGACATTGCCCATCACCAGCCAGAATGGAATCGCGGTCAGGATGACGGCCAGCACGAAGCCGGTCACATAGCTGCGCATGCTGCCGTGGTCGTGATCGTCGTGACCGTGGTGGCCGTGGCCGTGGTCATCGTGCTCGTTGTGATTGTGGCCGCTCATGGCAGAACTCCCATCAGGTAGACAAAGGTGAAGACGCCGATCCAGACCACGTCCAGGAAGTGCCAGAACATCGACAGGCACATCAGGCGGCGGCCGTTTTCCGGCGTCAGGCCGTGTTTTTTCAGCTGGAACAGCAGGGTCATCAGCCACACGATGCCGAAGCTCACGTGCAGGCCGTGGGTGCCGACCAGGGCAAAGAAGGAGGTCAGGAAGCCGCTGCGCTGCGGGCCTGCGCCTTCATGGATCAGGTGCATGAACTCATACAGCTCGAAGTAGATGAAAGCGACGCCCAGCAGGCCGGTAATGCCCAGCCAGATCATGGTCGGCTTCAGCTTCTTCTTCTGCATCTCCAGCATGGCGAAGCCATAGGTGATGGACGACAGCAGCAGCAGCGCGGTATTGACCGCCACCAGCTTCAGGTCGAACAGCTCGGCGCCGGACGGGCCGCCCGCGTAGTTGCGGCCCAGCACAGCGTAGGCCGCGAACAGCACGGCGAAGATCAGGCAGTCGCTCATCAGGTACAGCCAGAAGCCCAGCAGGGTGCCGTTCTCTGGATGGTGCTCGCGCACGAAGAAGCGCGAGCTCGGGTTGGCGCCCAGGGCGCCGTCAGCAGTAACGTTATGGTTGCTCATGGCGTTAAGCGTGGCCTTCCAGCAGACGGGTGCGCGCATCTTCCGTGCGAGTGACTTCTTCCGCAGGGATGTAGTAGTCGCGCTTGTAATTAAAGGTATGGATGATGATCGCCGCCATCAGGACAACAAAGCCCAGCACGGCCGGCAGCCACATTTGCCAGATCAGCGCGAAGCCGACCACGAAGCTCAGGGCCGAGATGATGAAGCCGGCGCCGGTGTTCTTCGGCATGTGGATCGCCATGAAGTCTTTCAGCGGACGCTGATAGCCATTCTTCTTCATGTCAGCCCAGGTGTCGTTGTCGTGCACGCGCGGGGTGAAGGCGAAGTTGTAGTCTGGCGGTGGCGACGAGGTCGACCATTCCAGGGTACGGCCATTCCATGGGTCGCCGGTCACGTCGCGCAGTTTGTCGCGGCGGATGTAGCTGACCACGAACTGCACCACCATGGCGCCGATGCCAACCGCGATCAGGGCAGCGCCGATAGCGGCGATGACGAACCAGATCTGCAGCGATGGATCTTCGAAGTGGCTCATGCGGCGGGTCACGCCCATCAGGCCCAGCACGTACAGCGGCATGAAGGCCAGGTAGAAGCCAATGGTCCAGGACCAGAAGGAAATCTTGCCCCAGAACTCGTCCAGCTTGTAGCCGAAGGCTTTCGGATACCAGTAGTTGATGCCGGCGAACAGGCCAAACAGCACGCCGCCGATGATCACGTTGTGGAAGTGGGCGATCAGGAACAGCGAGTTATGCAGCACGAAGTCGGCTGGTGGCACGGCCAGCAGCACGCCGGTCATACCGCCGATCACGAAGGTGATCATGAACGCGATGGTCCACATCATTGGCAGCTCGAAGCGGATGCGGCCACGGTACATGGTGAACAGCCAGTTGAAGATCTTGGCGCCGGTCGGGATCGAAATGATCATCGTCGTGATGCCGAAGAAGGAGTTGACGCTGGCGCCCGAACCCATGGTGAAGAAGTGGTGCAGCCATACCAGGTAGGACAGCAGGGTGATCACGCAGGTGGCGTACACCATCGAGGTGTAGCCGAACAGGCGCTTGCCGCAATAGGTCGACACGACTTCGGAGAAGATACCGAAGCATGGCAGGATCAGGATGTACACCTCCGGGTGGCCCCAGATCCAGATCAGGTTCACGTACATCATGGCGTTGCCGCCCATGTCGTTGGTGAAGAAGTTGGTGCCGAAGGTGCGGTCCAGGGACAGCATGGCCAGCACGGCGGTCAGGACCGGGAAGGCGGCCACGATCAGCACGTTGGTGCACAGTGCGGTCCAGGTGAAGACCGGCATTTTCATCATGGTCATGCCTGGCGCGCGCATCTTGACGATGGTGACGATCAGGTTGACGCCGGACAGTAATGTCCCGACCCCGGCTATCTGTAATGACCAGATATAGTAATCCACCCCGACATCAGGACTGCCCAGGATGCCCGACAGCGGCGGATAGGCCAGCCAGCCGGTACGGGCGAACTCGCCCACGAACAGGGAAGCCATGGTCAGCATGCCGCCGAACACGGACATCCAGAACGAGAAGTTATTCAGGAAGGGGAAAGCCACGTCGCGCGCGCCGATCTGCAGCGGCACCACGTAGTTCATCAGACCCGTCACCAGCGGCATCGCCACGAAGAAGATCATGATCACGCCGTGGGCGGTGAAGATCTGGTCGTAGTGGTGCGGCGGCAGGTAGCCGACGTTTTCGCCAAAGGAGATGGCTTGCTGGGCGCGCATCATCAGCGCGTCGGCAAAGCCGCGCAGCAGCATGATCAGGCCGAAGATCATGTACATGATGCCGATCTTCTTGTGGTCGATGCTGGTGATCCAGTCGCGCCACAGGGTGCCCCACAGCTTGTACTTGGTGATCAGGCCGAACACGGCCGCGCCACCCAGGAGCACCATGACAAAGGTGACCATCAGGATGGGTTCATGGTAGGGAATCGCTTCCCAGCTCAGCCGTCCGAAGATCAGCTGCGTCAAATTCAGTTGGTCTTGCATGCTTAGTTCTTCTTCGTTTCAGGGGTGATGCACACTTCGGCCGTGCTGGCTTCAGTCATGCGGCGCGCGCTGCGCTCAGCGGCCACCGAGGCGGTGCTCACTTTGCGGCTGATGCGGGTGGCGTCTTCGGCCATCTGATCCTTGATGCAGACGGCGTTGCGGTCCACGCAGCGGTTGACGATGGCGTCGTACAGACCGGCTTCGACGGAACCGTAGTGGCGCACTTTGTCGCCGATGCTGGGCTTGTCCAGCGCAGTGTAGTTGGCGCGGTCCAGCGCCACGGTGCTGCTCTTGGTCTTCTGCACCCACTTGTCAAAGTCCGCGGCGGTGGTGCCGTGGAATTTGAAACGCATCTGGGAGAAGCCTTCGCCGCTGTAGTTGGCCGAGAAGCCGTCGTACACGCCAGCCTTGTTAATGACCGCGTTCAGCTGGGTCTCCATGCCGGCCATCGCGTAGATCTGGCCAGCCAGGGCGGGAATGTAGAAGGAATTCATCACGGTCGAAGCGGTGATCTTGAAGCGCACCGGCACGTCGACCGGAGCGACCAGCTCATTCACACTCGCCACGCCCTGTTCCGGATAGATGAACAGCCATTTCCAGTCCATCGCCACCACTTGCACTTCCAGCGGCTTGACGTTGGCAGGAACCGGACGCTTGTCGTCCAGGCGCTGCAGCGGACGGTAAGGATCGAGGGTGTGGGTGCTGATCCAGGTCAGCAGGCCCAGCACGATGATGATCAGCAGGGGCGCGCCCCAGATCACCAGTTCCAGACGGGTGGAGTGGTCCCAATCCGGCTCGTATTTCGCCTTGGTGTTGCTTTTGCGGTAACGCCAGGCAAACAGGATGGTCAGGAAGATGACAGGAACGATAATCAGCAGCATCAGCAGGGTAGACACCGTGATAAGGTGGCTTTGCTGAAGGGCGATATCACCAGACGGGTTCATCACTACCATATCGCAGCCCGTAAGCGCAATAAGTGGTGTAAGGAACAGCCCGCGACGAAGGAGTGAATGTAACATGCGATATAGTGCTGTACAGGATATGTGAAACATGCCACTGTACCTGTATCGTCTAGTTTTGGACATTGGACACTTTGTCCTCCCCGTGTCCAAGGCCAGGACTGGGCGTGTAGCACCTATTACAACAATTATTGAGACAAAGACTATGGCCAGCATGAATACGACGCATGACGGCAGCATTCCTGCCGATATTCCGCAGCATGACAATGCCGACGACGCGCGGCGCCTCAATACGGACAACGCTCCCATCTCACCCGGCGAAATAGCCGTAGGCGTGGTCATCGGCCGCGCTTCCGAGTATTTCGACTTCTTCGTGTACGCCATCGCCTCGGTACTGGTCTTCCCCTCGCTGTTTTTCCCGTTTGAAGGCCGGCTGGAAGGCACGCTCTATGCCTTCGTCATCTTCTCCTTTGCCTTTATTGCAAGGCCGGTCGGCACCGTCCTGTCGATGGCCATCCAGCGCCGCTTCGGACGCGAGGCCAAACTCACCATCGCCCTCTTCCTGCTCGGCTCGACCACGGCCGGCATCGCCTTCCTGCCGCCATATTCGGACCTGGGCGTCAACGCCATCATCATCCTGTCGCTGCTGCGCATCGGCCAGGGTCTGGCCCTGGGCGGATCCTGGGACGGCCTGCCCTCGCTGCTGGCCCTGAACGCGCCGCAGGACAAGCGCGGCTGGTACGCCATGCTGGGCCAGCTGGGCGCACCGGTCGGCTTCTTCATCGCCGCCGGCCTGTTCTGGTATCTGATTTCCACCCTGGATAATCTGGACTTCATGGACTGGGGCTGGCGCTATCCCTTCTATGTGGCCTTTGCCATCAATGTGGTCGCCCTGTTTGCCCGCCTGCGCCTGATCTCCACCAATGAATACTCGCGCCTGCTGGAAGAACGCGAACTGCAGCCGGTCAGCGTGAGCGAAATGACGCACTCGCAAGGCCGCAACGTCATCATCGGCGCGCTGGCCGCGCTGGCCAGCTACGCCCTCTTCCATCTGGTCACGGTGTTCCCGCTGTCCTGGATCAATCTGTACTCGCCGCGCTCGGTAACCGGCTTCCTGCTGACCGAGATGGGCGGCGTCTTCCTGATGGCGGGCGGGGTGGTGGCTTCGGGCATCATCGCCGACCGCATCGGCCGCCGCCGCACGCTGGGCACGCTGGCCACGCTGATCGCCCTCTTCAGCGCCTTCGTGCCGATGCTGCTGAATGGCGGCGACACCGGGCAGGATGCCTTCATCCTGATCGGCTTCACCCTGCTGGGACTTTCCTACGGCCAGGCGGCCGGCGCGGTGACGGCCAACTTCCCCGCCAAGTTCCGCTACACCGGCGCGGCGCTGACCTCCGATCTGGCCTGGCTGGTGGGCGCGGGCTTCGCGCCGCTGGTGGCGCTGGGCGTTTCGGCCAAATTCGGGCTGGCCTATGTCGGCCTGTACCTGCTGTCGGGCGCGGTCTGCTCGCTGGCGGCGCTGAGCCTGAACCGGGCGCTCGATATCAAAAACTGAACGCGGCGGAATGCGTTCTGTAAAAAAGCCGGGGCAGCCCGGCTTTTTTACGCACCCACCACTCGGCTTGCAAAACAATCTATGTTGCGAAAACGCATCAATATGACTTCAAAAGGAAGACCTTCATCATCCTCGGCCCGCCGGGAAACCTCCGCGAAACCCAGGCGCCGATAAAAAGCGCAGGCAGCATGGTTCTCAGCGTAGACTTCCAGTTCCAGCTCCCCCTTGAGACCTAGCGCATGATCGGCCAGCGCCCGGCCAATACCACTCCCCTGACGGCCTGGATCGACGAATAATCCACCGATAAACGAGTCGATCAGTCCGATAAACCCCACCGGCACATCATCCAGGCATGCGACCCAAGTTTCCGAGTTTGGCAAATAGGCTTCCTCGACCAAAGTTCGCTGCTCACGCAGCCGCGCCTCTCCCAGAAACGCATGTGCCCGGCAAGAGCTTGCAAACCAGATCGCCGACAGTTTTTCAATATCCGCTGCCTCGAAGGCGCGAATCTGCAGCTTGATGTTATCCATTATTTTGAAGCCCACCGCATGGCAGGGGCGGCATTCGCCCCCGCTACCCAGGCTTTTGAAGCAAAACGGCGATAGTACATCGTATTTTCACTTACTTCACAAGCACCTTATCGGTACGGCGCAGCCATGCTTCGTGAAGGACGGTCCAGGTTGCGCCGCCATCGGTGCTGGAATCCCAGACATGGTGCACGCCGCCGGGAATCGGCTTCCAGACAGTGCGATGGAACTCGCGCTCGCCCTTGTCGTTGATGAAATAGCCGGTCATCAGCATGCGGTCGCCCTGCCAGCCGCCATCGATCGGCGCGAAATTGCCGCGCGCGCTGGCCCACACATGACGCCATAGCTTGTGCTTGCGGTCGTACATGCTGAGGCTGGTGCCGGCGCCATTTTCCGGCCCGTTGCCGCGCCACCATTCCTGCAGTACGCAGCCTTGTTCAATCTTTTCAATCAAGGTATGCCCCAGCAGCTTGCCATCGCGGTCCACCGCTTCCCAATTGCCGATCCAAAAATCGAATTGCCTGGATTCGGGCGTATTGCATGCTGCTGCGTGCGTAGCGGCACCGGCCAATAATGCGAATGCCAGCAGGAGCTTACGGTACATGGTTCTTCCTTTCACAGTTGGTTTCGATGACGCCATTGTCGCCAGCGGCAGCAGCGGGCGACAGGCCAGCAGTGAACAGCATGTTTTCAGGAATGAACATCGCGGATGCGGATAGCAAAAAGAATGCTACGATGCGCCACTTCATGACCTGGCGCCACGCCCAAGGAGCATTCTGATGAATACCAGCAGCCTGGCCTGGAACGACTACCAGGTCATCCTGGCGGTGGCCCGCCATGGCTCCCTATCCAAGGCGGCCGAAGCCCTAGGCTCCAGCCACCCCACCCTGTTCCGCCGCATCCGCGACATCGAAGCCGGCCTGGGCGCCACCTTGTTCGAGCGCAGCCGCCAGGGCTACCGTCCGACCAGCGCCGCGGCCGAGCTGCTGGCATTGGCCGAAGAGTTCGACCAGCGCCTGCGCGACCTGGAACGCGACGCCGAACTGGGTGCCGCCGGGCGCCTGACCCTGACCACGACCGAGGTGCTGATTCCGCGCATCGTGCCGCCGCTCTTGGCCCGCTGCCGGCGCGAGCTGCCGCAAGTCACCATCAACCTCATCACCGGGGAAAGCCTGGCCAAAGTGCGCCAGCGCGAAGCCGATATCGCCCTGCGCTCCGGCGGTGAACCGGACGGCGATCTGATCGGCCGCGTAGTGTGCAATATCGAGGTGGCCATCTACGCCCCCGCAAACTGGCCCGGCGTCCCGGAGGAGAGGCTGCACGAGCAAACCTGGATCACCGTCGACGAATCGCTGGGGCATCTGGCATCGTCGCAATGGCTGCAGGCGCAAGGACTGATGCGGCGCGCGGCGGTGCGCTGCTCCAGCACACTGGCCGTCTACCGGCTGCTCGAAGAAGGCCTGGGTATCGGCATCCTGCCCTGCCATCTGGGCGACGCCAGCCCCCACCTGCGGCGCGTTTCCCCACTGCTGACGGAGTTCCGCTCGCAACTGTGGCTGCTTACGCCGCGCCAGCTGCGCGGCGTGCCCAGGGTATCAGCCACGGTGGAATGCCTGACCGCCGGCCTGCGCGAAATGAAAGAC
This sequence comes from Massilia sp. erpn, assembly GCF_024400215.1. Lineage (NCBI taxonomy): Bacteria > Pseudomonadati > Pseudomonadota > Betaproteobacteria > Burkholderiales > Oxalobacteraceae > Massilia > Massilia sp. erpn. The sequence continues at coordinate 5,192,565 of NZ_CP053748.1, forward strand.
CTGTTCGAAGGCCGGCGACCGGCAGCCTAAGTTTCCCGGCGGGTGGTACGGCCATCACATCTTATATCGTATGCTAAAATATACATCGTATAATTAAGGAGATGCCATGACCACCGCACACGTTTTTATCGCCACCAGCCTGGATGGATTCATCGCCCGCCCCGACGGCGACATCGGCTGGCTCTTGCAACGCGACGATCCGAGCGAGGACCATGGCTATTCCAGCTTCATCGCCGATAAGGATGCGATCGTGATGGGCCGCGGGACCTATGAGAAGGTTCTGAGCTTCGGCGCCTGGCCTTATGAGCTGCCCGTGCTGGTACTGTCCAGACAACTGGCCGCTGCACCGGTGCCTGAAGCACTGCAAGGCAAGGTTCAGTTTTCCAGGCTCGCCCCCAAGGACGCACTCGAAAAGCTGGCTGGTGAGAATGCACGGCAAATCTACGTCGATGGCGGCCAACTGGTGCAGTCCTTCCTGCGCGAAGGGCTGATTACGGACATGGTCATCACCACCGTGCCCGTGCTGATTGGCTCGGGAAGACCGCTGTTCGGCGCACTGGCGCAGGACGTTGATTGGAAACTGGTGTCCAGCCACAGCTTCCCTTCGGGCCTGGTCCAGACCACTTACCGGCTGGCCGCATGACGCGCCAGCGTGGACGTCCAGCGCAGGGGGCAGGATTAAGCCGCGACGACATCCTGACGGCTGCGCTTGCGCTGCTGGATGAAAACGGGGGCCAGGGCTTGTCCATGCGCGCCCTCGCCGCCCGGCTCAGCGTTACGCCTATGAGCCTTTACCATCATGTGCAAGACCGGGCCGGGCTACTACGGGCGCTATCGGACCGGGTTTATGGCGGAGTACTGGAAGGTGTCGATAAACAAGCAGACCAGCGGGCGGAAATTCAAGCCATCCTGATCCGCTATCACAACGCCGTGGGTTGCCATCCGCACCTGACGCTGGCCATCTTTGCCACGCCTGAAGCCTTTGCCGGCGTGACGCGCCAGATCACCGACCGCCTGACCGGCCTGCTCGCCAACCTCACGAACGAACCCCACTTGTGGCGCGACATTCTGATCGACCATGCGCACGGCAGCGGCTTGCCGCTGGTCGCGGCCAAAGCCCAGTCCATGCAAGAGCACTACCGGCTGGCTCTCAACCGCCTGCTGGATCACCTGGAAGCCTGAAGCGTCCATTCAGCACGGCGTAGGCCAGCAGGCCAATCGCCAGTCCCCAAAACGCCCCGCCGATGCCAAGCAGCGTGATATTCGCGGCCGCAGCCAGGAAGGTGATCAGCGCGGCTTCGCGTGTCTTCACGTCGGCCAGGGCGCTGGCAAGGCTGCCGCCGATGGTGCCCAGCAGCGCCAGCCCGGCCAGCGTGGTGATGAAAGTCGCCGGAAAGGCCATGAAGACGGCGGCCAGCGTCACGCCGAATACGCCGACGAAAATATAGCAGAGGCCTGCCGCAATGCCGGCGATCCAGCGCCGCGATGGATCTTCGTGCGCCTCCTTGCCGGTACAGATGGCCGCCGTGATCGCGGCGATATTGAAGGCATGCGAACCGAATGGCGCCATCAGCAGCGAACCCAGTCCCGTCACGGTGACGATGGGATTGGCGCTGGTCTTGAAGCCATCGTTGCGCAGCACCAGCATGCCGGGCATGTATTGGCCGGTCAGCGTGATCAGGAACAGCGGCAGCGCCACGCTCAGCATGGCATTCAACGAAAAGACCGGCATGGTGAAGAGTGGCGCGGCAAGCTGCAGGCGCAGTCCCGACAGGTCGATGCGGTCCTGCGCGAGCAGAAAAGCCAGGCCCAGTAGCAGGATGCCCGGTACGGCATAGCGCGCGCTGAAGCGCTTGAGCGTTACATAGGCCACGATCAGCAGGCCCGCCAGCAGCGGATCGACGCTCATGCCGCCGAAGGCCTTGACGCCGAATTGCAGCAGAATCCCGGCCAGTAGTCCGGCGGCCACGCCCGGCGGGATCAGGCGGATGACCCGCTCGAACCAGCCCGACAGGCCAAGTGCCACAAAGGCTGCGGCCGAGATCACGTAGGCGCCCACCGCTTCGGCATAGGACGTGCCGGCCAGCGCCGTCACCAGGAAGGCGGCGGCGGGCGTGGACCAGGCTGTGATGATCGGTTCGCGCGTCATCCAGCTCAGGATAATGCCTGTCACCCCGACGCCGATCGAAACCGACCAGACCCAGGATGCGGTCGATGCCGGATCCAGGCCGGCCACCTTGGCGGCCTGGAATACCAGGATGAAGGTGCCACCGTAGTTGACGATGACCGAGATCAGGCCGGCCACGATGGGATGGGCGAGATCATGCAAACGAAGGGGGAATGGCGATGTGGCGGACGTCATGGCGTATATAGCACTCCTGAAAAAGGCTTGGGTATCAAAGGCCAGACTGTAGACCGGAAATGGTATGCTGCGCCCATCCACTTTTTCGATACCACACCGGCCAATTGTTCAAGCACGCCCAACTCGAATCCGTCAAAGCCTGGATAGGCGATCCAGCCCATGGTGCCCTGCCCCTGCATGCGCGCATCCAGCGCGCCATCCGCCAGTTGATCCTCGACGGCGCCCTCGACGCCGGCAAGCCGCTGCCCGCGTCGAGGGCGCTGGCCAAGTCGCTGGGTGTCTCGCGCGACACGGTGGAATCGGCCTATACCCAGTTGCACGCCGAGGGATTTATCGAGCGCCGCGTGGGCAGCGGAAGCTTCGTGTCGGAGCGGACGCAACGCCTGCCAAGGCCAGGCGCCAGGGGACGTCCCGCCGCGCAGCCGGCGCCGCTGCGCCTGAGCCAGCGCGGCGCCGCCATGTACCAGGGCGGCGGCTTGCGCGACTTCCTGGTCCCGCGCCCGTTTGCCCCTGGCGTGCCGGAAACGCGCAGCTTTCCCTTGCCGACCTGGGAGCGCCTGGAACGCCAGGTATTGAAGGAATACGGCACGCAAGCGCTGCTGCATAGTCCGCCGCAAGGGATGGCGCCGCTGCGGCGCGCCATTGCTGACTACGTGAATCTGGAACGCGGCGCGCGCGCCACGCCGGAGCGCGTGCTGATTCTGACCAGCTCACAGCAGGCGCTGACGCTGTGCGCCACGGTGCTGCTCGATGCCGGTGAGCGCATCTTCATCGAAGACCCCGCGTATCACGGCGCGCGCAAGGCTTTCGATGCCGCCAGCCTGGAATGCGTGCCCGTGCCGCTGGATGCCGACGGCATGCAGGTGGAGCGGCTGCACGCCGCGCGCCATCCGGCCAAGGCAGTCTTCCTGACGCCGTCGCACCAGTTTCCGACCGGGGCGACACTGGCATTGGAGCGGCGGCTGGCCCTGATCGAATGGGCGCGGCAGCAGCAGGCCTGGATCATCGAAGACGACTACGACAGCGAGTTCCACTACGCCGGCAAGCCCACCGCCTGCGTGCAAGGGCTCGATGCGCATGAACGCACGCTCTACATCGGCACCTTTACCAAATCGCTGTTTCCCGGCCTGCGCATCGGCTTCATGGTGCTGCCGTCCCAGCTCGTGGCGCCCATGACCGCGGCACGCACGCTCCTGGACGGGCATAGCGCGCCGATCCCGCAACTGACGCTGGCGCGCTTCATGGAAGGCGGACATTTCGGGGCGCACGTGCGGACCATGCGCGCCGTCTATGCCGAACGGCTCGCCGTGCTGGAACGGCTGGTGCGCAAGCACCTGGCCGATTTCCTGGAGCCGATAATGCCGGCAGGCGGCATGCAGATGCCCTGCCTCCTTCACTGCGGCATTCCCGAACGCGCAGTCATCGATGCCGCGCAGCGTGCCGGCATCGATCTACTGGGGTTGACTGCGCTGCATGCGTCAGGCGCACCCCGGGGCGGCTTTCTCATGGGTTTTGCCGCCTATGCGCCGAGGGAATTGGAAATCGCGGTGAAGAAGCTGGCGGAAGTGTTCCGCGCCCTAAGCCGCTGAGCCGTCCTTCATGGCTGCTGATCCACCAGCTGGTACTTCTTCACGACGCCAGCTTGATCGAACAAAATAGATAGCTCCCTTTTGTTCTCCGCACTGCTTAGCACGAGGTTCACATACGGCAGGGAATCGACCATTTTGGAGTAGCCAAGCTGATACAGCCACAGTTCATAGCCATTGGAAAATTTGGTGACACTGGCACTGCCGAAGGACTCGTTGATATCGGCCCTGGTCGATTTGCCGATAACAATGGCGTGTGCGGCGCCCTCCTGCGTCAGGGTTTTGATTGCGCCGTTTCCGGTCGAGGCGCAGCCAGCCAAGGTCCAAGAAAGAATGCTGAGAATGGCTGCGCGTAAGGTCTTTTTCATATTCCACATCCCTTCATTGGTCGCCCGCGAGGCCTTCTGCCTCGTCGTCCATATACTCGAATTGCAGCAAGGTGTCGTCCGTCCAGCCCTTCTCATATAGCGACTTGAACTTGACCATGAATACGCGCTCACGCAGGAAAATCCAATCCTCCTGGCTCGGCATCATGGGCGCTGCCGGGCCGTATAGCATGGCCGCCGGCATGACGCTGCGGCGCGCCCCATCGGTCAAGGTAACGCTGAACAAGGCCCGCTCGGCGAAGTAAAACATATTGATGGGCAGCGTGCGGCAAGGGTCTTGCAGCTTGGCGATCACCATATTGATGGGATGGTGGACATACGCGACCAGATCGCCAACCATGGCCACTTTGCACTCAAGCAGCAGGTCGCCCAGACGGCGGGCCTTGGACGGCACGCCGGGACTGCGGATGTCGGCGCGCCAGGCCAGGCTCTTGGCCTGGCGGTTGAACCTTACCGCCGCGCCGTCTTGGGCGGCGTCTGCGTTTCGCGGCAAGACGAAGCTGTAGTTGGACTCCAAGGGAACTGGAACCTTCGTATGTTCGCCCACGATCTGGAGCACCAGGCCATCCATGGCGACATCCGCCTGGCGCGGCAGCACCATGAAACGCAGGGAAGCGCCAGGGGCGAGGCTGCGGTTTTGATCGAACACCTCCATCGCAGCGAGCATGGCGCGATACGATTTTTCATCGCGGTCTGGCACGGCGCCATGCACCGCCACACTCGGGACGGCGGTATCCGCTGCGGGCGGCAATCCGGCCCCGGCGGGTGCCGGCAACGATAAACACAGCATTGCCTGCAGCAGGCCCAGCCTGAATTGCATACTTTTTCTCATATCGCTTCCCTCTTTGCGCGCGGCAGTGACGCTGAAAAGAAATTGTATTCCCGGAAAACTTGGGAAATCTTAAGGTTCGAGCGTTACACTTTCGACATGCATATCCTGATCATAGAAGACGACCTCGCGCTGGGCGCGTCGCTGCAGCAGGCACTCAAATTGGAAGGCATCAGCAGCGAATGGCTGCGCCGGGCTGGCGACGTTCCGAGCGGCTCCATGGAGCAGCGCTGGGACTGCGTACTGCTCGACCTGACGCTGCCCGACGGCTCCGGACTGGCCCTGCTGCGCAACTGGCGCCAAAAGGGCTACCTGATTCCCGTCATCATCATCACCGCGCAAGCCGCGCTGGCGGACCGGCTGACGGGCCTCGACAGCGGCGCCGACGATTTCATCGTCAAGCCCTTCGCCACCGCGGAACTGGTTTCGCGCCTGCACGCGGTGCTGCGCCGCTACGCCGGCCAGGCCCGCGACGTGTGGACGGTGGGCGACCTGCATCTGGAGCCGAAGGGATACCGCGCGCGCCTGGCCGACACCGCTCTCTATCTTTCGCCGCGCGAATTCCACCTGGTATGGGAGCTGGCGCGCGAGCCGGGCGTGGTCATTCCCAAGAGCGTGCTGGCGCAGCGGCTCGAACCGCTGGGCGATGCGCTCGATTACGGCGCCATCGAAGTCCACGTCTCCAATCTGCGCCGCAAGATCGGCGCAGAGCGCATCCGCACGGTACGCGGCGTCGGCTACATGCTGACGGTATGAGGCGCCCGGTGCCGATGTTTGCCCGGCGTACCCTGGTGCGGCGCATCATGCTGGCCTTGCTGACGGCCTTTTGCCTGGTGTGGCTGGTGCTGCTGGCGCGCGATTTCATCAGCGAGACCGACAGCGCAAGATTCGACGAGCGCGTGCTCACACTGGGAAACCGCTTGAGCGGGATGCTGGCCGACGCCCGGAATGACGACGAGGCGCGCGCCATCATCGCGGCCACCTCCACCCTGGTCAACGCGAGTTACCGCGAGCACGATGTGCCGGGCATCATGCTGATGCAGCTGTATGGCACCGACGGCACCTCCTTATACCTGTCGCCGGAAAGCGGCGCTACCCGGCTTGGCCAGGCCAGCCAGCAGTTGAGCGACGCCATGGTCAACGGCCAGCCGTTCCGCCTGTACCAGCACCAGGCTGGCGGCCGAACCTTGCGCCTGGGCGCCCAGATCATCCAGCGCAACTGGATACTGCAGCGCATGGGCATCGACCTGGCCGTCAGCATGCTGATCGCCCTGCCGCTCGTGGTCCTGCCGCTATGGGTGACGGTGCGGCGCGGCCTGCGGCCTTTGCGGCAGCTGTCGGAGCAGATCACCGGAAAAGGCCTGCATGATCTGGAACCGCTGAACGCCATGCCGGAATATGAGGAACTCAAACCGCTGGCGGGCGCCCTGGATACCCTGCTGGCACAGTTGCGCAGCAAGATCGCGCGCGAAGCCCGTTTCGTGCAAGACGCCGCGCACGAGCTGCGCACGCCGATGGCCGTGATCTCGGCCCAAGCCCACGTCCTGGCGCTGGCGCCGGATGCGCGCCAGCGCGCCGAAGCCGAACTGCAGCTGGACCAGGCAGTGGCCCGCGCCTCCCATCTGGTGCAGCAATTGCTGGAAATGGCGCTGTTCGAACGCGCGCAGGAGCAGCGCGCGCCGCTGGAAAAGCTGGACGCGGCCCAATTGGCACAGCAAGCCATGGCCGACGTCGCGCCAGCGGCGATGCAGCGCGATATCGAATTGTCGCTGGAAGCGCCGGACACGCTGTTCCATGCGCTGGACCGGCATGCCTTTCTCTCCATCCTGCACAATCTGCTGCACAATGCGGTGCATTACATCCAGCAAGGCGGGCAAGTGCGGGTGGAACTGCGGCGCCCCGCCGCCGATGGCCCGCTGATGCTGGCCGTGACGGACAACGGCCCGGGCATCGCGCCGGCGGAACAGGCAATGGTATTCGAACGCTTCTACCGCTGCGCCGGACAGACGATGCCGGGATCGGGCCTGGGATTGTCCATCGTCCAGCAGGCGGCAACGCGCCTGCGCGGCACGGTCCAACTGAGTACGGCGCCGCCATCGGGAGGCTGCCGCTTCGTCATCGAGATTCCGGCTTGATTTCCCCAAGCGCCTTGAAGAGGTAGTCGCTCATCAGCTTTTCGCTGATCGCATGCGGCATCTTGGCCTGGAAATTGGTGGTGGTGATGACGGCGACCAGGCGCTGCTCCGGCATCACCACCACCTTGTTGCCGCCGCTGCCGGACATCATGGCCGCGCGGTAGGTCTTGCCGTCCTGCGTGAATTGCTTGATCCACCAAAAATAGCCATATTCGGTGTTCTCATCGACTTGCGCATGGGGCGCCATCGATTGCCGCACCCAATCGGCGGAGAGAAGGCGTTTGCCGCGCCAGACGCCCTGGTCGAGGTATAGCTGGCCCAGCTTCAGCAGGTCACGGCTGCGCAACCCCAAGCCGCCGCCCGTCATTGCCATGCCGGCCGGCGTGTGCTGCCACTTCAGCCGCGTGATGCCCAGCGGGCCGAACAAGGTACGCGCGGCGAACTGCTCGACCTTCTCGCCGGTGGCCTTCTCCAGCACCGGGCCAAGCAGCGTCGGGCCGGCGGTGCAGTAGGAGAAGCTGCGGCCATAGGGCGAGTCCTGCGGCCTGGGCACCCAGTCCGGGAAACCGCGTATCGGCAAGTCCAGCGCGAACTGGGTCCAGTCCTCCAGCAAATACATACTTTCCTCGTTGCCGCGCGAATACTGGTTCTGGTCGTCGCACTCCAGCAGGGAACTCATGGTCAGCAAATCTTCGACAGTGATCTTTTCCTTGCGCGGATCGGGGTGGCGCACCGGCTGCTTTTCCGGGAAGAAGGCAAACACGGGCGCGCTCACGCCGGCCAGCTTGCCCTGGCCGATCGCAATCCCAACCAGCATGCCGGTCACGCTCTTGGTCACGGAACGCGTATTGCGCAGGCCCGCCTCGCCGCCGGCATCGTAATAGGATTCGAATACCAGCTTGCCATCCCTGGCAATCAGGATGCTGGTGATCTGTTTGAAGTCGCCCTTGCGGACCGCCGCATCCATGAGCTCCAGCGGCTGCGGATTCAAACCGGCGGCGGCCGGTACGGCGCGCGGCCATTCATCGTCGCCAGCGGCGGCCAAGGGCGCGCCTGCCAGCAGCAAAGACAGCATTATCCTGAGCATATCCTTCCAATCGTCGTCGAGATGGACGGACCAGTATATCGCACGGCCTTGCACCAGCCGCCTCGCCTGCGTAGGCCGGCTTCCACTACTTGCCTGATAGACGATATTTACGGCAAACTACTGCAGTAGCCAAAAATACAAGCGTCCTAAACCACGATTTACGAACACCTTCTGCATCAGGAAAGATTCATGGGCTTTGAATACAAGCTTTCATTCCAGAGCCCAAGCGGCGAATCCACAATCAAGGCACTTAGCCGCCTGCCCGGAGCAACGCTGCTCGCGAATCAGGCAGACGCGATAGCGTTTCGGCACGATGCACGCGATTCCGGCATGCCTGATGCAACCGCTTCGGCAACAGAGTACGGCTTGTACTTCTGCCATCACGGCGGTTTTGGCCGAGAGTACTTGGGTCATATCGTGGCCCAGCTTGTGCATACCTTCGGCACGATAAGCATCGACGAGCTGGAATGAACGCCACGGGGCGGCTTAGGGCATCCATTTAACGAAGGATTACTGCATGTTTGAGCGCCTCACCTTGCTATGCCTGACCATGACGCTGTTTGCCGCATCGGCATCCGCCGAAGCCGCCACTGAAAGCTTCGACCCCAGCACACTGAAAGTCCCGCCCAAGGGCAAGCCGAACGAAGTGCTGGTGCTGGGTACGGCCCACCTGGCGCAGCTGCCGGCCACTTTCCAGCCAGCCAGCTTGAACGCGCTGCTCGATAAGCTAATCTCCTGGAAGCCCAAGATCATCGTGATCGAAAGCCTGTCCGGTCCTGAGTGCGCCGTCATGCGCCAGTACCCCAGGCGTTACGAGGGCACCGCGCAGCGCTATTGCCGCTGGGATCCTTCCCCGGCGCAGGCGGCGACCGGCCTGGACGTGCCTGCCGCCACCGCCGAAATCGATAAACTGCTGGAGAACTGGCCTGCGGCGCCGACGCCATCGCAGCGGCGCCGTCTTGCCGCCCTCTTCCTGGCCGGCGGCGAACCCGTGTCAGCGCTGGTGCAATGGCTGCGCTTGCCGGAGGCGGAACGGCACGCCGGCGACGGCCTGGACGACAGGCTCGCCGCCATTCTCGACCAGCGGCAATTCGGCCGCGGCCCCCGTGGCGAAGACACGCTGCTCGCAGCGCCGCTGGCCGCCGCGCTCGGACATGAACGCGTCATTCCAATGGATGACCATTCGATCTCGGATGTGCCGCTCACGCAGCTCGACGGCTACGACAAGGCGCTGGCCAAGGCCTGGGAAAATCCGGCTTTCGCCAAGCGCCAAAAGGAATACGAATCGCTATCCGCCGGCATCGACAAGCCGGAAAAGACCTTGGCGCTGTACCGCGCCCTGAACCAGCCATCGAGCGTCAAGCTGGTCTACGAAAGCGATTTTGGCGCCATGCTTGACGAACCCTCGCCGCAACAATTCGGCCGCCTCTATGTCGCCACATGGGAAAGACGCAATCTGCGCATGGCCTCCAATATCCGCGAAGCGATGGGCAACCATCCCGGCAGCCGCGCGCTGGTCATTGTCGGCTACAGCCACAAGGGCTACCTTGAAGCCTATCTGAACCAGATGCATGACGTGCGCATTGTGCCAGCCGGCCCGGTGCTCGAATAGAGTCTGGCGCATGAAATTATTGAAGTATCACATGGCAATTTGATTGCTACCGCTCTTTGCCAGGGCATGGCTGGTGGCATTCCAGACAGTTACGTTGTGACAATTGGCGAGTGTTCAGCACGCTCTCAGCCACTAGAATAGTTGAGCAGATAGATTCATTCCCATGCGGGGAGCGCCCATGAACAAATTGCTCTGCGTGTTAGCCAGCATGCTTATTTGGTCGGGTACCTGTCTTGCCCAGAATGACGATGGCCAGGCGGTGGACGATATTTGCTCATCGCGCTTTGTCTCCTTGCCGGCACAGGAACAGGTGTTCGCCATGCGCGGGGCGATCAACGAGGCGATAGCGACGCTGGACAACGCCAGGCTGCTGCTCCCCACGCCCATCCTGGCAAGCGGCACCGCGACCTATATCGACGTCGAGCCCAACTTTATCGAGCATGGCGAGACGGTCTGCGTGCTGGGCTATTTCTCATTCGCGCATAGTGACCAGGTCAGCACCCTGCCGCTGATAGTCGACCACATCGAAGTCCAGCCCGGCCAGCCCGGCGACGCCGCCAGCACCCTCGTCTACTTCGTCGTACCCAAAATCGAAGAATTCGCCAATTCGCGGGACTTGCACCGGTCATGGAAATTCTGGGAGCGGGAACAAGCGGTGCAATTGCGTTTCGCCGCCTTCGCGTACAAAAACGGCAAACGCGGACCGGCAAAATTCGGGCATGACCTCAATCTCAAAGTCTCCAGCAAACCCTCAAGCATACTCGCCACATTCCTGTTTGCGATTGCCTGCTACGTTACGGCCGCCATGGCTGTCCCTGCCGTTTATCGGCGCGGCGACAAGTTGCGCCCCATGCACCCGAACCAGGCACGGCGCCTTTTGCCCTGGCACATTACCGGCAGTAGCGGCCAAGCCAGCCTGTCGCAACTGCAAATGCTGGTATTCACTTTAATCGTCGCCTCGCTGCTGTTCTACCAGTGGCTGCGTACAGGCATGCTGCAGGAACTGTCGGTCGACTTGCTATACCTGATCGGACTGTCGACGGCAGGTGCCGCCGGCACCCAGATCACCTCCTCGATCAGGAAAGAGCTGGACCCGGCGGTCTACCGCTATGTGCAGGAGCTGGGCTGGTTCACCGCCCCCGCCCTCAGCAACAATCGGCGCGCCTCGGCCGCCGACCTGCTGATGAGCAACAAACGCTTCGACATCTATAAGTTTCAGATGCTCATCTTCAGCTTCGTCATCGCAGCCTATGTCATCGTCAGTGGCGTCGATCAACTGGCCCATATCCAGATCTCGGCGACATTGCTGACGCTAATGGGCATCAGCCAGGGCGCCTATATCGGCGGGCGTGCAACGGGAGAAAGCCTTGCCCCGCTACAGGATCAGTTGCGGGGCATGCAGAATCTGCAGGAACGCTACGAGGCCAGCACCGACCCGCTCGTCAGCGCGGAGCTGCGGCGCCGCTACCAGCTGGCGGCCGCCCAGACCGGCATCCTGTTCAGCACCATCTTTGAGCGCGCCTTGCCGGACTATCTGCTCGATATGCCGGCCAGCGTCATCAAACCCGCGCCTGCCGTGGCTGGCGGCCGCTTGAGCTTGCCCGAAACGCAAGCGGCATAATCCAGTTCAGCGGACTATATCTAAAAGTGCAATTTGCAAGTAGAATGCGCAGCATTACGTGAATGGTGCCCTCCCGCTTCTCAGCCGGAGGGTGAAACGGGAAGCCGGTGACATGCGAGATTTTCATTTCGCGCCAGTCCGGCGCAGCCCCCGCTGCTGTAAGCCTGACGACTCTGCTCAACCGCCACTGCGCATCGCGCGGGAAGGCAAGAACAGGGAAGGATGAAGGCAAGCCAGAAGACCGGCCAGCCACGATGCATGCGTAAAGCCGCGGGGTGCGGTTTTGCCAGAGATAAGTTCGCTGTTTTTTCATTGATCGCTTAAGCAATCGCACACGGCCGCCGTGCGCGCTGCCGTGCCCTTTGCGCGCACGGTCAGCGCCACGCCTGCTGGTGGGCTTGCGCGCCGCAAATTTACTTACTACAGAGCTGCTTCCATGATCCCATTCCGTTCAAACCACGCCATCTCCCTGCGCCCTCTCGTTGCCACCATCGCCGCACTTTGCGCTCCGGGCGTCTGGGCACAGCAAACCGAAGTCATGCCGACTGTGACGGTACAGGGAAAAGCGTCGCACGAAGGACTGAGCCTGGCAAGCGAGAGCGCAACGGCCAGCCGCCTGAACCTGACCTTGCAGGAGCTGCCCGCCAGCGCCGAGATGCTCGGTGCCGACACCATGCAGGCACGCGGCGACCTGCTGGTCAAGGATGCGGTCACCCGCACCACCGGCCTGACCGACACCAGCTCTCCTGGCAATGGCATCGCCTATTCTGCGCGCGGCTTCAGCGGCAATAGCGCCATTGCGCAGCTGGAAAACGGCCAGCGTCCGCAAGTCGGTTCGGGAACGGCAACCTATCCAGCCGATCCCTGGGGCTACGAATATATCGAAGTGCTGCGCGGTCCAGGCTCGATCGTCTACGGCAGCGGCACCACCGGCGCCACCATCAACGCCGTGCGCAAAGCGCCGCAGCGCAAAACCAGCATCGAGGCAATGGCTGGCATCGGCGGCGGCAAGACACTGCGCGGCGGCATTGGCGCCACCGGCGCCCTGGGCGAAAAGGGCGCGTTCCGCGTCGACGCCTACGCCGACCGCAGCGACGGCTTTATCGATCGCGGCCAGTCCCGCCGCAGCAAGATTCTGACCAGCGTGAGCTATGCGCTAAGCTCAAACGTCGACCTTGACCTCTCGCTCGACCACTCGGAACAACGGCCGCGGCGCTATTTCGGCACGCCCCTGGTCGAGGGCCGCATCGCGCGCGAACTGCGCAACCAGAACTACAACGTGGGCGACGCCGACATCTCGTTCAAAGACGACAAGGCGGTTGCCCGCCTGAGCTGGCGTGTAAGCCCGGCACTCAGCATCAGCAACGAACTGGCCTATATGAAGGCGCATCGCAACTGGCGCAATGTGGAAAGCTATGCCTACGACGCGCAAGCCAAGCTCGTCGAACGCAACGACTACATCGCCCTTCAGCACGACCAGGAACAAACCGGCAATCGTCTCGAAGCGCGCTGGAACGCCGGCGCCAACCGCGTCGTCGCCGGATGGGAGACGGCCACCATCAACTTCACGCACACCAATAACTCGCCATATGGCGGCGCATCCACGGTGGCGCCGATTGGCTTCAACCCCGGCGTATTCGACAGCCCGGACCCGCTGCGGCCGAACTTCCACACCGACACCACCACCAATGCGCTGTACCTTGAGGATGCCTATAGCTTCAGCGACCGCTTGCTGCTCCTGGCCGGCCTGCGCCATGACCGATACAAGGTCGAGCGCATCAGCCTGCTGGGCGCAGCGGGCTTCAGCTCCAAACTGCATGCAAACGCTGTGCGTCTCGGCCTGAGCTGGAAGCTCGCCGCCGACACCTCCCTGTATGGACAGGTCAGCAGCGGCAGCGACCCGGTCACTAGCCTGCTGTCGCTCAATCTGTCCAACAGCCGCTACAAGCTGACCAGTTCGCGCCAGGTCGAGGCCGGCATCAAGCAATCGCTGGCGAACGGCAAGGCGGAGTGGACTGCAGCCCTGTACCGCATCAGCAAGGACGACATCATCACCCGCGATCCCGCCAATCCGGCGCTGTCGATCCAGGGCGGTTCGCAATCGTCGCGCGGCGCCGAAGTCAGTGCCAGCGTCGCGCTGGCGTCTGCCTGGCGCCTGGAAGCGAACGCCGCGTACACGGACGCCCAGTTCGACCAGCTGATTGAAAGCAGCAAGATCTCGCGCGCCGGCAAGCGTCCTGCCAATGTCCCGAAAATCTCGTCCAACCTGTGGCTCAACTACCGTAGCGAGGGCTGGCGTGCCGCAATCGGCGCGCGCTACGTCGGCGAACGCTATATCGACAATGGCAACACGCAGGCACTGCCGGCTTACACCACGCTGGATGCATCGCTGGGCTGGAACGTCAACCGCAACCTGCGGGTGCAGCTGAACTTGCGCAATCTGACCGACAAGCTGTACGCCACCACCTCGTACAGCGATAGCCAGTACCTGCTGGGCGACCGCCGCCATGTCGAGCTGAGCGCCCAGTGGCGCTACTGATCGCCGGCGCCATGGGTTCCTGGAAGCGCCAGCTGCACCTGCTGCACCGCTGGCTGGGTATAGGCATCGGCTTGCTGGTGCTGCTGTGGTTCGGGTCCGGCATCGTGATGATGTATGTGCCGTATCCGAAGCTCAGCGAGCAGGAGCGCATGGCCTGGCTCCCAGCGCTCGATGCCGCGCAGGTCAAGGTCAGCGCCTGGGACGCCTGGCAGGCCACCACGCAACCCGGCGTTCCCGGCGCCGTGAAGCTCAACACTGTGGCGGGCCGGCCCGCCTACCACTTCGTGAGCAATGGCCGCTGGTCCTCCGTCTGGGCCGACACCGGCGCCGCCTTGCATGTCACCGAAACCATGGTGCAGGCCGCCGCCCGCAGCGCCGTCCCGGCCGCCACGGCTTGGTCGGTGGAGCAGATCGATCAGGACCAGTGGACTTTTGGCGCAGTCAAAACGCACCGGCCGCTGTACCGCCTTGAAGCGGACGACGCTGCGGGCAGTGTGCTGTACGTGTCGGGACGCACCGGCGAACTGGTGCGTGACACGACGCGCAGCGAACGGGCATGGAACTGGGCCGGCTCGGTCATCCACTGGATTTACTTCACCCCATTGCGTACCCATGGGGAACCCTGGCGCCAGGTGGTGATGTGGACCTCGGGCGCGGCCTTTCTCCTGGTCATGGCGGGCATGGTGCTGGGCATACAGCGGCTCAGGCTGCGTCAGCCCTATGCCAGTGGACGGCGCTCGCCCTATCGCGGCTGGCAGGCCTGGCACCACTGGCTCGGCCTGGGCATCGGTACGCTGACGCTGACCTGGCTGTTCAGCGGCTGGCTCTCCGTCACGCCATTCGACTGGCTGTCGTCGCCGGGCCTGACAGCCAAGGACAGGCTGGCATTCGCAGGCGGCCCGCTGAACCAGGAGGATTTGTCGGTAGCGTTGGCGCCGGCCATCCGCGCACGGCCCGGCCTGCTCGAACTGGAATGGCGGCGGGTAGGCGGCAAGTTGTACTTCAGTGCGCTCGAACGCACCGGACGCAGTCTGCTGAGTACGGATAGTGGCGCTGTGCTGCCGTCGATTTCGAACGAGGTGCTGTTGCTGGCTGTGCGTGCCACACGACCGGACGTTCCGCTTCTGGCAGTTGACCGGCTTACCAGCGGCGACAGCTATTACTACAGCCATCATGCCGACCGCCCCTTCCCTGTTCTGCGTGCACAGTTCAAGTTGGCGGATGAGACGGCCTTCTACATCGACCCTGCGCAGGGGACGCTGGTCGGATATGCCGACCACAACAGCAAGTGGAACCGCTGGCTGTTCAGTGGCTTGCACCAGCTCGATTTTGCCGCCGGCTTGCGTACCCGTCCGATATGGGACGTGATGGTGGCATCGCTGAGCATCCTGGGCGCGATGCTGAGCATAAGCGGACTGGTGTTGGGCTGGCGCCGTCTGAGCAAGCGCCGCCCGAGGCTGCAGCAACGCTGAAATCGGCGATCAACACGGTTGCCGGCCAAGTGCCTTTACCTGGCCGGCATGTTCCCCTTTAGGCGCCAATGACCGCCTCGACTTCTGCCTTGCATTGCATGAGCGCGGAGAGCAGCGCACTTTTATGCTCGGCGAATCGTTGCGCTGGCACGCCCAATGAAATAGCGTATCGCTCAGTCATTCCCGTGTTTAGGGTAACCCCTATACCGCACACTCCCAAGGCGTGTTCCTCGATATCGACACCGTAACCGTTCTCCCTGATCGTATCGAGTTCGATGAGCAGGCGCTGGCTATCAGTGATGGTATTTTGCGTCCGCTGTTCCAAGTGACCGTCAAAGAGTCCGGTGATTGTTTCGTTGGGCAGATCCGCAAGCAAGGCTTTACCGTGCGCAGTACAGTGGATCGGATAGGCCGTTCCTATCGCCGACACTACGCGCAGTTCCCGATCAGAGACGTATTGGTCCACAGATACGGCGTGCAAGCCACGATAGACACAAACATCTACCGTTTCCCTGGTACGACGTCCGAGTGCTTCGGCATATGGGCGCAAGACTGCAACGACGTCCGTATGGGCGGAAGCGGCAAGTCGGACGATCGCCGGCCCCAATTTCACGCCCCCCTTGCCGCTGGTGACCAGCTGTTGCGCTTCCAGCGCAGCCACAATGCGATGGACCGTGGTGCGAGGGAGATCGGCGCCCTTCGCAATCTGCGCCAAGCTTAATCCGCCGGTTTGATTCTCCAGCGCGCGTAACACTGCAGCGGCACGTGCAATCACTTGCTTCCCGCTATTTCCATCATTTTCTTCGCTCATATTTCCATTTCATCCATAAAGAGCACAACTTCCGGTGCAACCACGTTCCAACTGTTCCATTGTACGGAACAATTGACCGTTTAAGGATCAAAAAAATCAATTCTTAAGCAATCCTCGAAAAAACCGCGTTGACATTGCTTTTTCTCATTTATATACTAATTCCATTATTCGGAACATTGTTCCGATAAACGGACAAACTTATCAATCAAAGATTGGATAAAAAATGAACATGATTTCGCGTAGAAAACTGCTGACCACCACGCCTCTGCTGGCCGCCGGCGCCATGCTGACTACCGGTATGCCAACCAAGCTGTTGGCCGCAGCGACAACGGCAAAAGACGCTGTTCAGCCCGGAGACAAAACGCTGGTTACCTACTTCCAGGTTCCAATGCAAAAGCGCTGGCCGATCAACAAAAAACTGGTGCAGGCCAAGCCATACGCGAAGTACTTCCAGAAAGATCTGGTGGTGCCTGTCGAGATGGTTGAAGCACTGGAAAAAGGCCCGCTGCCGAAAGAGTGGATCATTCCGCCAACCGTCACTGGTCTAAAAACAATGATGCAGACGTTTGGGCAGGCACCTGTATCCGGCTATGCCTTGGTTGAAGAAGGTCCGCTGGCCTACGCACAAAGCCGCCACGTCTTCCCGGGTGTTACCGCCAAGATGTTCGAATGGTGGTTCTGCTGGCATCCGCTGGAAAGCGAACGCTATATGCTGTGGTTCCCCTACGCTCACATTCACAACTCGGTGAAAGATCCAAAGCGTCTGGCCGATACCCGCTTGAGCTACGGTGAGCGCCTATATGGCAACCCTAACCACATTACCGAATACATCGGCGGCATGTTTCTCGATGGTGTGATCAGCTTCGATGATCCAGCCGCCTTCGGCGTGGACAGAACCCTGATCGAAAAAGAAGGTTTCACTTTCAACGCCAGCGGCATCATCTCGCCGTGGGACGCGCCTGATACGCCGCTGGTGCTCATGATTCACTTGGCCCGCGATACTCCGGCCGGCCTGGAAATGATCAACCGCTACTGGATCGGCACCCACGAATCCTTCGATCGCTTCAAGAAATTCCCTGGCGGCGCGCGCCTGTCAAAAGCGCTGACGAAGAAAATGGGGTTGGACAAGGCTGCGCTGGAAAACTTCGCTTATGAGATGGCCCTTCACGACATGACGGAATTCACCTGCCTGGGCAAATTCCTGGCCGACATCTACAAAGAAAACAACCCTAAAGCTTAGTTTTCAGCAGCAAGGTCCGGTGTTCGCGCACAGCGACTCACCGGACCATGGTTCAAATATGCAGCGCATGCCCCAGGGCGCGCAGCGCTGCCTCCTGGATCGCCTCGCCCAAGGTCGGATGCGCATGGATCGTGCCCGCCACATCCTCGAGCGTCGCGCCCATTTCGATCGACTGGCCAAACGCTGCGGACAGCTCCGACACCGCCTTCCCGACCGCCTGCCAGCCAATGATCAGATGATTGTCGCTGCGCGCCACCACCCGCACGAAGCCGTCCTTCGATTCGAGCGACATGGCGCGTCCGTTGGCGGCGAATGGGAACATCGCGTCGATGCAGGCAATGCCCTGCGCGCGCGCCTGCTGGGGCGTGAGGCCGACCACCACCACTTCCGGATCGGTAAAGCACACCGCCGCAATGGCCGCTGGGGTGAAGTGGCGACGCTTGCCGCTGATGATCTCGGCGACCATTTCGCCTTGCGCCATGGCGCGGTGCGCCAGCATCGGTTCGCCGGTCACGTCGCCGATGGCCCATACATCGCGCATCGAAGTGCGGCACTGGTCGTCAACCTTGATGAAGTGGCCATCCATATCGATGCGCAGCTTTTCCAGGCCGAAGCCGCGCGTGTTCGGGCGCCGTCCAACGGCGACCAGCACCTGGTCCGCGGGCAATGCCGACTCTTCGCCGGCGGCATTCTTGATGCGCACCGCACTGCCCTTCTCGTCCAGGCCGAGCACCGAGCAGCCAAGATGGGTTTCGACGCCCAGGCCCTTGAGCGCGATGGCGACAGGACGCGTCAAGTCGGTGTCGTAGGCCGGCAGGACGCGGTCCTGCGCCTCCACCACATGCACCTGGGCCCCGAGCCTGGCATAGGTAATGCCCAGTTCAAGGCCGATATAGCCCGCGCCCACCACCACCAGCTTGTCCGGCACGGTCTTGGGAGACAGCGCTTCCGTTGCGCTGATCACCTTCCCGCCGAACGGCATGAAGGGTAATTCGGTGGCGTGCGAACCGGTGGCCAGCAGCAGGTGCTGGCAGCCGATGCGCTGCGGGGTTTCGCCGTCGCGTATCACTTCGACGGTCTTGCCATCGACGATATTGGCCCAGCCCTTGACGACATGCACCCCGCTCTTTTTCAGCAGCGCGGCCACGCCGCTGGTCAGGCGGCTGACGATGCCGTCTTTCCACAGCACGGTCTGGCCGATGTCGATGCGCGGCGCCTGCACCGAAATGCCCAGCGCCGAGCCGTGCGCGAAATGCGTGGCTTTTTCAAACTCTTCCGCTGCATGGATCAGCGCCTTCGAAGGAATGCAGCCGACATTGAGGCAGGTGCCGCCCAGGTCTGCGGCTTCGATCAGCGTGGTGGGTATGCCAAGCTGGCCGGCGCGGATGGCCGCGATATAGCCGCCAGGACCGCCGCCGATCACCAGCAGCGTAGTGGTGTGTTGATTCATCGATTACTCCACAAATAGCATCGCTGGGCATTCCAGCAGGGCGCGGATCGCTTGCACGAACTGGGCCGCGTGCATGCCGTCGACCACACGGTGGTCGAACGAGGACGAGAGGTTCATCATCTTGCGCACTACCAGCCCGCCCTGGCGCACCATAGGACGCTCCACGATCTTGTTGACGCCGATGATGGCGACTTCGGGATGATTGATCACAGGCGTGGTGACGATGCCGCCCAAGGCGCCCAGGCTGGAGATGGTGATCGTCGAGCCGGACAACTCGTCGCGCGTGGCCTTGCCCGTGCGCGCGGCTTCGGCCAGGCGTCCGATCTCGCCGGCGCAGGACCACAGGTCGAGTGCCTCGGCGTGACGCATCACCGACACCATCAGACCGGCATCGGTCTGGGTGGCGACGCCAAGATGGATGGCGCCGTACTGCGTAACAACGCCGGCATCGTCATCGAAGCGCGCGTTCATCTGCGGGAACTGGCGCAGCGCAACCACCAGGGCGCGCGCCAGCAAAGGCAGCACGGTCAGCTTGCCGCGCTCTTTGCCCCACTGTTCGTTCATACGCGTGCGCAGGCTTTCAAGCTCCGTAACATCGATCTCCTCCACGTAGGAGAAGTGCGGAATGCGGCGCTTCGATTCCTGCATCTTCTGTGCGATCTTGCGGCGCAGGCCGATCAGCGGAATGGTCTGCTCCGTGTGATTTTCGCGGTAGCCGCCAGGACCGGCGGACGGCGCGTCTTGCACGCCGCGCGCGACGTAGGCGTCCAGGTCCGAATGCAGAATGCGGCCGGCCGGGCCGCTGCCATGCACGAACTGCAGCTCAACGCCCATATCCCATGCACGCTGGCGTACGGCCGGCGAAGCGAGCGGACGTTCTCCGGCTTCGCGCGCCACGCGGGTAGACGCTGCGGGCGTGGCACCGTTTGCCGCTGCAGGCTTGGAGACGACAGGCGCCGCCGCAGGTTTCTCGGCGGCGGGCGGCGCTGCGGGAACCACCGGTGCCGCCGCAGAAACCGGGGCTGGGGCTGGGGCCGCAGCCTGCGCCGGAGCGGCAGCCGCTGCGGATTGCGCTTTCAGGTTGCCCGCGCCCTCCACTTCAATATGGATCAGGTCCGCGCCCACGGCCATCACCTGGCCCGCCGCGCCACCGAGCAAGGCCACGGTGCCATGGACCGGTGATGGAATTTCAATCGTGGCCTTGTCGGTCATGACGTCCGCCAGGATCATATCCTCGGTAACGGCGTCGCCCACCTTGACATGCCACATGACCAGTTCAACTTCTGCAATGCCCTCGCCAATATCAGGCATCTTGATGACGTGAATACCCATCTTTATGCCTCCACCGCACGTTTGAACGCTGCGCCGACTCGCGCCGGACCCGGGAAATACGCCCATTCCTGAGCATGCGGGTAAGGCGTATCCCAACCCGTCACACGCTCAATCGGCGCTTCCAGATGGTAGAAGCAATGTTCCTGCACCAGCGACACCAGCTCGGCGCCGAAACCGCAGGTGCGCGTGGCTTCATGCACCACAACGCAGCGGCCGGTCTTCTTGACCGACTCGAGGATCGTATCCAGGTCCAGCGGCCAGAGGCTGCGCAAGTCGATGATCTCGGCATCGATGCCGGTCTCCCGCGCCGCCGCCTCGCTGACCCATACCATGGTGCCGTAAGCGAGCACGGTCAGCTGTTTGCCCGGCCGGAAAATGGCGGCCTTGTCGAGCGGGACGGTGTAATAGCCTTCGGGCACCTCGCCCAATGGGTTCTGCGACCAGGGCACCACCGGTTTATCGTGGTGGCCGTCGAACGGTCCATTGTACAAGCGCTTCGGCTCCAGGAAGATCACCGGATCATCGTTCTCGATCGAAGAAATCAACAGGCCTTTGGCGTCGTAAGGATTCGACGGCATCACGGTGCGCAAGCCGCATACGTGGGCAAAAACAGCCTCCGGGCTTTGGCTGTGGGTCTGGCCGCCGTAGATGCCGCCGCCGCACGGCGTGCGGATGGTGATCGGCGCGGTAAAGTCGCCGGCCGAACGGTAGCGCAGACGCGCCGCCTCGGACACGATCTGGTCGTAGGCCGGATAGATGTAGTCGGCAAACTGGATTTCGATGCACGGCCGCAGGCCATACGCGCCCATGCCGATTGCCACGCCGACGATGCCGCCTTCGGAAATCGGCGTATCGAACACGCGCGATTTGCCGTATTTCTTTTGCAGGCCTTCAGTGCAGCGGAACACGCCGCCGAAGTAGCCCACGTCCTGGCCGAAGACCACGACGTTGTCGTCCTTCTCCATCATCACGTCCATCGCTGAACGCAGCGCCTGGATCATGGTCATGGAAGTTTTCACGATGTTTTCCGCCATCTCATATCCCCAGTTGCTGTCGTTGCACGCGCAAGTGTTCCGGCATGTCCTTGTAGATGCCGTCGAACATTTCTGCGGGGCTGAAGGTATGGCCGCTGGCCATGGTGCCGTACTGTTCGGCCTCCTTCTGCGCGGCCAATACTTCCGCTTCCAGACGCTTCTGGGTTTCCTCGTGTTCCTGTTCGGACCACGCGCCGGCTTTGATCAAGTACTGCTTCAGACGGGCGATCGGATCGCCCAACGGGAAATGCGA
The DNA here is from genome assembly GCF_024400215.1 of Massilia sp. erpn. Taxonomy (NCBI): domain Bacteria; kingdom Pseudomonadati; phylum Pseudomonadota; class Betaproteobacteria; order Burkholderiales; family Oxalobacteraceae; genus Massilia; species Massilia sp. erpn. Next base: position 5,214,314 of record NZ_CP053748.1, read on the forward strand.
CCAGTCGTCGCCGGGGCGGTACTTGGATGGATCGTCCGAGGTCGAATGCGGACCCGCGCGGTACGTGACCCATTCGATCAGGCACGGTCCAAGGTTGCGGCGCGCCCGCTCGGCAGCCCAGCACGACGCCGCGTACACCGCCAGGAAGTCATTGCCATCGACCCGCAGCGAGGCGATGCCGCAGCCGACGCCGCGCGCGGCAAAGGTGGTGTCCTCGCCGCCGGCAATGGCCTGGAAGGTCGAGATGGCCCACTGGTTGTTGACCACATTGAGGATGACCGGCGCACGGTATACGTGGGCGAAAGTCAGGGCGGTGTCGAAGTCCGCTTCGGCCGTGGCGCCGTCGCCGATCCATGCCGAGGCGATCTTGGTATCGCCCTTGATCGCCGAGGCCATGCCCCAGCCTACCGCCTGGATGTATTGCGTTGCGAGATTGCCGGAGATGGAGAAGAAACCTGCCTTCTTCACCGAATACATGACAGGCAACTGCCGACCCTTGAGCGGGTCGCGTTCGTTCGACATCAGCTGGCAGATCATATCCACCATTGGATAGTCGCGCACGACGAGAATGCTTTGCTGGCGATAGGTGGGGAAGCACATATCGTCCACATTCAGCGCCAGCGCCTGCGCGGTGCCGATGGCTTCCTCACCCAGGCTCTGCATGTAAAACGACATTTTCTTTTGGCGCTGCGCCATCAGCATGCGGCTATCGAAGATGCGCGTCTTCATCATGGCGCGCATGCCCTTGCGCACGACTTCAATATCGATTTGCGGCACCCACGGCCCAACTGCGTTACCCTCGGCATCGATCACGCTGATCAGGGAGTACGCAAGATCGCGCGTATCCATGGGAGCCACATCGACTTCGGGACGGCGCACAGCGCCAGCCGGCGACAGGCGTAGGTAGGAAAAATCTGTTGCACAGCCTGGACGTCCCGTCGGTTCGGGAACATGCAGGCGAAGTGGTTCACCCTTACTCATTCTGATTCCTTCACGTGCGATGGTTTCGCACTTGCATTGATCAATCCTGGCTGGCCTACCACGGGTAGCGGCATCCGACCGGGACTTTGGAACCGCCCGCTTGACTTACGCAGCGGGCACGAAAACATTTCCTGGAAAACAATGATAGCGTACCATGCTTTCCCGTCCTCAAGAAGAGTTGTTCGCATTTCCCCTTGCGCTCAAGGGGAAATAGCTGCCGCTCCACCGAAAGAATCAAAAAAGCCCTGTAAAAACAGGGCCTTAGCCTACTTACGAGAATAATTTCACAATGCCATCAAAAAGACTGAGTGGCTTGGCTTATCGCCGAACGCTCGGCTTTCTCGTTTTCACGTAAGCTGAATGCATCACATTGACCAATCCCGCGGGGAAGACTGAGTCTGAATTCAGCCTCGTCTTACCAAAGCTATTAATCGGTTTAGCCACGCCGGAACTGGTATCCCAACCTTCGAATAACCAAGCAGCTGCACTTCCGCCGCTAAACTGCCCCACTAAACAAGTGTGTTCATCTGGCTGATAGGCCCCCAGCACAGCGCCACTCGGCTTCTTAGCAATCTCCTTCGCGTCCTGAGCAGCAATCACCTTTTGATCGTCATTGAGGATGCAGATCGGATGATTGCTTGAGCACTTTTTTACTGCGGCCACTGATTCCGCAGGGATGAACATATTGTTAATTACTATTTCAGCATCAGCAATCTCGCATGCGCGCTTTGCTGATGCGAGCGAGGGCAACGCGATTAGCAACGGCAAAAATAAAATTAGACCCTTGGTTTTCATATACTCTTTAAAAAAGCCTGGCAATTTTAGGATTTAAGCAGTCTGTGGCGGCGATCAGGCGTACATCGCATCCAGTTGACGCTGCATTTCTTCGCCGGACACTTGTTTCTTATGCGTGGCGATGGTCCAGGTATTGCCGAACGGATCGATCACGCGGCCTTCGCGCGAGCCGAAGAACATATCGGTCACCGGGCTCAACTCCTTGGCGCCCTCCTTGATGGCCAGCGCGAACGTGGCATCCGAATCGGGTACATAGATTTGCGCCAGCAAGGGCTGCTCAGGCCAGCCCTCCATCGCTTCGCCCAGATTGATGCGCGAATCGCCGAATTTCAATTCACAATGGGCTACCTTGCCATCCGGCGTGTTGAGGCGCAGCAGTTCTTCCGCACCGAACACCTTCTGGTAAAACTTGACGGCATCGGCCACACTGCTGACGATGCTGTTTGGCGTGATGGTGTTGAAGCCTTCAGGTTTTCCTTGGGTACTCATTCCTAACTCCTTGCTTAGTCGACGCAATGAAGGCATGGCAATCGCTGCCATGAAATAGATACAGTCGGCGGTGATGCTTGCCGCACCACCGCAGTAGGCTAGCATGCTTTTTCGCTATCATGCACTCCGCAACAGAAATGGCAAAGGATCACAATTAAAGTTTCGCCAATAAGCTGCCGTTAAAACGGGAATGAGTTCCATAGCCCCCCTCTCCAACTGGCAACCTGCCACCCGCTACGTCCCCTCCCCATCCGGCCGGGATAGCAATCCAATCGTAGCCAAGTTCGGCACGTCCGCAACGCCGGCGGCGTCGCCATCAACGATCGTCACACTGAGTCCAGAAGCGATTGCTGCCGCCTCCGCCCCCATCCCGACCAGCCTGCGCTACCAAGACCTTGGCGCGGACATGCTCAAGCAGCTCAGCTCCGGCGCGGTCATTCCGCTGGACCATGCCAAATTGCCGGAGTCTGTCGATAACAAGTTCACCTTGAGTATCACAACCCGCAGCGGCACCAAGGTTGACCTTACGCTGGCCAATGTGGGCGATGAAATGATCTACCAGCTCAGCTCAAGCGCTGAACTGAGTGCTGATGAGCGCAAGGCCCTGTCCCATCTGGCGGAGGGGTTCCAGGGCGCCATCGACGGCATGGCGGGATCGAACCCGCAAGTCCGGCTAGGCGGCCTGACCCAGCTCGATAGCAAGTTTGTGCAGTCCATCGACTTCCACGCCCAGGTGGAGGGTCCGGATGCCACATCGCAGACTTTGGATTTCCACATTGACGACACAAAGCGGAAAGTGAGCATTGGCGGACCGGACGGGCAGGCTGAAGTCAACGTGAACACCAGCACCTTGGAGCACGTAGGCAGCAAGCAGCAGCAGGAAAAAGCCATCAAGAATTACCTGGCCCAATTCGACCAGGCGGCAACGCGCGGACGTGGCGATAAGAAGTTGATGTCCATGTTTAAAGACGCCTTCTCCGATATGAATCGAACGGCCATCAGCGAAGAACGTCGCAGCGACCTCAGTACACTGCAGCGCTGGCAGTTGAATTCCCACGACCGTACCACGCTGACCGGCCTGTCTGATTTCAATGCGGCCGTCACCCAGACGCCAAAATCCAGCAATCCGCTCAAGGCGCGGGAGGAGGACAACTTCTCCTATGATATTTCGCAGCAGACTGTTGTGGATAACCGCAGCCCTGACGAGCGCTCCATTCGACAGAGCCAGCAATCGCACTTGGAGGCCCAATTCCATACCGAGATCGGCAAATCCGGCGCGCCAACATTCGATGGAACTCCGCAAACCCAAAACTACGACTACCACCATATCAACGATAGCGCCAGCAGCAATGTCTCGCTGAATTACAAGGAAGGCAAGCTAAGAAAGGCGACGTTGGAACAGGTGGCAAACCAGTCGGAGCAAGTGCAGACCTTCATACTGGGCAAGTTGAAGTCGGACAAGACCACCCCGAGCCAGCAGGCGCTCGTGCGCGACCTGCTTCCCGCGCTGACCTCCTACGAACACTACAAAGGTGAGGACACGCTGAACAACAACATCTTCCTGCTCGGCTCACCGCGCGATCTCTCAGCACGCAACCAGGAGTTCTGAGGCCACGCGTTTGATCGGCAGCGGCCAAGGAGTCAACGATGCGCCACAAATCGCGGATAGCCCTAAGCAGTCGGCTGCATAGCGTGTCCGGACGGATTTGGTGCGCGCTGGTCGGTGCGGCGCTTGCATGCATCTGGATGCACGCAGCCCACGCGACCACGGAGCTTGTGCTGGCGCGCGCGGAAATGCCATTGAACGGCCCCTGGTCTTTCCGCTTCGGGAACGATGCACGCTGGGCTTTACCAGCGTTTGACGATCGTGAGTGGGAGCGCGTGGATCTTACGCCGGAGCCTGGCGCGCATGACGGCGATGTCGGCCTTCCCGGCTATGTTCCCGGCTGGACCTCGCGCGGCCACAGTGGCCAGTGGGGTCATGCCTGGTACCGCCTTCGCGTCCGCTGGACCGTGCCGACCGGCTCCGCTCCGGTACTCATTGGACCAACCCTGGTCGACAGCGCATATGAAGTCTACTGGAATGGCCGCAAGGTCGGCGGCATCGGCAAATTTAGCGAGACGCCACCGCGCGTCTTCGGCATCCGGCCGCAGCTGATTCCCCTCGGCGAAACGGCCTCCGCCGGTGAAGGCGTTTTGGCTATTCACGTCTATCTACCGCGCGAGTCGGTCGGCGATACCGAGGCGGGTGGCATGCATGTAGCGCCGATTCTCGCCGAACCAACTGCGGCAGCCGCGCGTTATCAAGTGCAATGGTGGCAAACCTTCTGGGGCTATGTCGTCGACCTGCTGGAACCGTTGGCATTGCTGGCTCTCGCGCTGTTTGCTCTCGCGCTGCGCCGGTTTGCGCACAACGAGCGATTTTTGCTGCTGGCCGCGGCAGCCGTGTCAGCAATCGCGGCATCGCGCATCAATCAGCCTTTGTTCTACTGGACCGAAGCTGAAAGTTTGCAGGCCATCATCGTCGCGCGCTACGTCATATTTAATCCGCTGGCGATCGTCCTGTGGCTGCTCGCGTGCTATCGCCTGGCGAGAGTCCGGGAGCGCCGGTTGGACATTGCCACCTGCTTGCTGGGAATGGTGGCCGGTCTCGCGGCGCTTCCCGGCTTTGAGCTCCCGTCGGTTCAGGCTGGCGCGCGCGCCATGTTGCTGGCGCTATTCGGCTTGTCGTGCGTGGGCATCGTCCGATACGGTCATCTGCGACCGCTGGCACTCCTCGCCACGCTCGTCATGGGAGTGGCCTTGTTTCCCGGGGAACTCTCTGCGCTCGGACTTCCCGGCATATGGTTTCCTTTCGGAGTTGGCGTGTCGCGCACCCAGTACGCGCTTGCGCTCGAGATTCCACTCCTCGCCTGCTTCATGTACCTGCATGCTTCCACCATCGCGGCCGCAGCCAGCACTGGCCTTTCTGCCCCGGCCAGTGCGGCGTGATGAATTCCTGGCGCAGACCGCAGTTGCCCATCCGGTCGCTTACGCCACTTACTGAACCTCCAGCAGTTCAACATCAAAGATCAGGTTGGAGTTCGGTGGAATCGGGCCAATACCGTTCGCGCCGTAGCCCATCTCCGCCGGCACAATAATCGTGCGCTTTCCACCCACCTTCATGCCCTGCACCCCAACGTCCCAGCCCTTGATTACCTGGCCACCATCGATCTTGAAGCTGAACGGCGAGCGGCCCGCCGACGAATCAAACTTGGCGCCATGCTGCGACTCAGCTTTCGGCTCATACAGCCAGCCCGTGTAATTGACTACAGCGGTAGAACCGGCAGTCGCCTCCTTGCCCGTGCCAACCACGGTATCAATCTTTTGCAGGGAAATCGCCGGAGCCGTTTCGGATGAGGTTGGAGCCGGCGGCTCGGCACGCTTGCAGGCGGACATGGTCAGAGCCATCGTCAGGGCAACGGCGGAATAGGAAAGCAGCTTTTTCAAATGAATATCTCGCATGAGTGAGTGATGGTAAATGCCGCAGCAGCATACATCTGGTAAGGCAGTGAAGACAAGATCTTTGAACCGTTCCGGAATCGCGGTTGCGCCATGACTGAGCGAGGCTGTTTTTGCAGCCCGGGCAACTACGGCATGTCAGCCACTGCGTCCGGGTGCGACGAAGGCCAGAGCCTCCTCGCAGGACTGCAGCACCAGGTCGACATGTTTCGCCACTTGCGACAGTTCCTCTGCCAGGCTGTCATGCGGACGGATGGTCGCCAGCGGAACGTCTGGCAGCGCGGCGCGCAGCTCGGTCACGGCGGCGGCCCACGCAGGCAGTTCACTTTCGACCGGATAGGCAATGAAAACGGTGGAGATCAGTTGGCCGGCATCGGGAGCGCTGTCGGCATTACCCTCATCTTGTTTGAGGACAAAACTGCGCGCATCCAGGCGCGCTTCGCGGAACACCAGCACCAGCAGCTCGCTCATGAACTCTTCACGAACACCTGGCATGGCCGTCGACAGGATGACGGAGCGCGCCGGCACGTCCAGCGAACCTTGCCAGCGCCCCAGCCTTTCCTCCCGCCGGTGCCTTAGATGCGCGCCGATGCTTTCGTTCAGCATGGAGATCCTGCGCCGACGCGAACGGCCCGGCGAATGGCCGGCAGCCAAGGTATCCGCCACCATCGCAACGGTCGCCCGCAAGCGCTGCTCCTGGCTGCCGAGCAGGTCCGAGCTGGCAAGCAACATGCCGGGCAGCAGCACCTTGTCGCAATAGCGCGCCAAGGTCGATTTGCGCAAGAAGGCGCGCGCATCCTCCAGAATGGCGTCGGCATCGCCGCTGAGCACACGGTGGTGGAAGCGCTGCGCTTCGTTGGTGTCCGGCGCCTCCGCCAGCAGGATGCTGATCGGTTCCAGTCCTTTGATATAGCGGCCGGCAACCACGATGCACAGCGTCAGCGGCGTCGACAACAGCAATCCGAGCGGCCCCCAGATGGCGCCCCAGAACAGCGCGGATACGATGACCGCCAGCGCAGACATGCCGACACTGTGGCCGTACACCCGCGGCTCAACCACGTGCGCGACCAGGAGTTCCAGGACCAGGAACAGCACGAGCGCATAGGCGGCGAGCACCCATCCCGGCTCCACCGCCGCCGCAAACAAGGCAATCGCGGCGCCAGCGATCAAGGCGCCGATATAGGGAACGAAGCGCAAGGCAGCACAAATGGCGCCCCACAACGCTGCGTGCGGAATACCGATCAGCCACAGGGCGATGCCGATCACCACGCCGAACGTCACATTCAGCACCAGCTGGGCGAAGAAGAACCGGGACACGCCTTCGGCCGCATCCTCCAACCCTTTAATGGCGCGGCTCACTTCGCGTTGTCCAACCAGACGCAGCACGCGGTCGCGCAGGTTCTCCCGATCCAGCAGGATGAAAATCAGCAGCACGAGTACCAGGAAAATCTCGCCCAAGGGACCGGACACTACGCCGATCGCTTTGGCGATAGCATCGCTGGTGCTGGCACGTTCATGAATTTCGACCGGCAAGGGCCGCGCACTGGCTTCCTGATTCGGCGTCGCGGGCGCCCCTTCCAGCAGTTGCGGGGCCAGGCGGGCCAGGGGATGCTGGGTCATTGCCTGCAATGATTTGGACTTGGCGCGGATTTCAGCGCTGTAGCGCGGCAGTTCGGACGTCAGGGCAAGCAGATTCGCACCAAGCACGGAAAAAGCGGCGGCAAAAACGACGACAACCAAGCCCAATGCGCCGAAAGTCGCACTCATGCGCGACAATCCAAACCGCCCCACCGCACGGATCAAGGGGGCGAGCGCCAGGCTGAGTACCAGGGCCGCCACCACGGGCTGCAACACCTCCCGTCCAAAATACAAAAGACCAAGCACACATGCCGCCGTAACGGCAAAATTCACATTCATATAGCGTACGCTCCAAGCACCATGAACAGGGTAAAACTACCCAGGCCGGCCACTATAATGGCCGGCAGCCATACTACTTGATTTTTGACCTCCGACGAGAAACACGAACATGACGACATCGCCGCACCACACCCGCCGCCATTACCTGCTGGCCGCCGGCGCCGCCTTGCTGTGCCCATCTTCGCTGCTGTTTGCCGCTCCGGTCACACCCTCCATCGCCACCGCCGAAGCCCAACTGGCCGCGCTGGAGCAAGCCGCCGGTGGCCGCCTTGGCGTTGCCGCCTGGCGCTCGGACAGCGCCAAGCGCATCGGGCACCGCTCCGAAGAGCGCTTTCCCTTGTGCAGCACCTTCAAGGCCATGTTGGCGGCCGCCGTTCTGGCACGCAGCGCCAACGACGAGGAACTACTGGGAAAAAGCGTGCGCTATCGCGCCGATGAGCTTGTCACTTATTCGCCGGTCACCGAAAAACATGTGGACGAGGGCATGACGGTGGCCGCCTTATGCGCCGCCACCCTGCAGTACAGCGACAATAGCGCAGCAAACTTCCTCATGCGTATGATAGGCGGTCCCCAGGCCGTCACCGCCTATATGCGCAGCATCGGCAATCCAGCCTTCCAGCTGGAACGCTGGGAAACGGAGTTGAACACCGCCATTCCGGGCGACACGCGCGACACGGCCAGCCCTGCCTCGATGGCGCGCAGCTTGCAGGCGCTGCTCTTGGGCGACGCCCTGCCGGCGCCACAGCGCCGGCAGCTGGACACTTGGATGCGCGGCAATACCACGGGCGACCAACGCATTCGCGCTGGCGTGCCGGCCGGCTGGAGCGTCGCCGACAAGACCGGCGCCGGCGCCCACGGCACCGTCAACGACATCGGCACCGCCTATCCGCCAAGCGGCGCGCCGATAGTCATTGCCGTGTACTACACGCGTGAGCAGAAGGATGCGCCGACCAACCAGGAGATCATCGCGGCGGCCACCCGTATCGTAATGGGTGCGCTGGTGTAATGGCTGCCCACTGCGATTCGTACTCGCTGCCCGCCTCTTGGACCATGCGCGCGGCGCGCCCCATCACTTCGGGGAATATCGGACTGATTTCTTCATGGTGGCTCCATTTTCTCAAATGTTGGAGCCTCCTTCAAACCCGGGGCGATTCAGGCCATTGCTTGGAATGAATGATTGCCTCGATCATTCCCAGTGTAAGTGGACTGTAGTCTTCCTTGCATTCCACTATGCGCCTAGCAAAAGGGAGCTGCCATAGAAGGAATCGTGATACGCCCGTCTTTCCAGGAAACTCAAGCGGGAAGTACGTTTTGAAGTCAAAATTCGTCATATCAACTTGATAAGCATCTACCAATACCTCCATACAGCCTTCCGCGACCTCTCCATAAATCCCCAAATCGTGGTAAAGCTTCGTATTTAAGTCGCAATTATCAATCCGCGACTGGCGAAGACCACACAGCTTCAGGAAGTTAGTTAGCACTGGCGTCAATCCGCTCATGATCCGCTTTCAATCGCATGTAAATGCGTCATAGAGTTCGTACCCGGCAAATGCCGCAGAAGCATAAGGCACTCTACGGGCCACACTCGTAATCGCATTTCGCGTGGCAATCGAATATGCCCCGCTCCTCGCCGCAGCGTGATTAATCTTACTGAAGATCGATGTTTTACTGCCCGCCGGACCGCCTCCCGCAACGCCGGTACGCGGCTTGGAATCATATGGGCCAAAAAGCCCCACGGCGCCACCCAAAGCCCCGTTCCCGGCAGCTCCCGCTGGTGTGCTGGCGGTTGGGCACGAGCAGTTCTTCTTTTTCCATTCGCTGACGCCGTAGTCGAACGCCATGCCCACACCGATACCAATCAGAATCGGGACGAACGCGACTTCACCGGTTGGATCAACCTTGCTGAGTGGATTTCCTTCAACGTACCCGTAGGTATTGATACCACCGTTCAGACCGATTGGGTCCGACTGCACATACCGCCCAATTTGTGGATCGTAATCCCGATAGTAGTTGTAGTTTAGCGTAGTTTCTCTATCGAAGTATTGGCCAGGAAACCGTAGATTAAACTCGTTGTCTGCCGACAGGAGACGTCGCGGTGGCTGTGAACCGAATGCGTCGGTATCCCAAAGCCAAACAGGGATACCGGCGGCACTACTGAGCAGTCGTGGCACACCCAGATGATCCACGTGGACGTAGAGCGTTGCGTCCTTTTCGCCCGAAGCGGCGGAAATACTGAATAATCTGGCGACAGGAATATCATTTAAATACACGTATTCTAAAAAGGTTTCGCCATTACTCTCCGCCAGCAACCTCCCTTGCATGTCGTAATGAAATACAATGGTTGCGTTGGGCGTCTTCTTCTGCACGCGCTCGCCGACGGAATTAAGCAGATATGCGACGCGTCCAATCGCTGTGTCCGAGGCTACCAATCGGCCACGGGCATCATAGTTAAAAGAGCCATTCGCACCGCTGACAATGCTCCCGTTGGCATCTGACAGAATCGCTGTCGTTTGCGCCCCAGCCACTTGCATAAGGCGGTTGCTTTCAGTCGCATAGCCGTAGGTGGTTGTCGTGGCGCCGTTTAAATAGCGGATGCGGTTACCAACGGCATCATAGCTATAGGCTAAGCTACTGGTACTGCGCAGTTCACTGGTCAGGCGATTGAGTTCATCATAGCCATAGCTGACAGCCGTGTCCGCTTTTTGAGGGACAGCGATCCCTGTAATTCTGCTACCCGCATCGTAACTGACAATCTGCGGCTCGCCGTTCAAGGTATAACTCGAAACGCGACCATCAATGTCGTAAGTACGGACATATCGTTGGCCATTCCCAAAAATGAATGACTGCACGGCGCCCACGGGAGTATAGAGAACGGCACTGGCCAACACCTCTATCTTTCCGTCCTTACCGGTGCGGATTTCGTTGATATTTCCGATCGGGTCCCGCAGGTAATCTACACTGCGTCCGCTGGGATAGTCGATACCGACCAAACGGCCTGCGCCATCATACCGATAGCCCGTCACATAAACTTTCCCATCGATTTCACGCGCTTCCCTAACAACGCGTCCGTGCAAATCGTAGGAATATTGCGTGCTGCCGCTAATGTCGAGAATTTGGGTCAGATGGCCAAGGCCATTTGCTCCCTGGTCATAGACATAGATCGCAGCAGTTCCATCGCTATAGCTGACCTCGAGCACGCGATCTAGCTCGTCATACCGATATCTAGTAACTTGTCCTTTGGCATCTGTACGAGTCTTGACGTTACCGCTTTCATCGTAAGTAAAGACTGTGCGGCCGGTATCCGGGCTAATTTGTTGAATCAGATTCCCTAAGCCATCAATCGCATAGCTGGTTTGCAAACGGCGAGCATCGCTGATCTGGCTAATGCGGTCCTGTCCATCGTATCCAATTTCCGTCACGCCATTTTTTGCATCGACAACCCTTGTCTGCCGCCGTAACTGGTCATAGCTATATTTGGTCGCGTGCCCCAGTGGATCACCGGCTTGCACCACATTGCTGACCTGGTCGTAGCTGTACTGGGTGGTCGTATTCTGTATTTGAGAAGCGGCAGAAGCGCTGAGCAAACACAGCAATGCGCCCCACATCAATGGAGATAACAAGCACATCTTCATGGCTATTCTCCCGTGACTTTCTGCACGCGATTCAGCGCATCATAGGCCCGGCTGATCTGGCGCGTGAGAACGCCGTTAGGATCCTTGATCTGCTCATTGATCCGGTTGCCCATATTGTCCAAACCGTAGTTAATGCTGTTGCCCAGATTATCGGAGACGCTTGTCAGACGGTGGGCGGCATCGTAGCCATAGCGTAGGCTGCTGCCATCGGCCATGCTGATTTGCACCAACTGCCCCACCCCATCGTAACTGTATGTCGTCAATTCACCGCCGACAGAGCGCGAGACCAGCCATCCGCGCGGCGTATACCTCAGTTCCGTGACCAGGCCATTCGGATCGATCATGCGGCCAACACGACCATGGGCGTCATATTGAGAAAAACGGGTAGTGTGGCCAGCGGCGTTACGTACGCTGGTCAAATTGCCGGCGCTATCGTAGACATAGACCGTAAAGTCGTTGACATCGGTACGCGGACCGTCGACGGTAAGCACTTGGCCAACGGAAGAATATGTGTAACGCCAAACGCGGGGTGCTCCCAATGTAGCAGCGGAAAAGCCTGCTGCGCCGCTGGCATCACTGGTGGCCTGCAGTGATTTGCTGAGAACATTTCCCCGCTCGTCATAACTATAGCTGGTGATGAGTTTGGGTTCGGCAGTACGCAAAGGGAGGCGAAATTGCGCATGCCATTCCGTGCCAATGGTTCTAGCTTCCGGCTTGCCCAAGGCCTCGGTTCGGCGAATTTCAAGATTTCGTGAAAGATCATAAGCATAGCTGCTCGTGGTGTAATCGAAGTCCCGAAAACCTATCAAATTACCATTCGCATCGTAACTCGTCACCGTCGACGCGGCAGGCAGGCCCCCATTCGCAGGCTGCGTAATCCCAGACGTTTTTTTCACGCCCAAGACTTGTACGTTGTCATAGATACGCTGAGTACCCAAGGGATCTGTCACGATCGTCCGGGAAGTAGCCGGGTAAGCGACCAGATATTTTTCGACCCCACCCGCATGCTCTGTCGCTATCGCACGAGTAGCGCTGTTATAGGTGTAGCTGGCATAGCGATCACCGTTTTCATCAACAATGCCGGTAAGCGCAAAGGGCTGCCTGGTATTTCCCGTCCGATCCAGCTCGCCATACAGATAACGCTTCAATTTCCCATCGGGGTAAGTCACCGATGTGATATTGCCCGAGGCGTCATAGGCGTATTCATACACCCCGCCCGCTGGGTCGAGCATCTTGATGAGTCGGGACCGTGGATCGTAAATGAAGTTCAGATGATTACCGAAGGCATCGGTAACGCTGATTAGCAGACCAGGTTTCGGCGCGATATCCTGAGAAGTGGAGGTGTCGCTATAGGTGTAACGGGTAATCTGACCGTTACGGGCCGTCGAGCTCCGAAGCAAGCCGTTCCAATCATAAATTTCAGAAGCATCCGTTTGACCATGCCGCACTTGCGAACCTGCCCAAGAAGCGCCGGCATCGAAGATATCTGTCACTCGGTCGTTCACATCTTTAGGCGGCAACATATCGCTGCTGGAGCCAAAACGTAGAAGGCGGCCATTGCCGCGGCGAAGGGCAAAATCATTCGCTTGCCGCCGACCTGCGTAGGTGTAGCACCATTCCTCTCCAGTGTTGGCACTAACGCTTTGAAGGCAACCATTGGGTGGAACTTGGTCAAAGCCGGACCTGCCGAAATTGATGCCAAAAGCTGTATGGTTGTGCTGCCACTGCCGGGTATCGCTGCGATAGGTTCGAATAAAGCTGAGCGTGCCCAGATAATTTTGGTAATCGACCTCGACCTGCTGCTTGATGCCGACTGTGATCAGAATTGGATTGCCGGCCGTGGGTGAAACGCGCGGATCGCAGGTATCGCAATCTGGTTCTGGCTGCTCCGGGCGAGAACATAGGCCGGGATTGGTGCTGAGTGTTACATTGGACCAGCTTTTTGGGCAGTCGTAGTAGATGCTGTCGGCATCGACGATGTCCTCGAAAACCTGGTCAGGATACGGCGGATTGCGCGTGATAAATCCGTACAACCCCTCAAGCTTCCACACGCGCGCCCCTGTCTCGAAATACTCTCGCGAGAAGCGGCCATGGCAATTCAATCTGCGCGGATTACCTACGCAAAACTGGCGCGCGTGTTCCTGAATCGCAGCATCACGGTCAGTCATGTAGCCCGCCTGGGTCAGATACAGTTTTCGGGATTGGACAAACTCATCTGCGCGGGAGTGTCCCACAATCACCAATAATGAAAGAATCAGTATTAGCGTAGGTCGAAGGTGCATATTTCCCCCAAAAGCATGAGATAAGCCCTAACGATTCAATATAGGCAGGAACTCTACGATAAAAATTCTCCAATTCTCACCAAATCCCAAACACTTGTTCTAGCCAGCCGGAACGCCAGCGTACCCGAAGAGAGCACCGTGACATAAATGCCGTCGCGATCTGCCACTTTATACGCCTGCGCTTCCGACTTCTAGGTGTGCGGCTTGGTGTCAGTGAGTATGTCCAACTCCTCAAAAAATCCGCCTGCCATCACGGTGATGGCACCACCGCTTCCCGCCTGCAACCGGTTACGCGATGTCATGATCGATACCATTCGCCAGTTGCACTTGACACTATTTGCCAGGCCCAGCCACATAAAAAAGCCCCTGAAAAATCAGGGGCTTTGCTGGTCTTGTTGCCGAGTGCTGCTCTAGGCAACCAAGCAGGAAATCACTCCCACTCAATCGTCGCAGGCGGCTTGCCCGAAATGTCGTACACCACGCGGTTCAGACCTTTGACTTCATTGATGATGCGGTTGGATACCTTGCCCAGCAGCGAGTGCGGCAGGTGCGCCCAATGCGCGGTCATGAAGTCCTGGGTTTGCACGGCGCGCAGCGCGACCACGTAGTCGTAGGTGCGGCCGTCGCCCATCACGCCCACCGATTTCACCGGCAGGAAGACGGCGAATGCCTGGCTGGTGGCGTCGTACCAGTTCTTCGGCACGTTGTCTGGATCGGCGCCTTCCACGGCCACCGCTTCGTATGGCGTGTTGCGCAGTTCTTCGATGAAGATGGCGTCGGCGCGGCGCAGCAGGTCGGCGTATTCCTTCTTCACTTCACCCAGGATGCGCACGCCCAGGCCTGGACCTGGGAATGGGTGACGGTACACCATATCGTGCGGCAGGCCCAGGGCCACGCCCAGCTTGCGCACTTCGTCCTTGAACAGTTCGCGCAGCGGTTCCAGCAGTTGCAGGTTCAGGGTTTCCGGCAGGCCGCCCACATTGTGGTGGCTCTTGATGGTCTGGCCCTTCTTGCCTTTGCCGGCCGATTCGATCACGTCCGGATAGATGGTGCCTTGCGCCAGCCACTTGGCGTTGGAGCGCTTGCCCGCTTCGACCTGGAACACTTCGACGAATTCGCGGCCGATGATCTTGCGCTTCTGCTCAGGATCGGTGACGCCGGCCAGGTGGCCCATGAACTGCTCGGTCGCGTCGATCTGGATCACTTTCACGCCCAGGTTCTTGGCGAACATGTCCATCACCATCTTGCCTTCGTTCAGGCGCAGCAGGCCGTGGTCAACGAAGACGCAGGTCAGCTGGTCGCCGATGGCGCGGTGGATCAGGGCTGCAGCCACGGAGGAATCAACGCCACCGGACAGGCCCAGGATCACTTCATCCGTGCCCACTTGCGCGCGGATTTTCTCGACCGCTTCGCTGATGTAGTCGGGCATATTCCAGTCCGATTTGCAGCCGCAGATTTCGTGCACGAAGCGGCCCAGGATGGCCTTGCCCTGCACGGTGTGCGTCACTTCGGGGTGGAACTGCACGGCGTAGAAGCCGCGGTCTTCGTCAGCCATGGCGGCGATCGGGCAGCTGTCGGTGCTGGCCATCAGCTTGAAGCCGGGCGGCAGGTCCAGCACTTTGTCGCCGTGGCTCATCCACACTTTCAGCATGCCGTGGCCTTCGTCGGTGACGAAGTCGTTGATGCCGGTCAGCAGCTTGGTATGGCTGCGGGCGCGCACTTCAGCGTAGCCGAATTCGCGCACCAGGCCATTTTCCACCTTGCCGCCCAATTGGGCCGCCATGGTCTGCATGCCGTAGCAGATGCCCAGCACCGGCACGCCGGCTTCGAACACGGCTTGCGGCGCGCGCGGCGAATCGCCTTCGAGCGTGGAGTTATGGCTGCCGGACAGGATGATGCCCGAGGCGCCGTAGTTGCGCACGAATTCGTCGCTGACGTCGTAAGGATAGACTTCGGAGAACACGCCGGCATCGCGCACGCGGCGCGCGATCAGCTGGGTTACCTGGGAGCCGAAATCGAGGATGAGGATTTTAGAGTGCATGGATGCGTAGAGGCCAGATTAGAAAACTGCGAAGTAAAAGCGCCGGCGGCGGGGCCGCACCTGCTGATGCGCGCCGCCGGCCTTGAAGGAAGGCTTATTCCGAACGGTAGTTCGGGGCTTCCTTGGTGATCTGCACGTCGTGTACATGCGATTCGCGCATGCCGGCCGAGGTGATCTCGACGAATTCAGCTTTCTCGCGCAGCTCGTCGATGGTGGCGCAACCGCAGTAACCCATGGACTGGCGCACGCCGCCCACCAGCTGGAAGATGATCGCCAGCACGCTGCCCTTGTAGGCAACGCGGCCTTCGATGCCTTCCGGCACGAACTTGTCGGCCTTCATGGTGGCGTCCTGGAAGTAGCGGTCGGCCGAACCATCGGTCATCGCACCCAGGGAACCCATGCCGCGGTAGGACTTGTAGCTGCGGCCCTGGTACAGGATCACTTCGCCCGGCGCTTCTTCAGTACCGGCGAACATGGAACCCATCATCACGGTCGATGCGCCGGCTGCCAGCGCTTTCGAGATATCGCCCGAGAAGCGGATGCCGCCGTCTGCGATACATGGCACGCCGGTGCCTTCCAGCGCCTGCGCCACGTTGGAGATGGCGGTAATCTGCGGCACGCCCACGCCAGCGACGATACGGGTGGTGCAGATCGAGCCTGGGCCGATGCCCACTTTCACCGCGTCGGCGCCGTATTCCACCAGCGCTTTGGCAGCGGCAGCGGTGGCGATATTGCCGCCGATGACGTCCACGTGCGGGTACTTGGTCTTGATGTACTTGACGCGATCGAGGATGCCTTGCGAATGGCCGTGGGCGGTGTCGACCACCAGCACGTCCACGCCGGCGGCAACCAGCAGGTCGATGCGCTCTTCATCCTTGGCGCCCACGCCGACGGCCGCACCGACCAGCAGCTTGCCGTGCTGGTCTTTCGATGCGTTCGGGTGTTCGGTGGATTTCTGGATGTCCTTGACGGTGATCAGGCCGCGCAGTTCGAAGGCCTCGTTCACCACCAGCACGCGCTCCAGGCGGTGCTTGTTCATCAGGCGCTTGGCCTCGTTGGTGTCGGCGTCTTCGTTAACGTACACCAGCTTTTCGCGCGGGGTCATCTTGGCGCGCGCTTCGGCGTCCAGCTCCTGCTCGAAGCGCAGGTCGCGGTTGGTGATGATGCCGACTACTTCCTTGCCCTGCACCACAGGGAAGCCGCTGATGCCATACTGCTCGGTGAGCTTGATGACGTCGCGGATTTTCATATCCGGTGGGATGGTGATCGGGTCACGCAGCACGCCGGCTTCGAAACGTTTTACGCGGGCCACTTCGCGGGCCTGGTCTTTCGGTTTCAGGTTCTTGTGGATGATACCGATGCCGCCTTCCTGAGCCATGGCAATCGCCAGACGGCTTTCCGTCACGGTGTCCATTGCGGCGGACAGCAGCGGGATATTCAGGGAAATATTTCGGGTCAGGCGAGTGCGGAGGGACGTATCGGCAGGCAGAACATTCGAATACGCGGGGACGAGGAGCACGTCATCGAAGGTGAGTGCTTTTTGAAGTAGACGCATAGTACATTTCCTATCGGCGCAAAAGTGAATTATACAGAAGGATCAGTTCCCTGTCCAAAACCATGTCAGTTTTCACCTGGCGCCGCGCTTTGCGTTTTCGTCCATATTGCACCGGCAGGGCCGCAATTCAGCTGATGCCCTCGCCCTCTGCGCCGACTTCGCTGTCTCCGCCAACCGGCACTTCCCACGCGCCGCCGTTGCCATCCTCGGGCTGGGGCGCCGCCCCGGGAACATCAAACAGGAGCTGCCTGGCGGGCAAGGCGCCGACCAGCGCGGCGGGCTTGCTCTCCGCCGCCATATGCAGTTTCAGCTGCTCGGCAGCTTTCGCCAGGCTCGCGTAAAAGGACTTGGCGTATTTGGCGACGAACTGGTCTGAGTCGCTCGATGAGCTGAAGTGCAAAATGGGGACGATATGGCGGCGCATGAAGTTGATGTGGACGCCGCTGGCGGAAAAGCCCGCCATCCTGGCGCAGGTGGCTGCGCGCTCGCCCTCCGCCACCGAACATAGATAGGCGTCCTGCTGGCCCAGCGCCAGCCAGCTGGCGGCAGCGCCTTCCACGAAGGGCCCGGGCACGAAGCGCTTAGCCATACTTACCGGGCCTGGCAGAGCCACGACCGAACAGCCATGGTTCAAGGAATTGCAGACGTTCACGCTGTCGTGGTCAAGGCGGCTGACCGAAATCGGATCGGTATAGCCGAAGGGGAAGAACTCCTTATAAAATTGAAGCAGCCTTTCCTTTAACGGTGGAGCGGGCGCGGGAGTCTCGGCGCGAACCGGCGCGGCCTGCAGGCTCAGGGCCAGGCAAGACGTCAACAATGAGGCTAAACGCATGGATACTCCTTTATCCCGGTTGAGAGAAAGACCGGCCTTCGCCAGACCATGGCAATTATACAAGCTTGCCGCATCGGCATAGCTCGTTGACAGCCGCCGGCATTCGTGGCGAAATCGGGGGCAGCGTATCTCGGAGGACGATGATGAAATCCGCTCCAGGCAAACGGTTTGCGGGCAGTAAACAAGCGCTTGCGGTACGCGGTGGCGCCGTGCTGGCCGCCCTGCTCTGCTGGCCAGTGCTGGCCCAGGCGCAATGGGTATGGCTGAATGAGCGCGGCATCAAGCAGCTGTCCGACCAGCCGCCACCGCCCTCGGTACCGAACAGTCGCATTCTCAAAGCGCCGCGCGGACAGATGCCGGAGCCGCTGACGATCGCTCCCGCTGCGGACGAAACGCCAGCCGCCGAAGGGGAAGCAGTGCCGGCACCGGACAGCAAGCCCAAAGCCAAGCCCACGCTCGCCGAACGCAACGCCGACTACAACAAGCGCCGCAGCGAAGCGGCGGCGGCCGAACAAAAAAACCGGGAAGAAGGCGAGCGTCAAGCCGACAACACAAAGAACTGCGACAGCATCCGCGCCAACCAGCGCGTGCTCGAATCAGGCGAGCGTGTCGCCAACTATGACAAGAATGGTGGCCGCAGCTTCATCAGCGACGAGCAGCGCACCCAGCAAATCAAACGCAACCAGCAAATGCTGGCCTCCGGCTGCAAATAATCGCCCTGCATATACGGCCGAGCCCGTGTCCGATTGGGGTCTGACCCCACGGTGGACACGGGCTCGGCTGCGGGCTTAGATTTCTTCGTAGAGCGGGAGGGTCAGGAACTCGGCGAAGTTGGCGGAGGTCGACATCTCTTCGAAGATGACGGCGGCGCGGTCGTAGCTGGGGCTGCTGCCGTCGGGGGCGGCGGCTTTGACCTTCGGCAGCTCTTCGGGAATCATGGCGCGCACCATCTCGGCCGTGACTTTGCTGCCGCCTTCCAGCACGCCTTTGCTGGAACGGATCCATTGCCACACTTGCGAGCGGCTGATTTCGGCGGTGGCGGCGTCTTCCATCAGGTTGTGGATGGGAACGCAGCCGTTACCGCCCAGCCAGCTGCCCAGGTAGTGGATGCCAACATTGATGTTGTAGCGCAGGCCGGCTTCGGTGATCGGCGCTTCGGGCTGGAAGTTGAGCAGGTCGGCCGCCTTCACGTCGACGTCGGGACGCTGTTTGCCGATCTGGTTGGGCGCATCGCCCAGCACTTTCTTGAACTCGGTCATGGCCAGCTCGACCAGGCCGGGGTGGGCCACCCAACCGCCATCGTAGCCATCGGTGGCGTCGCGCGCCTTGTCGTTGCGTACGCCGCCCATGGCCACTTCGTTCTTTTCCGGATCGTTCTTGATCGGGATCAGCGCGGCCATGCCGCCGATGGCTGGCGCGTTGCGCTTGTGGCAGGTCTTCAGCAGCAGCAGCGCGTAGGAACGCATGAAGGGCGAGGTCATCGTCACCTTGGCGCGGTCGGCCAGGCAGAAGTCCTTGTCCAGCTTGAATTTCTTGATGCAGCTGAAGATGTAGTCCCAGCGGCCGGCGTTCAGGCCCGAGCTGTGTTCGCGCAACTCGTACAGGATTTCATCCATTTCGAAAGCGGCCAGGATGGTTTCGATCAGCACGGTGGCCTTGATCGTGCCTTGCGGGATGCCGATCTCGTTCTGCGCCATCACGAAGATGTCGTTCCACAGGCGCGCTTCCAGATGCGATTCCATCTTCGGCAGGTAGAAGTAAGGGCCGGCGCCGCGCGCCAGCTGTTCCTTGGCGTTGTGGATGAGGAAGAGCGCGAAGTCAAAGATGCCGCCCGAAATGCGCTTGCCGTCGACCAGCACATGCTTTTCATCCAGATGCCAGCCGCGCGGACGCACGACCAGGGTGGCGATTTTGTCGTTGAGCTTGTAGGACTTGCCGTTCTGCTCCAGCGCAATCGTGCGGCGCACGGCGTCCATCATATTGATCTGGCCGCTGATCTGGTTGTCCCAGTTCGGCGTATTCGAGTCCTCGAAGTCGGTCATATAGCTGTCGGCGCCCGAGTTCAGCGCGTTGATGACCATTTTGCGCTCGACCGGGCCGGTGATTTCCACGCGGCGGCATTGCAGCGCTGGCGGGATCGGCGCAATCGTCCAGTCGCCATTGCGGATATGGGCCGTTTCAGCCAGAAAATCCGGGCGCTCGCCCTCGTCCAGACGCTTGGCGCGGGCCACGCGCGCGGCCAGCAGCTCCTGGCGGCGCGGCTCGAAAGCGCGCGACAGCTTGGCGACCAGCGCCAGCGCTTCCGGCGTCAGCACGCGTTCATAGCCGGGCTGGATGGCGCCGGTGATTTCCATACCTGCTGGCAAAGTGAGGGAGGACTGCGTCATGTTTACTCCAATTTGGGGAAAGGTTGAAAACTCAGTATAGGCTGCGAATCGGGCGGGAAATCATCCCCAATTCCGGCGACATTTGGGCCGCTGCATGATTTGCAGTATATTCACTATTTAGTTATGCAAACAAGACAAAAAATCACTTCATCTGTGCGTTTTTGTCATAAATCCAGACAGGACGCCGTGTGGGACAGTTTCGCCAGATTTCAACTTTTGTAGAAGTGGTTGCCAAGGGCAGCCTGTCCGCCGCCGCCCGCGCCGAGGGCATCGCGCCGGCCGTGATCGGCCGCCGCCTGGATGCGCTGGAGCAGCGCCTGGGCGTCAAGCTCTTGCAACGGACCACGCGCAAGCTGGCCCTGACCGACGAGGGCGCCGCCTTCCTCGAAGATTGCCAGCGCATCCTGGGCGAGCTGGAGGATGCGGAAACCGCCGTGGCCGAGCGCAGCGCGCGCGCCACCGGCCATCTACTGATCTCGGCCCCGGCCGGCTTCGGCCGCCAGCACGTCGCGC
Source organism: Massilia sp. erpn (assembly GCF_024400215.1). Lineage (NCBI taxonomy): Bacteria > Pseudomonadati > Pseudomonadota > Betaproteobacteria > Burkholderiales > Oxalobacteraceae > Massilia > Massilia sp. erpn. The sequence goes on from NZ_CP053748.1 coordinate 5,235,239, forward strand.
CCCTGCTGCCCTCCTTCCTGGCCGAGCACCGCGACGTGACGGCCACACTGAACCTGAACGACCGCGTGGTCGATCTGATCGGCGAAGGGGTGGATGTGGCCATCCGCATTGCCAGCATGTCGGATTCGAATCTGGTGAGCGCCAAGCTGGCCGACAACCGGCGCGTGGTCGTCGCCACGCCGGCCTATCTGAAGCGCCATGGCAAGCCGCTCGCTCTGGACGACCTGACCCAGCACAACTGCCTGGCCATCAGCAGCGACGGCAGCCAGCGCGGCTGGACTTTCCGCGAAAACGGCAAGAACGTGACGCGCAAGGTGAATGGGAATATGGCCTGCAACGACGGCGCCGTACTGCATGCCTGGGTGCTGGCCGATAAAGGCCTAGCCTGGCGTTCGATGTGGGAAGTGGGCGGCGATATCGAGGCGGGACGCTTGTGCAGCGTGCTCGATGAGTATTCGGCGCCGGGCAACGATATTTACGCGGTCTTTGCGCAGCGCCGCCATTTGCCGCTGCGCATCCGCGCCTTCGTCGATTTCCTGCGGCGTAGCTACGCCCAGCCCGACTACTGGCGGGCGCCGCACAGCCCCGGCTGAGGCCGGTTTACGCGGAGGACGGGCAAAAAAAATCCTCGGGAACCGAGGATTTCTTGTGTCGTCTAGACTCAGCGTATTACAGAGGCTGAATGTTCGATGCTTGCTTACCCTTTGGACCGGAGGTCACGTCAAAAGAAACGCGTTGGTTCTCTTGCAGGGATTTGAAGCCGGCCGATTGAATCGCCGAGAAGTGAGCGAACAGATCTTCGCCGCCTTCGTCAGGGGTAATGAAGCCAAAACCCTTCGAATCATTGAACCATTTTACGATACCAGTTGCCATTACAATTCCTATTACAGTTAAATGAGCTTGCGCCCGTGATATCGTTTGAAGCAAGTAGGAAATGACAGACTGACTGCACTACCCTTGAATCTAACGATCCCGCATTATACCGAATAAAACGTCAAAAACACGTCTTCGCAAAAATAATTGCGGCTGAGTGGCAGAATTGCCGAAAAACTGCGTTTTCACGCAAGATTTCGCACCAAAACGCGGCAAAACAGATGCTGCGTTCACTCAGCCGCCAAAATTGCGTGCGGTATGAGACCTACTATAGGCAATTCATGTGGGGATGGTTTGATAAATCTCAAGCCTGCGGCGGGTAGTGTTGTGCGCTTGGCTCTTGCGCTGCCCACGTTAATAGGGTATCGATTTCGGCCGCCGTCAGCGTCCAGTCGCCCTCGCCGGCCTGCAGGCCGCGCAGTTGCTGCTCCAGGCGACGCGCCTGCTCGCCCAGCACCTGGAAGCCGAAAGAGCCGGCGGAACCGGCCACGGCATGCAGGCTTTCATGCAGCTGGCGCAAATGTTCGGGCGTGGCGCCGTGCTCGCGGCATTGGGCCAGCGCCTGGGCGATCGCCGCCATCCGCTGCGGCACGCTGGCGGCGAACTTTTCGTTCAGCGCAGCCAGGCGGGCGCGGTAGGCGGGATCGACCGGGGTCGCCATGGGGATTTACTTGGTGCCGAAGATGCGGTCGCCGGCATCGCCCAGGCCTGGCACGATATAGGCATGGTCGTTCAGGTGGCTGTCCAGCGAAGCGCAGTAGATCTTCACGCCTGGATGCGATTTCTGGAACACTTCGATGCCTTCCGGCGCGGCCACCAGGGCCAGGAAGATGATCTGGTCGTCGCCCACGCCACGGTTTTTCAGCACGTCCACGGCATGCACGGCCGAATTGCCGGTCGCCACCATCGGGTCGCACAGGATGAAGATACGGTCGACCAGGTCCGGCAGGCGCACCAGGTATTCCACCGGCTGGTGGGTGTCCGGGTCGCGGAACACGCCGATATGGCCGACGCGGGCCGAGGGCACCAGGTTCAGCAGGCCATCGCTCATGCCGATGCCGGCGCGCAGGATCGGCACCACGGCCAGTTTCTTGCCCGCGATCACGGGCGCGTCGATGGTCATCAGCGGGGTTTCGATTTCGCGCGTGGTTAGCGGCAGGTCGCGGGTGATTTCATAACCCATCAGCAGGGTGATCTCTTTCAGCAGCTCGCGGAAGGTGCGCGTGGACGTGGTCTTGTCGCGCATATGGCTGAGCTTGTGCTGGATCAGGGGATGGTCGGTGATAAACAGATTGGGGAAACGCGGATCTTGTTTCATGATTACTCTTTTTATATTAGGTACATTGGCTTGTATACCCGGCATTATCCCAGCCGGAGCCGCAGCCTGTCTATGTTTCGGCCGATAAAAAGCCCGCCCCGCCTGGAGCGCCGGCTCAAACCTGCAGGGCGCGCGCCAGAATGGCGGCGCAATCGGTATCCGGTGGCAGGCGGCCATATGCCCCGCCCGGTTCGCGCGCCAGCCGCGAAGCCACGAAGGCCGCGCTGACATAGGCCGGCGCATGGCGCAGCAGCAGGCCGGCCTGCACCGCCAGCACGATGCGTTCGGCCAGCACGCGCGCGCCGAATTCGGCATCGGCGGCCTTGTTCAGCACCTCGCCTGGCGTGACGGCGGCACCGGCTTCTTCGGCACGCTGCCCGCTGGCGCCCGGCTTCCCGCTCGTCCCTGCCGGCCGCACAGCACCAGCCAGCCCGGCCAGCTCCGCCAGCAGCGCCGAACAGAATGCGCCGTACACGGCATCGCTCGCGCCGGCCAGACCCAGCTCCGCCGCCAGCGCGATGGCAGCATCGGGCGAACGCGAGAAGGCGCGCAGCACATCCAGGCACATCACATTGCCCGAACCTTCCCAGATCGAATTCACCGGAAATTCGCGGTACAGCCGCGCCAGCGGTCCATCCTCGACATAACCGCCGCCGCCCAGCACCTCCATCGCCTCGGCGCCAAAGCCCGGGCCGCGCTTGCAGATCCAGTATTTGCCGGCCGGGGTCAGAATGCGCGCCAGCATGGCTTCCGCCGGATCGTCCGGATGGTCGAAGCAGCGCGCCAGCCGCATGGCGAAGACGGTGGCCGCCTCCGATTCCAGCGCCAGATCGGCCAGCACATTGCGCATCAGCGGCTGCTCGGCCAGCGGCTTGCCGAAAGCATGGCGCTGACGCGCATGGTGCAGAGCCTGGGTCAGCGCCGCGCGCATGATGCCGGTGCTGCCCAGCACGCAGTCCAGGCGGGTATGGCTGCCCATTTCCAGGATGGTGGGGATGCCGCGCCCCGGCTTGCCCAGCAGCCAGCCGTAAGCGCCGGTGAACTCCACTTCGGACGAGGCGTTCGAGCGGTTGCCCAGCTTGTCCTTCAGGCGCTGCACGCGGATCTGGTTATGGCTGCCGTCCGGCAAAAAGCGCGGCAACAGGAAACAGGACAGGCCCGCGCTGCCGCCATGCTCGGTCTGCGCCAGCACCAGATGGGCATCGCACTGCGGCGCCGAGAAGAACCATTTATGGCCGACGATGCGGTAGACCTGCGCGCCCTCTTCGCCGAACACGCGCTCCGCCTCGGCCGCACTCACCGCTTCGGCAAAGCTAGTATTACTACGCACATCGGAGCCGCCCTGCTTCTCCGTCATGCCCATGCCGATCAGGACGCCGCGCTTGCGCTCCATGGGCAGCGGCCGCGGATCATATTCGCGCGACAGGATCTTGGGCAGCCAGCGCTCAGCCAGCGCGGGCGACTGCTTCAGCGCCGGCACGCTGGCGTAAGTCATGGTCACCGGGCATTGCGAACCGTTTTCCAGCTGACCAAACAGGATATAGCGCGCCGCGCGCAGCACCTGGCCGCCGGCCTCCCGCCCATCCCACGGCGAAGCGTGGGCGCCGTACTCGATCAGCATCTTCATCAGCGCATGCCAGGCGGGATGGAATTCGATCTCGTCGATGCGCTGGCCGTTGCGGTCGAAATTATGCAGCTGGGGAGAATGGCGGTTGGCCTGGCGCGCCAGGTCGAGAATCTCGGCCCGCCCCAGCATCTCGCCGAGCGCGGCCAGGCCGTCGCTGGCGCCGGCATCGCCCTCGCCCTCGCGCGCCACCGCCTCGCACAAGGCCGGGTCGCAGCGGAACAGGTTCACATTGCCGAACGGCGCAACCTGGTTATGGATTTCATGCGTATCAAATGGGTTCATCGCGCGGTCTCCAAGGCTGAGGTCCAGACTAGCGCAAAGCAAGGGAAGCGGCAAGCGCGCGCACCAGTCTGCAAGCGGCCTGACGGGCCGGATAAACTGCCCAACAAAACATCAGCACAGAACGTTTTGCAGGAATAAAATACTGTTTTAAGCTTCTCAATAAGAAAAATAAGGAAAAGCAGCAAGGATATTGCTTTTTTTCATGTAATTTAACTCCCATCAGTGATACATTTCGTTCTGGTTTTGCAAGTTCCACAGGCCATGACGCATTAATAAATGGCATGTGAACAAAGTGATATGCAGAAATTGAAAGATCAGACCGAAACAATGCTCTCCAGCCCAGCCAGCGTTCCCGAACGCGAACATCGGAATGAGATCGACCGGCTTTTGGAAGAAGCCGGCGATATCGTATTCCGCACCACCCTGCTGGGTCAGATCCTGTTCGCCAGCCAGCGCAGCGTCAAGCTGCTGGCCGCGCCGCGCGAATTCGAAGGCCAGATGCTGGCCGGCGTGGTGGCCGACAGCGACCAGCCGGTACTGAAAACGGCGCTGGCCGGCGTGGTGCAGGCCCAGGCCGCGAGCAAGGTCGAACTGCGTTTGCGCACGCCCGATCTGGACACCTGGTTCGAGCTGCGCGTCTCCCTCTACCGCAATGCCGACGGCGCGCAAGAGCTGCTGCTGGTGGGCCGCGATATGACGACCCAGCATGCGACCGAGGAAAGACTGCGCCATATGGCGACCCACGATGCGCTGACCGAGCTGCCCAACCGGCTGCTGCTGTCGGACCGCATCCGCATGGTGATCGCCCATGCGCGCCGTTCCGGCCAGGGCTTCGCGGTGGCGACCATTGGCCTGGACAGCTTCAAGAAAGTCAACGATGGCCTGGGCCATCCGGTGGGCGACGCCGTGCTGCGCGAAGCAGCCGCGCGCCTGCGCAAGACCCTGCGCGACAGCGATACCCTGGCCCGCGTCGGCGGCGATGAATTCGTCGCCGTGCTGCCCGGCACCGCCAGCGAGGCGCAGATCAAGCTGGTCACGGGCCGCCTGCTGGCGACCCTGCAGTCGCCCTTCGAAGTCGAAGGCCATACGATTTATGTCGGCGCCTCGGTCGGCGTCTCGGTCTACCCCCAGCACGCGGAAGACGAAGTGCGCCTGGTAGCCAATGCTGATGCCGCCATGTCGCGCGCCAAGGAAACCGGCAAGGCGCGCTGCGTGGTCTACAGCCCGCGCCACAGCGGCCCGCCGGAACACGATATCTCGCTGGAAGCGGCCATGTTCCAGGCCGTGCGCGAGGGTGAATTCATGCTGTATTACCAGCCCATCGTCAACGCCGTCACGCGCGATATCGAGGGCTTCGAAACCCTGATGCGCTGGAAGCATCCGACCCTGGGCATGGTGCCGCCGGCGCGTTTCGTGCCAATTGCCGAAACCAATGGCCTGATTAATCTGCTGGGCGCCTGGGCTTTAAAATCGGCCTGCGTCCAGCTTAAACAATTTCAGGAAGTGGCAAGGCGGCCGCTATATATCTCTGTTAATATCAGCCCCCGGCAATTCCGCAACGATAAATTCCTGGATGTGCTCGACGATGCGATTACATTCTCCGGCCTCGCTGGTGAACAATTGGTTTTAGAAATTACTGAAGGTACGCTGATGATCGATCCGGTGCACGCCGAATCCATTCTCAGCAAAATGGCCGAGCGCAAGGCGCGCATCGCCATCGACGACTTTGGCACCGGCTACTCTTCGCTGGCTTATCTGAAGCGTTTCCCCATCTCCGTGCTGAAAATCGACCGCGCCTTCATCCGCGACCTGCCCGGCTCGGAAAAGGATGGCGCCATCTGCAACGCCGTGCTGGACCTGGCCAAGCACTTGAATCTGTCGGTGGTGGCAGAAGGCGTGGAGACCGACGAGCAGCTGCGCTATGTGCAGGAACGCGGCTGCCACTATATCCAGGGCTACCTGACCGGCAAACCGATGGCCGCCAATGTGGCGCTGGCCGCGCTGAAAGAGCGCACCTACGCCAATCTGCGTCCGGAAGAACAGCGCCAGGTGCAGCAATGAACGGACAATTCATCCCCAGCACCAAGCTGGGTGAAAAGACCCTGAACAAGCTGTGGGAATGCACCCGCCTGCAGGGCGATATGCCGGGCTTCGCCAAGGCCATCACCGCCATCCTGGGCGCCATGCGCGGTGAGGACGACCAGGAATTCAGCATGACCGGCACCGTGCTGTCCGATCCGGTATTGACGCAGAAAGTGCTGCGCCTGGCGAACAGCAGCATGTATTCCGCCTTCGGCCAGCACGTCAACACCATCACCAAGGCCGTGCTGGTGCTCGGTACCGAAGCGATCGGCCACCTGGCTCTGGGCTTGAAGCTGATCGAAGAGCTGTCGAACGCCTCGCCCGGTTCCGGCATCGCCCATATCGAGATGGAAAAAGCGGTATTGGCCGGCATGGTGGCGCGCGAAGTGGCCGGCAGCGCCGATCCGCGTTCGGCGGAAGAAGCCGTGGTCTGCTCCATGCTGCAAACCCTGGGCCGCATGATGCTGACCTTCTATATGCCGGAGCGCTGGACCGAGCTGCAGGAACGCGCTGGCGAAGGCCGGGAAGGCGATGCCGCACAGGAGCTGCTGGGGCTGAGCATCGAGGAAATCGGCCGCGCCACGGCCATCCACTGGGGCTTGCCGAAAAATTTGATCGCCGGCATGCGCAATGTCGGCCCGATCGATCCCGACGCCGGCATCGGCCATCAGGACTGGATCGCGGGCATCTCCACCATGTCGCGCCTGTGCGCCGAATCGCTGTGGCACGACAACGAGGCCGGCGCCGCCGAAGTGCAGCGTCTGACCGAGGACTATGCCGGCATGCTGGGCGTTTCGCCGCAACAGCTGCAAACGGCCATCGAGCAGGCCAAGGTGGTGGCGGCGGCCGATCTGTCGATCGCGCCCCTGTCCAAGCCCGCCGAGCGGCGCGCCAAGGCGCTGGCCCGCACGCGTCAGCGCCAGGAGGGCAATAAGATCCTGCTCAGCGGCCTGGCCGATATGCGCGACGTGGTCGATAGCGCCAGCCCGGGGCAGATGGTCTCGATCGCGTTGGAAACCGTGTTCCAGGGCCTGGACTTCTCGCGCGCCGTCGCCTTCGTGCACAACCGCCGCGAAAGCCGCTATGCCGCCCGCATGTGCTTCGGCGAAGGCATGAAGGAAAAACTGGGCCAGATGGTGTTCGACGACGCCTACGAACCGAACGTCTTCCATGCGGCGCTGACCAGCGACCGCGTGATCTTCATCGAGAATGCGCGCGATCCGAAGTTCGCAGCCAAGCTGCCTGCGTGGTGGAAAGGCACGCTGTCCGAGGCGCGCAGCTTCATCGTGCTGCCGCTGTCGGCGCACGGCCATCCGGCAGGCTTCATCTATGGCGACTGGGACGAGTCTTTCCCGCCGATCGAATTGAGCCAGACCGAATTCAGCCTGCTGAACGATATGCGCGCCCTGGTCGCCAAGGCGGTCGAGCACCGCCAGCAGCTGGAAACAGCCAGCAACCGCGTGGCCTGATCAGGCCGCGCCCGCGGCCTTGCTCCCAGCCTGGCTGCACGCCTGCCAGCGGAAGGACAGCGTGGCGGCGCCCAGCGACAGCGCCGCCAGTCCCGACGCCACATAGTAGACCGATTCCGCTCCCATCTTCTCCCAGCACTGCGACAGGAACAGGCCGCCCAGCGTGCCGCCCACGCCATAGGAAATACTGATATAGAGGGCTTGGCCGCGTGCCTGCAAGGGGCCGGCGAACCAGCGCTGCATGGTCATCACGGATGAGGAATGATGCAGGGCGAAAGTGGCCGCATGCAGCAGTTGGGCCGCCAGCAGCAGCGCCAGCGAGGTTGCGCCGGCGCCGATCATGGCGAAGCGCAGCACGGCCACCGCCAGCGTCAGATACAGCATGCGCCGCGCGCCCCAGCGCTTGAACAGCGGCGCCTGGAAATAGAACAGCAGCACCTCGGCCACCACGCCCAGCGACCACATGGCGCCGATCATCGCCTTGCTATACCCTGCCCGCTCCAGATACAGGGAGTAGAAGGTGTAGAGCGAGGTATGGGCCGCCACCATCAGGGCGGTGGAGAGGAAGAAGGCCAGCACCTCGCGCCGGCGCAGCACGCTGAGCAAGGCTGGCGGCGCTTCCCGGTGCGGCGGGCGCGGCACATCCTTCAGGCGGAAAGCGGCGCCGAAGACGCACAGCAGCAGGCCGCCCGCCACCCAGGGCAAGACATTGGTACCGTAGGCATCGAGCGCGAAAGCCGCGCCCATCGAGGAGATGATGAAGCCGATCGAACCCCACAGCCGGATGCGTCCATAGTTGCTCAAGTCGCCGCGCATCTCGGACAGCATCAGCGCCTCGCAGATCGGCCCCTGCGCGCTGGTGAAGAGATTCAGCAGCACCATGGCGATAAAGAAGTGGACGAAGCTGAAGCCGAAGAAGAAACCAGAGAACGCCGTCAGCGCGGCGGCGCCGGTCAGGCGCAGCACCAGCACGCGGCGTTCGGAATGGTCGGCCACATAGCCCCAGACATTCGGCCCGAAAATGCGCAGCACCTGGATCAGCGACATCAGCACGCCGATCTGCGCCACCGTCATGCCCTTGCCGGCGAAGAACAGGCTGGCGTAGGTGGAGAACGTGCCGGCGTGGGCGTAATAGCAGAACAGGAAGAGCGCGAAACTGACGGACTGGCTAGGCATGGCGGAGCGCCTTGCGGCGCAGTAAAAAACGAAGGCCGCACAAGGCGGCCATGAAACAGGCGGGCCTGAAGCGCTTACTTATGCTTCGAGATGTCCGGCGTGGCCACGCGCACGTCGCCGCACTGGGCGCGGTGCATCAGGGCGTGGTCCATCAGCACCAGGGCCAGCATAGCTTCGGCAATCGGCGTGGCGCGGATGCCGACGCAGGGATCGTGGCGGCCGAAGGTTTCCACCATCACCGGATTGCCGTCCTTGTCGATGGAGCGGCGCGGCGTGCGGATCGAGGACGTGGGCTTGATGGCGATCGAGGCGGTGATGTCCTGGCCGGTCGAAATGCCGCCCAATACGCCACCGGCGTTATTGCCGACAAAGCCTTGCGGCGTCAGCTCGTCGCCATGCTCGGAGCCTTTCTGCGCGATGCAGCGGAAGCCGGCGCCGATCTCCACGCCCTTGACGGCATTGATGCCCATCATGGCATAAGCGATGTCGGCGTCCAACTTGTCGTAAATCGGCTGGCCCAGGCCCACCGGCACGTTCTGCGCCACCACCTCGATGCGCGCGCCGATGGAATCGCCATCGCGGCGCAGCTGGTCCATGGCCTCTTCCATGCGCGCGATCAGGGCCGCGTCGCCGGTGGCGGCGAAGAAGGGGTTATTGGCCACATGTTCCCAGCTCTGGAAAGGAATCTCGATATCGCCCAATTGGCTCATGCAGCCCATGAAGACAGTACCGTACTGCTGCTTGAGCCACTTCTTGGCAATGGCCGCCGCGCCCACCACCGGCGCCGTCAGGCGCGCCGAGGAACGGCCGCCGCCGCGCGGATCGCGCACGCCGTATTTGTGCCAATAGGCATAGTCGGCGTGGCCGGGGCGGAAACTGTCGACGATATTGCCGTAATCCTTGCTGCGCTGGTCCTGGTTGCGGATCATCAGCGCAATCGGGGTGCCGGTGGTCACGCCCTGGTAGACGCCGGACAGGATCTCCACCGTATCCGGTTCCTGGCGCTGGGTGACGTGGCGCGAGGTGCCGGGCTTGCGGCGGTCCAGCTCGGGCTGGATATCGGCCTCGGACAATTCCAGCCCCGGTGGGCAGCCATCGATCACGCAGCCAATCGCCGGGCCGTGGGATTCGCCAAAAGTGCTAACGGAAAAGAGTTTGCCAAAAGAGTTGCCGGACATAATTTTCTTATCGTGGGTGGGCGGGAAAACAATCCATTCTACCAGCCCCGCGCCCACCTGCCCTCCTCCCAGTACCAAGTACAAATTCCGCATGGAAACAGCGCCCCATATATGTAAAATTTCTTATAAGAATTACACTGTTTTGCAGTACAATTCCTTCTAAACTTGCACTTGGGGAGTCGGCGGTGTTGGGAAAGCGATGAATTAATCGTTCTCTTTAACAATTCGCTATATACTTAAACACAGAAACGCCCGTGCAATCCTGGAGAAGCCACACATGCCCCCATCGATCACGCCCCTTGACGAAAACGCCAAGGACGATCACGACGACCTGGTGTTTTTAGAGGAGCATCCGGCGCCCCAAGCGGCAGCCGCAACGCGCAGTGTCTGGCGGGTGATGATTATCGACGACGACGAAGACGTCCATTCCACGACCACCTTCGCCCTCGGCAACCTCGACATGCAGCATCGTCCGCTGGAGTTCGTGCACGCCTATTCGGCGGCGCAGGCGCGCGAGCTGCTGAAACAGGAACAGGAAATCGCCGTCATCCTGCTCGACGTGGTGATGGAGCAGGACGACGCCGGCCTGCACCTGGTGCGCTATATCCGCGAAACCCTGCGCATGGCCGATGTGCGCATCATCCTGCGCACCGGCCAGCCCGGCTATGCGCCCGAGATCGACGCCATCCGCGATTTCGACATCAACGATTACAAGACCAAGTCCGAGCTGACGCGCATCAAGCTGTACACCACGGTGACGGCGGCGATCCGCTCGTATGAACAGATCCGCAAGATCAACGACAGCCGGCGCGGCCTGAACCAGATCATCAATGCCAGCACCGATCTGATGGCGCTGCACGGCGTGCATAATTTCGCGGCCGGCGTGCTGGCGCAGATCGCCACCCTGCTGGGCCAGGAAGCCAGCGGCGTGCTGTGCGCTCAGGAATGTCCGGACAGCGGCTGCCGCGAACTGCATGTGATCGCCACGGCCGGCCAGTACCGCCACCTGGAAAACGCGGTGATGACCGCCACCATTGATGCGCGCATGGCCGATTCGATGGAACGCACGCTGGCCGAGCACCGCAACCAGTACCGCGACGAATATGTGACCCTGCATTTCTCGGGCAAGGCCAGCCGCGCCTTCGTCGCCTACCTGGACCTGCGGCGCGCGCCGACCGAGCTCGAAGAGCGCCTGCTGGAAGTCTTCTGCGGCAATGTGGCCGTGGGCCTGGAAAACGTGGAACTGGTCTCGCACCTGCACAAGGCGGCCTTCTACGACACCCTGTCCAAGCTGCCCAACCGCACGCGCCTGATCGAGATCCTGGACGCCACCCTGGCCGGCCCGGCCAAGCAGGACGCCACGCTGTCCCTGGTCGACCTCGACCACTTCGCCGAAACCAACGACGCGCTGGGCCACGAATTCGGCGACATGCTGCTGGTGGCCGTGGCGGCCCGCCTGCAAAACAGCCTGGGCCAGCAGCTCACCGTGGCGCGCATCGGCGGCGATATTTTCTGCCTGCTGGGCGACTCCAGCCAGATCAATCCAGCCTGCATCCTGTCGCTGTTCCAGACCCCGTTCAGCATCGAGGGCCAGGATGTGCAGCTGTCCGCCACCCTGGGCCTGGTGCGCCTGGCCGAGCATGACGGCAGCGGCGCCGATGCGCTGAAGGACGCCGACATCGCGCTGAAACGCGCCAAATCGCAGCAGCGCGCCGGCCACTTCTACTTCTCGCGCAGCATGGGCGTGGAAATCCGCGAACGCGTGCGCATGATGCACGCGCTGCGCACGGCTTTTGGCCAGAACCAGCTGTTTGTCGTCTACCAGCCGCAGATCGACCTGTTCTCGCGCCGCCCGGTCGGCGCTGAAGCCCTGCTGCGCTGGCAGACGCCGGACGGCAAATTCATCTCGCCTGACCGCTTCATCCCGATTGCCGAGTATTCCGGTCTGATCATCGAGCTGGGCGAATGGGTGATGCGCACCGCCTGCCGCGAGCTGGTGGCGCTGCGCGCCGCCGGGCATGAGGACTTCACCATGTCGATCAATGTGTCGCAGGTACAGTTCCGCCACCCGCACTTCCTGGATATGCTGCGCCGCGCCTTGAACGATACCGGCGCGCCGCCCGAGTATGTGGAACTGGAGATCACCGAATCCATGGCCATGGAAGAGCCGGACCTGCTGATCAAGATGCTGGCCCAGATCAAGCAGACCGGCGTCACCATCGCCATCGACGATTTCGGCACCGGCTTCTCCTCCCTGTCCTATCTGCAGCGCCTGCAGATCGACCGCCTGAAGATCGACCGCGCCTTCGTCACCGAAATCACCGGTTCGGCGCGCGGCAGCAGCATCGCCGAGATGGTGATCCAGCTGGGCCGCAACCTGGGCCTGGCCGTGATCGCGGAAGGCGTGGAGGACGAGCGCCAGGCGCAGATCCTGCACACGCTGGGCTGCCCGCTGGCCCAGGGCTTCCTGTTTGCCCGTCCGATGACCAACCAGGCCCTGCTGGGCTGGCTCGGCAACGATGCGCTGGCCGGCGTGGCCTGAAGCAGCGCCGCTCCCCCAATAAAAAACGCTACCGGGTGGTAGCGTTTTTTATTGGGGCGGCTGATGGAAGCCGCAGTTCCGCCCTCAGTTCTGCGCCTCGTCGGCCGCTTCGGCCGGCCAGTCGCGGATATAGGCTTTCAGCATGCGGTTCTCGAAGCTCTGCGCTTCCAGCACGGCGCGCGCCACGTCGTAGAAGGAAATCACGCCCAGCAGCGTTTTCGCGTTCATCACGGGCAGGTAGCGCGCATGCTTTTCCAGCATGATGCGGCGCACCTCGTTGACTTCGGTATCCGGGGTCACGGTGATCGGATGGTCGTTCATATGCTTGCGCACCGTGCCGCCGCCCACCGAACCCTGGTTCGAATGCAGCGCCTGCAGCACTTCGCGGAAAGTCAGCATGCCGACCAGGTCGCCGAATTCCATGACCACCAGCGAACCGATATCTTTCTCGGCCATGGTATTGGCCGCTTCCACCAGGGGTTGATCCGGCGAGATCGTGTAGAGAATATTGCCTTTGACTTGGAGAATTTCGGAGACTTTCATTTGGGGCCGTCCTGTGGATGATGTCGGTTTGGTTTTATTGTAAGCCGTACTTGGAATGTAGCGTAAGACAAATGAAAAATCCAGAGTTCCGCATAATTAAATAACAATACTATTCATCTCTTTGATAACGCTGTAGCATCCTGAGCATCCAATCACTGCGAAGGGAGCAATATGAGCAGTCCCCAGTACCCGGGTTTCGATACCCTTGCCCTGCATGCCGGCGCCGCGCCGGACCCCGTCACGGGGGCGCGCGCCACCCCGGTGTATTTCAGTTCCTCCTTTGCTTTCCGCGATTCCGACCATGCCGCGGCCCTGTTCAATATGGAGCAGGCCGGCCATGTGTATTCGCGCATCTCGAACCCCACCAACGCCGTGCTGGAAGAGCGCATCGCCGCGCTGGAAGGCGGCGTGGCGGGCATCGCCACAGCCAGCGGCCAGGCCGCCATGCACCTGGGCCTGAGCACCATTGCCGGCGCCGGCTCGCATATCGTCGCCTCGCGCGCCCTGTACGGCGGCTCGCACAATCTGCTGGGCTATACGCTGAAGCGCTTCGGCATCGAAACCACCTTCGTCGATCCGCGCGACCTGGATGCCTGGCGCGCCGCGATCCGTCCCAATACCAAGGTCTTGTTCGCCGAAACGCTGGGTAATCCCGGCCTCGATGTGCTGGATATTCCGCGCGTGGCCGAGCTGGCGCACAGCCAGCACCTGCCGTTGATGATGGACGCCACTTTCACCACGCCCTATCTGCTGCGCCCTCTCGACCATGGCGCCGACTTGGTGTTCCACTCGGCCACCAAATTCCTGTGCGGCCATGGCACGGCCATTGGCGGGCTGCTGGTCGACGGCGGCACCTTCGACTGGCAAGCGGCTTACGACCAGAGCGGCCGCTTCGGCGAACTGTGCGAACCGTATGAGGGCTTCCACGGCATGGTGTTCGCCGAGGAATCGACCGTGGCGGCGTTCGCGCTGCGCGCGCGGCGCGAGGGCTTGCGCGACTTCGGCGCGGTGATGAGCCCCCACAACGCCTTCGCCGTGCTGCAGGGGATCGAAACCCTGAGCCTGCGCATGGAGCGCCATGTGGCGAACACGCGCAAGGTGGTGCAGTTCCTGCTGTCGCATCCGGCGGTGGAGTCGGTATCCTATCCCGAGCTGCCCGAGCATCCTGACTATGAGCTGGCCAAGCGCCTGCTGCCCAAGGGCTGCGGTGCCGTTTTTTCCTTCAATCTGAAAGGCGACCGCGCGGCCGGACGGCGCTTTGCCGATAGCTTGAAGGTGTTCTCCCATCTGGCCAATGTGGGCGACGCCAAGTCGCTGGTGATCCATCCGGCATCGACCACCCATTTCCGCGTGCCGGCCGAGCAACTGGCGGCGTCCGGCATTGCGGAAGGCACGATGCGCCTGTCGGTCGGACTGGAAGATGCAGACGACCTGATTGAAGATCTGGCGCGCGGCCTGAAACTGGCGCAGAAAGGAGGCTGAGATGCTGCTCAATGTACAAGGGGCGCAAGCCTACTGTTATACCGGCGGCAAGGCCTTCGATGCGCAGCTGCCGACCCTGGTCTTCCTCCACGGCGCGCAGAACGACCATTCGGTGTGGGGCTTACAATCGCGCTACCTGGCGCATCACGGCTATAGCGTGCTGGCGGTCGACCTGCCAGGGCATGGGCGCAGCAAGGGCGCGGCCAAGCGCAGTGTCGAAGAGCTGGCGGACTGGCTGGTCGCCCTGCTGGACGCGGCGGGCGTGCTGCGCGCGGCCCTCATTGGTCACAGCATGGGTTCCCTGATCGCGCTGGAAGCTGCGCAGCGCGCGCCGCAGCGGGTCAGCCATCTGGCGCTGCTGGGATCGACCTATCCGATGAAGGTGTCGGATGCCTTGCTGGATGCAGCACGCAGCGAAGAGCAGACGGCCATCGATATGGTCAATATCTGGTCGCTGTCCTCGCAGACCATGCCTTGCGCCGTGCCTGGCGTATCGCTCAGCGGCAGTGCGCGGCGGCTGATGCAGCGCATGTCACGGCTCAATCCCGAGCAGCTGTTCCACACCGACTTCAGTGCCTGCAATGCCTACACCGGCGGCGAAGCGGCGGCGCGCGCGGTGAATTGCCCTACCCTGCTGGTCTTCGGCGGCAAGGACATCATGACGCCGCCCAAGTCCACCAAACTGCTGCGCGAAACGCTTGCCCATGCGCAGACGGTGCAGGTGGATGCCGGCCACCAGATGATGGCCGAACAGCCTGACGCCGTGCTGGCCGCGCTGCGCGGCTTCCTCAACCAGGCCGGCGCTTGAACTAATCGCGGCTGTACTGGGCGAAGTGCTGGGACAGCGTTTTGCCCAGCCCTTCCTCCACCGCCGTTTCGGCTTGGCGCGCCAGGCCGGCGGCTTCGCGGCTGGCCTGCTGGTCGCGTTCATCGTCGGAATCGGCGACCACGCCCGCGTTCAGGGCCATGCCGCCGAAGACGAACAAGCGGTAGACATCGGCCAGGGTCAGCATGTCCGGATTGACCAGCAGCACCCAATGGTCGGCGCCATCGCTGGCATGCTTGCCCCATTGGACGCGCGGCGGCGCATCGACCTTGACCTTGCCGACCCAGCCCTGGGCCAGCATCTTTTCCAGCAGCACGTCCATCTCGTCGAAACCCAGGCGGGTGCGGGCGCGGATGGCGCCTGCATTCACCAGCGCCGTCTCGCCATGGCGGCTGGCGCCGTGCAGCACCTTGAGCACGGCCATGGCGTCGACAAAGGCGCCGCCCGGCACCGCCTCGTGCCACCAGCGCTCGTACTTCACCACCGGCAGCGCGGCCGTCAGCAAGGCGCCCAGCAGCGTCACCAGCCATGAGAGATAGACCCACAGCAGGAAGATGGGCAAGGCCGCCAGCGCGCCGTAGATCTTCGAATACGTCGGGAACTGGGTGATGAAGAAGGCGAAGCCGCGCTTCGCCAACTCGATGCCGAGCGCCGCCAGCAAGCCGCCGCAAATGGCGTCGCGCCAGTCCACCATGCGGTTCGGCACCGCCATATAGAGCAGCGTGAACACCGCCGTGGTCAGCGCGATCGAGAGGATGGTGGAAAACAGCGCGCCATACACATCGCCCACCAGATTGCTGGTGGCGCTGAAAAAGTGGGAAGACAGCGTCAGCGACACGCCCGCCACCAGCGGCCCGAGCGTGATCAGCGCCCAGTAGACCAGGATGCGCCGCGTCCAGCGCCGCTCGGCCTTCACGCGCCAGATGCGGTTGAAGGCTTTTTCGATGGTGGCCATCATCGCCACGGAAGTGAGCAGCAGCGTGATCGCACCCACCGCAGATAAACGCGTGGCCTTGTCGGCGAAGGTGGTCAGGTAATTCAGGATGGTGTTCGAGATCGCCTTCGGCATCAGGCTCTGGACGAAATACGCCTCCAGCGCCGTGCGGAAGTTCTTGAACATCGGGAAGGTGGTAAAAATAGCAAGAGCGATCGTCAACACCGGCACCAGGGCGAAGACGGTGGTGAAAGTCAGGCTGCCCGCCACTTGCGGCAGGCTTTCCTCGCGCAAGCGGCGGCGGGCAAACAGCAGCAGATCGCGGATCTCGTGCCAGGACAGCGCGCGCAGCTCGGCCATGCCGCTGCGGCAGCGGCCGGAGATGTGTTGAAAAACGGGGGAAATGTACTTGGCAACCATGTAGTGTTTTGTTTTGTCATTGGCAGGCGGTCTGTATGCCACCCTCTAAAGCGCCATATAATAGCAAGATGATTTCATCCAACCTGACTATTCTTGTATTGTTTTATTCGAGGCATGGCTCTACCCGCAAGCTGGCCGAGTTGATTGCGCAGGGTGTGGAGAGCGTTCCGGGCTGCGATGCCCGCCTGCGCACCGTGCCCGCCGTGTCCACCGTGACCGAGGCGACCGCGCCGGAAGTACCGGCCGAAGGCGCGCCGTATGTGGAGCTGGATGATTTGCAGGATTGCGCCGGATTGGCTCTCGGTTCGCCGACCCGCTTCGGCAATATGGCTGCGGCCATGAAGTATTTTTGGGATGGCACCTCGGCCCAGTGGCTGTCGGGCACCCTGGCGGGCAAGCCGGCCTGCGTGTTCACGTCGACCGGCAGCCTGCATGGCGGCCAGGAGTCCACGCTGTTGTCGATGATGATCCCGCTGCTGCACCATGGGATGATGATCATGGGCCTGCCCTATACCCATCCCGAGCTGATGACCACCGCCAGCGGCGGTTCGCCCTACGGCGCCAGCCACTGGTCTGGCCTGGACGGCAAGAAGCCGCTGAGCGAGGATGAAAAGCGCCTGGCCGTGGCGCTGGGCCGCCGTCTGGCCGAAACGGCCGTGAAGATGCGGAGCGCATGATGCAAGACCTAAAACAGAAAATCTTCCACTGGGGCGCCATCGGCAGTCTGGGCCTGCTGATTCTGTGGTGCGTGGCCTGGGAAATGTGGATCGCCCCTTTGAAGCCGGGCGGCTCCTGGATGGTGCTGAAGGCGGCGCCGCTGCTCTTTCCCCTGCTGGGCGTGATCAAGCGCGATATCTACACGCTGCAGTGGACCTCGATGATGATCCTGCTGTATTTCACCGAAGGCGTGGTGCGCGGCTGGAGCGACAAGGCAGCGTCCTGGCTGGGCTGGGGCGAGGCGGCCATCGTGGTGGTCTACTTCCTGTGCGCGATCCTGTATGTGCGGCCCTACAAAAGGGCGGCCAAGAAGGCGGCCAAGGAACTGCTGGACAAGATCAACCCCGTCAAGCATAGCGATTAAGCGGCCAGCCCGCAGCAATACATGAGCGCACACTCCCCGCAGACTTCCTCCGATTTTCTCGCCGCCTGCCGCGCCTTGTGCGGCGCCGCCCATGTGCTGGACGATCCGGCCGATATGGCGCCCTTCCTGCGCGACTGGCGCGGACGCTTCACCGGCCAGGCCTTGGCTGTGCTGCGGCCCGGCAGCGTGGACGAAGTGGCGGGCCTGGTACGGCTGTGCGCTGAATACCGCGTTCCGCTGGTGCCGCAAGGCGGCAATACCGGCCTGGTACTGGGCAGCGTGCCCGATGCCAGTGGCAGCGCCGTGGTGCTGTCGCTGGCGCGCCTGAACCGGGTGCGCGCCATCGATGCGGTCAACCGCACCATGACGGTGGATGCGGGCTGCATCCTGCAACAGGTGCAGGAGGCGGCGGCGGCCGAGGGCTGTCTGTTCCCGCTTTCGCTGGCGGCGGAAGGCAGCTGCACCATCGGCGGTAATCTGTCCACCAATGCCGGCGGCATCGCCGTTCTGCGCTACGGGAATACGCGCGAGCTGTGCCTGGGCCTGGAAGTGGTCACGCCCCAGGGCGAGGTATGGAGCGGCCTGCGCGGCCTGCGCAAGGATAATACCGGCTACGATCTGCGCGACCTGTTCATCGGCGCCGAAGGCACGCTGGGCGTGATCACCGGTGCGGTGCTCAAACTGTTCCCGCAGCCGAAAGCCAGCATCACGGCGCTGGCGGCCTTGCCCTCGCCGCAGGCAGCCTTGCAATTGCTGACCATGATGCAGGACAGCTGCGGCGCCAGCCTGACCGGCTTCGAGCTGATGTCGGCCTACTGCCTGGAGCTGGTGGCGCGCCATTTCCCGCAACTGCAGCAGCCTTTCGCGGACAAGCATGCGCAATACGTGCTGCTGGAGCTGTCCAGCAGCGAGTCGGAACAACACGCCGTGCAACTGCTGGAACGCGGCATCGGCGCGGCGCTCGACCAGGGCGTGATCCAGGACGCGGCCGTGGCTTCGTCCGTGGCGCAGTCGCAGGCGCTGTGGCAGTTGCGCGAGCATATCCCGCTGGCGCAGGCGGCCGACGGCAAGAATATCAAGCACGATATTTCGCTGCCGGTGTCGCGCATCGGCGAATACATCGTCCATACCGAACCGCTGCTGCAGCAGGCGTTCCCGGGCTGCCGCCTGGTGTGTTTTGGCCATCTGGGCGACGGCAATCTGCACTTCAATGTGGCGCCGCCGGAAGGTATTGCCAACGAAGCCTTCCTCGCCAACCAGGAGGCGGTCAACCGCGTGGTGCACGACAGCGTGGTGGCCTTCGGCGGTTCGATTTCGGCCGAACATGGCATCGGCGCGCTGAAACGCGATGAGCTGGCGCGCTATAAATCGCCGGTGGAACTGAACCTAATGCGCGCCATCAAGGCTGCGCTGGACCCGCTGGGCATCATGAATCCAGGGAAAATCCTATGAGACGCCTGTTCTGTGTTCTGGCTGGCCTGTGCCTGGCGGCGCAGGTTTCGGCCCAGACCATGCATAAATGCGTGGTCGACGGCAAAGTGACTTATACCGAAACGCCTTGCGCCGACGGTCGCGGCACCACGTTGGACGCACCGCCCGCGTCACCGCCCGATCCGCAAGCCAAGGGCGAACTGAAACGCCAGCAACGCGAATTGAAGCAGCTGCAGAAAGAACGCAAGCAGCGCGAAGCCAGGGATGAAGCCGACCTGCAAAGGCATGAACGCCGCGCCGCCGAACGGCGCAAGCGCTGCGACCGGCTCACGCTCGATAAGAAATGGGCGGACGAAGATGCGCGCGCCGCCGTCGGCTCGAATGCCGACAAAGCCAGACAACGCGCCCAGCGCACCGGCGAAAAGCTGGCGCTGGAATGTCCGCGTTGAGTCCCGCGCCCGGAAAGCAGCAGGCCGCCACGCTGCGGCGCCTGTCGCGCTGGCTGCTGCTGGGCGAATGGCGCGCCCACCCGCTGCGGGCGCTGATGGCGATTGCCGCCATCGCCGTGGGCGTGGCGCTCGGCTTCGCCATCCACCTGATCAACGGCGCCGCCTTCAACGAATTCTCGACCGCTATCAGCAGCCTGTCCGGCCAGGCCGATCTGCAGGTCGGCGCCACCGAAGCGTATTTCGACGAAGAGATCTATCCGCGCCTGGCGGAAAAGCCGGAGGTGGCCGTGGCTTCGCCGGTGCTGCAGCTGGATGCTGTCGTCCCCGGCCAGAAACAGCCCCTGCGCATCATCGGCATGGACAGCTTCCGCGCCGTCTTCATCACGCCCGATCTGCTGGGCATGCCGGCCAGCGGCGAGCCGGCCGACAGCATGGCGGCCGACGCCGTTTTCCTGTCAGGCGCGGCGGAAAGCTGGCTGGGCGCCAAGGCGGGCAGCATGGTCCATTTCCAGTCCGGCACTCATCAAGTGGCGCTGCGCTTCGCCGGCGCGCTGCAGCGCGCCCGTGTCGGCCAGCGCCTGGGTGTGATGGATCTAGGCGCGGCGCAATGGCGTTTCAATAAGCTGGGCCAGTTGTCGCGCATCGACCTGAAACTGCGCGATGGCGTGGACCGCCAGGCTTTCCAGGCGCAGCTGGCGCAGGAGCTGCAGGCCGCCTACCCAGGCCGTTTCCGCGTCAGCCAGCCGAACGACGAGAACCAGAATAGCCGCAACAGTAATCTGAGCCGGGCTTACCGCGTCAATCTCAGCGTGCTGGCCCTGGTGGCCCTGTTCACTGGCGCCTTCCTGGTGTTTTCCACCCAAGCCCTGTCGGTGACGCGCCGCCGCAGCCAGTTCGCCCTGTTGCGCGTGCTGGGCCTGGAGCGCCGCCGCCTGCTGCGCCAGGTGCTGCTGGAAGGCCTGAGCCTGGGCATTCTGGGCGCGGCGCTGGGCATCGGCGCCGGCTACGCCTTTGCCGCCGCCGCCCTGCGCTTCTTCGGCGGCGACCTGGGCGCGGGCTATTTCTCGGGCGTGCAGCCGGCGGCGCAATTCGACACCGCCGCCGCCATCGTCTACTTCCTGCTCGGCGTCGGCGTGGCCTTGCTGGGCTGCGCCGGCCCGGCTTGGGAGGCGGCGCGCGCCATGCCCGCCGTGGCGCTCAAATCCGGTTCGGACGAGATGGCGCTGCGGCGCCTGGCCAAGGCCTGGCCCGGACTGGCCTGCCTCGCGGTGGCCGCCCTGATGGCGCTGGCGCCGCCGGTGCTGGAGTTGCCCCTGTTCGGCTATCTCTCGATTGCGCTGCTGCTGATCGGCGGCATCGCGCTGATGCCGCGCCTGGCCGCCCTCACCTTCCGCTTTGCGCACCGACGCTGGCAGGCTGCGATGGCAGGCCGCCGCGCGCCGCCCGCCGTGCCGACCTTGACCCTGGCCCGTCTCGCCAACGCCTCGGGACAGGCCGGTGTAGCGCTGGGCGGGGTACTGTCCAGTTTCAGCCTGATGGTGGCGATGGCCATCATGGTGGCCAGCTTCCGCGTCTCGGTGGACGACTGGCTGCTGCAAATCCTTCCCGCCGACCTGTATGCCAATGCCGGCGCGGGCAGCACGGCCGGCCTGTCGCCGCAGAATCAGCAAGCCATCCGCACCCTGCCTGGTGTAGCGCGGGCCGATTTCATGCGCTTGCGCTCCGTGTCGCTGGCTCCCGACCGCGCCAATATCATGATCATGGCGCGCAATATCGATGAGGCACATCTGGACAAAGCCATGGTGCTGACCAGCGAAGTACTAACCCAGCCGGCGGGCCGAAAACTGCCGCCGGTCTGGGTCTCGGAGGCGATGGCCGATCTATATGGCGCCAAGCCGGGCGGCGTGCTTACCCTGCCGCTGCAGGGCCGGCCGCATGAATTCTTCATCGGCGGCATTTGGCGCGACTACGCGCGCTCCACCGGCGCGGTGACGATACAGCTAAGCGACTACCGCGCCATCACCGGCGATATGGAAGTCTCCGGCTCGGCCATCTGGCTGGAAAAAGGCGCCAGCGCCGCCGTGGTGCAGCAGCGCCTGAAAGCCCTGGAGTTCGGCGGCGCGCTGGAAGTGACGTCGCCCGGCGAGCTGCGCGCCCTGAGCCTGAAAATTTTCGACCGCAGCTTTGCCGTCACCTATCTGCTGGAGGCCATCGCCATCGTCATCGGCCTGTTCGGCGTGGCCGCCACCTTCTCGGCCCAGACCCTGGCGCGGGCACGCGAATTCGGCATGCTGCGCCACGTCGGCCTGACGCGGCGCCAGATCCTCGGCATCCTGGCGCTGGAAGGCGGTACGCTGACGGCGCTGGGCATCGCCACCGGCTTTGTGCTGGGACTGGCCATCAGCGTGATCCTGGTCTACGTCATCAATCCCCAATCCTTCCACTGGAGCATGCAGATGCACTTCCCCTGGACCCTGCTGGCCAGCGTGGCGGGCGCCTTGCTCGTCGCCGCCGCGCTCACCGCCCTGTTTGCGGGCCGCCAGGCCCTGTCGGGCAGCCCGCTGCGCGCCGTGCGGGAGGACTGGTGATGAAGTTTTTGCTGGCCTTCGTCCTCCTGCTCGCCAACGCCGCCGCGCTGGCCGCGCCGCCCCAGTTCACGCCGGTCGTGCCGCTGGGCGCGGGCAAAAGCCTGGACTTCCCCCGCGATTTCGGCGCGCATCCCGGCTTCAAGACCGAATGGTGGTATGCGACCGGCTGGCTGACCACGGCCGACGGCAAGGCGCTGGGCTACCAGGTCACGTTCTTCCGCAGCTCCACCGGCCACGATCCGGACAATCCCAGCCGCTTCGCGCCCAAACAGCTGGTGATCGGCCATGCCGCCCTGTCCGATCCCGCCATCGGCAAGCTGCTGCACGACCAGCGCAGCGCGCGCGAGGGCTTCGGACTGGCTTTCGCCAAGGAAGGCAATACCGACGTCAAGATCGACAACTGGCGCATGCGGCGTGGCGTAGATGGCAATTATCAAGTCGATATCGACGCCGCCGACTTCAGCCTCCATCTGCAGCTTGCGCCCAGCCAGAAGCCCCTGCTGCAGGGCGAGAACGGCTTCTCGCGCAAAGGGCCGCAACCGGCCCAGGCCAGCTATTACTATAGCGAGCCGCAGCTGCGCACCAGCGGCAGCATCAAGGCCAAGGACGGCACGGTGCGCGCGGTCAGCGGCGTGACCTGGCTCGATCACGAGTGGTCCAGCCAGGTACTGGACGAAAACGCGGCGGGCTGGGACTGGGTGGGCATTAATCTGGACGACGGCGGCGCATTGATGGCTTTCCAGATCAGGAGCAAGGGAAAAGACGGCGCAAGTGGTAAACTATGGGGCCACGCGACATGGCGCGACGCATCCGGCAGGGTCACGCACTATGCGCCGGAACAGGTCAGCTTTACCCCGCAAGCGCGCTGGCGTTCGCCGCGCACCAATGCCGAGTATCCCGTTGCCACCCAGATCGCCACCGGCAGCACGCTGTGGCAGGTCGCGCCCTTGCAGCAGGACCAGGAGCTGGACTCGCGCCGCTCGACGGGTTCGGTGTACTGGGAAGGCGCGGTGACGGTCAGCCGCGACGGCAAGCCGGTAGGCCGCGGCTACCTGGAATTGACGGGCTATGTCCGTCCGATGAAGTTATAAAGACGCTTACTAACAATACTGCGAACACAATGAGCAACAGCAACACAGCCAATACGGCCACGAACAACGCAGCGAGCAAGCCGCAGACCGAAGCACGCGAACTAAAGAAAGGCAGCCTGGCCGCCCTCAAAGGCTTGGCGCCTTTCCTCAAGCCCTATCTGCGCCAGTTCGCCATGGCCGGCGTCGCCCTGGTGGTGGCTGCCAGCGCCACCCTGGCCATTCCCTACGCGTTCAAGCAGATGATCGATCTGGGCTTCGGTTCGCACGCGGGCGTGCACAGCGCCGAGCATGTGAACCTGGTGTTCCTGGCCCTGTTCGCGGTGGCCAGCGTGCTGGCCTTGGCGACGGCGGCGCGCTTCTATACCGTGTCCTGGCTGGGCGAACGCGTGACGGCCGATATCCGCGCCGCCGTGTACCGCCACGTCGTGCAGCAAAGCCCTGAATTCTTTGAAACGACGCAGACCGGCGAAGTCCTGTCGCGCATTACCACCGACACTACCCTGATCCAGTCGGTGGTCGGCTCCAGCATTTCCATCGCACTGCGCAATCTGCTGCTCTTCCTGGGCGGCCTGGTGATGCTGTTCGTGACCAGCCCCAAACTGTCCTCCATCATCATCGGCCTACTGGTATTGACCGTGCTGCCGATCATGATGTTCGGCCGCCGCGTGCGCAAGCTGTCGCGCGACTCGCAGGACCGCGTGGCCGACGCCTCGGCCATGGCGGGCGAGATCCTGAACGCTATGCCGACCGTGCAGGCCTTCACCCACGAAAAGCAGGAAACCGCGCGCTTCAGCGCCTCGGTGGAAGACGCCTTCAAGACCGCGATGAACCGCATCCGCGCCCGCGCCATGCTGACCATGCTGGCGATCGTGCTGGTGTTCGGCACCATCGTCTTCGTGCTGTGGCTGGGCGCGCACGCCGTGCTGGAAGGCTCGATGACGGGTGGCGATCTGGGCCAGTTCATTCTGTATGCCTCCATCGTGGCCGGTGCGATCGGCGCCCTGTCCGAGGTGATGGGCGAGGCGCAGCGCGCCGCCGGCGCCACCGAGCGCCTGCTGGAGCTGATGTCGGTCAAATCCGAAATCCAGTCGCCGGCGCATCCACTGGCGCTGCCGCCGCGCGCGGCCAATGGCGCGGCCCTTAGCCTGCAGGACGTGAGTTTCTCCTACCCTTCGCGCCCCGAAACCAAGGCCCTCTCCCAGCTCGCGCTGGAAATCAAGCCCGGCGAGACCGTGGCCGTGGTCGGTCCTTCCGGCGCGGGCAAGACCACGCTGTTCCAGATGTTCCTGCGTTTCTACGACCCGCAGCTCGGCGCCATCCGCCTCGACGGCGTGGACATCAAGCAGCTCGACCTGGAAACCCTGCGCGGCGCCATCGGCATCGTGCCGCAGGATACGGTGATCTTCTCGGCCGATGCGATGGAAAACATCCGCTACGGCCGCGCCGACGCCAGCGACGAGGAAGTGATCCAGGCCGCCAAACTGGCCGCTGCCCATGAATTCATCGAGCGCCTGCCGAACGGCTACAAGTCCTTCCTGGGCGAGCGCGGCGTGCGCCTGTCCGGCGGCCAGCGCCAGCGCATCGCCATCGCGCGCGCCCTGCTGAAGAATCCGCCCCTGCTGCTGCTGGACGAAGCCACCAGCGCCTTGGACGCGGAATCCGAGCGCCTGGTGCAAAGCGCCCTGGAAGCGGCCATGGTGGGCCGCACCACGATTATCATCGCCCACCGCCTGGCGACGGTGCAGCGCGCCGACCGCATCATCGTCATGGAAGACGGAAAGATCGTCGAAACCGGCAGCCACCAGTCGCTGGTGGCGCTAGGCGGCATCTACGCCAACCTGGCGGCGCTGCAGTTCCATAACGTCCACGTTAGCCATTGAGCGGTAGCGCAATCATGACCGACGCCGAACTGCGACAGAACTGCCATACCGTGCTGCCGGGCCACCGCCAGCCCACGCCCGCCGAAACCTTCGCCGCCATGGCGGCGTGGTGCGAGACGAATAAAGTCGTCCACGACGTGTATGGCGAGGGCGAGCTGATTCAGTCCTTCGAGCGCAAAGTGGCCAACCTGCTGGGCTTTGAGGCGGCGGTGTTCTGCATCACCGGCACCATGGCCCAGGTTACGGCCCTGCGCCTGGCTTGCGCGGAGCGTGGCAGCCGCCTGGTGGCCCTGCATCCGAGCGCGCATATCCTGAAACACGAGAAGGGCAACCACCAGCTGCTGGGCCATTTCGATGCGCTGCAACTGGGCGATCCCTTCCGCCCCTTCACGCTGAACGAACTGCAAGCCCTGCCCGACCGGCTGGGCGCCGTGGCGCTGGAACTGCCCGCGCGCGAAATCGGCGGCCAATGCCCGGCCTGGGAAGAGCTGGAAGCGATCAAGGCACACTGCCGCCAGCAAGACATTCACCTGCATATGGACGGCGCGCGGCTGTGGGAAGCTGCGGCAGGTTATGGCCGCCCGCTGAACGACGTGGCGGCGGGCTTCGATTCCGTCTACGTCTCGTTGTACAAGGGCATCGGTGGCCTGGGTGGCGCCCTGCTGCTGGGCAGCGCCGCTTTCGTGGCGCGCGCCCAGGAATGGTTCCGCCGCGAAGGCGGCAACGTCATGCACCGCACGCCATATGTGGTGGCTGCCGCCATGCAGTTCGACGCGCGCCTGGCCGCGCTGCCGGCCTGCATACGCCGTACCGAATGGCTGTACGCGCAGTTGGCGGGGTTCCCGCTGTTTAAGGTGAATCCGGCGCGGCCGCAGGCGAATATGCTGCACATCCATATACCGGTGAGCCGCGAGCGGGCGCTGGAAATCCGTAACCATATCGCCGAGCGGCATGGCATCTGGCTGTTCAACCGCGCTTCGCATTCGGTGCTGCCGTCGCACAGCTATGTGGAATGGTATGTGGGCGATAATATGCTGTCGCTGGCCGACGAGCGCGTGCTGGAGGCCTTGAATCTGTGGCATGCGGCGCTGAACGAAGGAGGTGCGGCATGAGCTTCGCTGCCCTGTCTCTGATCGATCCCCTGCTGCGCACGCTGCAAGAACTGGGCTACGACACGCCCACGCCGGTGCAGAAACAGGCCATCCCCGCCGTGCTGGCGGGACGCGACCTGCTGGCGGCCGCGCAGACCGGCACCGGCAAGACCGCCGGCTTCGCCCTGCCCCTGCTGCAACGCCTGACCATGGACCCGGCGCAGGCCGGCGCGCACGCCGTGCGCTGCCTGGTGCTGGTGCCGACGCGCGAGCTGGCGGAGCAGGTGTACGAAAGCTTCCGCAAGTACGGCGGCAAGCTGCCGCTGCGCTCTTACGTCGCCTATGGCGGCGTGCCAATGGAGCCGCAGATCGCCAAGCTGCGCAAGGGTCTGGACGTGCTGGTGGCAACACCCGGCCGCCTGCTCGACCTGCACCGCCAGGGCGCCCTGCTGCTCGACCAGCTGCAAACCCTGGTGCTGGACGAAGCCGACCGCATGCTCGACCTGGGCTTCTCGCGCGACCTGGACGCGGTGTTCGCCGCCGTGCCGAAGGAGCGCCAGACCTTGCTGTTCTCGGCCACCTTCTCGGACGCCATCCGCGGCATGGCGGCGGGACTGCTGCGCGATCCGCTGTCGATCCAGGCCAGCCCGCGCAATACCACGGCCAAGGCGGTGCGCCAGCACGTCATCACCGCCGACAAGAAATCCAAGCCCGAGCTGTTCCTGCATCTGCTGCGCAAGCGCGGCTGGGGCCAGGTCATGGTCTTCGTGAAGACCCGCAAAGGCACCGACCAGCTGGTGGCAACGCTGCAGGCGGCCGGCGTCAACGCCGACGCCATCCACGGCGACAAGCCGCAACCGGCCCGCCTGCGCGCGCTGGAACGCTTCAAGGCCGGACAGGTACAGATTCTGGCGGCCACCGACGTGGCGGCGCGCGGCCTGGATATTCAGGCGCTGCCGCTGGTGGTCAATTTCGACCTGCCGACCGTGGCCGAGGATTATGTGCACCGTATTGGCCGCACCGGCCGCGCGGGCGCCGAGGGCGAAGCCATTTCGCTGGTGTGCGCCGACGAAGTGGAGCTGCTGCGCGCCATCGAAACCCTGATCCGCCAGGTGCTGCCGCGCACTGAGGAAGACGGCTTTGAAGCCGACCACCGCGTTCCGTCCACCGGCACGCCGGCCGTCCAGGCGGGCGGCAAGCCGCGCTCCGGCGCGGCCAAGCAAGGCGCAGCCGGGGCAAACGGCAAAAGCGCTCGTCCGGCGCAGCCACGGCCAGCCAGTCCGACTGTCCCGCCGGCACGCGGCAAATCCATCCCGGCGCGGCCGGCCCGCTCTCAGCCAGCCGGCGCAGCGCGAAGCCCGTCCGGCACGGCCGCAGGCGCCCTCCCGCAAGGCAAAGTCGTGATGGCAGCGGGACGCGGCGCCAAATCGGCGGCCAAGGCGGCCGCGAAATCCGCCAGCAAGACCGGCGGACGTCCACCCAAGCGCTAAGAATATGACAGGGCCGCAGGCGCGGTCCGGCAACACTCGGAGAATTGAATGAAGCAGTATCTGGAACTGATCCAAACCGTAATCGATCAAGGCAGCTGGCAGGACAACCGCACCGGCATCCGCACCCTGAGCATGCCGGGCGCAATGATGCGCTTCGACCTGAAGGAAGGTTTCCCTGCCGTCACCACCAAGAAGCTGGCCTTCAAATCCGTGGTCGGCGAGCTGTGCGCCTTCATGCGCGCCTCGCGCAGCGCCGCCGATTTCCGTGCCCTGGGCTGCAAGGTCTGGGACCAGAACGCCAACGAAAACCAGCAGTGGCTGAACAATCCCTATCGCGCCGGCCTGGACGATCTCGGGCCCGTGTACGGCGTGCAGTGGCGCCAATGGCCCGGCTACAAGCTGCTGAACGCGGACCAGGGCGAGCAGATCGCCGATGCGCTGTGCAACGGCTTCCGCCAGGTCGCGCCGCTCGAAGAAGACGGCGTCAAGAAAGTCCTGATGTACAAGGCCATCGACCAGTTGCGCGAATGCCTGGACACCATCGTCAACAACCCGTCCAGCCGCCGCATCCTGTTCCATGGCTGGAATCCGGCCGTGCTGGACCAGGTCGCCCTACCTGCCTGCCACCTGCTGTATCAGTTCATCCCCAATCCGGGCACGAAGGAAATCTCGCTCTGCCTCTACGTGCGCAGCAACGATCTGGGTCTGGGCACGCCATTCAACCTGGCCGAAGGCGCAGCCCTGCTAGCCCTCGTCGGCCGTCTGACCGGCTACACGCCACGCTGGTTCAGCTACTTCATCGGCGACGCCCACATCTACGAAAACCATATGGAGATGGTGCAGGAACAGCTCAAGCGCGAGCCTTTCCCGGCCCCGCGCCTGCTGATCTCCGACCGCGTGCCGGACTTCGCCCAGACCGGCAAGTACGAGCCGGAATGGCTGGAGAAAGTGGAGCCTTCCGACTTCAGCCTGGAAGGCTACCAGCACCACGCGCCGATCACGGCGCCGATGGCGGTTTGACCGGCGCTTTGGCCGCGCCCAGCAGAATCTGGATGGCCAGGTCGTCCACCCCCGAGGCCGTATTCGACAGGATGAACACGCCGCGGCCATTCTTGCCGTCCAAGCCCATGAAGCTGGCATAGCCGCCGGTCCCGCCGTTATGCCATAACAGCTCGGCATTCGGCAGGCGGGCCACTTGCCAGGCCAAAAGCTGCTGCCGCGACTGGGCGCGCTGCAGGGCCGGTTTCAGCGGCGTCTCATCCAGGTTCAGATTCGCTGCCATGAAACGCAGCATATCGTTGGCCGACGAACGCAGGCCGCCAGCCCCGGCCAGAACCTGGAAGTCCCAGTTCGCAGCAGGTTCGCGCGACTCCAAATGGCCGCTTGCCAGTCTGGCTTGCTGGGCCGTTGACAGGGTAAATACCGTATCCTGCAGCTGCAAAGGCTGCATCACCCGTTGCCGCACCAGGGTCGCGTAGTCTGTGCCAGCGCGCTGCGCCAAGGCATGGCCGAGCAATCCCGCGCCCAGGTTGGAGTATTCCACCTGGGCGCCGATCTCGCGCTTCAGCCGATGCTCCGCCAGGAAGCTGTACAGATCTTTCTCGGTGTAGTCGGCATAAGGATTTTCCATGCTGGCCGGAGCGAAATTGTCCGGCAAGCGCGGCAGACCCGAGGTGTGCTGCGACAGATTCAGCAAAGTGATTTGCTTGTTGCCCCGGCGCGGTACCGATACCTGCTCGGGCAGCAGCTTGGCCACCGGATCGCCCACCGCCAGTTCCCCTCTTTCGGCCATATCGGCCAGCGTAATGGAGGTAAAGACCTTGGTGATCGAGCCGATTTCAAACATCGTCGCGCCATCCACCGGATGGCCATCTTTCAGGCGCGTCACACCATGGCTGACGAGACGCCGCCCGTTCTCGTCGATCAGACCGACCACCATGCCGACGCCGCGCTTTTCCACATCGATGCGCTGGCGCAGCAGCGCCTGAACCTCGGCGTCGTCAAAGGCCGCCGCCTGCGCGCACCAGAGCATGGCAAACGCCGCCAATACCTTGCCCAAGAGGCGGCAGGACCGCCTGTGATCTTCACTCATCTCTCGCATAAGGACTCCACTCAGGATTGCATTGACGCGACCAGATCTCCGAAGTACCTCGGTTCGCTGGTTTTGAAAAGCTGATACCAGGCCTCCAGCGTGTCCGGTTTGAAGACGCCGAGCAGGCCGATGACTTCGCGCGCAAACTCCAGCGGCGCCAGGCCGGAGGCGGTAATCAGGTTGGCATCGCGCCAGACCGGCGCCTCCTGGTAGAGCGCTGCGCCTTCGTAGGCAGGGAAGGATGCCGCGAGGTGTCCCTTATTGTTGGCGGTATGCGGCCGCGTATTCAGCACGCCGATGCGCGCCAGGCCATCTGCCGCGCCGCAGATAGCTGCCACATTCCGGCCTTCGGCCAGCGCCGCCTTGGCAAAATTCAGGAAAGGATCGCTCTGCGGCTGCCCCCACAGATCCGCGCCTGGCAGCACCAGCAAATCGTC
The DNA here is from genome assembly GCF_024400215.1 of Massilia sp. erpn. Lineage (NCBI taxonomy): Bacteria > Pseudomonadati > Pseudomonadota > Betaproteobacteria > Burkholderiales > Oxalobacteraceae > Massilia > Massilia sp. erpn. Next base: position 5,265,621 of record NZ_CP053748.1, read on the forward strand.
CGGCTCCAGTTTCAAATCCGCCAGGACCATGTGCGGTTTGATCTCCATGCCGCCCATGCTCTGCACCGGCGCCGCCGTCAAACCGACTTTCACAAGCTGGCAATCGGTTTCGGGATTGCGGAAGAAGCGTTTGCTGTGCAGCTCCGCCGTTAGATAAGCGATTTCCCAATCCGCCAGGGTGTCCAGCACGGCCAGATAAACTTTCATGACATTTCTCCTATTTTGCAGAAAAGTCACTATACCTTAGGCGAGAAAAAGAAAAATGAAGCGTGGCTGAAGAAAAAAGGCCGCCCGAAGGCGGCCTAAAAGCAGCAGCACAACAACGCTTAAAATTCTTCCCAATCCTTTTCCGCGGCCTTCACGGCAGCGGTGGCGCGCTTGCGGGTCTGGGGCTGGATGGGCGCGGCAGCCGACGGCGCGGGCAGCGCCGCCGCCTTGGCGGGCCGCGACTTGGCTGCGGCCGATGTCAGCGCTTGCGAGGCAATGACGGCGGCCGTGCTGTAGCTGCGCGCCGCTTCGCCTTCAAGCTTGAACACGCTGACGATTTCGCTCAGTCCCTTGGCCTGATCCTGCAGGGCGCCCGCCGCAGCGGCAGCTTCCTCCACCAGGGCCACGTTCTGCTGGGTGATGTCGTCCATCTGGCCAACCGCCTTGTTGATCTGTTCCAGGCCCTGGGTCTGCTCCTGGCTGGCCTGCGTGATCTCGCCCATGATATCGGTCACGCGCTGGATGCTGGCCACCACTTCCTTCATCGTCTCGCCGGCCTGGTCGACCAGGCGCGCGCCGCTGCCCACCTTGTCCACCGAGTCGTCGATCAGGGTCTTGATTTCCTTGGCGGCGGCGGCCGAGCGCTGAGCCAGATTGCGCACCTCGGAGGCCACCACGGCGAAGCCGCGTCCCTGTTCGCCGGCGCGTGCCGCTTCCACCGCCGCATTCAGGGCCAGAATATTGGTCTGGAAGGCGATGCCGTCGATGACGCCGATGATGTCCACGATCTTACGCGAGGAGTTGTTGATCGAACCCATGGTCTCCACCACCTGGGACACCACGTCGCCACCCTTGATCGCCACCTCCGAAGCCGATACGGCCAGCTGGTTGGCCTGGCGCGCATTGTCAGCGTTCTGCTTGACGGTGGAAGTCAGCTGTTCCATCGAGGATGCGGTCTGCTCCAGCGAGGAGGCCTGCTCGCAGCTGCGGTCGGACAGGTCCATATTCCCGGCCGCGATCTGGGCCGAGGCGCTGGAAATGGTGTCGCTGCCCTGGCGCACTTCGGCCACGATGGCGGACAGGCTGCCTTTCATCTTGCCCAGCGCCTGCAGCAGCGCGCCGATCTCGTTGCGGCTGCGGCTTTCGATGCGGCCGGTCAGGTCGCCTTCCGCCACGCGCACGGCGATGGTCATGGCCTCATCCAGCGGCACGGAGATGGCCCGCACCAGCACCATCCCGACCGCGCTGCTGATCAACACACCCACCAGCAGCACGCCGATCACGGTATAGCTGGTATTGCGCAGATTGGCCGCCACACTTTCCTGGTTGGCGACGGCGCTCTGCTCGTTGAATTCGGCCAGGGCTTTCAGCGCGCCATCGCCGAGGCGGTAGGACGGGTTGATATTCTTGATCAGGATGCCCTCGGCGTCGTCCCAGCGGTTCTCCTGGATGGCCTGGGCGGCGGCCTTCACATAGTTCACGCCAAGGCCATTGCTTTTGTCGAACCAGTCCTGGGCCATGCGCTTTTCCTGGTCGGTCTTGATGCTGCCCAGGTAATGCTCCCAGCGGCTCGATGTGCGCGCCGTGATCTCGTCGATCTGGCCGAAGTGCACCGACAAAGGATGGTCATGCAGCTTATGCCATTCCAGTCCGGGATTGTGCTGCAAGGCTTGCAGGATCTGGCTGCGGCTGGTTTCCATATCCAGCCGGATGGCGTTCCGCTCGGTGACGTTCTTCTGATCGTGCAGGGTGATGTCCTGAATCAGCGATACCGAGTACGAAGAACTATAGCTGCCCAGGGCGCCGATCAGCACCATCATGCCGATCAGGATGCCTAGAGCGCCGATCACCAGGGTTTTGATTTTCAGATTCGCTAACATGACTGCTCCTTTGACATTCAAGGGCGGACCGCCTGGCCCGCATCCCGGTTGTTACCCTTGCAGATAAAGTTTCTGGAAGAAGCGATGCACGCCGGCGCGCAGTTCCTCCACCTGATCGAATTCGATGTAAGTGACATCGCACAAGTCATCGAGTTCGCGCAGCAGCGTGGTTTTAATGGGTGCATCCTTCCACACCAAAAACAGGATAGGAGTACGGCGGCCCTTGAATATGTGATAGCTCAATTCAAACGCACTGCTCTCGCTCATACCCACGCGGATGTTGATCAGCGCGTCGGCCTGTTCCAGCAATTGCAGCCGGTGGCGGCGGAAACTCTGCGGCGTAAAGGCTTGCTGCTGGCTTTGTTCGAAGGACTGGCGGAAGGTATCCGCGCTTTCCGCCTGCAAGCCAGTCAGGTAGTCGAATGCATGCGGCAAGCCGTTGGCGCTGTCGATCAACTGCATGATCTCGGCCACCATGGCTTGCTGCCGCTGGTCGGATTCAGTAAAGGGCTGGCGGATGAAGAGCTTGAGCGGGATGCCACCCACGGCCCGTTCGCGCCGCGTGGCGCGCCGTTCCGGCAGCTGCAGCGTGGCCGCCGCCAGATCGGACGGCGCCGGCTGCTGGCGGCCGGCCAGGGCCAGCGCCTGGCGCGCGGCGTCGGCACAGGCATGCATTTCCTGCAAGGACAGCAGGGTCAGGCGCTCCGCATGCGGCAAGGCTTCCAGCACCGCTTCCGCCGCCGCGATCGTGGTGAGCAGCACCGCACCGCTGGACAGCGCCGTCACGCGCAGCTTGCGCGAGGCAGCAATGGCGCCGCGCCTTTCGTCAACGGTGATAATCGCCATTGCAAGCTCCTTGCGCTCCAGCAGGGCCATGATTTCCTCGTCTTCCAGGGACACCACCGGCACCTCGCCCGCCTCAATCACCATGGCGGTGACGCGGCTGGCTGCAATCTCGAAACCGGCGCCATACAGATTGCGCGCCAAAGCCACGGCGCGCGCCTGGTCGCCGCGCCGCACGCGCAGGTACACCCGTCCCTGGCGCGGCAGACGCACACCCGCACCCAGCTGCGCCTTGAAGAAGGCCTCGCCAAAGGTGGCGCCGCTGCCCATCACTTCGCCGGTGGATTTCATCTCGGGACTGAGGATGGGATCGACGCCGGGGAATTTGGCGAAGGGCAGCACGGACTCTTTCACACTATAGCTGCCCAGCACCACTTCGCCACCGATCTTTTGTTGCGCCAGCAACTGGCCCGCCATACAGCGCGCTGCTATGCGCGCCAGTTGCAGGCCGGTGGCTTTGGAAACGAAAGGCACACTGCGCGAAGCGCGCGGATTCACCTCCAGCACATAGACCACATCCTGCATGCGGCCATCGATCTTGCGCGCCTGCACCGCGAACTGCACATTCATCAGGCCTACCACGTTCAGGCCGTGCGCCAGGCGCTTGGTCTGGCGCTTGATCTCGATCACGGTGGCGGCGCTCAGCGAATACGGCGGCAGCGAACAGGCCGAGTCGCCGGAATGGATGCCGGCCTGCTCGATATGCTCCATCACGCCGCCCACCAGTACTTCTTCGCCATCGCAGATGCAATCGACATCGACTTCAATCGCCTCGTCCAGGAAACGGTCCAGCAGCACCGGCGAATCGTGGGAGACCTTGACCGCTTCGCGCATATAGCGTTCCAGATCGGCCCTTTCATGCACGATTTCCATGGCGCGGCCGCCCAGCACATAGGAGGGGCGCACCACCAGCGGGTAGCCGATTTCCTCGGCCATGCGCACCGCATCGGCCTCGTTGCGCGCGGTGCGGTTAGGCGGCTGGCGCAGATCGAGGGTCGCCAGCAGTTGCTGGAAGCGTTCGCGGTCCTCGGCCGCATCGATCATATCGGGCGAGGTGCCGATGATCGGCACGCCGTTCGCCTCCAGCTCCAGCGCCAGTTTCAACGGGGTCTGGCCACCGTATTGTACGATCACGCCTTCGGGCTTTTCCAGTGCCACGATCTCCAGCACGTCTTCCAGGGTCAGCGACTCAAAGTACAGGCGGTCGGAGGTGTCGTAGTCGGTGGACACGGTTTCGGGATTGCAGTTGACCATGATGGTTTCATAGCCGTCCTCGCGCAGGGCCAGCGCCGCATGCACGCAGCAGTAATCGAATTCGATGCCCTGGCCGATGCGGTTCGGTCCCCCACCCAGCACCATGATCTTGCGCTTGCCGGTGGGTTGGGCCTCGCATTCCTCGTCGTAGGTCGAATACATATACGCGGTGCGCGTGACGAATTCGCCGGCGCAGGTATCGACCCGCTTGTACACCGGCCTTACCTTCAGCGCATGACGGCGCGCCCGCACATCATGTTCATTCACGCCCAGCAGGCGGGCCAGGCGGCGGTCGCCGAATCCCAGCTGCTTAAGGCGGAACAGCGCATCGCGGTCCAATGCAGGCAGGCGCTGGGTTTGCAGCCATTGCTCGACGTCCACCAGTTCCTGGATCTGGGCCAGGAACCAGGGATCGATGCGCGACAAGGCCTGCACCTGCACCAGGTTCATGCCATGGGCAAAAGCCTCGCCCACATACCAGATGCGCTGCGGGCCGGGCGCCGCCAGTTCCCGTTCGATCACGTCGCGGCCGGACTGGCTGCTGCGCAGCCCATCCAGGCCAATATCCAGGCCGCGCAAGGCTTTCTGGAAGGATTCCTGGAAGGTACGGCCCATGGCCATCACCTCGCCCACGGATTTCATCTGGGTAGTCAAGTGCTGGTCGGCGCCGGGGAATTTCTCGAAAGCGAAGCGCGGCACCTTGGTCACGACATAGTCGATGGCAGGTTCGAACGATGCCGGGGTCTGGCCGCCGGTGATGTCGTTCTGCAGCTCGTCGAGCGTGAAGCCGACCGCCAGCTTGGCCGCCACGCGCGCAATCGGGAAGCCGGTGGCTTTCGATGCCAGCGCCGAGGAGCGCGAGACACGCGGATTCATTTCGATCACGATCATGCGGCCATCGGCCGGATTCAGCGCGAACTGCACGTTCGAGCCGCCGGTATCCACGCCGATCTTGCGCAGCACGGCCAGCGAGGCGTTGCGCATGATCTGGTATTCCTTGTCCGTCAGGGTCTGGGCCGGCGCCACGGTGATCGAATCGCCGGTATGCACGCCCATCGGGTCCAGGTTTTCGATTGAGCAGACGATGATGCTGTTGTCCTTGCGGTCACGCACCACCTCCATCTCGAATTCCTTCCAGCCCAGCAGGGATTCCTCGATCAGCAGTTCGCGCGTGGGCGACAGCTCCAGGCCGCGCGAGCAGATGCTGTGGAATTCCTCCTCATTGTGGGCGATGCCGCCGCCGCTGCCGCCCATGGTGAAGGAGGGGCGGATGATGGCGGGAAAGCCCAGCTTCTGCTGCGCGGCCCAGGCTTCGGCCATGCTGTGGGCGATGCCGGAGCGCGCCGATTCCAGGCCGATTTCGCTCATGGCCGCCTTGAACTTGGCGCGGTCCTCGGCCATGTCGATGGCTTGCGGCGTGGCGCCGATCAGCTCCACGCCATAGCGTTCCAGCATGCCTTCGCGGTGCAGGTCGAGCGCGCAGTTGAGCGCCGTCTGGCCGCCCATGGTGGGCAGCACGGCTTGCGGCCTTTCCTTGGCGATGATGCGGGCCACGGTTTCCCAGGTGATCGGTTCAATATAGGTGGCATCGGCCATCACCGGGTCGGTCATGATGGTGGCCGGATTGCTGTTCACCAGCACCACCTGGTAGCCCTCCTCGCGCAGCGCCTTGCAGGCCTGGGCGCCGGAGTAATCGAACTCGCAGGCCTGGCCGATGACGATGGGACCGGCGCCGATGATGAGGATGCGCTTGATGTCGGTACGTTTAGGCATTGCGCTGCTCCTCCATCAGATGAATGAAGCGGTCGAACAGCGGCGCCAGGTCGTGCGGGCCGGGCGACGCTTCGGGATGGCCCTGGAAGCAGAAGGCGGGGCGGTCGATGCGCATAAAGCCCTGCAGCGAGCCGTCGAACAGGGAGATATGCGTGGCGCGGCAATTGCGCGGCAGCGATTCGGGATCGACGGCAAAGCCGTGGTTCTGCGAGGTGATCATCACGCGCCCATTGGTGATGTCCTGCACCGGATGGTTGGCGCCGTGATGGCCGAACTTCATCTTGAGGGTGCGCGCGCCGGAAGCGAGCGCCATGATCTGGTGGCCGAGGCAGATGCCGAAGGTGGGGATGCCGATATCGATCAGCTGGCGCGCCGCCTCGATGGCGTAGGTGCAGGGCTGCGGGTCGCCGGGACCGTTGGAGAGGAAGACGCCGTCCGGTTTCAGCGCCAGCGCGGCCTCGGCGCCGGCGCGCGCCGGCAGCACCGTGACGCGGCAGCCGCGCTGGGCCAGCATGCGCAGGATATTCTGCTTGACGCCGAAATCGAAAGCCACCACATGGAAGCGCGGCGCGCGTTGCACGCCGAAACCCGCGCCCAGGCGCCATTCGGTTTCATGCCACTCGTAAGCCTGTTCGGTGCTCACTGTGCAGGCCAGGTCCATGCCATTCAGGCCGGGGAAGGCGCGCGCCAGCCGCAGCGCCTCCTGCTCGCTGCCGCCGGCCACGATGGCCGAAGACTGCGCTCCACCGTCGCGCAGGATGCGGGTCAGCTTGCGCGTATCGATACCGGCGATCGCCACCACGTTCTGCGCGCACAACCAGTCCTGCAGGCTTTGTCCGCTGCGGAAGTTCGAGGCCAGGGCCGGTACATCCTTCACCACCAGGCCGGCGGCGTGGATGCGCGCCGATTCGCCGTCCTCATGGTTGACGCCAGTATTGCCGATATGCGGGTAAGTCAGGGTCACGATCTGCCTGCTGTAACTGGGGTCGCTCAGGATTTCCTGATAACCCGTCATGGCGGTATTGAACACGGCCTCGCCGCTGGTCTGGCCGGCCGCGCCGATTGCCACGCCACGGAAAACCGTGCCATCCGCCAGTGCCAGATAGGCATGATCCGCGCTCGCGGATCGATGCGTGAGAGGATGCTTCATTAGTGACTCCCTTCGCGTTTAAGCTGTACTGGCAAGGGTTCTTGCCGATTTCCAAGTTCATGAATGCGTGGCCACGCAGATTCACAATACGTTAGAGAACACAGCATGAAACTCTCGAAAAGTCACCCCAATGCAAATACAGGCCGCAACAATATTCGCTTGATATTTCCATGCATCACTTTCGCAACATGGTGTTGAAACAAGCTTCACAGAGTGGAAACAAATCGGCGATATAATTGCCTCCCGCGGGTTCATTGCCCTGTTTATCCTTTATTTATATGACCCTGCTCACGATCATCGTCGCTACCGATGCCGCCAACGGCATCGGCATCAACAACCGGCTGCCCTGGCATCTGCCGGAAGACCTGGCGCACTTCAAGCGCCTGACCACGGGCCATGCCATCATCATGGGCCGCAAGACTTTCGATTCGATCGGCCGCGCACTGCCGAACCGCCGCAATATCGTGGTGACGCGCAATGCCGCCTGGAGCCATGATGGCGTGGAGGCCGTGCCGTCGCTGGAAGCGGCGCGCCGCCTGCTGCATGGCGAAGCCAAGGCCTACATCATCGGCGGCGCCCAGATTTATGCCGAAGCCCTGCCGCTGGTGGACCAGATCGAGCTGACCGAGATCGGCCAGACCTTCGATTGCGACGCCTTTTTCCCGGCGCTGAGCAAGAGCGAATGGCGCGAAACCGGCCGCATCAAGCATTGCAGCGAAGCCGGCCTGCCCTACTCTTTCCTGACCCTGCGCCGCCAGACGGCCTGATTTTCATTTTTTAACAGAGGATAGCTACCCATGTCCGGACACGGTTTTCACGTCCACGGCCCGCACGACCACGCCGTGGAGCACGCGGCGCACAGCAGCGACAAATTCTCCGGCAATATCGCCGTGACCACCGCCATCCTGGCCACCATCGGCGCCATGTTTGGCTACCAGGGCGGGGCCACGCAGAATGACGCGGCCCTGTTCAAGAACAATGCGGCCATCGCCAAGACCGAGGCGGCCAACCGCTGGAATTATTATCAGGCCAAGTCCAATAAGCAGAATCTTGCCGAACTGGCAATGACGCTGCCGAATGTCGACCCGGAGAAGTACAAGGCCGACGTGGCCCGCTATAAATCCGAAAAGGAAGGCATCAAGAAGGAGGCCGAGGAGTGGGAAGCCAAGTCCGCCGAGTGGGACAAGAAGTCCGACACCGCCCTGCACCAGCACCACCAATGGGCGCTGGCGACGACGGCCGAGCAGATTGCCATCTCCCTGGCCGCCATCACCCTGCTGACCAACCGCCGCTGGCTGCAGGCCGCAACCTATGTGGTGGCGGCGGGCGGCATCGCCCTGGGCCTGTTCGCCTGGCTGCATGTGGACCCGATCGGCGCCCTGCTGGCCAAGTTCGGCGGCGCGGCCGCCGGCCACTGACAGGCTTGTAAATTATTTTCCCGCAGTGCCACATTTTCTGCGAGAATCCCGTTCTTATTTTTTTGGCGCACCCCAGCGCCCCGCACCGCCCCGGTAAAGCAATCGACCGGGGCGTTCCTCTTTTGGAGACTTAGATGAAATTTCGTTTCCCCATCGTCATCATCGACGAGGATTTCCGCTCTGAAAACACGTCCGGCCTGGGCATCCGCGCCCTGGCCGCCGCGATGGAAAAAGAAGGCATGGAAGTGCTGGGCGTGACCAGCTATGGCGACCTGTCCCAGTTCGCCCAGCAGCAGTCGCGCGCCTCGGCCTTCGTGCTGTCCATCGACGACGAGGAATTCGGCGGCGGTACGGTCGAGGAAACCGATGCGGCCCTGAAGTCGCTGCGCGCCTTTGTCGAAGAGATCCGCTACAAGAACGCCGATATCCCGATCTATCTGTACGGCGAAACCCGCACCTCGCGCCATATCCCGAACGATATCCTGCGCGAGCTGCACGGCTTCATCCATATGTTCGAGGACACGCCCGAATTCGTGGCGCGCCACATCATCCGCGAAGCCAAGTCCTATCTGGACAGTCTGGCGCCGCCCTTCTTCCGCGCCCTGGTGCATTACGCCAACGACGGCTCCTATTCCTGGCACTGCCCCGGCCACTCCGGCGGCGTGGCCTTCCTGAAATCGCCGATCGGCCAGATGTTCCACCAGTTCTTCGGCGAGAACATGCTGCGCGCCGACGTCTGCAACGCGGTGGAAGAACTGGGCCAGCTGCTGGACCACACCGGCCCCGTGGCCGCTTCCGAGCGCAACGCCGCCCGCATCTACAACGCCGACCACTGCTACTTCGTGACCAACGGCACCTCGACCTCGAACAAGATGGTGTGGCACTCCACGGTTGCTCCGGGCGACATCGTGGTGGTGGACCGCAACTGCCATAAATCGATCCTGCACTCGATCATCATGTGCGGCGCGATTCCCGTGTTCCTGATGCCGACCCGTAACCACCTCGGCATCATCGGCCCGATCCCGCTGGAAGAGTTCACCATGGAGAGCATCCAGCGCAAGATCGAGAACAATCCGTTCGCGCGCGACGCCGCCAACAAGAAGCCGCGCATCCTGACCATCACCCAGTCGACTTACGACGGCGTGGTCTACAACGTGGAAACCCTGCGCGAAATGCTGGACGGGAAAATCGATACCCTGCACTTCGACGAAGCATGGCTGCCGCACGCCACCTTCCACGACTTCTACAAGGACATGCACGCCATCGGCAAGGACCGTCCGCGCGCCAAGGAGTCGCTGATCTTCTCGACCCAGTCGACCCACAAGCTGCTGGCCGGCCTGTCGCAGGCGTCGCAAGTACTGGTGCGCGATTCCGAATCGGTGCAGCTGGACAAGGACGCCTTCAATGAAGCGTACCTGATGCACACCTCGACCTCGCCGCAGTACTCGATCATCGCATCGTGCGACGTGGCCGCGGCCATGATGGAAGCGCCGGGCGGTACCGCCCTGGTGGAGGAATCCATCCTGGAAGCGCTGGACTTCCGCCGCGCCATGAAGAAGATCGACGAGGAATGGGGCAAGGACTGGTGGTTCAAGGTCTGGGGTCCGGACACCTTCGCCGAGGAAGGCATCGGCTCGCAGGAAGACTGGATCTTCACCGAGGAGAGCAAGGAATGGCACGGCTTCGGCGACCTGAAGCCCGGCTTCAATATGCTCGACCCGATCAAGGCCACCATCGTCAATCCTGGCCTGTCGCTGGACGGCCAGTTCGGCGAGACCGGAATTCCGGCGTCCATCGTGACCAAGTACCTGGCCGAGCACGGCGTGATCGTGGAGAAGTGCGGCCTGTACTCCTTCTTCATCATGTTCACCATCGGCATCACCAAGGGCCGCTGGAACACCCTCTTGACCGCGCTGCAGCAGTTCAAGGACGACTACGACAAGAACGCGCCGATGTGGCGCATCCTGCCGGAGTTCTCGGCCGCCAATCCGCGCTACGAGAAGATGGGCCTGCGCGACCTGTGCCAGCAGATCCACGACTTCTACAAGGCTTACGATGTGGCGCGCCTGACCACGGAGATGTACCTGTCCGATATGGTGCCGGCGATGAAACCGTCCGACGCCTTCGCCAAGATGGCGCACCGCGAAATCGAGCGCGTGGCGATCGACGACCTGGAAGGCCGCATCACGTCCATCCTGCTGACGCCTTACCCGCCAGGCATTCCTTTGCTGATTCCGGGCGAGCGCTTCAACAAGACCATCGTCGACTACCTGCGTTTCGCGCGCGACTTCAACGAACGCTTCTCCGGCTTCGAGACCGACGTGCACGGCCTGGTCAAGCGCGAAGTGAACGGCAAGCGCGACTACTTCGTCGACTGCGTCAAGCAATAAAGCACAGCCGAGCCCGTGTCCGATTGGGGTCTGACCCCAAGGTGGACACGGGCTGAGCAGTGGAAGGCAGCCATTGGGCTGCCTTTTTCTTTTTCTACTATCAAAACGATCAGGTTTGTTGCGGCGCACGATTGGGCGTTGCCTCACCCCAATCGCGGCTAGCAATTTAGAATTTTGCGCGTTGCAATATTGTAGAAATTGAAAATGCCCGCGCCCAGTTTTCGTCAGTTCAGCACCACGCTCGTTCTTCTGCTGACCGCCTGCGGCGGCAGCGAAGCCGATAGCGCCCAGCCCAGGCCCGTATCACCCGCCCGTCAGGCGGCACCGGCCCAACAGTTGGCCGCGCCCTCGGCCAGCATGACGCCGGCGGCGGCGTCGCGCTTTCTCGCCATGGCCAGTTTCGGCCCCGACAGCCAGTCGATCAACCACCTCGCCAGCATCGGCGCACCAGCTTGGCTGGACGAGGAATTCGGCAAGCCGCTGCGCCGCCACCGCAGCTTTATCGATGCCATCGCCGCGCAAACCACGCCGGGCGAATTTCATATCAACGACAGCCTGTGGCAGCAAGCCATCCGCGGACCGGACCAGTTGCGCCAGCGCGTGACCTATGCCCTGTCGCAGATTTTCGTCATCTCCACCCAGGACGAGAATATCGCCACCATGCCGCGCGGTGCCGCCAGCTACTACGATGTATTGGCCGAGCACGCCTTCGGCAATTACCGCCAGTTGCTGAAGGCGGTGGCCCTGCATCCGATGATGGGCATCTATATGTCGCATATGAAGAACCAGAAGGAAGGCCGGGGCCGCATTCCGGATGAGAACTTCGCGCGCGAAATCATGCAGCTGATGAGTATCGGCTTGTATGAGCTGAACCAGGATGGCAGCCTGAAGCTGATCCAGGGGCGGCCCAGCGAAACCTATAAGCACGAGGACGTGGCCGGCCTGGCCAAGGTGTTCACTGGCTGGAGCTGGGCCGGTGGCGACCAGAGCCAGGCGCGCTTTTTCGGCCAGGTCAAGGATCCCAACCGCGACTGGCGGCCAATGCAAAACTACGCGGCCTACCATGCCAGCGGCGCCAAGCGCTTCCTCGGCGTCAGCCTGCCTGAGGGCGGCAGCGGCGAACAGGACCTGGACGCTGCGCTGGACGTGCTGTTCCGCCATCCCAACACCGGTCCCTTCATCGGCCGCCAGCTGATCCAGCGCCTGGTCACCAGCAACCCCAGCCCCGCCTATGTCGGCCGGGTGGCGGCCGCTTTCCGCGATAATGGCAGCGGCGTGCGCGGCGATATGCGCGCCCTGATCAAGGCCGTGCTGCTCGATCCGGAAGCGCAGAACCCGCCCGTGGGCGCCGCGGCCGGCAAGCTGCGCGAGCCGGTGCTGCGGCTGGCGAACTGGATGCGCGCCTTCAAGGCCAGTTCGGCATCCGGCCAGTTCCGCATGTGGTATCTCGACGATACCAGCTTGAGCCTGGGGCAGACGCCACTGCGCGCGCCCAGCGTCTTTAACTTCTTCCGGCCCAGCTATACACCGCCTGGCTCCGCCCTGGCCGCCGCCGGCCTGGTGGCGCCGGAATTCCAGCTCGCCAGCGAACCCACGGTGATCGGCTATCTCAACTATATGCAAAAGGCCATCGTGTCCGGCGTCGGCCGCAATGCCGATATCCGCCCCAATTATGCCGAGGAAGTGGCGCTGGCCGAGCGGCCCGAACTGCTGGTGGAACGGGTCAATCTGCTGCTGCTGAACGGCCGCATGCCGGCCAGCCTCAAAGGCCAGATCACCGCCGCGCTGAACGGCATCATCGTCCCGGCCAGCAATGGCCCTTATGTCCGCTACACCGCCGAACGCAAGCTGAACCGGGTGCATATGGCGATTTACCTGACCATGGCCGCGCCCGAATACCTGATACAGCAGTAAGGACAACGATGCCCAACTCCCCTTTTCCGCGCCGCGATTTTCTGCGCGCCATCGCGGCCCTGGCCGGCAGCGGCGCCGCGCCGCTGGCGCTGAACCTGGCTGCCATCAATGCCGCGGCCGCCGCCAACGGCGATTACAAGGCCCTGGTCTGTCTGTTTCTGCAAGGCGGCAACGACCACTACAATACCGTGCTGGCTTGCGATACCAACTCGTGGCGGGCTTACCAGACCGCGCGCGACAGTGGCGACAACGGCTCCATCGTCCTGCCGCCCAGCGAGATGGCGGGCGGTGTGCTGCCGATCGGCGCGGCGACCCGGCAGGCCGGGCGCTGGTTTGCGCTGCATCCGCAGCTGGGGCCGATCAAGGCGCTGTTCGACAGCTACCGGGCGGCCATTGTGGCCAATGTGGGCACCCTGATCGCGCCGCTCAGCAAGGCCGAATACCTGAACCGCTCGGCCGCCGTGCCGCCCAAGCTGTTTTCGCACAACGACCAGCAATCCATGTGGCAGTCCTGCCAGCCGGAAGGTGCGCGCGATGGCTGGGGCGGCCGCCTGGGCGACCTGCTGGCCGCGGGCAATGCCACGGCCTCGTTTACCTGTATCTCAGCGGCCGGCAATGCGGTCTTCGCCAGCGGCCGCACGTTGTCCCAGTACCAGATCACCGAGGCCGGCGCCCTGCCGGTGGAGCGCCTCGATGGCATGCTGTTCGATAACAGCCGCCATCCGCTGCGCGCCATCATCGCCAGCCCGCAGGGCAATCTGTTGGGCCAGCAGCATAGCGCGCTGGTGCGCCGCGCCCTCGACACCCAGCAGCTGATGAATGCGGCCATGGCGCCGGCCGGCAGCGGCGGCGTGCCGCATCCGCCGCCCTACCACAGCCCGGCCGCCAATGCGCCGCGCGCCAATCCCCTGGCCCTGCAATTGCAGACTGTGGCGCGCATCATTGCCGGGCGGACCCTGTTGGGCATGCGGCGCCAGATCTTCTTTGTCAGCCTGGGCGGCTTCGACACCCACGATTACCAGCGCGGCAAACATACCGAGCTGATGGCCCGCCTGGCCCATGGCATCGCCTATTTCGACCGCACCCTGGCCAATCTGCGCGGCAGCAATCTGCAACAGCAGGTGACGCTGTTTACGGCTTCGGACTTCGGCCGCACCCTGAGCAGCAATGGCGATGGCACGGACCACGGCTGGGGCAGCCACCATTTCGTGATCGGTGGCGCTGTCAAGGGCCATGATATCTATGGCGCGTTTCCGCCCGTGGGGCTGGGCCATGAACTCGATGTCGGCCAGGGCGCCTTGCTGCCGCAAATCGCGGTCGAGCAATACGGGGCGACGCTGGCCAGCTGGTTCGGCGTACCGTCCAGCCAGCTGGGTGAGGTCTTTCCCAATCTGCGGCACTTCGATACGCGCAATCTCGGCTTTATGAGCTGATCGGTTTGCGGACGCGCAAAGCCGGGCTTAAGGCCACGCATATATTGGTGAAACGCCGCACAGGTGGTTCGGCAATGACGGCAGGGAGGCGGCATGGCGCTTTCGGTATGGCTGCAGATCAGCGATCCGGCGGCAAAGCCGGCGGCGGCGCTGGCCGCCAGCCTGGCGCGTGCCCTGGCCCAGGCATCGGTCGCCATCCGCCCCACGCCGGGGCGGCCGGACGGTTACGGCGTGCTGCTGTTCAGCTGTGCCGACGCCGGCCTGCTGAACAGCCTGCAGCATCTGTCCAGTTCGGCATGCGTGCTGGCGGTCTGCTGCGCCCCGCACACCCTCACGCCGGCCGCTATGTGGGCTGTGCTGGCGGCCGGCGCCTGCGACCTGCTGTTGTGGGACGAGAACCAGTCCTGCGCCGACCAGGTGCTGGCCCGGTTGCAGCGCTGGCATGCGGTGCAGGCGCAACTCGCCTCGCCCGCCATCAGCGGCTTGCTGGTCGGCGATAGCCCCTGCTGGCGCGCCCTGCTGCGCGGCGTGGTCGAGGTGGCCGCCTTCACCACCTCGTCCGTCCTCATCACCGGCGAGACCGGCACCGGCAAGGACTTGATCGCGCAAGCCATCCACCGCCTGAGCGGCTTGGCCGGCGAGCTGACCGTGCTCGACTGTTCCACCCTGGCGCCTGAGCTGGCCGGCAGCGAGTTCTTCGGCCACGAACGGGGCGCCTTCACCGGCGCCGCGCAGGCGCGCGACGGCGCCTTCGCGCTGGCCGATGGCGGCCTGCTGTTTCTGGACGAGGTGGGCGAACTCTCCCTGGCCATGCAGGCCCAGTTGTTGCGCGTGATCCAGGAGCAGAAATACAAACGCCTGGGCAGCAATACCTGGCAGCCCAGCCGCTTCCGCCTGGTGTGCGCCACCAACCGCGAGCTGGAGGCCGAAGTGGCGCGCGGCGGCTTTCGCGCCGACCTGTATTACCGCATCGCGGCCTGGCGCTGCCGCGCCCCGCCCTTGCGCGAGCGGCGCAGCGATATTCCGGCCCTGGCCAGCCATTTCCTGCGCCAGCTGGCCGAGGGCCGCGACTATGCGCTGGACCCGGCAGTGCGCGACTACCTGCTGGCGCGCGACTACCCCGGCAATGTGCGCGAGCTGCGCCAGACCGTGGCGCGCCTCTGGCACCGCCATTGCGGTCCTGGCCCGATCACCCTGGGCGATGTTCCACCCGACGAGCGGCCCGCCGCTGCCCCGCCCTGGCCCGACGCGCTATTCATGGCGGCCATTCGCCAAGCCCTGGACCGGGGCCAGAGTCTGGGCCGCATCGGCCAGGCCGCGGCCGACGTGGCCATCCGCCTGGCACTGGAGCAGGAGGATGGCAATAACCAGCGCGCCGCGCTGCGCCTGGGCGTGACCGACCGCGCCCTGCAACTGCGGCGCAAAGCCCAGGCCGACAGTGCAAAAGCTAGTCCAGATGCGCCAGGCGCAGAAAGTTCCCACCCAGGATAAGCGCCTCATCGCGCGGATTCAGTCCCAGCAGGCGGATCTTGTGCAGCTCCAGCGCCGGATGCAGCCAGGGACCGTCGGAGCCGAACAGCAGCTTGTGCGGCCCGGCGCGGCGCACGGCCTGCAGCAGCAGATCGAAACGGCGCACGCCCGCGCTGTCGGCATAGATATTCGCATGCCGCGCCAGATGGTCGATCAGGGCCAGTTGCGCGGCCCAGTCGTCGGCGAAGCTGCCCAGATGCGGCAGGATGAAATTCACGTCCGGGTATTGCTCGGCCAGCAGCTCGGCCACCGCCACCTCGCCCACCGGATCGTACAGCACGGGCAGGCGGAAACGCCGTGCCGCCTCGCACACCTCGCCACTGATACGCGCATCGTGGCGGTGCGCTTTGATGCCGACGAAGCCGTAGTGCTCCACCGCGCGCTGCACCATGGCCGCGATGCGTCCCCGGTCGCGGCGGGCGTGCACGAAGGCGAAGCCCAGCAGGCGCCCGGGCGCGGCGGCCACGATGTCCGCCACGGCGGCATTCGCCAGCGCATAATCCGAATGGAAGCTGGCAAACAGCACGCTGCGGCCGATGCCGGCCTGCGCGGCGCGCGGCAGATAGCGCGACAGTGCGGTATCGCTGTCCCAGGGTCCGCTCAAGCCGTCGCCCGGTCCCGCATGGCAGTGGCAATCGACGATCATGTTCACGTCCCGAAGTGGGGCGCGTGCTGGCGCAGCGCCTGCAGCAGGGCCTGGCGCACGGCGGCCGGACTGCCGTCGCCCTCGCCCGCCGCGCGCGCCGCGCTGCCGGCGATGCGCACGAAACGGCGCGCCATTTCAAAGTCGCGCTCTTCCAGCGCCAGTTCACCGAACTCCAGCTCCAGCGCATTGCCCAGCGCCCCACCCAGGGCCGAGCCCAGCGCCGTCCCCACGCCGGGTATCGGTATCATCGATCCGAGCGCGCCGCCGACAAAAGGCAAGGCCTGCTTGGCCACGCCTTTCAGCACGCCGCCCAGGGGCTTGACCGCCTTGCCGATGGCGGAACCGGCTTTCTTCACGCCCTTCCACACGCTCTTGAACACATTGCCCAGGAATTGCTCCAGCTCCGCTTCGCTGGAGACGGACAGCAGCTCCATTGCCAACTCCATTTCCTGCGCCTCGCTGAAGGGTCTTTCGTTTCGGCCAAATTCCAGTATCTCGAAGCCACCCGCCGCCTTGGCGCGACAGGAAGGGCAGCCGCAGTCGGATTTGTACATGCTGTTCTCCTCGTTTAAGTCCAGATTTCGCCGAGCACTTCCAGCTCCAGCTCGCGCCGCTGATTGGTCAGCACGCCCGGGCTGCTGCGGAACATATCGTCGTGGATGCGGCGCTCGATGGCGCGCCGCTGGCTATCGCCGATGCTGCTGGGCGCGATATACACCTGATGGGCGCTGAGCGGCAAGCCCATCATCTGCCCGCACAAGGCATGCTGCTGCAGACGCCGGCGCAGATTGTCGGTCTGTCCACTGTAGGCGCGGCGCTGGCCGTTGGCGGTGAACTCGATCAGGTAAAAGCCCGCGCCCGCGGTGCGCGGATCGGCCAGCGCGCTGGCCATATTGCCCATGGCGATATAGCTGGGGCGCTGGGCGGCAGGCAGCCGGCCCAGGGTGGCCGCCAGCGTGGGCGGCACCTCATCGCCCCCATCGTCCTGCGCGCCGGCTGCATCGCCATCATCCGGCATGAGGGACGGTTCCAGCGCAGCAAAGGGATCGCGCAAGACATAACCAAACGGGCCATAGAGCCAGCTGCCGCCGTAATAAGGCCGAGGCCGCGGGTGGCGCTGCCGGAAGCGTGGATGCGGCGCGGGCCAGGGCGGCGGCCGTCCTGGCCCACTCGGACCGGCGCCACGTGCGCCGGTGACCAGTCCGCCCGCAGCGCCTCGGCTGCGCGGCAGGGCCAGCGCGCGGCCACCGGCCATTACCCCGCCCCGGCCAGAACGCCGTCCGTAGACCTCTCCTTCCATTTCCCACCGCTCGGGTGCGAATGGCAGGAATTCGAATTGCTGATTCATGCTAGCTCCTTCATATACGAAATGACAGCCATGGTGGCCAGGGCCACGTCCTGCACCGTATGGTCGGCGCGCAGCAGGAACATCAGCGCCATGCGCCGCCCAGCATCCTGCAGCAGGCACTGCACGCCCCGGCGGCGCAAGGCTGCATGCAGGCGGAAGCCGTCGCATCCCGGCGGCAGCAGTACGCGCTGTACCGGGAATTCACCGCCTTCGCAGCGCAGTCCCGCCAGCACCAAGGCACGGCGAAACTGGCGGCAGCGCTGGCGCAATATGGCACGCAGGCCGTCACCGCAATTTCGGTTCACCAGCAAAGCGTGCTGACCGGCATTGATCTGCGCCAGCGACGGCGGGCTGCAATGCAGGCGCGCCGCGCTGCCGGCCTCAAAGCGGGCCACCATCGCAGTCTCCCCGGCCAGCACAGCCAGCGGCACGCCAAAGCCCTTAGCAAGCGAGGCGCCCACCAGCACCGGCATCCCTTGCAGTCGGTGCAGGCGCGGCGAGCCGCTACCCTGTTCTCCCAGGACACCCAAGGCCTGCGTGTCGTCCAGCACGAGACAGCCTCCTGTTGCCTGTGCCAGCGCAGCGTAAGCAGCCAGCGGCGGTGGACGCGCCGCGCCTGGCGTGTAGCCGTCGGCCAGGATCACGGGCATGCGCCCCGTCTCGTGGCAATGGCGCGCCACCCGCCGCGCCGCGCCCAGCGAACCGGCGGCAAACTCCTGCACCCGCATCTGTTCCGGCGCCAGCGCCGCAGCACAAACGCCCCCCCAGCGCGCCAGCGGATAAGCCCCGCCATCCACCAGCACCGTGCAGCGCACGCGCGCCAGCATGCGGAACAGGTCAAAAAACAGATGCAAGGTCGATGGCAGCAGGCTCGCCGCCGCGCAACCCTGCAAGGCTGCCAGCTCGCCGGCCAGCTCGCGCGCGCCGCACGGCTCGGCCAGGGCGGCCGGCTTGCCCAGGCTCAGTTGCCGCCACGGCGCCAGCTGCCGCGTGGCGTGGTGCATGCCCAGATACAGGGCGCTGCTGAAGTCCGCCATGCCCCGCCTCAGGCATTGCGCTGCTGCTGGCTCAGGCGCTGGCGCAGCAGCACCGAAGGCAGGGTCGCATCGGCAGCCGCGTCGCTCCCATCCACCGAAAGATCGACCCCGGTCGCCGCGCGGTAGGCATGGATATAGCCCTGCGCCTGCGGACGCCAGAAGCGCGCCCAGTTGAAGGCTTGCGTCGACTCGTAGATATCGCTCCAGTTGCCGTAGCGGATGGACAGGAAGAGCTGTTCGCCGAACATCGCCAGGCTGCGAAAGTGCATCACGCTGGTATCGGTCCAGCCTTGCAGCTTCTTCATCGCATCGACGCGGTCCATCCACGGCTCGGGATAGGCCACCATGACCCGCGTCGGCAGGAATTCACGGAACTCGGGACGCGCCAGCAACCATTGCTGCATCAGCATTTCGATGCGCGCCGTGGACGGCAGGTCGCCGTACTGGTTGTGCGCCCCCTGCGACAGGATCAGGTGCACCTCTTTCAGCGCATTCAGCACGGGGAAGGCATCGGCCTTCACGGTAGTGTCGTCGTCCTGCTTGTAGAAGGACGTCAAAAGGCGCAGCAGATGGTGGAAAGCCTCCAGGAACTGCGAACGGCTGTCAGCCGGGCGGAAATGGCGCACGGCCTTGCCATCCAGGCGGATGCCGTAGTGGTGGTCATACTCGTAATTGCGGCGCACCACGGTCAGCCGGTGCTGCTCGTCCTGGGTATAGCCCCACAGCAGGTTGTTCAGCGGGCGCAGCATATCGATCTCGGTATTGGCCAGCGGATCGGGGCCGATGCCGGGCGCGCGCAGGTTCTGGAAGCGCTGGGTGATGGCATTCATGCTCTGCACCAGCATGCCCTCCTCGTGCCAGTAGGACCAGATCAGCTCCAGCAGGCAGGGATTGGCCAGGCGCTCCTGGATGATGCCAAAGCACAGGTCAGCCTCATGTTCCATGCCGCTGCTCATGGTAATCGGAATATCGGGCAGCTTGCGGCGGATCACAGCCAGATAGGGCAAGGTCGGCACGCCATCCACCGATTCCAGATAGTCGTTGGTGAGCACCTCGGACAGATTGCTGGTGTTGGGGATATCGCGCCGGTCCAGATAGGCGGCATCCTCGGTCGGATCGAAGGCCAGCGGCGTATTCAGTACGCCGCAGTTGACCATGACGAAGGCCTCGGTCGCCGCCTTCAGTACGCGGTAAGACTCGGCATCATTGAAAGGCAGGGCGCGGCGCAGTTTCAGCGACTGGAAAGCCTTGTTCTTGTTGGGGAAACGGGCGCGCTCGAATTCCGTCAAATCCCCCCCGCCGCCGCAGAACAGCTGGTCAATAAACTGCAGATAGTTGTTAAAGGAGAGCGCCTCGGTGCTGTTGCGGATCAGCGTCCACAGCGGCAGGTCTTCGGTCGGCTCGGTTTCAGTACGGGTCAGCGACACGCCGACGGTGCCGCTGATGGGCGAAGGCGGCCTTTCCTCGGCATCGAACTCGCGCAGCAAGGCCAGGGAAGCCGGCGCCAGGGGCGCGGCCAGGCCGATAACGGCGCCGCCGCCGCCCACCGTATGGGCGGCAGAACTGCCCGCCACGCGGTGCGTGGGATCGTTGTCGCCGCGTCTTGCCAGCTGCAGCAGGCCTTCAAATTTCTGCGGCCCGGCGCGGCGGATGGTGCTGATGAAGGTGAAGCGCTCGCCGGCCCGTGCCACCCAGGGCAGCTTGGGAATCACCTGCACCCGGCTGTCCAGCACGCGGTCGACGCCGTTGAAGCTGACGATGGCCAGCGCCTTGTTGCCGACAAAGCCGCCGCGCGTGTTGACCGGCTGGCCGTCGGACTCCCACTCGATATCGACCACGGGGCGGATATCGAGCTCGAAACAGGCCATCTCGGTGCAGCCGGCGCGCACGGTGGCGCAATGGAACAGCACCGGCTCATTGGAGACAAAGGGCGTCACGTTATCGAAGGCCACGAAATACACGCCGCTGTCCAGATCGGCGAAAGTCAGCTGCCCCTCGGCACTGGAAAAGCCCTCGGCCAGGTAAATATGGCTGGCCGGGTCCCAGTTCTGCATCACTTGATCGCTGCAGCCGGCCAGCGCGGCGCCATGCGCATCGCGTCCCAGATACAGGCGGAAAGCGGCATTCGCCAGCGGCACGCCACTGCTGCTGTCATGCACGCTGACCTGGATTGCGCCGCGCCTTTCCTTTGCTGCCGCCGCATTCTTGGTACTCATGTCTATCTCCTCAGTCAATCGGAATTCATGGTCCGGCCGGTGCACCGCGCGCTCACTTCCAGCGTGCTGCGCAAGGCCCAGTGCGTGAGCAGGCGTGACAACAGTACGCTTTCATGCTCGGGACTCAGGCGCCCGTTGGCCCGCGCCTGGCCAATGACGGCAAAAACCAGCGTGGGCGGCGCGCGGTACATCAGCCACGGCGCCGCGTTCCAGCGCCGGAACAGGCTTTCCAGACGCGCCGGCTGACGCGCCTGCACTGTCAACGCCTCCTGTAGCGAATGGCCGCGCAGGGCCGCTGGCCGGTGCTGCGCCAGAAGCTCGGCCAGCGCAGGCAGGCTGGCATCCAGCTCGCGCAACAGCGCCTGTTCCGCCGGCTCCTGTCCCGCCAGCGGATAATAGGATTCCCACAGCCTTTCGATGCGCCGCCATTGCGGATGCGGATACAGCCTGCGTCCCATGGCGCAACTGAGCTTGACCCGTATCCATGGCGCGGGATGGGGATCGTCCGCATTCAACCGGAAGACGAAGACGCGCGGCAGGCTGACCACGCCGATCAGGCCCAGGGTCGCCACCACGCCAACCCGCGCCAGCGACCAGAAGTCGGCCACCACCTCGGAAATCCAGCGTTCCCACAGCCGCCATACGCGCGCCTGGCCGGCACGGGCACCCTGCAAAGCCTGCAGCACCGGCCGCAGCGAATTAACCAGATCGAGCAAGGCCGCGCCCTGATGTCCCACCTCATGGAACAGCGATGAAGCCACGCTGCTGCCGACCATGCGCTCGCGCGGCACCCGTACAATGGCGACCGGGTTGTCGCCGCCGCCCGGCAGGCGGGTGCGGGCGCGCCGGATCGCCGCGCCCGGCCCCCGGTCCAGATAGCAGATGACGGGCGGCGGCCGGTAGTAGGCACCAGGCAAGGCCAGCGCATCGGCTGAAGCGACATCCAGTCCGGACAGCCAGACCCCGTTCTTATGTTCGCTGCGCTGCGTGATCACGTCGTTGAACAGATCGAACTGGGTCAGCACGGCATTGAAGCGCAGACGCAGCACCGTGAAGCGGCGCTGCGCCTCGGCCGCCGTGGCGCGCCGGGCATCGGCACTGCGCAGCCAGGCCAGGAACTCCTTCACCATGGCGCGCAGCTCGCGCCGCCCGTGCAGCAGATAGCGCTCGATAGCCGATTGCGCCGCGGGCAGCAAGGCCGCCGCCGGCACCATCGGTTCGATCAGCACGAAGGGTTGCACGAGGGCCAGCCGGGCCAGCAGCGAGCGCGCCTCTTGCGCCAGCATCCACGTGGCGTAGGAGCCGATGGCCATGGCTGTCAGACGCCGTGCACCACGATATTGCGGCCCTGGCGGGTCCAGCGCCCTCCGGCACCGGCGCCACGCTGGCCGCCGGCGGACGCGCCTTGCCCAGCGCCCGCGCCCATCCCGCTGCCCTGAGGTGCCATGCCCTGCGAGCTGCATTGTCCGCCCGCGCCGCGCCCCTTGCCCAGCAGGCCTGGGGCATACTTGCGCGCCGCCGCCGTGGCTGCAGCCTGGGCGATCTGGCGCGGGTCGCCACCCTGTGCCTGCGCCGCGCGGCTGACCGTATCCGAGGCCAGCTTGACGAAGTTGCGCGCCCCTTCGAATTCGCGGTCCTCGCCGAGGAATTCGCCTTCCGCCTCCAGGCCCAGCGCGCCGCCGGCCGCCGAAGCCAGCCCGCTGCCGATCTTGGCGCCCAG
Organism: Massilia sp. erpn; assembly: GCF_024400215.1. NCBI lineage: Bacteria > Pseudomonadati > Pseudomonadota > Betaproteobacteria > Burkholderiales > Oxalobacteraceae > Massilia > Massilia sp. erpn. The sequence goes on from NZ_CP053748.1 coordinate 5,288,380, forward strand.
CGGGCCGCCGAAATAGCCGCCGATGGCGCCACCGGCCAGCGGCAGGGCTTTCTTGGCTACGCCTTTCAGCACGCCGCCCACGGCCTGCCCTATCGGCGACTTGATGGCCGAGCCGACCGCCGATGCGGCCTTGCGCAGGAAGCTGCCGAGGAACTGCTCCAGCTCGGCCTCGTTGGTGACGGACAGCAGCTCGTTGGCCAGCTCCATTTCCTGCTGCTCGCTCAGCAGGCCACCTTCACCGCTCCATTCGCCCTGGCCGAACTCGTACTGCTCCGCCTCAAAGCCCATTTCCTGGCCAAATTCCAGGGTCGTGCGATCAATGTCGTGCATGATGTGCTCCCAGTGATTAACAACTGCAATGAACAACACTCAATCCGGGGCGGGCTGCCGACCCGGCAAGTCCATCATCTGCTTCCGTGGCGCAGCAAGCCTGGCGCATGGCGCCGCGCCGACTGCATCAGGCCTGAGCGCACCCGCGCCGCGGCATCGTCGCCGGGCGCGGCCAGTGCGTTGCGCACGGTGTCGAAGGCGAAACGGGTGAAATGCAGTGCCAGCTCGAACTCCTTATCCTCGGGACTCAGGCCTTCCAGCTCCAGGCCGAACAGGCGCGCGGCCTTCAGCTTGGCATCGCTGGCGCGCAGGGGGAAGACGGCGGCCGCCGCCGGATACAGGGCTTGCGACAAGGGCTGAACAAGCGCGCCGCCGCCCACCATCCGCGCCAGTTCGGCCAGCGTGGCGGCGATTTCGCTGCCGCTGCGGGCGGCCAGCAGGCGCGCGCCGAAACCAATTTCGGCATCCTCCGCGCGCCAGGAGGCACCGTTTTCGGGTCCGGATAGTTCCAGCTCCGGGTAATAATCGATCAATCGGCTTGCCATGGTTTGCTCCGGCTGGCGGGCGGCAATAACCGCCCTCCGCCGCTTAAGTGCAAGCGCCATGCCATGCACGGCATCAGGAGGAAAAGAAGGGAAAGCCGCGCCGGGCGGCGAAGAGGGATTCGCCCGCCGGCCTGGCCGGGCGCAATGCGGCGAAGCGGCTTTCGCCGCATTGCACTCAGGCTGCGACAGCCACCGTCAGCGTGGCGACATAGCCATCGGCCGCATTGCCGCTGATGGCGGCAAGCTGCAGGGAGTAGCCGTCGCTGAAGACATTGTCGGTGGCATAGCTGATCTGCGACAGATTACGCACGCTGGTACTGTAGCCGGCTGTGGCGTAGGCCTCGTTCAGCGTAGCCAGCGGGAAAGTGAACTGCGAAGTCTTGATGCGGTTGGCGACACTGGCCGCTTTCGCCAGGCTCGGATAGACCTCGAAATGCACATGGGGCATGCGGCCCGCGTAGCAGCCGGGGAAGACAGTGGTGAAACTCAGGTCGCCATTGGCGTCGGCTTCCTGCACGCCGCGCAGATAATTCTGGCCGGTGACGCCGTTCGAGTACAGCGAGTAATTGCCCTCACGGTCGCAATGCCATAAGTACACAGCGAAACCGCTGGCGCCGCCGCAGCTATTGTTTGCGTTCACGATATGCAGCTTGATCGTCAGCCTGACGCCATCGGCCACGCCGATGGGGCCATTGAAACTGCTGCGGATATCCTGCCGCACCACGCCGCTCTGGGTCAGCACATTCACCACGCCGTTGCCGTTGCTGTTGCTGCCATCAGCCGGGTATGGACCACCCGTTTCCTCTGGAATGACGGTGCAGCTTGTGCTGCTGCCGGTGCTGCCGGTGCTGCCGGTGGTGCCGCTGCCCGATGTCCCGGTCGCAGGCGCCGTTGCGGCGGTGCCGGATGAACCTCCGCCGCAACCGAGCATCGGCAGCGAGACCGCGCCAGCCATCAACCAGCGCATCGATTGACGCCGGCCGGTAGTGACGGCCAGTATTGCCCTCAGATCTTCGGCCAGGCTATGTTCGTGACTGTTCATGCCGCGCCCCCCTCAAGCCGAAGTGTTGATCAGATTGCCGCTGCTGCCCGCATTCGGCAGGCCATTTGCCAGCGCTTTCAGGAAGCTGCTCAATTGCGTGCTTGAGTCGGAACTGTCGCTGCCCAAGGCCTGCAGCAGGCTTTTAAACGAGCTTTCCAGCGACGTACTGCCCGATACCGTTTCATCCTTGGATGAGGCGCTACCATCCAGCTTGGAAATCAAGCCTTGCAGATCGCTGGCCAGCTTGCCGGGACCACCGCCCGGCCCCGGTCCACCTGCACCACCGGGAGCGCCACCCTGGCCCGCCTCGCCATATGGCGGCGGCCCGCCCTGCGCACCGCCCTGCTCATGCAGGGCCGCCATCAAATCCTGCAAAAAACTGCCCAAAGCCTGGGCCCCATTGCTGCCGGTGCCGCTGGTACTGCTGGTGCTATCCGTATCCCCACCGGTGCTGACCGCATCCTCGGTGCCGCCGACGCCGATCGATTTCAAGGCATCGGCGATAGCGTTCACCAGGCCGCCGCCATCGGGTGGCGGCGGTCGGCGCGCCGCAACCCCATCCGCACTGCCGTTCTGCGCTGTCTTGCCGGTATAGCCCAGCTGGCCGGCGGCGCTGCCGGCATTCAGGGACGTGATACTCATGCTCTACTCCTTCACGGTGGATTCAAGGACGCGGTGGACGCGCCGCTCTGCGCTCTTCGATCTGCTTGCGCTGCTCGGGCGTCAGCAGGGACAGCAGCTTCTGATCTGTGCGCACTCTTTGCAGCTGCATATTGGCCATGGCCTGCGCCGCAGCCTGCGCCTGTTTGGCCGCCGCCGCGTCGTCATATTTATCTGCCAGGCGCATATCGTGCAGGGCGCGGGCCGCCTTCTCGTGGGCCTTGGCCTGTTCACGCAGATAGGGTGCCTGGGCATGCAGAATGGCGAAGACCTTGTCCTGTTGCGCCTCGCTCAATTGCAGACCGTGCAGAAATGGCGGCTCGCCACGCGGGCCGGGACCGGGACCGGGGCCAAAGCCGGGACCGCGCGCAAAGCCATCCGGACCGTGCATGCCGGGATGCGGCCCACCCGGTGGCGGAAAGCCTGGCCCTTTCACGCCGCCCTGCTCTTCCGGCAAGCTTTCAAATCCGCCATCGGGGGCGGTCATCTCCGGACCACCGCGCTGCATGCCACGCGGCGGCGCCTCGCCGGCGGCAACAGCGCCCAGTGGCAGCGCCAGCGAAGCGGCCAGCGCGAATCCTTGCAAAGCTTGTTTTGTATTTTTCATTTGCTTCAGTCCTATGAGTGGATCGGAACATCCATTCTCGGCCGGGCAGGTGTAAAGCGCTGTCAGGAGGAAGTAAAACCATGTAAAGACGGCCCCTTCCCCCATGTAAAAGCAGGTAAAACGGAATCGTGGCGCGGGGCTTGTTTGTTATGATGGGCTCATCCCATCCCATGAAAACACGGTAATGAGCAAGGTTCTGCTGATAGACGACGATATCGAACTGGTAGGCATGTTCCAGGAATACCTGGAGCAGGAAGGCTTCAGCGTGCGCACGGCCAACGACGGCGAAAGCGGCGCGCGCGAAGCCCTCAGCGGCCAGTACGCGATCGCCGTGCTGGACGTGATGATGCCGCGCATGAACGGCCTGGAGACACTGCGCCGCATCCGCGCCGCCAGCCAGATGCCGGTGCTGATGCTGACCGCGCGTGGCGACGATACCGACCGTATCGTCGGCCTGGAGCTGGGCGCCGACGATTACGTGGCCAAGCCCTGCACCCCGCGCGAATTGACGGCACGCATCCGCGCCATCCTGCGCCGCACCCAGAACAGCGCCGGCGACAGTAGCGGTTCCGCCCAGCCGCTGAACGTGGGCCAGCTCACCATGTGGCCCGAGCAGCGCCGCGCCACCTGGGCCGGCAATGCGCTGGAGCTGACCAGCACCGAGTTCAATCTGCTTGAAGTCTTGGCGCGCAATGCCGGCAAACCGGTCAGCAAGAGCACCTTGTCGGAACAGGGCCTGGGGCGGCCCATGGCGCGCTTCGACCGCAATATCGACGTGCATCTGAGCAGCCTGCGGCACAAGCTGGGCACCATCGCCGACGGCCGCTCCTGTCTGCAGACCGTGTACCGCATGGGCTATCAGCTCATCAAGGAGTAAGCGCGTGGGAAGGCTGTTCTGGAAATTCTTCTTTTCCATCCTGCTGGCGCAGTTTGCCGCCACGGTCGCCATCGGTGGCGCGGTCTGGCTGAAGGAGCACAACGCGCGCCAGCAAAAGCGGTTGGATATCGATACCAGCCCACCCGCTGAAATGGCCATCGAATCGGCCGTCGCCACCCTGAAGTTCGGCGGCGCCGGCGCGCTGCGCCAGCTGCTGGAGAATATGGACCGCCATCGCGTGTATGCGGTCGACGACAGCGGCAAGGAACTGCTGGGCCGCATCGTACAGCCACCGATGCTGGCGGAGGCGCGCGCTTTGCTGGGCAAGGGCGACCTGCGCGTAGTGCGCAAGGTGGCCACGCCGGATGGCCATCCCTACCTGCTGTTCCTGCCATCGCGCGAGCATTTGCGCGGCCTGGGCATCGAGATGCCGCCACCGCTGCTGATCGGCCCCGGCGCCATGTCCGGCCCGGATGCACCGCCCGGCCCACCGGAGCGCGCGATTCCGGCTGGCCCGAATGGCATGGAGCGTCCTCCTGGCCCGCCTGGCCCCCGCTTCCATCCGCTGACGCCCTTCATTCCGCTGGCGGCGGCGGTGCTGGCCAGCCTCCTGTTCGCCGCCCTGCTGGCCTGGTACTTCTCGCGGCCGATCCGCGCGCTGCGCCAAGCCTTCGAGGCGGCATCGAGCGGCGACCTGGCGCCGCGCTTTGCGCAAGCGCCAAGCCGCCATGCCGATGAACTGAGCGATCTGGGACGCGATTTCGACCGCATGACGGCGCGCCTGCGCAGCCTGATCGACGGCCAGACCCGCCTGCTGCACGACGTCTCGCACGAGCTACGCTCGCCGCTGGCGCGCCTGCAAGCGGCCATCGGCCTGGCGCATCAGCAGCCGGAAAAGATGCTGTCCTCGCTGGACCGCATCGAAAGGGAGAGCGTGCGTATGGACAAGCTGGTGGGCGAACTGCTCACACTATCGCGCCTGGAAGCGGGTGCCTACAGTCCTGACCGGGAAGCGATCGGCATGGCCGAGCTGCTGGACCAGATTCTGGGCGACGCTGAATTCGAGGCGGCTTCGCATGGCCGCGCCGTCACGCAGCAAGGCAATGCCGACGTGCTGGTCAAAGGTCAGGCCGAATTGCTGGCACGCGCCATCGAAAACGTGGTGCGCAACGCCATCAAGCATAGTCCGGTGGGAGAGTCGGTGATTGTGGAACTGGCGGCGCGGCCGGAACAGGCGCCGCGCCAGCTCAGCATCCGCGTTCTGGATCGCGGCCCGGGCGTGGCAGGAGAGGATCTGGCGACGATCTTCCAGCCCTTCTTCCGCAGCAGCGGCACGCAGAAAGACGTGGAAGGCCATGGCCTCGGTCTGGCCATCGCGCAGCAGGTGGTGCAGCAGCACGGTGGCAGCATTCAGGCTGCCAACCGTGAGGGCGGCGGCTTGTGCGTGGAAATCCTGCTGCCCGCCCAGCCCCTTGAATACTGAAGCTTAAGCCTTCGGCAGGGTCACGCCATGCTGGCCCTGGTACTTGCCGTTACGGTCCTTGTACGAGGTTTCGCAGATTTCGTCCGACTCGAAGAACAGCACCTGGGCGCAGCCTTCGCCGGCGTAAATCTTGGCAGGCAGCGGCGTGGTGTTGGAGAACTCCAGCGTGACATAGCCTTCCCACTCCGGCTCGAACGGCGTAACATTGACAATAATGCCGCAGCGCGCATAGGTCGATTTACCCAGGCAGACCGTCAGCACATTGCGCGGAATGCGGAAGTATTCGATGGTGCGGGCCAGCGCGAAGGAGTTCGGCGGGATGATGCAGACATCGCTCTTCACATCCACGAAGGAGTTCGAATCGAAGTTCTTCGGATCGACGATGGTGCTGTTGATATTGGTGAAAACCTTGAATTCGTCGGCGCAGCGGATATCGTAGCCGTAGGACGACGTACCGTAAGAGATCACCTTGCGGCCATCGACCATGCGCACCTGGCCCGGCTCGTACGGCTCGATCATTCCGTGTTGCTCCGCCATCCGGCGTATCCATTTATCGCTTTTAATCGTCATCGCAAGGCCATTTTCTGTAGATTGCAGGGTGGGCGAACGCTTGCGCGCCCGCAGTTTGGCAGCGATTTTACGCGAAAGGCCCGGCTTTGAACATTTTTAGCCGGCCAGGCTTGCTTCCGGCTGCTCGCCGCACAGGCTCGGATGCGGACCAATCAGAGAGCAAATCATCTCGCGCGTGGCCTGGGCGGCAGCCGTCGGCGACTCCATGGGGAAGAGGTGACCGCCCGGCAGCAGGCGGAAATGCTCGCCCACCAGCGCCCGGGTCGCGTCCAGGCCGGCCTGGCGGTTTTCCACCGACACCGTGCCGCCAATAAAGCCAACCGGCACCGGGAAATCTCCCGCCACCAGGCTGCCGATATGGTGCGGCAGGCTGCGGTACACGGCCGTCTCGTTTTCGCGGGTAAAGCGCAGCTGCACGCCTTCCGGATGTGGCTTCAGTCCTGCTTCGATATAGTCCTGCAAAACGCCGGGCGCCCAGGCAGCGAAGATGTCCTTGCTGGCGAAGTGCTGCAGGGCCGCCGTAGGGTTGGGCCAGACATTGCGTCGGCGTGCCGAAAAACGGGCCGGCGAATAGCGGTCGGCCACCATGGTGCGCTTGAGCAGGCGCCACATCAAGGCGCGCCAGCCAGCCACCACGGGCGAATCGAGCAGCACCACGCAGCGCACCAGGTCAGGGCGCGCGGCGGCGGCCATGAGACTCAGCATGCCGCCCAGCGAATGGCCGACCAGGATCACCGGCTCTTCCCGGTAGTGTTTCGCCAGTTCGTCCAGCAACTCGCGCACCAGCGCATGCCAGCCATCCTGCACCGGATAGACGGGATTGTGGGCGTGCATATCGAGGGCCTGGATGTCGAAGTCCTGGCCCAGCAGCTCAAACAGCTGGCGGTAAGTGCCCGCCGGGTAGCTGTTTGCGTGCGAAAAATGGATTTTTGGCTTGCTCATTGTGATATATGCGCCCAGCCGTGGCGGGCGGTCTCCTGATTGTTATCATTTCATTGTAAGGAGGCTGGCCCGGAAATATTGGTAGAAAGGCTCTAAGTTCTCTGCTTGGCAACCGCTTTCGCCGGAACGCCAGGCGTGGGATGGCGGGGAAAGAGCATGGCCTCACTTGCGAAAAAGTTAAAGTTTCACCGATGTGGGAACGGCGCAGCCAATTTCAAGGATGCTAACGTCCATACCAGTAGCGCGCGTGGCTTTTGCGGTACTCTTCGACTTCCATCCTGTCAGTAAAGCGCAGCGTAATGGCGCCGGATTCGTCGCTGCGCAGGCGGCGGATACCATTGGCGGCGTAGCGCGCGTAGACCTCAGGCTTGGGATGACGGTAGCGGTTGCGGTAGCCGACCTGGAAAATGGCGATGGAAGGCTGCACCGCCGCCAGAAAGGCTGGCGTGGACGATGTGCCGCTGCCGTGATGGGGCGCGAGCAGCACATCGGCCCGCAGCTTATCCTCAGCCCTTGGCAGCAGCTCGGTCTCCTGCTCCGCTTCGATATCGCCCGCCAGCAGCAGCGAGGCGCTCCTGGTGCTCACGCGCAGCACGCAGCTGCGGGCGTTGGTTTTCAGTTTGTCGTCGGCATAACTGGCGGCGGCCGGATGCAGCACTTCAAAATGCACGCCATCCCATTGCCAGCTCTGGCCCGCCGCGCAGCGCCTGTGCTGGCGCGCCGCATCCAGCGCCGCATGCCCATCGGGCAGAGAAGACAGCAGCCAACGGACGCGCACATTCTGCATCACGGTCAGCGCACCGCCAACGTGATCGGTATCGCTGTGGCTGATCACCAGCCCATCCAGCTGACCGATACCGCGCGCCCGCAAATACGGCACGATGACGCGGTTGCCACCATCGGCATCAGGCGCGTATGCCGGACCGGTATCGTACAGCAGGCGGTGACCCGAAGTTTCCAGCAGTAGCGCCATGCCCTGCCCCACGTCAAAAGCCGTCACTTGCAATTCACCGTCCTGCGGGTGGACAGGTTCGGCCGCCAGCAAGGGCAGCCAGCTCGCAAGGCCCAGCCAGCGCGTCGGCCATCCTCTGGGAGCCAGCAGCCACAAAGTTCCCGCCAAGGCCCAGGCAAAGAGCCACCACGGCGGCATTGGCGCGGTCCATACCGAGAACTCCAAGCCAGACAGCCAGCGCAGCCCTGCTGCCAGCATGTGTATGGTTTCGTGCGCCGCCAGCAGCAAAGGCCCCGCCAGCGGGTCAGGCAGAAAGCTGCCCAGCAGCGCCATGGGTGTCACCACCAGGCTCACAAGCGGAATCGCCACCGCGTTCGCCACGGGGCTGATCAGCGACACCTGGGCAAACAGCAGCATGGTCAGCGGCACCAGTCCCAGTGTCACCGCGTATTGCGTGTTCAGCGCCTCGCGCAGGCCTTGCCCGATACGCTGGCGACGCGTCAGCGGCGTGCCACGCCGCTTGCGTCTTTTTGCCGCAGCGGGCGGCAGCATCGCTGCCTCATCGCTGGCCTCGACCTCGTTCTTGTGAAGAGTTGACCGCCCTGCCGAGGCATACAGGATGATCGCCACCGCGCCGAAGGAGAGCCAGAACCCAGGCTGCTGCACGGCCCAGGGATCGAGCAGCACGACAATGCCGGCAGCCAGCGCAAGCACATGGGAGACCGCCGTCAAGCGGCCGCACCACAGGGCAAGCGCGATCACGGACAACATATACAGCGTGCGTTGTGCCGGCACGCCAAAACCGGCCAGCAGCACATACAGCAGCCCCGCCAGCCAGCCGGCAATGGCCGCCAGCTTTTGCGCCGGCAGCAGCAAAGGCAACTGGCGCTGCGTGAAGAAGGAATGACGCCACAGCCACGATGCCAGCCAGGCGGCCAGTCCCGCGATCATGGTGATATGCAGACCGGAGATTGAAATGAGATGGCTGATTCCCGTGCGGTTGAACACCTGCCAGTCCGCTTGCGAAATGGAGCGCTGGTCGCCCACCACCAGCGCCACGATCACGCCGGCATAAGGCTTGCCGTTCAGTGTGCGCTGAATCTTGTCACGCAAAACGGAGCGGATGTATTCAACGCCATTGTGCATGCTGAATACAAAATTGTTCAAGCGCCGGTTGCTGTCATCATCGCGCACATAGCCGGTGGCACGCACGCCCTGCTCCAGCAGCCATAGTTCGTAATCGAAGCCGTATGGGTTGGCGTTGCCGTGGGGGCGCTGCAGGCGACCTTTGAGGCGCCAGCGCTCACCCGGCCGCACCTCGCCAACCGAGCCGGAACGCCCCGCATACCAGGACAACACGACACGCGGCGGTATCGTCTCAGCCGGTAGCGCACGATCATTGGCATCCGCCACCTGTTCAACAGCCAGGTTGAAGCGCATGCCCCGCTCAAAACGATAAGGCAGGTTATCAATAGTGCCGGTCAGGATAAAGTCGCGTCCCTCGTCAGCCCGCGCCAGCGTTGGCGCCAGCGCCTGTCCGGCCAGAAACGCGGCCCAGAAGAAACCGGCGATGCCCCCCGAAATCAGCATGGCCGTGATGCGCAAGGCTCTTCCACCCTTGCCGCCACTTCCCTCATCGGCACCGGAAGCATGCTGCGCATATCGCCATAGCATACAAAGCGCTAAAGCACAGATACAGGCAAAACCCGCAAAACGCGGCAACTCCGCTTGCATTTGCAACAGCGCAGCACCAGTAACAAAGCCGATGACCATACTGCGCATCGCGTCCTCGCCCTTAGTATTTCCTTTTAACCCTCACGGTGTCCGGGCCTGATCGAAACTTTGCAGCCGACGGCATGCCTAGTCTTCACGGCATTCTTACACAAGGAGGAGTGCCTGGCCGTTCACCAGCAAAGTGGCTTCAAGCTCTCAAAATGCTAGCGTCTGCGGCTGGCAACAATAATGCAGGAAAGCCGTCATTACAAAACTGTGAATCCAGGAAATGCATTATTATCATTTGATAATTATCAAAACAATACCAAATAACACTGGGGAGAATGTTATGCCATTGACGCTACGCCGCCGCATTGCCGCAAGAACTCGCCCAACGCCAATCCTTGCTGGACTCCTCCCCATATCACTGATCGCAGCAATGGTCAGCGGCTGCAGCGTGATGCCAAATCAAGTTGCCGGTCCCGTCATCAAGCCAGCGGGAACCGCTGAGCGAAAGGCTGGTCTTAAAGCGCAATACCTCCTGAATGGCAAGTCGGTCATCTACGACCAGGCCTTTGATGAATCGCCGGCGATTATGCCGGTCGAAACCAATATCTATGGGGTTCAGAGTCAGGCCATGGCGATGAAAGGAGCTTATCTCGATCGCCAAAAATACCTGCTGGGCGAAATCGACGTGGTCAGTAATGTCCAGTTTGCAGGCATCCTGGTATCGGCAATCGGTGTCGCCACCAAAAGCAATGCCACGCGCAACGCAGGAGCCGGCGCTGCGGGCCTATCAAGTCTTTGGGGCAGCCACTATAGCCTCACTGTTCAAGCTGCAAATTACGGCTTGGCTGCGGAAGCAATGGACTGCCTTTCCACTGAAATCTCGTCAATCGCCCCCTCGTTCTGGCGCTTAGCCTATACGGATGAAGGCGTATTCATATCAACTCGCGCAGACTTCGTGCTGCCAGGAGCGAGCGAGGCAGACACCAATAAAGCGTATGACGCGCTCTCGGGCATGTATGCCAGCCTTCATAGTTCAATTGGGAAAATTGATCTCAAACTGCGTTCGCTGCAAAGCAAGCTTGTGATTCCCACGGTATCCGTGGCCGACATTCAGGATGCGGTTTCAGGACAGAGCGCCGCCAAGAAAGGAGCTGATGCCGCCGATGGCAAATCGCTGGGGGAGCATGCGAGAAAACTGGCAAACTCGGCGCAAAAGCAGGCCAACCAGGCCGCTCAGAATGTCGCTGATGCGTCGAAGAAATTAAACGCCGCAAAGCAGGTCGCAAACGACGCCAATGTTAAATTTTTGAAAGCGCAATCGGATGCCATCGCAATCAATCAGGAAAGCGTAGACGCCCAAGCCGCCCTGACAAGGTTCGACACCATGCAAAAACTCGCAGTTGACTCGGCTCCGGCGACGCCTCCGGATCAACGGAAAAAGCTGCGTCAAACACAGTTGGACGTGAACGCGAAGCAGGCAGAATTCCTTGTCCGGAAAGAGGCGGCGGCGCTTTCGAAAGAGGAAGCTGAACATGCAGTCAGCCAATTAGAGCTGGACCTTAAAAATCTGCAGGACGCGGCGGCAGCGACCAAGAAGGAAGCAGAGGACAAAAACGCGCTTGCCGATCTATTGAAGCTGGGCGTCGTTGGCAGAGCATCTCAAGTGCCCGCAAACGTTCATGCCTGCGTTGTCGCCATGGGTAAATAGCTGTTTAGTAGCAGCGGTTTAGCTGGGCATACATGCGGTCATGCGTGGCAGCACGGCCGTAGCATTGGCCGTGGTGGTGTCAGCCACTTCCGCAAGACCGATGCCACGCAGCTCGGCCAGCACTGCCGCGATGCGCGGAATCTGGTCAGGGGTATTGCGTCCGGGATGAACCCAGGCCGGCGAGATATCAGGGGCATCAGTTTCGAGCACGATGGACGATAGTGGCAGTTCCGCCGCCAGGCGGCGAATCTGCAAGGCGCGCGTGAAGGTCATGGCGCCGCCGAAACCCAGCTTGAAACCAACACCGATAAAACCCTGCGCCTGCTGGAAGCTGCCGTTGAAGGCGTGGGCAATGCCGCCTGCCGGCGGAATCTGGCGCACATGCTTGAGTACCTGGTCCTGCGATTTGCGCACATGGCAAAGCACGGGCAGGCTGAAATCGCGGGCCATCTTCAGCTGCTCGCGCAGGAAATGGATCTGTTTCTCGCGCATCTGCGGTTCGCACAGCATGGGGATGAAGAAATCCAGGCCAATCTCGCCGATCGCCACAAAACGCGGATCGGCCATGGCCTGTTCCACCTGCCGGCGCATGAAGGCCAGGTCGTCCTCGCTGGCCTGCGGCACGTAGATGGGATGGATGCCCAGCGCATAGCAGGCATTCGGCGCCGTATCGGCCAACTGTTTGACGATGGAGAAATTCGCCTTCTCCACCGCCGGAATCACGATCATGCCGACGCCCTGCGCGGCTGCCTGCGCGGCCACGGCCAGCGACTCGGCGCCGAATTCGTGCGCATCCAGATGGCAGTGGGTATCGATCCACATGGCATTCTCCTAGCTTGCGCGCAAGCCTTCTTCGCTCATGCGCATCATACGGTCGCAGCGCTTGGCCAGCTCGGAATCGTGGGTGACGATGACGAAGGACGTGCCTGAAGTGCGCGACAGCTCCAGCATCAGTTCGAAAATCTGTTCGGCCGTGGAGTGATCCAGATTGCCGGTCGGTTCGTCGGCCAGCACGCAGGCGGGCTGGGTGACGAGGGCACGGGCCAGGGCCACGCGCTGGCGCTCGCCGCCGGACAACTCACCCGGCACGTGGGTCACGCGCTTGGCCAGGCCGACGCGCGCCAGCATCTGCTGCGCCTGTTCCTGCGCTTCGGCGCGTTTCATGCGGCGTATCATCAGCGGCATGGCGACATTGTCCAGCGCCGTGAATTCGGGCAGCAGGTGGTGGAACTGGTAGACAAAGCCCAGCGACTGGTTGCGCAGGTCGCCACGCGCCGTTTCGTTCAGGCTGGCGAAGTCCTTGCCAAGCAAGGATACGCTGCCGCTGGTCGGCGTATCGAGTCCGCCCAGCAGGTGCAGCAAGGTCGATTTGCCCGAACCCGATGCGCCGACGATGGCAACGCGCTCGCCGCGCCGCACTTCAAAGTCGATGCCCGCCAAAACCGGCACCGAATAACTGCCTTGGGTGAAGGTCTTGCCCAATCCGCGGCAAGCCAGTACCGGCGCGCCGTTCATCAATTCATTACTCATAGCGCAGCGCCTCCGCAGGTTTGACCCGTGCTGCCCACCAGCTCGGGTAGATGGTTGCCAGGAAGGCCAGCGCAACCGACACCACGCCAATCACTGCGACGTCCGGCCAATGCATGTCCGAAGGCACGGTGCTGATGTAGTAAATATCGCTCGACAAGAACTGCACTCCCAATAATTTTTCAATAAACGGCACGATAACATCAATATTCGTGGCAATCAGCACGCCACCCGATACGCCGAGCAGCGCACCCAGCACGCCCACCAGCGCGCCCTGAATCACGAAAATCTTCATGATCGAGCGCGGCGAAGCGCCCAGCGTGCGCAGGATGGCGATATCGGCCTGCTTGTCGGTCACGGTCATCACCAGGGTCGACACCAGATTGAAGGCGGCCACCGCCACCACCAGCGTCAACACCACGAACATCATGCGCTTTTCGATCTGCACAGCGCCAAACCAGGTGGCGTTCAGCTGCGACCAGTCGCGCACCGTCAGGCTGGGCGGCAGCATGCGCTGTAATTCCTGCGCCACTTCCGGCGCGCGGTGCATATCGGCCAGGCGCAGGCGCAGCCCGGCTGGAGCATCGATGCGCAGCATTCTCTGCGCATCCTCGATATGGATGAAGGCCAGCGTCGCATCGAATTCAGGGTGGCCGGCACGGAACAGCGCCGCCACCGTGAAGGAACGCATGCGCGGCACCAATCCGGCCGGCGTGACTGTTCCCTTGGCCAGCGCCATCGTCACCTTGTCGCCCACCGTCACATGCAGGGCGCGCGCCAGATCGACACCCAGCACGATATTGAACTCGCCGGGACGCAGGGAATTGAAGCTGCCCAGCTTTACCTGGCCCGCCAGATCGGAGACATTCGGTTCCTGCTCCGGCAGCACGCCGCGCACCACGGCGGGACGCAGCTCGGAGCCGCCGTGCAGCAGCATGGCCTGGGTCTGCACGAAAGGCGCGTAACCCTTCACTTCGGGATGCTTGCTCAGCGTCCTGGCCTGTTCCTGCCAGTCCGGCATGCTGCCATCCTTGCTGAATACCTCGACATGGGCCAGCACCGACAGCATATGGTCGGTCACGTCCTTGCGGAAGCCGTTCATCACCGACAGGATGATGATCAGCGCCGCCACGCCAAGCGCGATGCCACTCATCGAAATCAGCGAGATGAACGAAATGAAGCTATTGCGGCTGCTGCGTTTTCCGGCGCGCGTGTAGCGCAGGCCGACCAGCCATTCATAGGGAAGATTGCGGATCATGGTCATGGGCTTATGCCTCTTTTATTCGTAGCGCAGCGCATCAGCCGGCTTGACGCGGGCTGCGGCCCAGCTGGGATACAGCGTGGCGACCAGGGACAGCGCAACAGCCGTCACGCCGATCACCGCCACATCGGACCAGCTCAGTTCCGAAGGCACGGCGCTGATGAAATAGATTTCCTTGGACAGGAACTTGAAGCCCAGCGCCTGCTCGATCAGCGGCACGATCACGTCCACGTTCGCGGCCAGCAGCACGCCGCCCACCACGCCGAAGAAGGTTCCCAGCACGCCCACCATGGAACCCTGCACCACGAAGATTTTCATGATGGCACGCGGCGAAGCGCCCAGGGTGCGCAGGATGGCGATATCGGCCTGCTTGTCCGTCACCGTCATCACCAGCGTGGCCACCAAATTGAAGGCCGCCACCGCCACGATCAAGGTCAAAATGATGAACATCATCTGCTTTTGCATGCGCACGGCGGCAAACCAGGTCGCGTTTACCTTGGTCCAATCGCGCACCATGAAGTCGCCGTTCAAAGTCTGGCGCAACTCAAAGGCCACTTGCGGCGCGCGCTGCAAGTCGGCCAGGCGCATGCGCAGGGCCATGGGGCCGGGCGTTTGCAGCAGCTGCTGGCCGTCTTCCAGGCTGATGAAAGCCAGGCCGGAATCGAATTCATTATGGCCGGCCTCAAATACGCCGGCCACGGTAAAGCTGCGCATGGCGGGCGCCGCGCCGGACGAAGCCATCGCGCCTTGGGCCAGCGCCATGCCGACCTTGTCGCCGATTTTCACCTCCAGCGCTTTCGCCAGTTCCACACCCAGCACGATATTGAAGGAGCCGGGCTTGAGTTCATTGAAACTGCCCTGCTTTACCTGGCGCGTCACCTCGGACACGGTGCCTTCCAGTTCAGGCAGCACACCGCGCACGATGGCCGGGCGCAGGTTGTCGCCGCCATGCACCAGCATGGCCTGCAGTTCGACGAAGGGCGCGGCGCCGCGCACCTCGGGATGTTGTTTGGCCTGGCGCGCCACGGCTTGCCAGTCCGGCATGGCGCCGCGCATATCGTAGGCTTCCACATGGCCCAGCACCGACACCATGCGTTCCGTGACCACTTTCTGAAAGCCGTTGTACACCGACAGCACGACGATCAGCGCGGCCACGCCCAGGCCGATTCCGCTCATCGAGATCAGCGAAATGAAAGAGATGAAGCTATTGCGTCCGCTGCGTTTTCCGGCGCGTGTATAGCGCAGGCCGACCAGCCATTCGAAAGGCAGATTGTTAAAGATACTCATGAATCAGAGCCAGCTGAAGACGCGAAAGCCCGCAGTGTGCCATATAAATGTCTGCTCATGGCTTAAAGTATAAAGTTTCACTCGAGAAACCCTGACAAAAGCGGTTTTCCGGCCCGGTGCTATCCACTACAATGGCGGGATGGCTTCTACCACCGTCGTACTTCCCTTCGCGCTTCCTCCCCCGGAACTGGCAGCTGATCTCACCCGCGTCCTGCAGGCGCCCGCGCTGGCCGCCCTGATTTCGCGCCACAGCTTGCGTAAATTACACGCTTTCGACCCGGCCGACCGTGTGCTGCCGCACGAAAGCTGGCTGGCGCGCACGCTCGGCTCGGGCCAGGGCGCGGCACCGCTGGCCGCTGCCGCGCTGCGCGGTTTCGGTCTGGAGCAAAGCGAAGGTTATTGGTTCATCGTCCACCCGATTCATATCCAGCTGGCGCGCAACCACCTGCTGATGGCAGATCCGCGCCAGTTGCGCCTGGACGAAACCGATTCGCGCGCCCTGTTCGACGCGGCCCGTCCGTATTTCGAGGAAGTGGGCAAGACCCTGCTGTATGGTGACGCCGAAACCTGGTTCATGCGCGCTGACGAATGGAGCGCTCTGCGCACCGCCTCGCCGGATGCCGCCGCTGGCGTCAACCTGAGCGACTGGATGCCGGAAGGGCCGAACACCCTGGCCTTCCGCAAGCTGCAAAATGAAATCCAGATGCTGTGGCATGAGCATCCGGTCAACCAGGGCCGCGAGGCGCGCCGCCTGCCGCCCGTGAATTCCTTCTGGATGTGGGGCGGCGCCGCTGCTCCCGCGCCGCAAGCGCCGCTGAAACTGGCAAGCTGCGAATGTCCGACATGGCTGGCCGCGCTGGCGCCGGCCGATGCGCGCACCGCCTCCGCCTCCGCCCTGCTGGCCGCACCCGGCAGCGTAACGGTCCTGGGCCAGCTGATCGCGCCCGGACTGGGCGGCGACTGGTCCACCTGGCTGCTGGAGATGCAGCGCCTGGAGCAGGAGTGGTTCGCGCCGCTGCTGGCCGGCGTCAAGGATGGCCGCATCGGCAATCTGACCCTGATCCTCGGCCAGCGAGACCGCTGGCTGAAAATCCGTACCAATAAAATGGCGCAGCACAAATTCTGGTGCACGCCCAAGCTGAAGAATCTGCACACATGACCCGTATCGCCATCCGTCCCTGCCCTTTCCGCGAATCGGAAATGCTGCGCCAAGGCGGCGTCCATCCCGTGCTGGCGCGCCTGTATGCGGCGCGCGGCCTGTATGATCCGAAAGAGCTGTCCAGCGAGCTGGCAGCCCTGATCGCCCCGGCCGGCCTGCTGCATATCGATGCCGCTGCCGCCTTCCTGGCCGATTCCATCGCCGCCAACAAACGCATGGTCATCGTGGCCGATTACGACTGCGACGGCGCGACCGCCTGCGCCACCGCCTTGCGCGGCCTGCGCGCCATGGGCGCCGACGTCGATTTCATCGTCCCCAACCGCTTCGAATACGGCTATGGACTGACGCCGGAAATCGTGGCCCTGACCGCACGCGAGAAGACGCCGGACATCATCATCACCGTCGACAATGGCATCGCCAGCATCGAAGGCGTGGCCGAGGCCAAGCGGCGCGGCATCGAGGTGGTGATTACCGACCACCACTTGCCTGGCGACTCGCTGCCCGATGCGCGTGTGATCGTCAATCCCAACCAGCCGGAATGCGGTTTCCCGTCCAAGCATCTGGCCGGCGTGGGCGTGGTGTTCTACGTGCTGCTGGCACTGCGCGCCGAACTGCGCCGCCGCGGCATCTTCGACGCGCAAACCCAGCCCAAGCTGGACAGCCTGCTCGATCTGGTGGCCCTGGGCACCGTGGCCGACGTCGTCAAACTGGACCCCAACAACCGCATCCTGGTGGCGCAAGGCCTGAAACGCATGCGCGCCGGCCGCATGCAGCCCGGCGTTGCTGCCCTGTTCCGCGTGGCAGGACGGCAGGCGCGCAGCGCCAATCCCTTCGACCTGGGCTTCGCCCTTGGCCCGCGTCTGAACGCGGCCGGCCGCTTGGAGGATATGTCGCTTGGCATCGAATGTCTGGTCACGGACGACGAAGACCGCGCTTGGCAGCTGGCGCAGGAACTGAACGAGATCAATATCAAGCGGCGCGAAATCGAGGCGGACATGCAGGACACCGCCATGCTGCACCTGGACGATTTCCGCCCGGCCGACAGCAGCACCATCTGCGTCTTCGACGAATCCTGGCACCAGGGCGTGATCGGCATCGTCGCCTCGCGCCTGAAGGAGAAGTTTTACCGCCCCACCATCACCTTCGCTCCGGCGGGCGATGGCTGGATCAAGGGTTCCGGCCGCTCCATCCCCGGCTTCCACCTGCGCGACGCGCTGGACCTGGTATCCAAGCGCGCGCCCAGCCTGATCGACAAGTTCGGCGGCCACGCCATGGCCGCAGGCCTGAGCATCCGCGCCGATGCGCTGGACGCCTTTACCCAGGCCTTCGAAGCCGTGGGCAGCGCCTGGCTCAGCGAACAGCAGCTCGAACGCGTGGTGGAAACCGACGGTCCGCTGGAAGACAACTGCTACACCACCCAGTTCATCGAACTGCTTGATGGCCAGGTCTGGGGCCAAGGCTTCGCGCCACCCGTGTTCTGCGACGAATTCCGCGTGGTCAGCCAACGCATCCTCAAGGAACGCCATCTGAAGCTGCTGCTGGAAAAGAACGGCGCGCGCTACGACGCCATCTGGTTCGGCAACACCGACTCGCTCGGCGACCGCGCCCGTGTAGCCTTCCGCCTGGATGCCAATGAATACAACGGCGTCACCAAGGTGCAACTGCTGGTCGAGCACGCGGAACCGGCTTAAGTCAGGCTAGCAGATAGCGGACCTCTCCATGGTCCGCGCCGGGAAGGAATGAGTCCACGCCTAAACGTTCCCCCTGCCCCAGTTCCGCACTGCGCATATCTTCTCGGCGCAAAGTCAATCTGGCCTCGCAGCTCAGCAAGCCAAGGGGCAGCTTGCACACCATGGTCCGCAGTGCTACCGAACCATCGCTACCCGGCAGGAAGCGGTTGAAATCATCGTATGCCAGGGGCCCTGCGTGCAGGAGTATGCGCTGGTCACGGCACCAGATGCGCTCTCCCAAAGCGGCATTTTCTCCAAGAGCGCAGTTGCGCATACCAAGTCCGTTGCGTGTTTCTGCATTCAGGGTTTCCCAACTTCCGGCAAACTGCTCAACACGAATGGGAATGCCGAAATGTGTGCTCAGCATCTGGGCCATTGATGCGCCGGAAATGGATGGCCTGCGTAGAATGGCGGCGTAAAAAGCCTGGGCTTCGTTTTCCCCGGTTGCGGCGGCGAGCGCCAGCAGCATCTTCAGGAAGCCCGTGTCGGATAGCGCTTCCGGGCGGTAGCTGCTCCAGGCCTTGAAGAATAGCGGCAATGCGCGGCTCGAGAATATCTCGATAAAGGCCTGCGCTCCCTCCTCGTCGGCTACGGCGCCACGTCCAGCGGCGAGACGCTCGGTGTAGTGCAGCGGCAGCGCGCCGCCCACACCCAGCATGCCCATAAAGGCTGTGCTTAATTCCAGGCTGCCGTCGTCTGCACGCTTCAGGGCTTCGATTTCCGATGCTGGGAAGGCCAGCGACCTGCTGCCCTTAAAGCGTGGCGGCAAGAAAGCGCCACTATCACAACGCTTGCGGGCCTCCAGCAGGCGCATGACCTGGCAGAACTCATAACGCTGCGGCTCATGCAGCAGGCGCTCGATCAGCGCAGGCTCAGGTTTCCATTGCGGGGTGGGCATCGCAGCAGCTCCTCTCCGGTGGTGGCCGATACAACGGTCAATTGTGTAAAGCTGTTCAGATGCACTTGCGCAGCGAGGAAGTGTTCGATTATCTGCGCGAATAAATGCAGGCCGCTGCCCGCGTACGCATTTTGGTCAAGCGCCATGCGAATAGTGAATCCTTGTACCGGCCAGGCGCCATGGCTGTCGCTTAGAGAAGCCTGCGCCGGCTGCCACTCAATGCTGGCGATACCCTCCAGCTGCCTGCGTGTGCTCGGCGATTGAACAGGATCGAACAGCGACAGCATGGCGGAAAACTGCTGCGCATCCATCTGCGGCAAACTGCGTCCGCTGTGGCTTAGCAAGGCCAGCAAACGCCATTCGCTATGTGCGTCCGGAGGCACTGGGCGTCGTGGCGACGGCTGATTGAGTAGTTGCAGGCGCTGGCCAGTAGCTTCCTGCAGGCCGCCGCTAAGCCGTCGCGGCAGGTCCGCATTGCAGCAAAGAAGATCAATGGAGGCAGCTGCGCAGTCTTCCTCTTCAAGCTCGATACTTCCATCGGAAAACGCAATCCGCATGCCGGAGCGGCTGGTGGATCGATGGGCAATCCAGTACCGCCCTTGCGCCTCCTCCTCGCCATAGCCTCGGCGGAAGAATGGGCGATAGACATCCACCTTGCCGCTGGCGGCCACCATGCGCACTGCGTCAATGGCGAATATCTCGCCGGCCGCTGGCGGCAATTCGCTCGGCTCCAGCTCATACTCGCTGCGCATATGGGTCACGCTGATTGGGTTTGCTGCGCGGGGAAAGAGGTTGACGACAGGCGTGGCACCAATCCGCAGATTGCTGGCCGACAGAGTTCCAAGCACCTGCTCCAGGCTCGCCTGGCGCTGCGCATCGGGCAGCAGCAGATGCAGGGTGAGGCGCTGGCCTGGATAGCGGCACAGCGCGGCAATATCGATATCGATGAAGTTGAACTTCTGCGGGAAGGCAAAGTATTCCTTTAGCAGCCGCTCGCCCTCGTCCTCGCCGGGGCAGCGCGGCAGCAAAGCCTCATGCTCCGCAAAACCCACCGCGTGTAGAGGGATGGCTTGAAGCGGATGCCAAATCCTATCCTGGGTTTCCACATAAGCCAGGCACACCTTGAGGAAGAAGGCATCGCGCAAGGCCGCGCAAAACGACGCCTCTCCATCCAGATAGAGGCGCAACCACTCCTGCCCTGCCCCCGATAGTTCCTCAATAGTGATGCTGATGAGGGATGAGAATGCCGGCAAACCTGACTTGTCCGGCCGGGCCACGTAAGCTGCGGAAGCAATGCGCAACGGGTCGGAGCAAACGTCGTACACGGTTCGAAAGCGGCAGGCCACACCGTCCACCGGCGCCGACTGCAGCGTTGCGCCACGGGGAAGCGCAGCGCCCTGCCCGTCCAGGCAAGTGACGGCGCAGGAGGGAAATGGCCGCCAATGCTGGGGATACAGCATCTGAAACAAGGCACTGATGAACCGTGGATAGTCGTCATCGAGGCGCTTGGCGATGCGGGCATTGAGCAAGGCCACCGCTTGCGCCAAGCGGCCGGCGTGGGGATCGGCGTCAGCACCATCGTGCGCCAGAGCGCCAGCCAGGCCGGGATAGCGCGCGCCGAACAGCGGGCTGGCGCGGCGTAGCGCCAGCAATTCGCGCTCCAGATACGGCAGAAGTTGCTCCATAAGGCAGCCTCGATAGATGTTCTGATTCAACACCCTCATACTGGCAGCAGGCGGCATTTAGACTCTTGATTTTCAGCAACAAGACACGCTTGCAAACGCTCCGGAAGTGGAGTATAAAGAATTCAGAACCGGAGAAAATCATGTATTCTGCCTACTCCTACCCCAAGAGCAGCTTTGAGCCCAGCTTCCCGGTGGATCTGAATGCCCGGGAAGAACGCGAAAGGCTGTCCAAGACCGCGCTGAAAGGCTTTTTCAAGCTGGTGGCAGCGTGGAAGCTGCGCGACGAAGATGCGCGCGAATTGCTGGGCGGCCTGTCCAGCAGCTCCTTCTACGAATGGAAGAAAAATCCCGACCGGGTGCTCGAAGTAGACCGCATCACCCGCATTTCCTACCTGGTCGGCATCTATAAATCGCTGCACATCATTTACGGCGACAAGCTGGCCGATGAGTGGGTCAGCCTCGCCAACAAGAATACAATTTTCGGCGGCCGCACGCCGCTGGCCTATATGCTGGCCGGCGGCCTGCTCTCGATGCAGACGGTGCGCAAGCTGCTGGATGCGCGGCGCGGAGGGCTGTAATTGCTGCCCGCCGCCACTCCACCCCTGCACCTGCTGCGGCAATTCGATACCTGCCGCCTGATCCCGTCGCGTTATGCCGATGTGGAGGATTCCGTTCTCAGCCCGCTGGCCGAGAGCGACGCCGAACTACAGGACCTGTTCGACCTGGATAACGCCACCAATGCGCGCCTGCTGGCCGAACACGGCGGCGCGCCCGGCATTGGCGTGGGCGAGCTGGTGGACCGGGTGCCCAACTTCCGCATCATCAACGCCGCCTTTACCTACGCGCGGCCGGAAGGCAGCCGCTTTAACGACGGTGAACGGGGCGCATGGTATTGCGCCTTTGAGGTGGAAACGGCGCTGTCCGAGGTCATCTTCCACAAGACCGTGGAATACGCCGAGATCGAACGCTTCGACGACAGCGTGCGCTATCAGACGATGCTGGCCGATTTCACCGCCGAATTTCATGACATCCGCGGCGAGAGAGCTTATGCCGCCTGCCTGTCGCCGGACAGCTATATCGATTCCCAGCATCTGGCGGCGCAACTGCTGCATGCCGGCTCGATGGGCATTATTTATCCCAGCGTACGGCGCGAAGGCGGCATCAATCTGGCTTGCTTCCGCCCCGCGCTGGTGGGGAATGTTCGCAAAGGCATCTCCTATCGGTTAACATGGGAGGGTTCGCCGACGCCGCGCGTCGAGGCGATTTAACCGATTCAAGAGCAAGCAATGCAAACCAAGCCAGAAAAAGACACCGAACTCCGCGACAAAGTAAACCGCGAAACCGCCCGCCTGCCATGGTCGGAGCTGATCAAACATTTCGCCGCCGGCACAGTGGTATGGGTGGCCGATGAGCTGGACTTGGTCGATGTCGCCGTGCGCATCTCCCACGACGACAAGCAGAATATCGCCACCTGGATGGCCGAAGGCAAAATCGCCAAGGTCAACGACCAGCAGGCGCAGACCTGGCTGGAAACCAATGCCAACCTGTGGGCTTGCGTGGTCAGTCCTTTCATTCTGGTGCAGCAGGAAAAGCGCAAGGTGCATTAATAGCCGTGCAACATGCGAATAAGCACTCGCCGGTTGCAGATATGCCGCTTAACTAGAAGACCGGCGGCTTTCGCCTCTAAGCCGCCCCTCGCATCCATTGTGCAGGCTATTTTATTGCAGACCTAAACGAGGTAATTCTTGACATGACGCCGCAACAAACAAAGGTGGATGGCAGGGGGCGATGCCCAGCTACCGTTTCGCAAGGATATAATGGACAGTCAATTGCGAGTAGTTGGATGCAGAACCGTACCACGACGGCATGTTTGTTGACGGCGTAGTGACCTCGCCGTTCTCTTGGGCCTCCATTGCCGATAGCAGCTGCTTCGGCAAAGCAGGCAAAGCGTCTTCTTGAACATCAGGATCGCCATCCGTGAAATCGATTAATGCGGGTCCAACTAGCTTAGGCCAGCGTTTCCGTAGGCGATCTGGCCACCACCACGGCCCCAGCGTGTCAAGTAATGCCTCCCGAAGTTCTTTGACTGCTTGCCTATATACATTTTCATCATCCCGAGCGTGCAGTGCCAGTCCGACGACCACATAGGTTGCTGTGGAAATCAGGAATGGCCCTACGACGCGCTCAATTTCTTTCGCAGTACGTGCTGGATTCGTGTGCTCGACCTCGGCAAGCTTCTCCTGCATTTCACGAATCGTTTCATTGCGAAAGGTATCCAGTTTCATCAGATTGCGATATAGCTTTGTACTGAAGACGAGCGAGTTCAACTTTGGTATGTGGTTCCGCTGCTCCATTAAAAAACTTAGTGAGGCAAAATCTACGGCCGATTCAGCGTATTGAAAGAACATTGGTTGCACGAGCATATACACTGGTGCCACTGACCCTCTAGCCGGGTTAGCCACGTCGTGTCGGAACCTCTTTCGAAACACCAAGAAATCATTAATCTGGTCCCGTAGCGCTAACAAAGCAAGGTTTCCAGCTGCAACATTCTCTCGGTGGAGCTTTCGTGAATCATTGTGACGCGCTACCCAGATTGCAGTGCCAGCACCTGCAAATGTACTGAGGGTCAGTTTTACCATATCCCAGTTTCGAGCGGCGTCCTCGAATAAATGAAAGAAATTTGTCAGGATCATTGATTTCTTGGTTATGAATGCAGGTTTACCAGGATTCGACCGGTATTGACCGAAAGCACACACCACACATCTCACGAATCAGAGATCAAATTCAAAAGTGTAACGCCAATCGGTGAAGTTCTGCTCTGTGATAGTCCATTACCACTCATCGTGGCATTTAGTCCTTCGGTACTAACTAGACCTCGAACGTACAGATCTTTCCAAATTTGGTTATATAACGTGTTTTGTCCACGCAGCGAAGGTATGTTGTCTTCCAAAACTTTAGCCAGACTTCCCATCGTGAGAGCAGCAGGTGCAACTGGAGCATGAGCAAACGCCAAAACCCGAAAGTGCATCTCGGAAAACTCATCAATGAAGCCAAGCAAAATATGCTGGAACGTTTCCTCCGGCGCTTCTCCAATAGCAATATGAATAATTGCATTTTTCAATGCGTCCAATTTCTCTTGTTGATGAGTTCGAATCGCCGCAGAGGAGGCTTGCATCACAGCGGTGACAAATTGGTCGTTTTCCTGCAATTTCGAAAGGTCTAAACCTTTCGCTTCCAGCTCAAGGAGTCTCTGGCCCACTTGGTGCATCCAAGCGGCACGGCGGCGTTCTAAAGGTGGCTGGACTAATAGTTGGAAGAGTTCAACAGCAGGCCCTCCTACTACTGGAAGAACAGATAGCCCGGCCTTGGTCAGAGCATGTGCTACGTCACCTTTTGATTGTTCTGGTGCGTCGACTGACATACATACCTCTCTATATTAAAATCTAGCCCGATGTCCGCCGTTGGTCGAAGGCGGCCGAAATTCCTCAGTGTACGAAATTATTGCCATCAGGACAATCGATTGGTTTCATTAGGTCCTTTTATTCTGAGTTATCTGCAAAGTCCTGGGCATCCTGGGTCTGACCAGGTTCGTTACCCTTTTGACTTCTATGTTTATAGATCAAGGCTGTCAGGTGGTCGTTTAAGTCATCTAGCATGACTAAACTTTCGCTAAGCTCATCTGAAGAGAATCGGTGACCTGGCTCGTGAACTATGACGTTACGAATTTGGCTGGCTTCTCTCAGGGCTTTATAGGTTCTCTTACCAATCCATCCAATATTGAGTAGGGATGATATTGCTGCGGAAGGCGAGCTCCTGGAGTATCGGGCGGCATTACTTCCCTGACTCAAAAGAGACATTTCTGTTAGAACTAATAAGAGATTTTCAACTCCCTTCCAACGATGAATATACTCGCCATACAGTGTGCTCGTTCTGATTGCTACAATCTCCGCCAACTCGTCGCGTTCATCTTCTGGCACTTCAACTCTATCGAGGTTAGCTATGGCGCCTGCAATTTTCGGAGTAACTTCATCTATCAATATTACTGTCTGATCAAAGTCTCCTCGATTAAACGTGTTATTGTGCGCTATCTTGCAGCGAAGCTTATACAGTTTCTCCCAACGACTCTGCAAATATGTGCCTTCGCAATGCACGTACTCTTTAAAATAACGCTCCCAATTTGATTTCGGCAAAAATGCCTTTAGTTCTGCTGTCGGAATATTTTCGCCATCAAAGCCTCTGATTTTTTCATTTAAAGCTCTGATATCATTCGTTCTATACTCGTCGAAAAGAAAAGTTGAAAGATCCTTGAAGTCTGTCTCGTATAGGTAGTTGTTGTTATTATCAGCCACTTCTGAACGTGCATCTTTTTTCAGGTCGTCCGGCATTGCTTCTTTAGTCCAACCGAGTCCAACGTTCGTCAACATGAACTTCGTTATGAGCTTACGCATCAAGTTTTCAATCTGATGGACTAGCGGATAAGCCTTCTGTGCATAGTAAAAGCTGACGTCATCCCATAAGATTTGAGGTTTCTTATCAGATGACTTATGCAAGAGAGTACGAACAGCTTTAAGCAATTCATGAAAATCTTCAAGATGCTCGTCTGTTCTACACTCAAGCTTCACATGAAAAAAACGGTTTTTTTCACCTTCAGCATCTCCGCCAGTTAGCTCATAGATGCATTCAAAGCCCTTATGTCTTAGTGAATTTTTGTGAATTTTGATGTCGGCGTCGGACTGTAAGAAATTGTTGAAAGCCACTTTGTCCCTACAAAAGGGGGAATTCGCTTCAACGATAACTAAATACTCTACACGCATGTTCTCTCTCTCTTCTGATGTGGGCTCGGCTGATTTTTTTGCCACAGGTTGATCCAGAGTGCAGGTAAAAACCTTACTCTTGCAATGTCAGCGCAGACTTTTGAATATCAGCTTCTGCTCGACGACATCCAGGCCCAGCTTGAACGAATCACAGAGACCATGAGGGACTCCTCTTGCGAGACGGACATTTCCCTCGACTTGGAGAGGTCTAGCAAATGACCGCTATTGGCTGCGGAAAATGCAGGGCTACTTCATTGCCTCACAACGACTGCCACTTGATCCAACAAGCTCAGGTAGTATGAGAACGTCGAACACTTTGTTGCTTCTTTCATCTCCGTGAATTGCTTCACGAAACGCCCGCGCATCTTGCAACCAACAAACGGGCTTGGGCGTTCAGTAAACTCGACGCTTGATAAAGCTAGGTCTGGACGCCCGAGTTCGTTAACCCTATCTTCCAATAGAAGGCTCACAAGAAACTCAGCACGATTTTTTCCTTCCTGCACGACGAAATCAATATTAATTTCGCCGAGTTCTTCCGGGAAAGACTTGCCATTTATTTCAAAAGCATCGATCTTCATCGCTTCAACGGGACGCTGAGTCAGAATGAACTGCTCGGCCCTAAATAGGCCAGGACTGTATTCCATCGCTGTCACGACGGCATATGCCTCGCCAAATATGCCAGCCGACAGGCCATGTAACTGGTATACGGCGCGTTTACAATTTTTATTGTTCATTTTTTTACGGAAAGTTAAAATCCGATTGCGGCCAAAAATAGCCGAATCCAGTCCAATGTATAAACCAATTCATTGCAGAGTGATCAATCGGTGTCGGCCACTAAGAGCATCCACCACAATCCTCTTGCGCCCTGCCAGGAAAAATACGAGTGAGAGACCGTTGCTACGTCCGTAAACTGACACCAACTCGGGTCATCCAATCGGAATACTAATAAGTCATCAAAGGGCTTCGGGAAGGCCGCAGCTAAAACATCTCCAGCTAGCTTTCTCGCCTCATCCTCCGAAATCGAGTTTCGAAAACATCCGCCTTCAATGAGTACGCTGGCTAGCGAGCCCTCAAATTCCAATCGGTTCAGTGTCGAATAATGAATAGGCTTCGAGCCGATCTCACCCAACTCACCAGCGCTTTCGATGAACTCTGGGTGCTGCAGAAGGTCAACTAATGGCATCTGCGACGCAAACTCGCACGACGGCATGACGGTCGAAGAAAATTTCATAAAATTTGAAACCACTTCTCCGCATCGTTCCAACGCCTCGATGAATTTAACTATCTCTGGCTTCTCAATGTCGAATTTCATATTACTCATTTCATGATTCTGTCCGCGACAGTCTGCTCTTGGCCGACAGCACGCAACCAGTCTTAGTCCATCATAACTGCCGAACTGACACCAATCTCACTCAAATGAGCTTGCAAAGCCCATGCATCTTTCGAGCCATATCTTCGATCTTGACTTCTTTCAAGTAGAACATTTCTTTCACCGCTACTATAGAGCCACAAAAGGGCAGTATCCGCTTCAACAGATAAAGCTGCTTATCCGTGTACTCTTGAGGCGGCACTAGGACAAATGGTTCCGAGTAGCCCTCAGGCATCCCAAGCACAAGTGATTCGTTCTCAATTAGAGCTATGCATTTCCCCTCGCTCGCAAATTGTTCGAAGTCAGATTGCGTCTGAGCGAAATATACGTTGCTCTGAAATTCTGTACAAAAACGAACTTCCCGAAAAGAAGTCCGATCAAGGTTCGCCCATTCATTAGGGCATTTGAACTTTAACTTACAGATAACTGGCGGCATTTCATTTCCAACTTTACTTACACGCAACCAGTCAATGACGTCTGCTCATGGCCGTTTGCGTTCGTCACCGCGATGAGCCGCCTCTTTTCATTTATGTCGCATCCTCAACCGCTTTGCTTCGCTTCTTCGCCATGATCGGATGAAGCGTCTCTTGCCGAGCCAGCATGGCTGCATACTCCTGGGCCCTGCGTACCTTGGTTTCAGGCTTTATTGCTGTCTGCACCCGGAACAACACTGCATAGCGGTTTTGCGAGTTGAGTGTAGCGAAAAATTCGGCTGCCCCGGGGTGGTCGGCGAATGCGGCCTGAAGTTCCGGCGGCACGCTCGCCATGCTGGACGAATCGTACGCTGCATCCCATCGACCATCTTCTTTCGCTCGCTCGATTTCAGCCAGGCCACTCGGCTGCATCTTACCCTCTTCAATATACCTAAGCGCCTTTTCACGATTGACCTTGGACCATAGACTGCGTGGCCGACGCGGTGTCCAGCGCTGCAAGTAGTGATGCTTGTCGAGCGAACGCTTCTGGCCGTCGATCCAGCCAAAGCACAACGCAACTTCCAATGCCTCTTGATAGCTGACGCTAGGGGTCGGAGAGCCTTTCTTCGCGTGCTGCAGCCACACCCCGTCAGAGCCATCGTGGTGGGCTGCGAGCCACTGCGCAAATGCGCCCTGGCATGGGAACAGCATCATCTCAACATCTGCTGCCATCGAATCACTCCGAATTTGTTCTTGGTAGGGCTTCCGAGTCTACCGGATCTGACGGTCCGTTCTTGGCCGAACCAAGACAAACTGCAATGGGCTTGCATTGCGCTCTATTAGCCCGGTAGTGCTGGCCTGCACCAAGTTTCACTCCGGCGCCTCGACCTTATAGCCTTTGGCCTGCAGGCGGGCGATCAGACCGGTAGGAGACAGCACGTCCTGCATCGTCAGCACGGCGAAGGTGGAGGCATTGCTTTCCAGCGCCTTCTCGGCATTGGCTATCCACATATCGCGCGATTTGGCGCGCATTTCCAGCAGATCAGGACGCGACTGGAAGGCCGTGCTGGCTTCCACCGCGGCCCGGCAAGTGCCTTCGCGGTCGGCGAAATTGAGCTGGCGTATCAGTGCGATGTCGCCGTTGGACCAGGCATTGGCGCGCAGGCGCATATTGTCGATGTCGGTTTCGAGCTGCGCCAGCGTGGTGGCAAAGCAGCTGCCGTCTTCCAGCGTGGATTTGCTGAAGTCCTTGAGCAGCTTACTGGCGTCGGACATGTCCACATTCACGCTGGATGGCGTGACCTTGAGCTTGTATTGCTTGACCAGCTTGTCGATGGTAGGCAGCACCTGTTCCTTGTTCGACAAGCCGATCTGCTTCAAGCCGTGCTCAAACAGCGAGGATGCGGCAAAGATGGGACGATAGCGCTCCACCTCCTTGTCCCCCGCCATGTATTTTTCCTTGAGGACCAGCCAACGTTCATAGGTCTCCGCCGGAACCACTTCCCGCAGCGTTGCGCCGTTCGGGTTGTTCTGCATATTCCAGATCGATGGCAATGCGGTTACCAGCTTGATGCTGCCCCAGACCCCGGCGCTAGCATGCGAAGTCGGCGACGGTAGGTATTCCTGCGATTTGGCGAGGACGGCTTCCACCTCATGCGACCGCCATTCCATCTTCAGCGGCAGTGGGCCATACTTGGCGAATACCCACAGCACATGGTCGTCTTTGGAAACCCGCCACATGCCTGGACCGGGCCGCTGGCCGACGATCAGGATTTTTTCGCCCTCAGGTGCCGCCTCGAGCGCGGCCGTTTCCGTTTGTGCCCAGGCGCTGCCCGCCAGCAGGCAGAGTGCCAGGACGGGAATAATGCTTCGTTTAGTACGTGTCATCTCTTAGTCTTCGACAATGGTTAAGAGGATGACAATAGTAGCTCAACTTTTGGTAGTCGTCGAATGCCAGAGCATCGGCTTGCCAGGATGGGCCGCGTGCATGTCTGCCAGCGACTTATGGTTCGGGCATCTGGTGGCGCAAGGCATGCGCCGCTTCCTTCATATAAATTTCGTATTGGGCTTCGTCGCGCTCGAAGCCCATGCTGCCATCGCGCAGGGCAAGCGCCATTTGCAGCATGGCGCCAGGATGCTCCAGCGCTGCCGCCTGTTCGATCCAGCGCCGCGCTGCCACCTCGTCGCGGGCGGCCCCTTCTCCGTTCAGCAGCATATTCGCATACAGGAACATGGCTGGCGCCACCCTACCCTGCGCCGCTTTGCACAACCAATGCGCGGCCAGATTGCTGTCCCGCGCCACGCCCATGCCGTTGCGGTACATCAGGCCTAGATAGTAGGCTGCTGCCGCGTTCCCATCTTCCGCCGCAATCTTAAGTAGGGAGAAGGCGCGCGGCCAGCCTGCAGGCGAGGCTGCCGGGCCGCGCAGCAGATCGCGGGCTTCATTCAGTGCAGCTATTCCGCTTGCGGCGCCAGGAGCCGCGGGCGCAGTGGCGTCAGCCAGGCCTGCGCCCGCGGCAAGCAGTAGCGCTGCGATGCGTCCTTTCATTTTGACAGGTCGATAGCGTACAGCGCGAAGCCTTTGCCGGCGCCGTCATCGGCTTGCAACTGGGTGATGTTGTCCAGACCTGCGGCGCGGGCCAGGTCCAGCTTCTCAGGTGCGGAATGGAAGACGACCGGGCCTTTGGTTTGCAGCTTGCTGAAACGCCAGCTGCGCGAACCGCCGTTGCTGACGCGGCTCAAGCCTTTCGCCGCCTGGATATAGGCAATCAGGATTTCGCGGTTGTTGTCCGGCGCGGCGAAGATGGTTTTGCTGCCGTCCAGTCCCGGGAAGCCGCCACCGCCGCTGGCGCGGTAATTATTCGTCGCCACCAGGAATTCCTGCGATGGATTGAGCGGCTCTCCTTTGTAATTCAGCTTTTTCACGCGCTGGCCAACGGGCTGGCTCAGGTCGATCTCGTAGCTCACATCGGGGCTGCTCAATACGTCGAAGTTATAGCTTGGGTAGCCGGTGTTGACCAGCTCCTGCGGCGTTGCCAGCTTGGGATCGATGGTATTGAAGCGTTCGGCCGAGCGCTCCAGCCATGCTTTCAGGCCTGCGCCATCGATCTTCACGCCGTACAGCGCGTTTGGGTACAGATACAGGTCCGCTGCGTTGTTCAGCGCAACGCTGCCCGCCTTCACGTCGGTGTAGTCGCTGACGCCCGCCGTGCCGGCCTTGAACGGCGAGGACACCGACAGCACCGGCAAGCGCGCCAGTTCCGGCATATTCGCCTTCACATGCTTTTCCAGATAGGCAGCCTGCGCCTGGTTCACGATCTGGATCGCGCTCACATCGCCCGCATCAGCGAAATAGGTGCTCATACGGAAATCCGTCGTGCCAACCGGCGTTTGCACATACTTGATGGTGGCCGCATGTTCGGCGGCGATCAGCGGCGCGACCGCAGGATCGGCTTCCACATAGCGCTTGTCACCGGTCTGGATCGGACGCGCTTCCACCGTGGTGGCGTTGCGCTCGACGCTCCAGCCCTTGCCGTCATGGCGCAGACGCAGGGCAATCACGCCCAGATGCTTGCCCCAAAGGTTCGCCATCACGGTCGGCACGCCATTGACCGTGCCCTTCACCTTGTCCACGCCCGGCAGATTAAATTGCGGAACGGTGCTGCTGGCGTTGGGGAAGACCTGGTGCGAATGCCCGATCAGCATGGCGTCCACACCCGGCACTTGCGACAGATACCAGTTGCCGTTCTCCATGGCTGGCGAATACGGGCTGTTATCCAGGCCGCCGTGCGAGATCGCCACCACCAGGTCGGCGCCCTTGGCGCGCATCTCGGGAATGTATTTCTGCGCCGTTTCGCGCACGCCTTCGGTATAGATGCGGCCTTCCAGCCAGCGCTTGTCCCAGGTCAGGATAGTGGGCGGCGCAAAGCCGATGATGCCCACCTTCAGCGCCAGCTTGAGCGGCTTGCCATCCGGGCCGGTGGCCGTGATCTGCTTGTCGATGATGTGATAAGGCTTGAACAGCGGCTGGCGCGTTTTCACACTGTACACATTGGCCAGCACCTGCGGGAAGACAGGACCGGCGCAGCGCGGCTTGACCGGGTCCACGCTCTCCACTTCAAAGCGGTTGCCTGTCACCTGGCTCAGATACGCCAGACCGTAATTGAATTCGTGGTTGCCGATGCCGGCACCCTCCACGCCCAGCTGGTTCATCACCTTGTAAATCGCCAGCGTCTGGTCGCAGGCCAGCGGCGCGACCAGCGCTTGGTAATCGGCCAGCGCCGTGCCCTGGATAGTGTCTCCATTGTCGAGCAGCAGGGTGTTGGCGAATTCGGCACGCGCCTGGCGGATCAGCGTGGCGGTGCGTTCCAGGCCGATCGACGGTTCCGGCGCCAGCTTGTAATAGTCATAGCTGGCCACATTGGCGTGCAGGTCGGTGGTTTCCAGCAGGGCCAGCGTGGTTTCGCTGCCGGCGGGAACCGGCGATGGTGTCAGCGTTGAACAGGCCGACAGGAGCAGAGGTAGAACGGGAAGACAGGGTAGGAAGCGCATGCTTAATTAATAACGGCCGGTTACAGGATGGTCAGCATGATACGCAGGGCTGCGTGCTGGAACAAGGCGTGATTGCCATGCCCGCAAGCGCGCTGCCGGCATATCAATCTGTCCAATCTGTAAAAGGCCGACGATCTGAACGGAGATGGCGCGGTTGGACCTGCTGATGTAAGCTTGATCACACAGCAGCGCGGCGCCGCCGCCCTGCGCAACGCCCGCGCATTGCAGCAACTGCGCTGAAAGGATGAATGAGCCGCCGACATACCCCAGCCATGGCCGCAATCGCCACCGCGGCCTACTTCGTGCTCAGTATTGGCGCGCTGCGCGCCTTCGCCTTCGATTTGCCGGCGGAACTGGAGCAGATATTGAGCATGCTGGCGGCGCCCGCCGTGGTGCTGTTGCTGGTATGGAATCCGATCCTGCACCCGCTGGGATTGGCCTCCGGTGAATGGGTGATGGCGCCGAACGGCGCCATCACCCTGCTCATCATCGCCCTCTACTCTGCCCTCGCCTACGGCCTAGCGCGCCTGTTGTGCGGCCCTCCGCCGCGCTAGCCTCAATCATGCGGCGCAAGCCGTATTCCAACTGACGGTCTAGGCAACGTTTCTTTTTCAGGGGGCCTTGCCCACCCATCGCCTGCGCAAAAAGCCGCGCATTAAATTTCTTGCAATTGTCGAATTATTGCAATATGCTTGATTACTCAAGCATACAACAACCATTTGAAAGGAAACCCAATCATGAATACCCACCAGCAAGCCGCTCACCTGGTCTTCGGCCCCACTGCCGCAGGGAAGTCCACCTTTGCCCGCAAACTGGCGGCGGAGACCAATGGCGTTCGATTTGCCATCGATGAATGGATGCTCGCAATGTTCGGCAGCGATGCGCCGAAAACAATGGATATGGCGTGGGTCATGCCGCGCGTAGCCCGGTGCCAGACCCAGATCTGGTCGGTTGCAGAGCAAATCCTTGGCACGGGAACCGATGTCGTTCTGGAACTTGGCTTGCTCCGCAAAAGTGACCGGTCCGCCATCAAGGCCAAGGTGGAGCAAGCGGGCTATACGGCCGTTTTTCATTTTGTTGATGCCGATTTGGAAACACGCAGAGAGCGCGTGCTGCGCAGAAACGCCGAAAAAGGAGCAACCTATTCGTTCGAGGTCACGCCCGTGATGTTCGAAGCAATGGAGTCCTACTTTGAACGGCCCGCTGACGGCGAACTTTCCGGCTTTGTGGCGCGCTGACACTATCCGCTTTCCCCTCCTGGATTGACATCCGGACATCAGGCCGATGTCCGGACCTCGGGATGCGCCAGATGAGTCCTGGTCTGTCGGCCCAAGGCGGCGATCGCCGTTAAGGGCTGCGCAGCCTGCGGCGCTAGGGTATAATCCAAGGTTTGATTTCACCATAGAAGACTAGAAGATCATGGAAGCTGAACGCATCAATTCCCTCTCCGCCCTGCTCGCCGATCTGACGACGCGCGAAGCCGAACTTCGGAGGTATCTTTGACTTCGATAAGAAGTCGGAGAAACTCGAACAACTGAACGCCGAGCTGGAAGACCCGGCGGTCTGGAACGACCCTAAACGCGCCCAGGACATGGGCCGCGAAAAGAAAGCGCTGGAAGGCGTGGTCATGACCCTGATCAAGGCCGATAACGACCTGCGCGACATGAACGACCTGTTCGCCATGGCCAAGGAAGAAGGCGACGGCGATACGCTGGAGTCGGTCGCGGGCGATGTGTCCGAAATCCAGAAAGTCATCGAATTGATGGAATTCCGCCGGATGTTCAACAATCCGATGGACCCGAACAACTGCTTCATCGACATCCAGGCCGGCGCCGGCGGCACCGAAGCCCAAGACTGGGCCTCCATGCTGCTGCGCCAATACGTGCGCTATTGCGAACGCAAGGGCTTCAAGGTCGAGATCATGGAACAGTCGGACGGCGAGGTGGCCGGCATCAAGACCGCGACCCTGAAAATCGAGGGCGAATACGCTTACGGCCATCTGCGCACCGAAACCGGCGTGCACCGCCTGGTGCGCAAGTCGCCGTTCGACAGCGCCAACGGCCGCCATACTTCGTTCACTTCGCTGTTCGTGTATCCGGAAGTGGATGATTCGATCGAGATCGAGATCAACCCGGCCGACCTGCGCATCGATACCTATCGCGCATCAGGCGCCGGCGGTCAGCACATTAACAAGACCGACTCCGCGGTCCGTCTGACCCACGGCCCATCGGGCATCGTGGTGCAGTGCCAGAACGACCGTTCCCAGCACCGTAACAAGGCCGAGGCGATGGAAATGCTGAAGGCCAAGCTGTTCGAGCAGGAACTGCGCAAGCGCATGAGCGAGCAGCAGAAACTGGAAGACTCCAAGACCGATGTGGGCTGGGGCCACCAGATCCGCTCCTACGTGCTGGACCAGTCGCGCATCAAGGATCTGCGTACCGGCTTCGAAACCGGCAATACCAAGAACGTGCTGGACGGCGATCTGGACGATTTCATCTCCGCCTCGCTGAAACAGGGCGTTTAAACGATGAACCAGACCGTACGCGCTTTCGTTTTCGATATGGACGGCACGATCGTCGACAATATGGCCTTCCACACCCAATCGTGGCTGGCCTTTTTCGCGCGCCGCGGCCGCGAAGTCGACGCCGATGAGTTTTTCCGCACCACCGCCGGCCGCCAAGGCGGGGAAATCATGCGCAGCTATCTGGGCGAGCACCTCAGCCACGAGGAAGTCGCCCTGCTCTCGCATGAGAAGGAAGAGCTGTACCGCGAGCTGTATGCGCCGCACCTGGCCACCGTGTCCGGTTTCGATGCGCTGATCGGCACCGCCCGCGCCGACGGCGTGAAACTGGCCGTGGCCAGCGCCGCGCCGCCGTCGAATATCGACTTCACGCTGGACGGTCTGGATCTGCGCCACCGCTTCGACACCGTGGTCTGCGCCGCCGACGTGGAACGCGGCAAGCCGCATCCCGATGGTTTCCTGCTGGCGGCCCAGCGCTGCGGCGCCGCGCCCGAGCACTGCATCGTGTTCGAAGACGCGCCGCTGGGCGTGGAAGCGGCGCGCCGCGCCGGCATGCGCGCGGTGGTGCTGACCACCACCCTGCCGGCCGAAGCCTTTGCGGAGTTCGACAATGTGATCTGCATTGCGCGCGACTTCAGCGAACTGAATATCGCCGAGCTGTTTGCCAGCAGCCCGGCCACCAACTAAATAACACCCCCTCAACACCAGACTAGATCATGACTACGGAAATCCAAGAACAGGCAGCAGGCCCGGACGACAACAAAATCATCGCCGAGCGCCGTGCCAAGCTGGCAGCCATCCGCGCCCAGGGCGTGGCCTTCCCGAACGACTTCGTGCCGCAGCATAAGGCCGCCGACCTGCACCTGCAATACGGCGAGAAGACGCGCGAAGAGCTGGAAGCCAATCCGGTGACCGTGGTCCTGGCTGGCCGCATGATGCTGAAGCGCGAAGCCGGCAAGAAAGCCGCTTTCGCCACCCTGCAGGATTCCTCCGGCGCCAAATGCGACGGCCGCATCCAGATCTACGCAACCATGGACCTGACCGGCGAAGCCGCGATGGAAGCGCTGCACCACTACGACCTGGGCGACATCCTGGGCGTGAGCGGCACCCTGTTCAAGACCAAGACCGACGAGCTGACCATCAAGGTTACGGAACTGCGCCTGATCACCAAGTCGCTGCGTCCGCTGCCGGACAAATTCCACGGCCTGGCAGACCAGGAGACCAAGTACCGCCAGCGCTACGTGGACCTGATCATGAACGAGGAAACCCGCCGCACCTTCAAGGCGCGTACCGCGGCCATGTCCTCGATCCGCCGCTTCATGGAAAAGAACGATTTCATGGAAGTGGAAACCCCGATGCTGCACCCGATTCCGGGCGGCGCGGCGGCCAAGCCTTTCATCACCCACCACAATGCGCTGGACATGCAGATGTACCTGCGCATCGCGCCTGAGCTGTACCTGAAGCGCCTGGTGGTGGGCGGCTTCGACCGCGTGTTCGAGATCAACCGCAACTTCCGCAACGAAGGCGTGTCGGTCCGTCACAACCCTGAATTCACGATGATGGAATTCTACGCGGCCTATACCGATTACAAATGGCTGATGGACTTCACCGAAGCCGTGATCCGTCAAGCTGCCGTCGACGCCCATGGCAGCGCCGTGCTGACCTACGGTGGCCGCGAGCTGGACCTGTCCAAGCCCTTCCACCGCCTGACCATCGTCGGCGCCATCAACAAGTACGCGCCGCACTACACCGAAGCGCAGCTGAACGATATGGGCTTCCTGAAGGCCGAGCTGCTGAAATTCGGCGTCAAGCCTTTCGCCACCGCCGGCCTGGGCGCGCTGCAACTGGCGCTGTTCGAGGAAACCGCGGAAGCCCAGCTGTGGGAACCGACCTATATCATCGACTACCCGGTTGAAGTGTCGCCGCTGGCGCGCGCCTCCGACACCCGTCCAGGCGTCACCGAGCGCTTCGAGCTGTTCATGGTGGGCCGCGAAATTGCCAACGGCTTCTCGGAGCTGAACGATGCGGAAGACCAGTCGGCCCGCTTCCTGTCCCAGGTTGAAGCCAAGGATGCCGGCGATGAAGAGGCGATGTACTACGACGCCGACTACATCCGCGCGCTGGAATACGGCATGCCGCCAGCCGGTGGTTGCGGCATCGGCATCGACCGCCTGATGATGCTGCTGACCGACTCGCCGAATATCCGCGACGTGTTGCTCTTCCCCCACCTGCGCCGCGAAGACTGATCCCGCAGCGCAGCAAGTGCAAAAAAGCCGCCCGGCCACCCGCCGCGCGGCTTTTTTCATGCCGTTTTGAGCCAGCTCAGCACATGGCGGAACAGGCCGGCCTGTCGCGCCTCAGCTCGCTTGACCCTGTCTGGGGGACGGCGCAAGATGAGCGCATGAATTCCAATAACCGCAATGAAATCGAGGTGGTGGAGACGCGGCTGGAAAGGCTGATCGCCGCGAATCACGCCGAGCTGAGCGAGCGCATGACGAGGCTCGAGGAGCGGCTCGCGTCTTCGATCGCC
Organism: Massilia sp. erpn; assembly: GCF_024400215.1. NCBI lineage: Bacteria > Pseudomonadati > Pseudomonadota > Betaproteobacteria > Burkholderiales > Oxalobacteraceae > Massilia > Massilia sp. erpn. Next base: position 5,325,563 of record NZ_CP053748.1, read on the forward strand.
GAACTGAAGGCCTCCATCGCCGAACTGTCCCAGCGCGTCGCGGTATTGGAAACGGGCTTCGTGGAGTTGAAGGACAAATTCGGCAATCTCAAGATCACCATCATCGTTACCGGCCTCAGCGCAACGCTGACCATTATTCTCGGCGTGGGCGCGATCAATGTCTCGCTGCTGTCGGGCATGATCGGCGCGTTCGAGTCCGGCCGCGGCATGGGGTCGGAGGGGATGGAAATCCGCCACCAGCTGCAGGCGCTGCAACAGAATTCGTCCAGATCGCAACAGCAAATCGATACGATGCAGCTGCAACTGCGCGAAATGCAGGAACAGACGCGCACCACGCAGAAGCAAATGGAATCGATACAAAAGCAGACCGACAGCCTGCAACAGCAGACTGGCAGCCTACGCGACGAGATGCGCGAAGTGAAGCGGCTGATAGAACGCCGCAACGCGTCCGACCAGCCGCACTAAGAGGCTTACTGCACGATGCGGTAGCAAGGCGTATACGCCTTGCCAGCCAGCTTCATGCGGCTTTGCGCCACAAAGGATGCCAGCAGCGCATCCATCGGCCCCATGATCTCGGCATCGCCATGGATTTCGAAGTGGCCGTACTTTTCGATGGCGCGGATGCCCTCATCCTTCACATTGCCCGCCACCACGCCGGAGAACGCGCGCCGCAGCTGGGCCGCCAGCAGGTGGGTCGGCTGGTTCTTATGCAGGCTCAGGTTGCGCATATTCTCGTGCGTCGGCGTGAAGGGGCGCTGGAACTCCTCGTCGATCTTCAGCGCCCAATTGAAGTAATAGGCGTCGCTGCGCGCCTTGCGGAACTCGCGCACCAGCTTGATGCCCTCGACCATCTCCTTCGCCACCAGCTCGGGATCGTCGACGATGATCTTGTAGCGCTGCTGCGCCTTCTCGCCCAGCGTGCGCCCGATAAAGTCATTGATCTGCACGAAGTACTCGCGTGACGATTCCGGACCCGTGAAAATCAGCGGGAAAGGCAAGTCCTCGTTATCCGGATGCAGCAGGATGCCGAGGATATACAGGATTTCCTCCGCCGTGCCCGCGCCGCCCGGGAAGACCACGATGCCATGGCCCGTGCGCACAAAGGCTTCCAGCCGCTTTTCAATGTCCGGCATGATGACCAGATCGTTGACGATGGGATTGGGCGATTCGGCCGCGATAATGCCCGGCTCGGTGATGCCCAGATAGCGTCCAGCGCCAAAGCGCTGCTTGGCGTGGCCGATGGTGGCGCCCTTCATCGGCCCCTTCATCGCGCCCGGCCCGCAGCCGGTGCAGATATCCAGCGCGCGCAAGCCCATCTGATAACCCACCTCTTTCGAGTAGTTATATTCGGCACGGTTGATCGAGTGGCCGCCCCAGCATACCACCAGGTTAGGATTCAGTTGCGGCTGCAGCACATTGGCATTGCGCAGGATATGGAAAACAGCGTCGGTGATACCTTCCGAGCGCGCCAGGTCGAATTTGGGATTGTCCGTCACCTCATTGCTGACGAAAACGATGTCGCGCAGCACGGCAAACAGGTGCTCGTGGATGCCCTTGATCATCTTGCCATCCACAAAAGCAATGGCCGGCGCGCCCTTGATCTCCAGCTTGATGCCGCGTTCGCGCTGCATGATATTGATATCAAACGCAGTGAAGCGTTCCAGCAATTCCTTTCCATCGTCGATCGTGCTGCCGCAGTTCAGCACCGCCAGGGCGCAGTTGCGGAAGATGTTATACAGCCCGCCCTTGCCGGAGTCGAGCAGCTTATTTACTTCAGCCTTGGACAGTACTTCCAGCTTGCCTTCAGGCGAAATCAGGGTATCGACAACGTCATGTTCCATGGTGCGAATAATCCTTTTTTGTTGCGGGGCACAACAGCTGTGTCCACAGCACCAATATACGACATCTGAGGGTTTCGTGGTGGAATGTATATATTGCAAACCAGTTAATAAAAAGTTCACAATGCTGCAGGGCAGCATGTGAATTTGGTGACATTTCCAAACGGTGCATTACAATGGCGGCTTTTTTAGCAGGAGAAGCCGCATGAGCGGTGCAAGCAACCCTACCAAGGAAGTCGCAATCCCTGAGTTCAAGCAGATCATGGGTCACCCCAGTCCGCTCTGGATGTTGTTCATGGCGGAATTCTGGGAACGCTTCGCGTTCTACGGCATTCGCTGGGCGCTGGTGCTCTACATCGTGTCGCAGTTCTACGGCGGCGATGCGGCGGGCCAATCGGCGGCCAACCTGACTTACGGCTCCTACCTGGCGCTGGTGTATGCCGCCGCCTTGTTCGGCGGCTTCGTCGCCGACCGCGTGCTCGGCTACCAGCGTTCGATCCTGGTCGGCGCCAGCTTCATGGCGGCCGGCCTGTTCATGATCGCCCTGCCCGATCCGAACATCTTCAAGCTCGGCCTGGCCACCATCATCGTCGGCAACGGTATGTTCAAGCCGAACATTTCGACCATGGTCGGCAAGCTGTACGCCATCCATGACACCCGCCGCGACTCCGGCTTCACCATCTTCTACATGGGCATCAACGTCGGCGGCTTCCTGGCCCCGATCTTTACCCAGCTGCTGGCGCAAAAAGTCTTCGCCACCGGCGACACCCCTGCCTACAAGATCGTGTTCATCTCGGCCGGCATCGGCATGCTGATCAGCCTGTTCTGGTTCTACATCGGCCGCCGCGCGCTGAAAGGCATCGGCGAGCCCGCACCCGAAGCGCGCAGCCCGATGCGCATCGTCTACGTGGTGCTCGGCTCGCTGGCCGTGATCCCGGTCGTGTACTCGCTGCTGGCCCTGGGCGCCGACGCCCTGCAAGGCATCCTGACCGTGATGTTCGTGATCCTGGCCGTGATGCTGATCGTCGAAGGCGTGCGCAACGGCAAAGTGGCGCGTGACAAAGTGATCGCCATGATGCTGATCTTCGCCTTCAACATCCTGTTCTGGTGCTTCTTTGAACAGGCGGGCAGCTCCTTCACCTTCCTGGCCGAAAACATCGTCGACCGCAAGCTGGGCGACTTCGTCTTCCCGACCGCCTGGTTCCAAAGCGTGAACTCGATCGCCATCATCGCCTTCGCGCCGGTTGTGGCTACGGTCTGGGTGATGCTGGGCCGCCGCAATATGAACCCATCGATCCCGCGCAAATTCGGCCTGGGCCTGCTGGGTAACGGCCTGGCCTTCGGCCTGCTGATGTTCGCCCTGTCCTCGCTGGTGGACGACAGCGGCAAGGTGCCGTTCTGGACCCTGTTCATGGTCTACGTGATCCAGTCGATTGGCGAGCTGTGCCTGTCGCCGATCGGTCTGTCGATGGTAACCAAGCTGGCGCCGACGCGTCTGGTTGGCATGGGCATGGGCGGCTGGTTCCTGTCCACCGGCATCGGCAACAACCTGTCGGGCATGTTCGCCTCCCACGTCAGCGGCGAAAGCGGCATGTCGGTAGCGTCGGCCCTGTCCGGCTACACCTTCGGCTTCTACTCGCTGGTCGGTGGCGGCATCGTCCTGTTCCTGATCGCACCGCTGATCCAGAAACTGATGCACGGCGTGAAATAAGCGCAACGCACAGCGCAAACAGCAAGGGCAGCCTGCGGGCTGCCCTTTTTTTCATTGCTCAGTTCGTGTCCGATTGGGGTCTGACCCCGATCGGACATGGGCTCAGCTGTAGTTAGCGGATGGGGGGCTGGGCGGCGAGCCAGGCGGCGAGGCGGGCTTCGGCGCCGGGGGCGAGGTGCAGGCCGAGCTTGGAGCGGCGCCAGAGGATGTCGGCGGCGCTGATGGCCCATTCGTAGCGGCGCAGGTAGTTCACTTCGGCGGCGTAGAGGCCGGGCAGGATTTCTTCGCCCATATCGGCCATGGCGTGGCAGTCGGCCAGCACGGTGTGGATGCGGGTGCCGTAGGCGCGGGCGTAGCGCGCGACCAGGGCGGGGGCGAGCCAGGCATATTTGAGCTGGCTGGCGGCGATCCATTGACTGAATTCGCGCACGGAACGGTTTTGTGGTTCGGCCCCATACAGGTCGCCGCCGGGCAGGCAGACCTTGCCGGTCCAGCCGCGCTGGGGGCAACCCAGGCTGTGGCAGATCTTGTCGACCGCTTCTTCGGCCAGTTTGCGGAAGGTGGTGATCTTGCCGCCGAAGACGCTCAGCACGGGCGGGCCATTGCTATCGATTTCGAAGCGGTAATCGCGGGTGACGGCCTTGGCGTCGGCTGCCTCGTCTTCCACCAGCGGGCGCACGCCGGCATAGGTCCACACCACGTCGGCCGGCCGCACCGGTTCGTTGAAGTAGTGGCTGGCTACCTGGCACAGGTAGCCGATTTCGCTTTCGCCAATGGCAACCTGGCCTGGATCGCCTTCGTAAGTAACGTCGGTGGTACCGATCAGCGTGAAATCGCGTTCGTAGGGAATGGCAAAGACGATGCGGCCGTCGTTATGCTGGAAGATGTAGGCGTAATCGTGTTCGAAGATGCGGCGCACCACGATATGGCTGCCTTTGATCAGGCGCAGCTGGCCATCCATCGGCTTTTGCAGCACGTCCTGGACCAAGTGCGCGGCCCATGGACCGGCAGCATTCACCAGATAGCGCGCGTTGACGGTCTGCTCGCTGCCATCCTGCAGGCGCAGCCTCGCTTGCCAGCGATCACCGGCGCGGCGCGCGCCGAGGAAGGTGGTGCGCGTCATGATGCGCGCGCCCTTCTCGCAGGCATCACGGGCGTTCAGCACCACCAGGCGGGCGTCGTCCACCCAGCCGTCAGAGTATTCGAAGCCGCGCGTGAATTCGCGCTTGAGCGGGCGTCCGGCAACATGGCAGGAGAAGTTGATGCCGCGCGAGCCAGGCAGCAGCTCGCGCCGCGCCAGCGCGTCATACAGCATCAGGCCCGCGCGAATCAGCAGCGCAGGACGTTGGCCCCGCGCATGCGGCATCACAAAGCGCATCGGCCACATGATATGGGGCGCGCTGCGCAGCAGAACTTCGCGCTCGATCAGGGCTTTGCGCACCAGGCCGAATTCATAGTATTCGAGATAGCGCAGGCCGCCGTGTATCAGCTTGGTGGAAGCCGACGAAGTATGCGAGGCCAGGTCATCCTTCTCGCACAGGACGGCGCACAGCCCGCGCCCCGCCGCATCGCGCGCAATGCCCACACCGTTGATGCCGCCGCCTACGATCAATACATCGCAATCGATGTCCTGTTCCGCCGCCATACCTTCCCCAGCACTGTCAATACGTACAAGATACGCTAGATTGTATGCAAAAAGCAACTATCATCCCTGCGCCGCGTCCCATTCGCTCAGCATGACGCCCATGGCGCTCATTTCTTCCTCCAGCCACTCGCGCAGCCGGCGTATGCGCGGCGTGGCCTCCCTGCCGCGCGCCGTCAGGAAGCGGTAGCCCGAGGCGTAAGGCGCGCTGCGCGCTTGCAGCAGGCGCAGGACACCGTTCCGCACATCCTCATGGACCATGGCGAATGCCACCACCGCCACACCCTGGCCCGCCGCCGCAGCCTGCGCCAGCAGGCCGGAGTGGCTGAAGCTGCGGGCGAACTGCAGGCGGGGATTGCGCACGCCGTTGGCCTGCATGAAGCGCATCCATAATTCGCTGTCGCCTTCGCACAGCAGTGGCAACGACGGCAGATCGCCCAGTTCCAGGCTGTCGCGGCCGGGCGGCAACAGGCCTGGGCTGTACACCGCCACCAGCCTTTCGCTGAACATCAAATCGGGATCGCCGGGTTGGAACGGCCCGTGGCGGATGGCGACATCGATGCCGCCCGCATCCAGGTTCACCTGCCGGTCGTTGGAGTCGATGCGGATATCAAGCTCGGGATGCAGGCGGGTAAAGCGCGGCATGCGCGGCACCAGCCATTTATAGGCAAAGGAGTGGGTGCAGGAGATGCGCAGCAGTGCGGTGTCCTCATCCTCCTGCAAGGCGGCACACTTGTCGCGCAGCTCGGTCAGCACCTGGGCCACGGTGGCGGCGAATTCCGCACCCTTCTCCGTCAGCTGGACCTGGCGCGTCTGGCGCACGAACAGGGGAAAGCCCAGCTCCTCTTCCAGCGTTTTGATCTGCTGGCTGATGGCGGCCGGGGTCTTGTGCAGCTCTTCCGCCGCGCGCTTGAAACTACCCCAGCGCGCCGCGCTATTGAAGTCGATCAGCCCCGAAAGGCTGCGCAAAGGCCTGCCCATGCAATCCCCGTAGATTAGAAAAATTTACTTGTTACCGGCAGTATTTCTCGTTTGCCGCCACCTAGCTCCCAAAGGAACAATGCAGGCATCTGACAGGAGGATAGCATGACAAAGAATATCTTGATTATTGGCGGTACGCGTTTCTTCGGCAAGCTGCTGGTGCGCCGGCTGCTGGCCGAGGGCCACAAGCTGACGCTGGCGACGCGCGGCAGGACCGGCGACGACTTCGGCAACGCCGTGCAGCGCATCCACGTCGACCGGCGTGACGCCACCGCCATGCGCGCAGCCTTCGCCCGCACCAGCTATGACATCGTGTATGACCAGATGTGCTACAGCCCTTTGGATGCGGCCATTTCCAACGAAGTCTTTGCGGGCAGGACGGCGCGCTACATCATGTCGTCCACCATTGAGGTTTACCGCCACCTGTGCGGGCGCGGACTGGCGCCGTTCGCCGAAACAGCGCTGGACCTGGATGCGGAGCGCATCGATATAGACTATCCCTGGCACGATCCAGCCTACGCCGAAGAAAGCTATGCCCCGGGCAAACGCCAGGCCGAAGCCCTGCTTTACCGCGCCGCCGCCCTGCCCGTGGTCAGTGTGCGCATTGCCCATGTGCTGGGAGGCCGCGACGATTTCACCGGCCGCCTGCGGTACTATGTCGAACTGGCTCGCAGCGGCCAGCCTTTGCCGCATAGCTGCAACGCCGCAGCCAGCTCCTTTCTGCATCCGCAAGCGATCGCGGACTTTCTGGCCTGGACCGGCATGCAGGACTTTCTCGGGCCGGTCAATGCGGCCAACATCACGCTGTCGGCGCCCGCGCTGCAGCAGCGCATCGGCCAGGTGCTGGGAGTGAAGGTGCATGCGCAGACGACAGCATCCGGCGCGGTGCAGCCCAGTCCCTTCGACTATGCCCTGCCCTACACGATGGATACGGCGCGTGCAGCGGCTCTCGGCCATCGCTTCGAGGGCGACGGCGTCTGGCTGGATGCACTGATACGCGAGCACGCGGTAGCAGCGCAAGGAGCGGCGGCATGAGCGGCCTGATTCATCTCCCGGCCTTTGTCGCCGCCGCCCTGCTGGTGATCTTCTCGCCCGGCCCCGGCACGCTGTATGTGGCAGGCCAGGTCCAGCATTCGCTGCCGCGCGCCTGGCAGGCCACGGCGGGCGTGGTGATCGGCGACCTGCTGCTGATCGCCTTGTCGGCACTGGGCTTTGCGGCCCTGATCGCGCGCTGGCCCGTACTGCTCGATATATTCAAGATCGGCGGCGCCCTGTATCTGTTATGGCTGGGAGTTGCAATGTACCGCACGCCGCCTCGGCTGGATGGCGGCAGCGCTGCGCCGGGCAGTCTACTGCGCGCCGTGTTGATTACCGTGACCAATCCCAAGCCCATCCTCTTTTTCGGCGCCTTCTTCCCGCTCTTCATCGACCATGGCGCCGGCGGCACGCTGCGCAGTTTTATGCTGCTGGGCGTGCTGTTCGAGATCATGAATGTACTGTACTTCGCGGGCGTCATCGCCTTGGTGGCGCACCTGCGCGGCTTGCGCGCGCCGGGCAGGCTGGGTGGCCTGCCCCTGCATAAGCTCAGCGGCGGCGGCCTGATGCTGTGCGCCGCCTTTGTGCTGCTGGCTTAGTCCAGCGTGCCGGGACGCTTGTAGACCACGCCGTCCTTCATCACGAAACGCACCTGCTGTAGGACGCTGATATCGCGCAAAGGGTCGCCGCTGACGGCCACGATGTCGGCCGCAAAGCCCGGCTCCAGCGAGCCAAGGCGGCTGGACTGGTTCAGCAGTTCGGCCGCCGACAAGGTGGCGGAGCGGATCGCCTCCAGCGGCGGCATGCCCGCCTCCACCATATAGGCGAACTCCCTCCCATTCAAGCCATGCGGGAAGACTGCGGCATCGGTGCCGAAGGCGATCTTCACGCCAGCCTTGTAGGCCTTGGCGAAAGTCTCCAGCATATGCGTGCCGATGGCAGCGGCCTTGGGACGCACCAGCGGCGAATAGTAGTCCGCTTCCTTGGCCTTCTCGGTCACGTACTTTCCGGCCGAGAGGGTCGGCACATACCAGGCGCCGGTCTTCTTGAACAGGGCGATGGCTTCATCGTCCATGAAAGTGCCATGCTCGATCGAATCGACGCCGGCGCGCAAGGCGCGTTTCATGCCTTCCGTGCCGTGGGCATGGGCGGCGACGCGATAGCCGTAGTCCTTGGCCGTAGCCACGATGGAGCGCAGTTCCTCGTCCGAAAACTGCGAGTTCTGGCCGCTGGCGGCCTGGCTCAGCACACCGCCGGTAGCCGTGATCTTGATCAGGTCCGCGCCTTCCTTGTAGCGGGCGCGCACCGCTTCGCGCGCTTCCTGCGGGCTGTTGACCACGCCCTGCTCCGGTCCCGGCACGCCTTTCAGGCGGCGCAGCTCGCGCGACAAGCCGTTGGTGGGATCGGCATGGCCGCCCGTGGTGGCAATGGCCTGGCCGGAAGTGAACATGCGCGGTCCCGGCACATGGCCGGCGTCGATGGCGCGTTTCAGGGCGATATTCAGGCCATCGGATGCGCCCATATCGCGCACCGTGGTGAAGCCCGCCTTCAACGTGCGCTCGGCAAAAGGCACGGAGCGCAAGGCCTGGTCGGCCACGTCGCCGCTCAATTGGGAGCGCAGTTCCTCGATCTGCTTGCGGCTTTCGCCGCTCATATGCACATGCATATCAATCAACCCCGGCAGACAGGAATAGGCGCTCAAATCGACATCGCCCTTGCCCTGGGTGGGCGCCAGCGATTTGACAGCGCCGTTTTCGATGGCGACCGTGACCTTTTCCCGCCATACGCCCGCCTTCACATCCAGCAAACGGCCGCAATCAACCGTTTGCGTCGCGGCGCCGGCGCCATTCACAACCAGTAACAGACCTGCCAGGGACAGCTTATGCATGCACTCCTCCTTGAGTTTAGGTTTGCTTCTTCTCCCTTGCCACCCACAACAACAGACCCATGATAAACGCATACGGCAGCAGCGACAGCGCGTCGGCCGAGGCGCCGCTGTAGAACGGATTGCTATGCTCCGCCCAATTGCCCATCATGGCGTCGAAATTGGTCAGCACGCCCGCCGTGATGGCGATGACGATGCCGGCCAGGGCGCCGCCGGCGATATAGCCAGAAGCCAGCAGCACGCCTTCGCTGCGGTCGCCCGCTGCCTGTTTTTCTTCCTCGTTCAGCTTTGCGTACTGCGGCAGCGTGTTGTTGCGGCGGTCGGCCAACCAGCGCAGCACGCCGCCGATCGCCACCGGCAGCGTGGCCGATAGCGGCAGATACACGCCCACCGCGAAGGACAGCGACTGAATGCCCGCCAGCTCCAGCACCACGGCCGCCATCACGCCCAGGATCACCAGAGTCCAGGGCAGCTGCTGATCGAGGATGCCCTTGATAATGTAAGACATCAGCACTGCCTTGGGCGCATCGTATTTTTTCACCTCGGTGCCGTCCGGACGCTTGCTGTGCGTGCCGTTGATACCCGGGTCGACCAGATACACGGCCTTGCCCTGCTCATCGATCAGGTATTTGCCGGCCGGGCCGCCCTCGGCATCGGTCTTCTGCCACACCTTGTACACCTTGCTGTCGCTGGCCGCCTGCGGGCCATGCAGCTGCGCCGTCGCACTCAGCTTCGAAGCATCCGTGCTCAGGCCCGGCGCCACCTGGGCCGCAGGTACATACACGGTGCTCGACTCGTTCAGTTGCAGCAGGATAGGACCGAGCAGCAAGGCCGAAGCCAGCGAACCGGCCAGAATCGCATACTGCTGCAGGCGCGGCGTGGAGCCAACCAGGAAGCCGGTCTTCAAGTCCTGCGAAGTGGTGCCCGCATTGGCCGAGGCGATGCAGACGATGGCGCCGACGGACAGCGCGGTCACGTAATATTGGCCGCCGGTCCAGCCCATGATGAGGAAGATCAGGCAGGTAAACAGCAGGGTCGCCACCGCCATGCCCGAGGTGGGATTGGACGAGGAGCCGATCTCACCCGTCAGGCGCGAGGACACGGTCGAGAACAGGAAGCCGAATACGAGAATCAGCAGCGCGCCCAGCACATTCATATGCAGCGGCGTGGCGGCCGTGATGACGGCGATGATGCCGAGGCAGCCGATCACCACCCATTTCATCGGGATATCGCGTTCGGTGCGCTTGCTTGTATCGGCTTTGCTGCCTTTGCCGATGCCGGCCAGGCCGGCCGCCAAGCTGTTCCAGATCATCGGCATGGCGCGGCACAGGCTGATCAAACCACCCGCCGCCACGGCGCCCGCGCCGATATACAGGATATAGGCGCTACGCACCTCATTCGGCCCCATTTCGGAAATCAGCATGCTGCCCGGCGCCAGGATGGTGGTCAGCGGGTCGCCGAAGAATTTGATCATGGGGATCAGCAGCAGATAGGACAGCACACCACCCGCCGCCATCGTCAGCGCAATGCGCGGGCCGATGATATAGCCCACGCCCAGCAGCTCGGGCGACACTTCGGCGCCCACGGAACCGCCCTTGAGCGGCGCCCCGAACACCACTTCCGGCGTGTCTTTCCAGCCCTTGAAGGAAACGTTCAGCGCCTTGTACAGCAGACCAATGCCAAAGCCGCCGAAGATGATGCGCGCGCGGCGCTTGGCATCGCGCGCCGCTTCCGATTCGGCTTGCAGGCTTTCGCCCGCGGCCAGGCGCGAACTGTCGGTGGCGGCGGCCTTCAGCACTTCGGCGCACGCCGTCCCTTCCGGGAATTTCAGCTCGCGGTGCTGGTCGACGATCATGGTGCGGCGCATCGGGATCATCATCAGGATGCCGAGCAAGCCGCCCAGCACACCCACCAGCATGACGCGCGAGATTTCCAGGTCGAAGCCGAGGATGAGAATGGCGGGCATGGTCACGCCCAGGCCAAAAGCGATGGATTCGCCAGCCGAACCGGCGGTCTGGGTGATGCTGTTCTCCAGAATGCTGGAGTCCTTGCCGCCCAGCTTCTTGGCCAGGCCGAAGACCGTAATGGCGATCACCGCCACGGGAATCGAAGCGCTGACAGTCAGGCCGACTTTCAGCACCAGATACAGCGAAGAGGCGCCAAATACCATGCCCAGCAAGGTGCCGAGGAACAGGGCGCGGAAAGTCAGCTCCGGCAGCTTGGCCTCGTCCGGGATATAGGGACGAACCGGCGCGGGATGGTTATCGAGGGGCATTACGGGAATCCTATAGAGACATTGCTGCAAAAATGCAGCCGGAACTATGGCACAAAGCGACCTGCCGTGAAAAGTATTTTTCCCGCCCTCCCGCCGCGCGGGGACGGCCTGGCGCTTGGTCTATAATTGCCCGACTTCACAACCGTGAGAACGCGTCTTGACTGCTCCCTCCCCTGCTTCGCCCAAGCTGCTGAACCGCCGCAATCTGAAAATCGCACTGATCGCCACCGCCGTCGCCGGCGCGCTGGGCGCAGCGGCGGCAGTCGCCTATATGACGCTGTACATCGCTCCCAACCTGCCCTCGCTGGAAGCAGTGACTGATTACAAGCCCAAGATCCCGTTGCGCATCTATACAGCGGACAAAGTGCTGATCGGCGAATTCGGCGAGGAACACCGCGATTTCGTCCCGATCAAGGACATCCCGGAGATGATGAAGAAAACCCTGCTGGCGATCGAGGACACGCCGTTCTACGAGCACGGCGGCATCAACTGGAAACGCGGCATCGGCGCCGCGCTGGCCAATCTGAGCGGCGGCTTCCGCCAAGGCGGCTCCACCATCACCATGCAGGTGGCACGCAACTTCTTCCTGACACGGGATAAGGTCATCTCGCGCAAGCTGAACGAGATCATGCTGGCCTATAAAATCGAGGCGGCGCTCAGCAAGGACCAGATCCTGGAGCTGTACATGAACCAGATCTATCTGGGCCAGCGTTCCTACGGTTTCAGCAGCGCGGCGCGCACCTATTTCGGCAAGTCGCTGAAAGAGCTGTCGATCGCCGAAATGGCCATGCTGGCCGGCCTGCCGAAAAATCCGGCTCACCACAACCCGGCCGTCAATCCCAAGCGCGCCAAGGAACGCCAGCATGTGGTGCTGCGGCGTCTGCGCGACCTGGATTACATCAGCGAGGCCGACTACCAAAAGGCTCTGCACGAACCGCTGCACGTCAATTCGCGCGGTCTGGAATACGATACCCACGCTGAATACGCAGCCGAACTGGCGCGCCAGGCCGTCGTCGCCGAATACAAGGAAGAGGCCTACACCCGCGGCATCAACGTCTACACCACCATCCTGCACGCCGACCAGGATGCAGCCTACGAATCGCTGCGCCGCAACGTGATCGCCTACGACCAGCGCCACGGCTACCGTGGCCCGGAAACCTTCATCGAACTGCCAGCCGATCAGGAAAAGCGCGATGAAGCCATTGATGAAGCTCTGGCCCGCCGCCCCAATATCGACCGCCTGATCGCCGCCGTGGTGCTGCAAGCCTCGTCCAAGTCCGTGAAAGTGGAAACGGCCGAAGGCGAGGAAGTGGAAATCAGCGGCGACGGCCTGAAACTGGCCGCGCCGGCGCTAAGCGACGCCGCCAAACCGGCCATCAAGCTGCGCCCTGGTGCGGTGATCCGCGTCGCCCGCAACGAGAAAAAAGCCTGGGCCATCAGCCAGGTGCCGAAAGTGGCGGCGGCCTTCGTCTCCCTCGACGCCAATACCGGCGCCTATCACGCCCTGGTGGGCGGCTTCGACTTCGGCCAGCAGAAATTCAACCACGTCACCCAGGCTTGGCGCCAGCCAGGATCGGCGATGAAGCCCTTCATCTATTCGGCTGCGGTGGAAAAAGGCTACGGTCCCGCCACGCTGATCAACGACGTGCCGCTGGAAATGCCCGGCTCCGAAACCGGTGGCGAACCATGGCGCCCGCAGAACGACGACGGCAAATTCGATGGCCCGATCAGCATGCGCCGCTCGCTGGCCGTCTCCAAGAACGTAGCCTCGGTACGCCTGCTGCGCGCCATCGGCGTGCCTTATGCCCATGAGTACATCGGCAAGTTCGGCTTCGACGGCGCGCGTCAGCCGAAAAACCTGACCATGACCCTGGGTACGGGTTCGGTCACGCCGCTGCAAATGGCCGGCGCCTACGCCGTCTTCGCCAACGGCGGCTACCGCGTCCAGCCCTATCTGATTGCGCGCATCACCGACGCCAAGGGCGCGCTGCTGTCCGAAACCAAGGTCCCGGCGCCAGCCCAGGAAAGCGCGCGCGTGCTCGATGCGCGCAATGTCTTCATCACCGACAGCATGCTGCGCGAAGTGACGCGCAGCGGCACCGGCGCCGCCGCCACGCCGCGCGTGGGCCGCAGCGACCTGGCCGGCAAGACCGGCACCACCAACGATGCCGTGGATGGCTGGTTCGCCGGCTATGGCGGCGGCATCGTGGGCGTGGCCTGGATGGGCTACGACGATCCCAAGTCGCTGGGCGGCCGCGAATTCGGCGCCACCCTCGCCATGCCGATCTGGATCGACTATATGCGCGTGGCGCTGGCCAAGCGCCCGCCGGTGGAACGCGCGGCGCCGGAAGGCGTGGTGCAGCTGAACGGCGACTGGATCTATGAGGAATACATGAACGACACCACCGCGCGCGGCATCGACCTGGAAGGCGAACCGCCCGGCGAGGCCGCGCCGGAGACGGCGCCGGAGTCCCCGGCTGCGCCGCCTACAACACCGGCCCCGGCTCCGGCGGGGACTTGACTAGACAAGTCCCACCATAGCGGTGATAGAATCCCGGTAAATACTCACAAATAATCACCGTTGCAATTTTGACCAGCCTGGCCGGGACCGGGAAATGAGAAGAAGAACAATCCTTCATAGCGCAGCCGCCGCCATGGCGCTAGCCGCCCTGCCGGGCGCGCTGGCCCAGGCGCGTCCGCAGCGCGTCTATATGATCCTGTACCGGGGTGAGACCGGCGTGGAGCGCGGCTTCCGCGACTACTTCACGCTCAACCGCATTCCGGTCGAATTCATCATCCGCAATGTGGACTTCGACGCGAGCAAGGTGCCGGCCCTGATTGCCGAAGCCCGCGAACTGAAGGTCGATCTGGTCTACACCTATGGCACCGCCGTCACCATGGCAGTGGCGGGCCGGGAAGGCAGCGCCGATCCGGTCCGCAATATCACCAATATCCCCATCGTGTTTACCATGGTGGCCGCGCCCCAGGCTTGCGGCATCGTCAAATCGCTCGCCTCCTCGCGCCGCAATGTGACGGGTGTATCCCATGTGGTGCCGGTGCGGCAGCAGATGAACGCCATCCGCGCCTACCGCCGCTTCGAGCGCATCGCCGCGCTGTACAACCCGGCCGAGCCGAATGCCGTGGTCAATATGCGCGAGTGGCGCGCCCTGGCGGCACAGGAGCATTTTCAGCTGATCGAAAAACCCGTGCCGCTGGACGATCAGGGCAAACCGCTGGCCGAAGCCCTGCCCGGCATCATCGAGGAACTGGCGCAGCAGGCCGACCTGCTGTACCTTGGGCCGGACAGCTTCCTGATGGCGCACCGCAAGCAGCTCACCGAAGTCGCGCTGGCCCAGCGCCTGCCCACCTTCAGCGCGGTGGAAGCCGGTCTGCGCGAGGGCCGCGCCCTGTTTGGCCTGGTTTCCGGTTACGAGAACCTGGGCCGGCTCGCGGCCCACAAGGCAGTGCAGATTCTGCGCCACCGCGTCAAACCGGCCGCCCTGCCGATCGAAACCCTGCCGCGCTTCAGCTATCTGGTGAATATGTCGGTGGCCGAGGAGCTCAAACTCTACCCGCCCGCCAAGGTGCTGCAGTACGCGGAGCAAATACGATAATATTTAACTTTTTGCTTGAATATGGACCTGCAAAAAGGACAGATTATCGAATTCGACGGCCTGCCGGCCGTAGTTGTTGGCCTTGCTGGCGATCCCGACGTCCCCGAGGACCATGTGGCGCTATGGTTTGGCTGCCCTGACGCCATTCGCAAATCTCGCGGCGGACCCGGCGGAATTATTCCCGAAGTGTGGACTGTGCCGATTGATCTGTGCGATCCCGGAGTCGCGCCCGTGTTTAAGCATTAAAATGACATTTTAGGTGCTTAAATATGCTTGATACTCAAATAGTTGAAGATCTGAAATCCCGCTTCAATAGCGGCGAGAAATTTAAATATGTATTCTTCTGGGGCCATCAACCCGGAAAGAATGGGGTTACAGCCTCCTGCTTCAGCCAATGGTATGAAGCTCCGTTCACAGTGGATGGGGAACGCTACCTCACCGCCGAGCATTTCATGATGGCAGAGAAAGCCAGGCTGTTCGATGACCAGGCGATCAGGACTCAAGTCTTGAATGCCGCCACCCCGGAAGAGGCAAAAGCCCTTGGCCGACAAGTGCGCGGCTTTGACGAAGCAGTCTGGCTCGCACAGCGATATGCAATCGTCGTCCGCGCCAATGAAGCGAAATTCGCCCAAAATCCAGACCTTGGCCAGTTTCTACAGCAAACAGGGAAGCGCATTCTCGTTGAAGCCAGTCCGGTGGATCGCGTCTGGGGTATTGGCCTTACCCAGGATGATGAAAAGGCGTCCAATCCCAATAAATGGCGCGGACTGAATCTGCTGGGCTTCGCCCTCATGCAGGTACGCGACAAGCAAAACGCAGCTTAACTTAAGCTCTTCCATGACATCGCAAATCCAGTACCAACTTCAATACAAGCAATGGGCGGACAAGCGCACGCTTGATGCGGTCGCACTGATCGATTCCGTGCAATTCCCATCGGAGATTGCATTCGCCCGCCAGCAGTTGAACCATATGGTTCGAGTGGAAGAAGTTTTTCGCGCACGGCTGCTCGAAAAACCTGAGCCGCATTCAACGTCCAACACCGAAGTAGTACCCGAGCTGGCGGAATTAAGGGAACGCTTGTCGGCATCAAATGACTGGCTGCTGAAGTATGCCGAATCGACACCATCCGACATCCTGACCGGAAAAGTCCACTTCCGATTTCTTGATGGGCTGGATGGGACGCTGAGCCGCGAAGAAATACTCTTCCATATGGTCAATCATGGCACCTACCACCGAGGTGCGATCGGCCGGGCTTTGGACCTTGCCGGCGAGCTGCGTCCAGCTGATACCTACACCGTCTTCATTCACGCCATGGAACCAAAACGGCGATTGGCTCCCAACAACTAAGCATTGTCGCTTCGCAATTGACCCTGAGGTTCCAGGTCAGCGTTCAGATAGCACCTATGGAAAGCTGTTACTAGAGAATAAACAATGAATTCACCAGGAACGTTAGCCAGTCAACAGCAAACGCCAAACACGCTTGAATTTGAGAAGCAGGAAATCATCGAAGTGCTCAGGAATATCGAGGGAATTGTCGTTTCCTTGGACCGCCTTACGATGGCCCACGCAGATATGCCGGAAGATATGTGGAAAGAAGCGGTGTTTGAATACTTCCTGAAGTCCAAGGCGCTGATGTCCCTTCCATCATGCCGGGAAATTCTGTCAGCTCCGTTTTCTACGGAACTGGGAGATGACGATATGGGAGAGCTGGAACGCGCTATGGATGGCGTGGAGTATTGGTCTTACAAGGACTTCATGTCCAAGCATTCAGCAAAGTCCGAGCCATAAAAGGTACTAGTCCAGACGGTATCTGACATGAACTGTTAGATGAGTTAGAGTTCTGAGAGGTCGCTACCGGCAGCAGCAGACAGTCACTAGCTAGCCAGCCTGGCATCCTTGGCTTAATACCTTAGTGATAATGCATAGAAAATTTCGACATAAATGACACGTTGAGCATAATGGATACGAATCAGCTGAAAAAAATGAAGCGACACCGTCGGACCTATCGCTTCATGGGCTTTATCTGGGCATTGGTTGGTGCGAAGCTCTTGTTTAGTTTTGTCCCTTTGCTGTTTGATCCAGGCAGCACTATTTCATCAAACGGTGTACTTACTAGCGACATGGGAACCAAGGTTTCAGCAGTTGTCTTTTGCGGAGCATTCGTTGTTGCTGGGCTTTGCTTCCTTTTTGTACCAGGTCGGCTATTGGATCGCCTGTTCATTTGGCGGCAGTCAATGCTTTCCCAATTTACGTTCTGGCGCGAATAGGATGGCCGCATCGTTCCAGCCCCAACAGCTCAATCAAACAATCAACCGGACGCGCTGTCGCCCGCCGGTTATCGGTCACGTTGTGGCCACTGGTAGATGTCGGCCAAGAGCGGACAAATCTGCTAGAGTCCCATCCAAGATTTTTTTGATGATCCCAACCGATGGAAAAAGGCGAACTAATCCGCTGGACTGAAATTTTCATGACTCTGCGCGAGCACGAAGATGGTGAACTGGTAAAAATGCTTGTTGGGCACGGACTCCCACTGGAAAGTGCTGAGCGGCTCGTCGCGTTCTTGCCCATTGCTTTTGGGAGGAGGGTTATCCGGCAGCTCGGCGCAGTGAAATTCTCTGACTCGTTTTCTATTCGCGATAAAGTCGGACTTTTTCAGCTAAGCGAAGAACCTATTTATCGGATGGCTGTTGAAGTGGCAGAATCAATATCGGATTACCCTGGTGTATCGAGAGAGGCCTTCTCAGCGGTGGCGTTACGCAGCGCGGAATTATCTGCCGCGAACAAAGCACTAAATGCAGAGGAAAGTATCGACGGCGCGGAGTTCGGCCCGGTTGTCTTTTGGGGCTATGATACGTTTCACTCTAGGCCATGGTGCCGTCGCAATTTTTGATAACAACCAAGCCAGGAAGCCGGCAGGCTCCGGCCAAGTGCGGAAGTTCCGAACATGCTTTCAAAATTACATATTTATAGAAGCCCATGAGGCTGGTTAATTTCAACCCACTTCCTTACTATCCACAGTCGCAAGTTGAACGTGCATTGTGCGAGCAAGTCGAGCTCGCCTCGGGTGAGCGGGTTCTTTCGCTCCGCTCTAGTGAAGACTGCCGCTGCTCTGGAAGCAGTGACGCCCGAAATGGAGGGGGCGCCGATTACGAAATACGCACCGGAGCGCTCGTCAATGGCTTGTTTTGCGGTGGTAGCGTGTACCTGGGATTTGTTTCCGGTGGCGCGGTTAGAATCGAATGGGATGGCGGCTGGATTTAGCTGAAACTTACCCTTTCGGCTAATAGCGAGCGTTCACGTGGCCGCCAATCGTTTTCGGAACTCAATGAAAATTAAATCTTTTTGCAAACTTTCTCTAGCAGGGCTCTTAACAGGGTGCGCGACGCCAATCTATCTGGACGGAGTCGCGCAAAAAGAGCTCCCTTCCGCTACAACATTCGCGTGTGCTGAGCATGTTGATGACTTTGGTGGCGAAGGCAGAGCACCGGCATCAATATTTTGGCAGTCGTATTCGTCCAGCCAGGAGCTGGCGTCGGTCATTCGCTTTTATCGAAAGCAATTTGGTGCCGATCCAACTCAAGATAGACCAGGCGTTTACCATTGGTCGCTCGGCGATGGCCTGCGCTATTCCGTCTACTCTTTGGAAGCAGGGGCGCGTTGGCTAAATTGTGGAAAGACTGCACCAAATTCTAAGACGGTGCTAATGATAAGCAAGTTTAGCTCTGCAAAGCCACGATGAAGTGCCATTGCGCCGCTGGATATCGACGGAAAAATGCAGGACTCGGCCACAAGCGGACTGAAGCCAATACATAAAAGTCATGAAAAGCACATCGCCACGTATTATTACTCTCGCGTTTATGTTTCTCCTTCAGGGCTGTGGTGCGCCGACATATCAGCAACCATACCCTCAGAGTGGAGGACCTTCTGCGTCAAGTCCAGAAGTATGTACTTTCCAATCCGAGCACTTGACCAGTTTAGGTTTGACCCAGGAAGCGGGCTACTATTGCACGCCGTATTTGCGTCCCGGTTTCTCCGTTTCGGACAACGCCACAATTAGTCAGGCTAGCGTCATAACCTCACCTGGCTGCTCGTTTGTTCCAGTCTACACACGGAAAGATGGTGTGGCTGTCGGCCCATTTATGCGTTGCAAATCCGCGCAGGACTCGTCAAGTTATCGCCTCGCCGGTGCTACATCTGTGCCGGCGCCATGCGTTACTTCGTATTGCGGCCCCGTGAGCGTGAAGGGTTACTATCGCAAGGACGGGACCTATGTTCGCCCGCATACACGGAAGAAGTAAAGCGAACGGCGTTTATCAACGGATTGTGCGCGTGGCTGAGCACGACGATGACGACGGCCTGAACCGGATTTTTTCAGTACGCCTAGTTTGACCTATGACCTTATGATGTAATTCTTTTTGAAAACCTATGACAGTGTATTTTAATCTTGGTCATGGTACTAAGCTGCTAGCACACTCGGCAAATTACCCGTGGCCGTACGATATTGATATTTGCTTTGACGCAGTTCAAAATCCCATAGCCTTTAGCGAGGGCGTGGGTTTCGGCTCAGCGGGTTGCACCGTGGCCGCGACTGAAGCCTTGGAGCAAAAGTGGCGCGAACACTTTAAAATAACGAAATCGTCGTGGCTTATTCCGTACATTGAAAATCTGGCGCAAGGAATCCCGCTACCTCGTGACGAAATTGTGAACCGCTTCAGAGAATTAAATGGCAAAGAACCCAGCAGTTATGAATCGAAATTCTCCTGACGGCTGCTGCCGATCACCGGACATCATCTGTTAACTCAAGTCTAAGCCCGTGCACATAAAAAAAGGGCCGCTTGCGCGGCCCTTAAAAGCGCTCCCTGTGCGCTCCCTTAAAACTCTTCCCATCCATCTTCCGAAACGGTGGCGGCCACTTTTGAAGAGGCTTTGCTGCCGGACGACAGGTCCGGGCGTTTCAGTTCGGCGCGCGCCGCTGCCGGCTTGGCTCTGGCCATAGCAGGTTTGTGCGCTGGTGCGGCCGGCGCTTTCAGTGCGGCGGCAGGCGCCTTGTGCGTGGCAACCGCAGCGGCCGGCGCGGCATTCTGATCGAGGCGGAAGACGCTGACCACCTGCGCCAGCTTGCCGGCCTGTTCCTCCAGCGATGCTGCAGCCGCGGCGGCTTCTTCCACCAGCGCGGCATTCTGCTGGGTCACGGTGTCCATCTGACTGACCGCGACATTGATCTGGTCGATGCCGCTGCTCTGCTCCCTGGTCGCCATGGTGATTTCGGTCATGATGTCGGTCACGCGCTGCACGCTGGTCACGATCTCGCCCATGGTCTCGCCAGCTTCCGCCACCAGCTTGCTGCCCGCACCCACGGTTTCCACCGACTCGCTGATCAGCTGCTTGATCTCTTTCGCCGCCGCCGCCGAGCGCTGCGCCAGATTGCGCACTTCGGATGCCACCACGGCAAAGCCGCGTCCCTGCTCGCCAGCGCGCGCCGCTTCGACGGCCGCATTCAAGGCCAGAATATTGGTCTGGAAGGCGATGCCGTCGATGACGCTGATGATGTCCACAATCTTGCTGGACGAGGCATTGATCGACTCCATGGTCTGCACCACGCGCGACACCACTTCTCCGCCCTTCATCGCCACGCCGGATGCCGACGCCGCCAGCTGATTGGCCTGCGAGGCGTTATCGGCGTTCTGGCGCACGGTGGAGGTCAGCTCTTCCATCGAGGACGCGGTTTCTTCCAGCGAGCTGGCTTGCTCCTCGGTGCGCGAAGACAGATCCAGATTGCCGGTGGCGATCTGCGAGGACGCGCAGGCAATCGTATCGGTGCCGGAGCGCACCTGGCCGACGATGCGGATCAGGCTTTCATTCATATCTTTCAGTGCGCCCAGCAGCTGGCCAGTTTCCTCGGTGGTCTGGACTTCGATGCGGCTGGTCAGATCGCCGGAAGCCACAGTTTTCGCCACGACCACCGCCTCGTTGATGGGACGGGTGATCGCCAGCGTGATATACCAGGCGCAAGCCACGGCCACGGCGATCGCCAGCAGGGCCGAGATCACCATCGTGCGCTGCGAGTTCACCGTCGTGTCCTGGCCAGCCTTCACGGCGTCGGCCGCCACATGCTTATTCAGATCGAGGATTTTCTTCAGCGTGGTTTCGGCCTTGGTGAACAAGGGGCCGGCCGCCTCGAACTGGGTGTAGAACTCTGCGAACAGCTTTTTCTGGCCTTCCTCGTCCTTGTTGGCCGCCAGCGCGCCGATGGTGGTAGCCAGCTTCTGATCGGCAGCCTTCCAGGCACTCCACTCCTCGCTGAACTGCTTCCACAGCACCGCCTCCTCGGCGGTCTGCGGCAGCGGCTCGTAAGTCTTCAGGCCCGCCTCCGCGCTGGCCCAGGCCTTCTGACGCAGGGTCAGCACTTCGGAGAAGCGCGCCTGCGACTTGTAGTCGTTTTCCCAGATCGCGGTGCGCAAGGTGGCCAGGGCCACGGCTGTCTGGCCTTCGCTCATCACGAGCAGGCCTTCCACGGAAGGCATGCGCACCTTGCCGATTTCTTCGACCGAGTTGCCGACCTTATTAATGCCGCTGTAACCGCTGATGCCGATGATGCTTAAAGCTACCAGCATAATAGCGACAAGGGTTGCCAGCTTCCATTTGATCATCAAGTTCTTAAACACGGGAGCCTCTTGCAGTAGGGAGAAATGGATTGTGATAATTGGTGAGTATTTCCACACGGCCAGAATAGGACTGCGTGCTTTGCTCCGTCAATTGTTTTCTGCCTGTTCTGTACAAAGCGTGGCGCAAAGCACTACTCGACAGCAAGAATGATTGGCAAGGCGGAATGATTACGCGATTTCGGCTATAGTCGCAGGAGAAAGTTGAATCAAAAACCAAGCACAAAAATGGCCTATCCGATTGAAAACAAGCTGGTGATCGGCATCGCCTCCAGCGCCCTGTTCGACCTGAGCGAATCGCACCGCGTTTATCTGGAAGAAGGCGAGGACGGCTACCGCAGTTATCAGGAAGCGCATGCCGGCACGGTGCTGGCGCGCGGCGTGGCCTTTCCCTTCATCCGCCGCTTCCTCGCCATCAACCGCCACTTCCGCAAGCAGTCGCCGGTGGAGGTGGTGCTTTTATCGCGCAACTCGCCGGAGACCGGCCTGCGCGTGATGCACTCCATCGCCCACTACGGCCTGGATATCTCGCGCGCCGCCTTCCTCACCGGCAGCGCGCCTTACACCTATCTGCCTGCCTTTAATGCTGCACTCTTCCTCAGCGCGAACGAGGACGATGTGCGCAAGGCGCTGGCGGCCGGCCAGCCCGCCGGCCTGGTGCTGCCCGCGCCGAACAGCGAACAGCTTGACGACGCCGGCGACGCCGAGTTGCGCATTGCCTTCGATTTCGACGGCGTGCTGGCCGACGATGAGTCGGAGAGCGTCTTCAAACGCAATAACGATGTAGCGGAGTTCCATGCCCATGAGCGCCGCAACGCCGGCGTGCCGCATCAACCGGGGCCGCTGGCCAATCTGTTCCGCCAGCTGCATGTGATGCAGCGCTTTGAAACCCTGCTGGCCCGGCGCCGGCCCGGCTACCGCAAGCTGCTGCGCGTGGCCATCATCACGGCCCGCAACGCGCCTTCGCATGAGCGGGTGGTGACCACGCTGAAGAGCTGGGGCGTCTCGGCGCACGAGACTTTCTTCCTGGGTGGCATGGACAAGACGCGCGTGCTGGGCATCTTCAAGCCGCATATTTTCTTCGACGACCAGCTCAGCCACCTGCAGGCGCCCGGTCTGAGCACGCCCATGGTGCATGTGCCGTTCGGCATTGCCAATCTGATTACAACAGCATCCGACGTCCAGCCATAGCTTGGACTATAATGCGTGGTCTGATCGTTTCCCCCAGCGCTCCAGCACCGCATGTCATTCGACTTAAAAAAATCCCTTCCCAAGTCCGGCAACCGTTTCGTATTGCCTACCCTGTACGGCTCTTCGGATGCCTACGCCCTGGCGCAAGCCGCGCTTGAACTGAAACAGCAAGGCCAGATGCTGGCCGTGATCGTGGCCCAGGCCAGCGACGGCCAGCGCCTGCTCGACGAATTACCCTGGTTTGGCGGCGCGGAGCTGCGCTGCCACCTGCTGCCCGACTGGGAAACCCTGCCTTACGACGCCTTCTCGCCGCACCAGGATCTGGTGTCCGAGCGTCTGGCCACCCTGCATGAAATCCAGAACGGCCAGTGCGATGTAATGCTCGTGCCCGCCACCACGGCCCTGGTGCGCATGGCGCCGCCGTCCTTCCTGGCCGCCTATACCTTCTTCTTCAAGCAGGGCGAGGTGCTGGACGAGGCGCGCCTGAAATCGCAACTGACGCTGGCCGGCTACACCCATGTGAACCAGGTCATGTCGCCCGGCGAATATTCCGTGCGCGGCGGCCTGATCGACCTGTTCCCCATGGGTTCGGCCCTGCCCTACCGCCTCGACCTGTTCGGCGACACCATCGAAACCATCCGCACCTTCGATGCCGATACCCAGCGTTCGCTGTATCCGGTGCGCGAAGTGCGCCTGCTGCCGGGCCGCGAATTCCCGATGGACGAAGCGGCGCGCTCCACCTTCCGCAGCCGCTGGCGCGAGACGTTCGAAGGCGATCCATCGCGTACCGTGATCTACAAGGATATGGGCAGCGGCATCGCCTCGGCCGGCATCGAATACTATCTGCCGCTGTTCTTCGAAGAGACGGCCACGCTGTTCGACTATCTGCCGCAAGGCTCGACCCTGGCCATGGTGGGCGATATCGACGCCGCCATCAAACGCTTCTGGGCCGATACCGAGTCGCGCTACAAATTCCTGAAAGCCGACCGCGAGCGCCCGATCCTGCCGCCGCAATCCATCTTCCTCGGCGACGAGCAGTTCTTTGTCCTGGCCAAGCCGCATGCGCGCCTGGCCCTGAGCCGCGAAGGCAATGGCGAGGCGTCCGAGCTGTCGGCGCCGGTGCCGAATATCGCCGTCAACCGCCATCTGGACGATCCGCTGACCAATCTGCGCGCCTATCTGCTGCAAACGGGTAAGCGCGTGATGATCTGCGCCGAATCGGGCGGCCGCCGCGAAACCCTGCAGCAGTATTTCAGCGAATTCGATCTGGCGCCCGCGCCGGTGGAAGGCTTTGAAGGCTTCCTCGCCAGCGACGCCAAAGTAACGCTGGGCGTGGCTCCGCTGCACGCGGGCTTCGAACTGGCCGCGCCGCAGGGCCAACTGGTCTTCATCACCGAAACCGAGCTGTATGCCGGTTCCGGCCGCCGCGTCGGCAAGAAGAAGCAGGAGGCCGTGACCCAGGTCGAGTCCATGGTGCGCGATCTGTCCGAACTGAAGATCGGCGATCCGGTGGTGCACATCAACCATGGCATCGGCCGCTATATGGGCTTGACCAGCATGGACCTGGGCGAAGGCGAAACCGAATTCCTGCACCTGGAATATGCCAAGGACACCAAGCTGTATGTGCCGGTTTCGCAGCTGCACGTGATCTCGCGCTATTCCGGCGCCTCGCCGGACGACGCGCCGCTGCACACCCTCGGTTCCGGCCAATGGGAGAAAGCCAAGAAGAAGGCCGCCGACCAGGTGCGCGACACCGCCGCCGAGCTGCTGAATCTCTACGCCCGCCGCGCCGCGCGCCAGGGCCACGCTTTCGAGTACTCGTCCCAGGATTACGAGCGCTTCGCCGACAGCTTCGGCTTCGACGAAACGCCGGACCAGGCGGCGGCCATCATGAATGTGATGAAGGATATGACCTCGGGCAAGCCGATGGACCGCCTGGTGTGTGGCGACGTCGGCTTCGGCAAGACCGAGGTGGCGCTGCGCGCCGCCTTCATCGCCGTCATGGGCGGCAAGCAGGTCGCCATCCTGGCGCCCACCACCCTGCTGGCCGAACAGCATGCCCAGACTTTCGCCGATCGCTTCGCCGACTGGCCGGTGCGCATCGCCGAGATGTCGCGCTTCCGCACCGGCAAGGAGATCGGGCAAGCCATCAAGGGCATGGCCGACGGCACGCTCGACATCATCATCGGCACCCACAAGCTGCTGTCGGACGATGTGAAGTTCGAGCGCCTTGGCCTGGTCATCATCGACGAGGAACATCGCTTCGGCGTGCGCCAGAAAGAGGCGCTGAAATCGCTGCGCGCCGAAGTCGATGTGCTGACCCTGACCGCAACGCCGATCCCGCGCACCCTGGGCATGGCGCTGGAAGGCCTGCGCGACTTCTCGGTGATCGCCACCGCGCCGCAAAAGCGCCTGGCCATCAAGACCTTCGTGCGCGGCGAGAACGACTCCATCATCCGCGAAGCCGTGCTGCGTGAACTCAAGCGCGGCGGCCAGGTCTATTTCCTGCACAACGAGGTGGAAACCATCCAGAACCGCCTGGCCGCGCTCACCGAGCTGCTGCCCGAAGCGCGCATCGCCGTGGCCCACGGCCAGATGCACGAACGCGACCTGGAAAAAGTCATGCGCGATTTCGTGGCCCAGCGCTACAACATCCTGCTGTGCACCACGATTATCGAAACCGGCATCGACGTGCCGACCGCGAATACCATCATCATGCACCGCGCCGACAAGTTCGGCCTGGCCCAGCTGCACCAGCTGCGCGGCCGCGTCGGCCGTTCGCACCACCAGGCCTACGCCTATCTGCTGGTGCATGATGTGCAAAGCCTGAGCAAACAGGCGCAGCGCCGGCTCGACGCAATCCAGCAAATGGAAGAACTGGGCAGCGGCTTCTATCTGGCCATGCACGACCTGGAAATCCGCGGCGCCGGCGAGGTGCTGGGCGAGAACCAGTCCGGCGAAATGCTGGAAGTGGGCTTCCAGCTCTACACCGATATGCTGAACGAGGCGGTGCGCTCGCTGAAAGCCGGCAAGGAACCCGACCTGGCCGCGCCGCTGGCGTCCACCACCGAAATCAATCTGCACGTGCCGGCCCTGCTGCCGTCCGACTTCTGCGGCGACGTGCATGAGCGCCTGTCGATCTACAAGCGCCTGGCCAACTGCGGCACGCAGGATGCTATCGACGGCTTGCAGGAAGAACTGATCGACCGTTTCGGCAAGCTGCCGGAAGCGGCCAAGGCGCTGGTGGAAACCCACCGCCTGCGCATCGCCGCCAAGACCGTGGGCATCATCAAGATCGACGCCCACAGCGAGGCCGCCAATCTGCAATTCCTGCCCAAACCGCCGGTCGATCCGATGCGCATCATTGAGCTCATCCAGAAAAACCGCCACATCAAGCTGAATGGACAGGATAAACTGAAGATCACGGCCGCCATGCCGGATCTGGCAGCCCGCGTCACCCAGATTAAAACCGCCATTAAACACCTGACTTCCTGAGAATGAAAGCCGACGATTACACGATGAACCTGGTCCTGCAGGGACTGGGCGAATGCCAGCCGCGCCTGGAACGCATTGCCGCCCTCACCGCGCCGGAACGCGTGGTGCAGCTCTCCGCCACCGCGCTGCGCTGCGAAGGCATCAGCTATTCCCCGGCGCTGCGCCAGACCATCGAAGTCGCCGCCCACGCGGCCCAGCTGGACGCCACCTATATGATGGGCATCCACAAACTGGACGAATTCAAGCTGGTGGCGATGGATATGGATTCCACCCTCATCACCATCGAGTGCATCGACGAAATCGCCGATATGCAAGGACTGAAGCCGCAAGTGGCCGAGATCACCGAAGCGGCCATGCGCGGCGAGCTGGATTTCTCGGAAAGCCTGAAACGCCGCGTGGCCCTGCTGGAAGGCCTGGAAGCGTCGGCGCTGGAACGCGTGTACGAGGAACGCCTGCGCCTGTCGCCGGGCGCCGAAGACATGCTGAAAGCGGTGCAGGCCGCGGGCCTGAAAACCCTGCTGGTTTCCGGCGGCTTCACGTATTTCACCGAGCGCCTGAAACCGCGCCTGGGCCTGGACTATACCCGAGCCAACGAGCTGGAAATCGTCGACGGCAAGCTGACCGGCCGCGTACTGGGCGAGATCGTCGATGCCGACGTGAAGAAGCAAACGGTGGAGCATGTGTGCGCCGCCATGGGCATCCGTCCCGACCAAGCCATCGTCATGGGCGACGGTGCCAACGATCTGAAGATGATGAGCGTGGCCGGCATGTCGGTCGCCTTCCGCGCCAAGCCCGTGGTGCGCGAACAGGCCAGCGTGGCGCTCAACTTCGTCGGCCTGGATGGCATCCTGCATCTGCTGGGCTGATACACTACCCTTTTCGATAACGGAATTAAGGTTCCATTTTGACCCAGAACAGCTCCATCGCCGGCATTGCCGCCCTGCCCGAACCAGGACAGGAGCGCAGCCGCCAGGCATTGGAGCGTCTGCTGCTGGCCAGCGAAAAACTGCTGGCCGAGAACCGTTTCGAAGATGCCGGTGTGGCCGAGCTGGCGCGCCTGGCCCAGACTTCGGTCGGCACTTTTTACCGCCTGCTGGGCGACAAGGAAACTCTGAGCGGCTTGCTGCTGCAGCGCTTTTTCAGCGATCTGGCCGAACGCATCGAAACACTCACCGAACTGCGTCAGTGGCAAGGCCGCAGCCTGGAGGATTTCGTGCGCGCTGCCGTGGCGCTGTTTGTTGCGATCCACCGTGGACGCCAGGGTGTGCTGCGCGCGCTGATCACGCGTTCTTCGCGCGACCTGCAATTCCGCGACCGCGTCCACCGCGTCAACCAGCTGATCTCACAGCGCACCATCGCCGTCCTGGCCAGCAAGTCGGCGGAGATCCGCCATCCCGATCCGGCGCAAGCCATGATGGTGCTGCCGCCCGTGCTGCTGGGCATACTCAATCACCACACCCTGACCGGCTCCCTCGCCTTCCTTTCCGATGCGGCCCTGGAAAATGAGCTGACCCGCATCGCCATGAATTATTTGCAATAACAACTTGAAATCGGAATTCTGATTCCGTATTATGTCTTCCAGAGCGAGGGCGAACGACCCGCGCCGCTACCACCCGCGAGGAGATGGAATGCGTACACTGGAGACAGGCCGCGGCCTGCATTGTCTGGACATCGGCCAGGGCGAAGCGGTGCTGCTGCTGCATGGCCTGGGCTCCTGCGGCCATGACTGGGAACCGCAGATCCAAACGCTGGCCCTGCACTACCGCATCATCGCGCCCGATCTGCGCGGCCATGGCTTGAGTCCCGCACCGCATGAGGGCAAGCCATGGCGCATGGCCGACCTGGCGCAGGACGTAGCCGAGCTTTTGAGCGCGCTGGAACTGGAGAGCGTGCATATCGTCGGCTTCTCGCTGGGCGGCATGGTGGCGCTGGAACTGGCGCAGATGCAGCGCGCCCCCCTGCCCCGTATCGCCTCGCTGTGCCTGATCAACGCCCTGCCGCTGGACGCGGCGCGCCCACCTTCCCTGGTGTTCACCTACTGGCTGCGGCGCACCATCATCGCGCTGTTCGGACTCGGTGCGGTGGGCCGCCTGGTGGCCGGCAAAATCTTTCCCCGTCCCGACCAGGAGCGCCTGCGCAACAGCTTCATCACCCAGATGCAGCAGATGTCCAAGTCCGCCTATCTCGCCGCGCTGGACGCCATCTATCACTGGCATTGGCGGCCGCGCGCCGATGCGCTCTCCCTGCCCGTACTGATCCTCGCCGCCGATCAGGATTACACCCCGGTCGAAGCCAAGCGCGCCTTTGCCGCGCAGCTGCCCGACTGCCGTCTTGAAGTCATTGCCGATTCCCGCCATGGCACGCCGCTCGACCAGGCGTCCAAGGTGAACGCCTTGCTGTTGTCCTTCCTGCGTCAAAACATAACCAGTACGGAGACAAGATGAGACTCAAGCCCCTGGCATTCACCATCGCATGCTGCTGCGCCCAGGCCATGGCGGCCGATCCCGCGTCCAGCGGCGAAGATGCACCGATAGCCGAAAAGGCCGGTAAGGACGGGCAAATCGAGTCCGTCACGATTTCCGCGCGCCGCCGCGAAGAACGCTTGCAGGACGTGCCGGTGGCCGTCACGGCCTTCTCGGCCAAAGCCCTGGAAAACCAGAACATCCAGAACCTGGGCGATCTGCAGACCCGCGTTCCCAATCTTACCGTCTATGCCTCGCGCGGCACCAACAGCACGCTGACCGCCTTTATCCGCGGCGTGGGCCAGGCCGATCCGCTGTGGGGCGTCGATCCCGGCGTCGGCATCTACTTCGACGATGTGTATATGGCGCGGCCGCAAGGCGCCCTGCTCGATGTCTTCGACGTGCAGCGGGTGGAAGTGCTGCGCGGCCCGCAAGGCACACTGTATGGCAAGAACACCATCGGCGGCGCGATCAAATACGTTTCTCGTCCGCTGAGCAAGGAAAACGGCGGCAGCGCCGAAGTCGCCCTTGGCAACTACGACCAGCGCAATGTCAAAGGCGCCCTGAATCTGGCCAGCGCCAGCGGCGAACTGCGCGCCCGCATCGCCATGGCTGCGCTGCGGCGCGATGGCTTTGGCCGCAATACCTTCAATGGCGAACCGGCCAGCGACCAGGACACCGATGCCGCCCGCCTCTCCTTCGGCTATTTTCCGGCCGGCCTGCCCTTCACCATAGTGGCCAGCGCCGATGCCGCCAACGACAACTCGCATATGCGCGGCTTCCAGCGCATGGGCGTCAGCGCCTACGATCCACTCAAGCGTCCGCCGTCAACCGACCGCTACGACTTCGCCAGCGCCATGCCCAGCCAGAACCGTACGCGCAACCGTGGCGCGGCGCTGACGGCCACCTACTTCGCCAGCGCCGACTGGACGCTGAAAGCCATCGGTGCCAAACGCCGCTCCTCGTCCGGCCAGACCATCGATTTCGATGGCCTCTCGCTGCCGATCGGCGATGTCTCCGGCGACGCCCACGACCGGCAAAAGACCCTGGAATTGCAGGCGCTATACGCCGCCAGCGGTGGCATGTCCGGCGTGATCGGCGCTTACTACTTCGATGGCGACGCCGGTGGCCGCATCTTCAACAATTTCCTCGGCCGCCAATTCACCGGCAGCGACAGCACGGTCTACACCAAGAGCACGGCCCTGTATGCCGACTGGACCCTGCCGCTGGCCGAACGCTGGGAACTGAATGCGGGCCTGCGCCACACGCGCGAGAAGAAGCGTGCCGTGGTGCTGAACCGCGCCTTTGCCGACGCCACCTTCCTGCGTCCCGCGGCGACACTGGCCAACTTCGACAAGGAACTGAGCGTCAGCAATACCGCGCCCAAGCTGACACTGCGCTATCAGGCGCTGGACAGCACCAATCTGTATGCCAGCACCTCGCGCGGCTTCAAATCCGGCGGCTACAATATCCGCGCCAACAATGTGGCCGTGCCCGAGTCCTCCCGCCCCTACCGCGACGAGAAGCTCGACTCGCTGGAACTCGGCGCCAAGTACGCGCGGGCAGACGGCAGCTTCGATGTGAACGCCGCGCTCTTCCTCAACAAATACAAGGATATGCAGCTCTCCGTCTTCACCAGCTATGTGCAGGCGGACGGCACACCCTCCTTCTACGGCGACTTCACCAATGCCGGCAAGGCCAAGGTCAAAGGCGCAGAACTGGAATTCGTATGGCGTCCCAACCGCCAGTGGAATGTCAGTGGCTTTGCCGCCTGGCTGCACGCGCGCTACGACGAGTATCTGAGCGGCGGGCGCAATATCGCCGCCGAACAGAAGTTCAGCAGCACCCCGCGCGGCCAGTATGGATTGAACCTCGAACGCGTCGACCAGAACGTCATGGGCGGCACCCTGCGCACCATGCTCGGCTACAGCTACCGCAGCAAGGTCTATCCCACCACCGACCTGAGCGAAACACTTGCCCAGCCAGGCTACGGCCTATGGAGCGCCGGCGTCGTATGGGAAGCCTCGCGCCAATGGACCTTCAGCCTGCACGGCGCCAACCTGGCCGACAAGCACTACCGCACCGACGGCTACAACATCCCCGCCCTCTACATCCTCGACGGCTTCTACGGCCCCCCGCGCCAAATCACCGCCCGCGCCGCCTACCGCTTCTAACAGCTCAGCCCGTGTCCGATTGGGGTCAGACCCCAAGGTGGACACGGACTCGAGGGTATCATCCCAACTGGATCGCGCCTTCGTCGGCTAAGCGCTGGATCGCCGTGGCATCCAGCCCGAGGCCGGCCAGGACTTCAGCGGTATGCTGGCCCAGCGTTGGGCCTTGCCAGCGCACTGCGCCGGGCGTGTCCGACAGCTTGGGCACGATGCCGGGCATCTTGACCTGCACGCCATCCGGCAAGGTCGCTTGCAGGATCATGTCGCGCGCCTGGTAGTGCGGATCGGCCACGATGTCGGCCACCGAGTAGATGCGGCCCGCCGGCACTTCGGCCGCTTCCAGCGCGGCCAGCACGGCGTCAATCCCGTTGGCTGACGTCCAGCCGGCGATGGCGGCGTCGATCAGGGCCGATTGGGCGGCGCGGCCGTCGTTGCGGGCGAATTGCGGGTCGTCGCCGATGTCGGAACGGCCGATCACCTGCATCAGGCGCTTGAAAATCGGATCGCTATTCCCGGCAATGACCACGTAGGCGCCATCGCGCGTCGGATAAGTATTGGACGGCGCAATGCCGGGTAGCGCACCGCCGCTGCGTTCGCGCACATAGCCCAGCAGATCGTATTCCGGCACCAGGCTTTCCATTAGATTGAACACGCTTTCGACCAGCGAGACATCGACCACCTGCCCCTCGCCCTGCCCCATCTTCACGCGCAGCACCGACATCAGCGCGCCGATCACCGCATGCAGGGAGGCCAGCGAATCGCCCAGGCTGACGCCGACCCGTGCCGGCACGCCGCCCGCCTCACCCGTCGTATAGCGGATGCCGCCCATGGCCTCGCCAATGGCGCCAAAGCCGGGACGGTCCTTATACGGCCCGCTCTGGCCATAGCCGGAAATGCGCACCATGGTCAGCTTCGGATTCAACGCATGCAGCACATCCCAGCCCAGGCCCAGCTTTTCCAGCGCGCCCGGTTTCAGGTTCTCGATCAGCAGATCGGCATCGGCCAGCAGGCGTTTGGCGATATTGATGGCGGCCGGCGATTTCAGGTTCAGCGATACCGATTTCTTGTTGCGCGACTGCAGATACCACCACAGCGATGTCCCCTTATGCAGCTTGCGCCATTTGCGGATGGGATCACCCTCGCCCGGCGCCTCGATCTTGATGACCTCCGCGCCAAATTCCGCCAGCAGGCGCGCCGCGAACGGCGCCGCGATCAGCGCCCCGATTTCCACTACTTTGATGCCCTTCAACGGTCCACTCATGCCACGGCTCTCCATTCAACGATCTACCAGCATAGCAGCAGTCCAGGGGCGGCACAGAAATCATGCTAAAGTCGTACATATGATTTTCTTATAAGGAGACACGAAGATGAAATATCGTGGAAGCTGCCACTGCGGCCACGTGGCCTTTGAAGTGGAAGGCGACATCGGCACCGCCCTCGCCTGCAACTGTTCCATGTGCCAGCGCAAAGGTTCGCTGCTGTGGTTCATGCCTTACGAGAAGCTGCATCTGCTCACGCCGGAAGAAAATGCGCAGACCTATGAATTCAACAAGCATGTGATCAAACACCGCTTCTGCCCGAAATGCGGCATTCATCCCTATGCCAAAGGCGTGGACCCGCAGGGCAATACGGTGGCCGCCATCAATGTGCGCTGCCTGGACGATATCGATCTGACGACGATCGCTGTCCACAATTACGATGGCCGCAAGATTTAAGAAGGAGATTGTATGGCGCAAGAACTGGTTTTCGATGAACGCACCGATGCCCAGAAGACCTGGGTTCGATGGCTCTACCTGCTGCACGCCGCCAGCTTTATTTTCTCGCTGGGCGCGTTTTCCTTCATCCCGCTGATTCTCAACTACGTGAAGCGCGACGAAACCACCGGTACCTTCCTGTACAGCCATCACGGCTGGCAGATCCGCTCCTTCTGGTGGTATCTGGTGTGGATGGCGGTCGGCTTTGCGCTCTTCCTGACCATCATCGGCATTCCATTCGCGTGGCTGATCTGGTGCGGCGCCTGGCTGTGGAAGGCGTACCGCCTGATCCGCGGCTTTGTGGCGCTCGGCAATAACGAGCCTGTGTAAATCCAGCGCCGGGACTCCCTCTGCGGGAAGTCCCGGCAAGCGCAGTTACAAGGTGCGCAGGAAGGCCACCAGGTCGGCCTTCTCCTTCTCGTCCAGCTTCGTCTCCAGCACGAGGTTGAAGAACTCCACCGTATCCTCCAGCGTCAGCAGGCGGCCGTCATGCAGGTAGGGCGGCGACTCCTTGATGCCGCGCAGCGGGAAAGTCTTGATCGGACCATCGCCCACCATGGTGTGGCCGGCAATCGTGCGCGGCTTGTAGAAGCGCTCCGTCTTCAGGTTGTGCATCAGATTGTCGGTATAGAACGGCGGCGCATGGCAGCTCACGCATTGGCCCTTGCCGTGGAAGACGGTCTGGCCGCGCAATTCGGCCGCCGTCGCCTTCTTCGGATCGAGCTTGCCGAACACGTCCAGCTTGGGCGCGGGCGGAAAATCGAGCAGGGATTGGAACTCGCTCATGAAATGCACCTGGCTGCCGCGTTCCAGAATATTCACGCCCTTCTTGGTGGCGATCACCGGATCGCCGTCGAAATAGGCGGCGCGCTGTTCGAACTCGGTGAAGTCCTCGATAGTTTTCAAACCGCGCTGGGAACCGAACAAACGCTGAATATTCACCCCGCGCAAAGTCGGCGTCTCGATGCGGTGGCGGAAAGGCTGGGGACGGATATCGCCGACCAGGTGGGTCGAGCCATTCGTATGTCCGTTTGCATGGCAATCGAAACAGGCGACGCCGCGACTGGGTTTCGTCGAGCGTCGGTCCTCGGTCTGGTTGAACTGCTGCTGCGGGAAAGGCGTGAGCAGCAGGCGCAGGCCTTCCAGCTGCTTGGGATTCAGCGTGCCGTTGAAGATATCGTAGAAGTTATCGATGGTCAGCTGCTTGCCTTTGGAGACATCGCCCAGATCCGGCCGCGTGGTCAGAAAGATCGGCGCCGGGAACTCGGGCAGGAAATGGTCCGGCAGATCGAATTCCAGATCGAAGCGGTTCAGATCGCGCGCCTCCTGCTTGAGGATTTCATCGATATGGAACTGCGGGAAGAGCATGCCGCCTTCCGGATGGTTCGGATGGGGCAGCGGCAGGAAGCCGGTCGGGAACAGGTCGCGGTTGCGGACCTCGTCCGGACTGAGCGCCGCCAGCTCAGCCCAGCTGGTGCCGCGCGGCAGCTTGACGCGCACGCCCTCCTGCACCGGCTTGCCGCGGAACATGGTCACACCGGGCGCGGATTTGTTGTACAGGTCATAGCGCCCGGCCAACAGCTCGGCCTGGCGCCGCATCAACCCCGCCTTGGCGGCCTTCATGCGCTGGTAAGTGGTATTGAAATCTTCCTTGGCCACCACTGGCATATAGCTCGATGGCGGCGGCCCCTTGTCCTGGGTATGCACCAGGCCTGGAAGGATGGCGATTGCGATGGCGATACTGATGCCTACAGCGGTCTTGCGGGTATTCATGGGAACCTCCGCTCGCTACTGATGAGTTATCAATCTTGTCAATATGCCCAACGCATATTAACGCAGATAGCTCAACTGGATCAAAGCTGATTCGCAATGAATTTGCGCAATCGCAACCCTTAGTTTTTGATAGTTAATATAACTTGCGGGAAAACAGCCACATTTATGCCATTTTGCAAAAAACAATTTCCACAGGGATTGCCATTCCTATAACTAGATGTTATTTTGCAATTCCTTTTTAATAATTAGGAAGAAATATGGTTCTGAAAAAGTTGCAATTGGCTGTTTTGCTGACCCTTCCCGTTCTGGCCAGCCCGGCCTTGGCTCAAAGCAAGGCCAGCCTGTTTGGCTCCGCCGCGCCGGCCGCCAAAGCATCGGTGGCAACCCCGGCGGCTGCCCATGTTAAAAAAGAAAAAGCAGTAAGCATCAATTTCCAGCATCTGCTGTCAGCCAGCGGCGCCCAGACCCAAGAGCTGGAAATCGAGCTCTTCGATGACACGGTCACCGCGGTCCTGGATCGCGTGGAACGCCGCAGCGCCGACAATTACACCTGGTACGGCCATATCAAGGGTTTCCCGGCAAGCATCGTGCAACTGACGGTAGTGAATAACTTCGTGTCCGGCAATCTGTATGTGGAAAAAGCCGGCCAGCGCGGCCTGAAACGCTATGAACTGAGCAGCGATGCCGCGGGCGCCCATGTCTTGCGCGAGATTGACGACAGCAAGCTGCCGGAGGACCATCCGCGCACGCTCCCCGCCCCCGCGTTCATGAAGTCCGCCACTCAAAACGCCCGTTCGGCTGCCGCTCTGGCGGCGGGCGGCTCCCTCAGCACCGCGCCGAAAAAAATCGACGTAATGGTGTTGTATACCAATAGCGCCGCCAATGCGGCGGGTGCTGCAATCGGCGCCAACGTCCAGGCAGCCATCGACTCGGCCAATCAGACGTTTGCCAATAGCCAGACCAAGACCCGCGTCCGCCTGGTCTATAGCGGCAATATCAACTACAACGATTCCTCGAATGCGACTGTCGATCTGGCCAATTTGGCCGGCAACGCCACGGTCAGCAATCTGCGCAGCACGTATGGCGCCGACGTGGTAATGGTGTTGGCGGAGAATCTGGGCGACTCATGCGGCCAGGCCAGCCAGATCGGCTCGCAAAGCAATACCGCCATCGCCATGGTCAAACGCAGCTGCATCCAGCAATCCTTCGCGCACGAAATGGGCCACCTGTTCGGCGCGCGCCACGACGTTTTCAAGGATAACGACACCACGCCTTATGCATATGGCCACGGCTATGTGGACAAAGCCAACAAGATGCTGACGGTCATGGCCTACCCGGATGCCTGCAAAGCGAGCAATATCAACGATTGCGTGCGCTATCTGGTGTTCTCCTCGCCACTGCTGCAACTGACGCTGAACGGCAAACAAGTCCTCCTCGGCACCGCCGCCACCGAGGACAATCGTCGCGTGATCATGGAAAACACCGCGCGCATCGCCGACTTCCTGCCTTCGAAAGCCCTGCAGGAAACCGGGGTCTTCGGCAGTGGCGTGGGCAGCTATTCGATCAACCAGTCGGGCGCCAACTTCACCGTCAGCGGACCGGAAGGTACGACCGTGTTCGACGACTTGTCGGCCAACCGTCTGCGTTTTGCGGATGCGACCATCGCGCTGGACATCAATGGCAACGCCGGCGATACCTACCGCCTGTATCAGGCGGCGTTCAACCGCAAGCCGGATGCAGGCGGGCTCGGCTTCTGGATCGCCCAGGCTGACCGCGGCACCTCCATGACCGATATTGCAGCCTCGTTTATCACGAGCCAGGAATTCATCAACCTGTACGGTGCGAATCCGTCCAACGCCACCTTCCTGAATGCGTTATATAACAATGTGCTGCACCGCGCACCGGACCAGGGCGGCTACAACTTCTGGCTGACGCAGTTGAACAATGGCGCCAGCCGCGCTGCCGTACTGGCATCGTTTGCCTCCAGCCAGGAAAACCGCGATGGCGTGGCTGCTTCGCTGACGCACGGTATCACCTACACCGTGTACGCCAGTGTGGCCGCCAAAAAGCTGAATCTGGCCTCGCCTTTCGGTAAGCGCTAAGCGCACTACTGCAGCGGGCCGGCATCTACCATGACGGCCCGCTGCACAACTCACATCGCCTGCAAGGCCTGTTCAATATCGGCGATCAGATCGTCCGGGTCTTCCAGGCCGATATTGAAGCGCACCAGCGTACCCGCTTCCTTCCACTGGCTGCGCATGGCCTGGATGCGATATGGCACACACAGGCTGTTGGCGCCGCCCCAGCTGTAGCCGATCTTGAACAGCTTGAGCGAATCGACGAAGCGGTCGGTTTGCGCCTCACTGAAGCGGGCGTCGAACAGCACCGAGAACAGGCCGCCGGCGCCGCTGAAGTCGCGCTTCCAGATATCGTGGCCGGGACAATCTTCGAAAGCCGGATGCAGCATCTTGTGGATTTCGGGACGCGCCGCCAGCCAGCCGGCGACCTTGCGCGCTGCCGCGTCGTGCGCATCGAAACGCAGCTTCATCGTCGGCAAGCCGCGCAGCACCAGATAGGCATCGTCCGCGCCCACGCCCAGGCCCAGGCGCATATGGGCGGTGCTCAGGCGCTCGTGCAGGCCGTCGTCGCGCATGATCAGGGCGCCCATCAGCACATCGGAGCCACCGGACTGGTATTTGGTCAGCGCCTGCATGATGATGTCCACGCCCAGATCGAAGCCGCGCAGGGCGAGACCGGCCGACCAGGTGTTGTCCAGCGCGACCACCACGCCCCGCGCATGCGCGGCGGCGCAGATGGCGCGCAGATCGGGCACTTCCATCGTCACCGAGCCGGGCGCTTCGGTCCAGATCAGCCTTGTATTGGGCTGGATCAGCTGGGCGATGCCGGCGCCAATCAGCGGATCGTAGTAACGCGCACTGATGCCGAAATCGCGCGCCAGCCAGCGCCCCAATTCCCGGTTGGGGTTATACACATTGTCCGGCAACAGCACATCGTCGCCCGATTTCAGCAGCGCGAAATCGACCATCGAGATCGCCGACAAGCCGCTCGGGGCCAGCAGGCAATGCTTGCCGTCCTCGATTTCAGCCAGGCGCGCTTCCAGCGTGAAGGTGGTGGGCGTGCCATGCAGGCCGTAGGTATAGGCGTTCTTCTCTTTCCAATCGCCCGAGCGCATGGCCGCGACGTCCTTGAACAGCACAGTCGAAGCGTGGTGGATGGCGCTGGGGAAGGCGGCAAAGCCTTCGGGCGCCGTGTAGTCGGTGTGGATCAGAGCAGTTTGCAGGGACTTGGTCTTGTTCATGGACGGGGGAAAAGAAAAAGGCGGACCGGCCATATGCCGATCCGCCTTTCATTGTACTGTCTCCGCACCGGAGCCGTGCTGCTTAGGCTTCACCCCACAGATCATGGGCATCGGCCTTGGTGATCTCCACATCGTAGAACTGGCCGACAGCCAGCTTCTTATGCGGCTCATAAGGCTTCTTCACATACACCACGCCGTCGATTTCCGGCGCATCGGCGGCGGAACGGCCGATCGCGCCGCTTGGGGTCAGCTCGTCGATCAGCACCTTGACGGTCTTGCCGACCTTGGCCTGCAGACGCTTGCGCGAGATTTCTTCCTGCAGCAGCATGACGCGGCCACGGCGCTCTTCGCGCACTTCTTCCGGCACCGGATTTTCCAGCTCGTTGGCGGTCGCGCCTTCGACCGGCGAATAGGCGAAACAGCCCAGACGGTCGATCTGCGCTTCCTTCAGGAAGTCCAGCAGGTATTCGAATTCCGCCTCGGTCTCGCCAGGGAAGCCGGCGATGAAGGTGGAGCGGATCACCAGATCGGGATTCATCGCGCGCCAAGCCTGGATGCGCTCCAGGTTCTTCTCGCCCGAGGCAGGACGCTTCATGCGCTTCAGCACATCGGGGTGGGCGTGCTGCAGCGGCACGTCGAGGTAAGGCAGGATATGGCCGCCACTCATCATCGGAATGATTTCGTTCACGTGCGGATACGGATACACATAGTGCAGACGCACCCAGGCGCCATACTGTTTCGCCAGCTGGCCCAAGGCTTCGGTCAGCTGGGTCATATGGGTTTTCACCGGACGGCCGTTCCAGAAACCGGAGCGGAATTTCACGTCAACGCCATAGGCCGAAGTATCCTGCGAAATCACCAGCAGCTCTTTCACGCCGGCCTTGAACAGGTTCTCCGCCTCCAGCATCAATTCCGCGATCGGGCGCGACACCAGATCGCCGCGCATCGATGGGATGATGCAGAAGGAGCAGCGGTGGTTGCAGCCTTCCGAGATTTTCAGATAGGCGTAATGCTTGGGCGTCAGCTTGATGCCTTGCGGCGGCAGCAGATCGATGAACGGCTCGTGCGGCTTGGGCAGGTGGGTATGCACCTCGGCCATCACCTCGCCCACCGCGTGCGGACCGGTCACGGCCAGCACCTTCGGGTGGACCTTCTGGATCAGGTCTTTGCCATCGGCATCCTTCTTCGCACCCAGACAGCCGGTCACGATGACCTTGCCGTTTTCCGCCAGCGCCTCGCCGATGGCATCCAGCGACTCCTGCACCGCGGCGTCGATAAAGCCGCAGGTATTCACGATCACCAGGTCGGCGCCGTCATAGGACTTGGCCGTTTCATAGCCTTCAGCACGCAGCTGGGTCAGAATCTGCTCCGAGTCAACCAGAGCCTTGGGGCAGCCGAGAGAAACGAAACCGACTTTTGGCGCGGCGCCAGCAGATGCTGCCTCGGTACCGGCCTTGGGAATACGGGAAATGGAGTGCATGGCAAATTGCAAAGAAAATTCGAGCGAATCGGCAATTATACCAGAATGGCGCCGTCAAAAACCCGCCCGTCTACAGCTGAACTCGTGTCCACTTTGGTGCCTGGCACCAGGGTGGACACGGACTCAACGATAAGGGGGGATTATTTTTTGTCGGTGGGGGGGACGGCGAAGGGGAAGGCGGCGCCGAACAGGGTCTTGCTCTGGTTTTGCATCTGCTCTTGCATCTGCACGAACAGGCTCTTGCTCTGGTCGATGTAGTTGTTCATCATGCCTTGCATGATCGGCGCTTGCACGTTCATGAACTGGGTCCACATTTCGGGACTGAAGGGCTTGCCGTCGAAGTTGGCGGCGCCGGCCGTGAACTTGCGCTGGATTTCGGAGAAGGCCTGGATATTCTTTTCCAGATACGAGCCCATCATGCCCTGCATGGCGTGGCCATAGTAGCGGATGATCTGGGCCAGCACGTCGGTCGAGAACATCGGCACGCCGCTGGCTTCTTCTTCCAGAATGATTTGCAGCAGAATGCTGCGCGTCAGGTCTTCATTGGTCTTGGCGTCGACCACGGTGAAGTCTTCGTTATCGAGCACCAATTGCTTGACGTCGGTCAAAGTGATGTACGAACTGGTCTGCGTGTCGTAAAGACGGCGGTTAGGGTATTTCTTGATCAAGCGTTCAGCACTTTTCTTTGCACTACTCATCACAAGTCCACTTATTGCGCCGCAGCGCGTACTTTGTTAATCCGAAAAAAAAGCGAACAGAGGTTCGCTTTTCACAAGCCTGCGACCCTATTATAGAGTGAAAAAATCGCGGCGGGCAGTTCACGTTATAAGTTTTGCGCGAATATTGATGTTTATTGCAACGCAACTCTAATAATTGCATTGTAATAATATGTATATCCGCACAGCACTGCCGCCGCGTTTCGCTTATTCCGCCTTGGCCTTGACGTAACGTCCCGGCGCGGCTTCGATGGGCTTGTATTTGGTATTACCCAGTTTGCTGCGCGCTTTGACGCGCTTGCCGCCGTGCTCGGCCAGGAAGGCGGCCCATTCCGGCCACCAGCTGCCCGCCTGTTCGGTGGCGCCGGCGAACCAGCTGTCGGCATCCTGTCCGAGCTTGCCGTCATTGGTCCAGTAGCTGCGTTTTTTCTTGGCCGCCGGATTGATCACGCCGGCAATATGGCCCGAGGCGCCCAGGACGAAGCGATTGGCTTCGGGCTTGTCCGGATTCAGTAGCGGCACCGAGCCGTAAGCCGATTGCCAAGGCACGATATGGTCTTCGCGCGAGCCGTAAATGAAGGCGGGCGCGTCGATATTGGCGAAGTCGATCTTTTCGCCGGCCACGCTGAGCTTGTCCGCCACCTTCAGATTATTTTCCAGATAGGTATTGCGCAGATACCAGCAGAACATCGGCCCCGGCAGATTGGTCGAGTCGGAATTCCAGTACAGCAGATCGAAAGGCGGCGGCTCATTGCCTTTCAAATAATTCGACTGCACATAATTCCACACCAGGTCGTTTGGCCGCAGGCTGGAGAAGGTGCTGGCCAGATCGCGTCCCGGCATCAGCCCGCCTTCGCGCAGGGTCTGCTCGCGCAACTGCACCTGCGCCTCGTCGACGAAGACATTCAGGATGCCGGTGTCGCTGAAATCGAGGAAGGTGGTCAGCAGGGTCAGGCTGGCGGCCGGATGTTCGCCGCGCGCGGCCAGCACGGCCAGCGAAGTCGACAGCAAAGTGCCGCCGACGCAGAAGCCCAGCATATTCAACTGGTCCTGCTTGCTGATTTCGCTGGCGACGGCGATGGCGCGCAAGACGCCCTGTTCCACATAATCGTCCCAGCTGGTTTTCGCCAGGCTGCGGTCGGGATTGCGCCAGGAAACGAGGAAGACGGTATTGCCCTGCTCCACCGCATAGCGCACCAGGGAATTTTCCGGCTGCAGGTCGAGAATATAGTATTTGTTGATGCAAGGCGGCACCATCAGCAGCGGGCGCTCATGCACCTCGGCCGTCAGCGGCGCATATTGCAGCAGCTGGAACAGCTCGTTTTCAAACACCACCTGGCCTTCGGTATTGGCCAGATTGCGGCCCACCTCAAAGGCTTTTTCGTCCGACAGCGAGATATGGCCTTTCTGGATGTCGCCCAGCATATTCGCCAAGCCTTTGGCCAGGCTTTCGCCCTTGGTCTGGATCAGTTTTTCCTGGGCTTCGGGATTGGTCGCCAGGAAATTGGCGGGCGACATGGCATCCACGATCTGCTGCACGGTGAAGCGGATTTTCTGCTTTTGATGGGAAGTCGTTTCCAGGGCGTCGGCCATGGCGCCCAGGAACTTCGCGTTCAGCAGGTATGATGCGGCGTGGAAGGCGGACACCGGATTGCCCAGCCAGGCGGGCGAGGAAAAGCGGCGGTCATTCACGGCAGGCGCTTTGCCCGCCAAAAATTCCTGCCACAGGAGGCCGAATTCCGCCATGTATTCGTTTTTCAACTGGTCCATCACGTCGGGCCGGATCACGGCGCCAGCGTCGCGCAGCATGGCTGCGCCGGGAATGGCATCCATTTCCGGCATCATTTTGAACCAGGATTGCCATTGATTGGGATCGCTGAACTGCGCTAACCAGTCGGTGGCAATGGCTTGCGGATCGGGCACATTCATGTTTAAGTCCATTAAAAATAAGTTTTCAACCTAGTTTTTTCACTCTTAACCAAGACTGCTTTATGTTGATTGTTGCTGCTGCGTGGATCTATGTCGTGCTGCTGATGGCGTTTACCGAACCAACCATCGTCGCCGGCATTATGACCTTTACATTGTATTGCGTGTTGCCATTAGGGATACTATTTTACTTAACAGGCGGGAAGCGCCGCAAACTGCGCCGCGCGGCCCAAGCCGAAGCCGCCCGGGCCAAATCCGCGCCCAAAAGCGAAGACTAAGCCCGCGGCCGCCGGCCTCATTTGATCCAGATCAGACTCGCCTGGCGCCCGGTAATCCCGTCGCGCCGGTAGGAATAGAAGAGAGAAGGGTCGGACACGGTGCATTGCTGGCCACCGCTGACCTGCTCCACGCCCACCCGGCGCAGCACGCTGCGCGCCAGGGCGTAGATATCAGCCAGGAACTTGCCGGGCTGTCCCGGCACCAGACGGAAAGCTGCTTCCACTTCGCGCCGGCTCGCCTCATCCCC
Organism: Massilia sp. erpn; assembly: GCF_024400215.1. Lineage (NCBI taxonomy): Bacteria > Pseudomonadati > Pseudomonadota > Betaproteobacteria > Burkholderiales > Oxalobacteraceae > Massilia > Massilia sp. erpn. Next base: position 5,368,019 of record NZ_CP053748.1, read on the forward strand.
TGCCCCATCCAGGAAAGCCTCGCGCACTTCGGCCCCGACTTCAAACCGGTCCGGACCAATAGCCGGCCCCAGCCAGGCCATCACTTCACCCGCGCCTGCCGCGCGCATGGCCTTCACCGTTTCCTGCAAGACACCGCCGGCCAAGCTGCGCCAGCCCGCGTGGGCCGCGCCCACCACCGTGCCGCGCACATCGCAGAACAGCACCGGCAGGCAGTCCGCCGTCAGGATAGCGCACACCGTAGCGGCCTGGCGCGCGACGCTGGCGTCGGCCTCGGGGACGGCCTGGGCGGCCGCATCCGCGTCGGCCACGGCAATGCCATGCACCTGCGACAGCCACACCGGCTCGGCTGGCAACTCCCCGCGCAGCACGGCGCGGTTGCGCGCCACGCTGGCCGGGTCGTCGCCGACATGCACGCCCAGGTTCAAGCCGCCCGCCACGCCATCGGCCAGGCCATAGGGCGCCACGCTGACGCCGCCGAGACGGGTCGTACACAGCACACCAATATTAGCCGGCAAACCCGGCCACACGGGCCGCAGCCAGGCGCCATCGCGGCGCACATCGCTCGCAGCATCGTGCGCCAGGGACGTCGCAGGGCCGCTCGCGGCGCCGATCACGGCATTTGCCGGGCGGGCGTCGCTCTGGCCGCTACTCGGGCGGATGTCGTTCGGGCGGGATTCGCTCATTCCTCGTCGTCGCCGTAGTCGTCGTCGAAATCGTCGTACTCCTCGCCATAACCTTCCTGGCCGGCATTTTCGTCCGGTTCAGGGATGCCGGCCTGCTCCAGCAGGGCGAGGAAGTCGTCGGCCAGCGGCACCAGCCATTCGCAAGCCTGGCCGGTGGCCGGATGCACCAGACCCAGGCGGCGCGCCTGCAGCGCCTGGCGCGGGAACACTTCGGTCAGGTGCGGCTTGCCGTACACATAGTCGCCCACCAGCGGGAAACCGAGGTGCGCCATGTGCACGCGGATCTGGTGGGTGCGGCCCGTCTCCAGGCGGCATTGCACCAGGCTCACCGGACGGCGGTCCAGATCGCCCGAATCCAGGCGCAGGTAGTGGGTGATGGCCGGTTTCGAGCCGAGGCTGGTGGACACCGCCATCTTCACGCGGTCCTTCTGGTGGCGGCCCATCGACGCATTGATGGTGCCCGAACCGCGCGGCGTGCCCCACACCAGGGCCAGGTATTCGCGCTTGACGGTGCGCGCCTGCAGCTGGCGCACCAGGTCGGTCTGGGTCGCCAGATCCTTGCCGACCACCATCAGGCCGCTGGTATCCTTGTCCAGACGGTGCACGATGCCCGCGCGCGGCACGCCGCCCAGTTGCGGACAGTGGTGCAACAGGCCGTTCAGCAAGGTGCCGGTCCAGTTGCCGGCACCCGGATGCACGACCAGGCCGGCCGGCTTGTTGACGACGATCAGGTGGTCGTCCTCATACACAATGTCCAGCTCCATGGCTTCCGGGGCGAAAGCCACGTCTTCCGGCGCCGCCTGCGGCAGCACCAGCACTTTTTCGTCGCCGTAGACGGTGGCGCGCACCTTGGCCGGTTTCCCGTCCACCGTCACGAAACCGTCCTCGATCCACGATTGCAGGCGGCCGCGCGAGAACTGCGGCACCAGGCGCGCCACCACCTTGTCCAGGCGTTCGCCGCAGTCGGACGGGCTCAGTTGCAGCGCGATCGGGGCCAGCGGATCGCCCGCCTCGGCCAGGAACTCGCCTTCGAAATCGGCGTCAAAATCAGTGTCGGACAGTTGTTCTGCCGAATTCGGCAAAGGATTCAATATCACAGCATTCCCATCGGCTATAATCAGCCTAGTGTAGTATTTTGGTTAAACGTCTTCTTGCACAACAACATGCAAAAAAAATTATCGGTAGTTGCAGCAACAGTCGTACTGTTCGGTTTATCCGCTTGTAGCCTGTTACCAGAGAAAATCGATGAGACCAAAGGCTGGTCTGCTACGAAATTATACTCGGAGGCCAAGGATGAAATGGCCGGCGGCCACTACGAGCGCGCAATTCAGTTGTACGAGAAGCTCGAATCGAGCTATCCGTTCGGCACCTACGCCCAGCAAGCGCAGATGGAAATCGCCTACGCTTACTACAAGTCGCAGGACCAGGCCCAGGCCCTGGCCGCCGTCGAGCGTTTCATCAAGCTGCACCCGAACCACAGCCACGTGGACTATATGTACTACCTGCGCGGCCTGATCAACTTCAACGATTCGATCAGCTTCCTGAACTTCATCTACGAACAGGATCCGACCGAGCGCGACCCGAAAGCCACGCGCGAAGCGTTTGCCGCTTTCAAGGCCCTGGTGGACAAGTTCCCCAACAGCCAGTATGCGCCGGATTCAATCGAGCGCATGAAATATCTGATCAACGCCATGGCCGCGTATGAAGTCCATGTGGCGCGCTATTACTACCGCCGCGGCGCCTACCTGGCCGCCGCCAACCGCGCCATGGATGCGGTCAAGGATTACCGCGACTCGCCGGCCATCGAAGAAGCGCTGTTCATCATGATCCGCAGCTACGAGAAGCTGGGCAATACCGTGCTGCGCGACGACGCCCTGCGCGTGTTCAAGCTGAACTTCCCGAACAGCAAATTCCTCGACGAGAATGGCGTCAAGGAAGAGCGCAAGTGGTGGAAATTCTGGAGCTCGGCTCCGGCTCCGGCGCCGGCCATTGCGCCAGCACCGGCACCGGCACCGGCTTCCGCACCGGCGCCCGTCAAGGGCTGATTCAGTCGGCTACACGGCGGCGGAACACCCAGTTCCGCTCGCCGGAAGCCTGCGGCTCGAAGGCGTAGCCGTCCACATCGAAATCCTTCAACTGTTCCGGATCGCGGATATTCTTTTCCGCCGCGTAACGCGCCAGCATGCCGCGCGCCCGTTTGGCATAGAAGGAAATGATCTTGTACTTGCCGCCCTTCCAGTCTTCGAAGGAAGGGGTAATCACCGGCATCGCCAGTTTGCGCGGGCGCACCGACTTGAAATATTCCGTGGAAGCGAGGTTCACCAGCACCTCGGCGCCCTGCTCTTCGGCCGTGGCGTTCAAGGCTTCGGTGATCGTGTCACCCCAGAAGGCGTACAGATCCTTGCCATGCGGATTGCTCAGGCGCGTACCCATTTCCAGCCGGTGCGGATGGATCAGGTCGAGCGGGCGCAACATGCCGTACAAGCCGGACAGGATGCGGATGCGCGACTGGGTATAGTCCAGCTGCCCGGGCGTCATGCTGCGTGCCGCCAGGCCGTCGTAGACGTCGCCGTTAAAGGTCATCACTGCCTGGCGCGCTTCGGCGGTATCCTTGGTCCAGGATTCGTAGCGCGCCACGTTGAGCGTGGACAGGGCGTCGGACAGCTCCATCAGCTCGCCCAGCTCGGCCGGCGAAAATTCGCGCAGGCGATTGATCAGCTGGGCCGAGCGGTCGAGAAAAGCGGGCTGGGTTTGCAGGGTGGTGGTGGGCGGAGTGTCGAGGTCGAGACTTTTTGCGGGCGAAAGCACTATCAGCATAAGATTCCAAAAACATACTTCTAATCAAGATTTTCGACATGATACCTGTTTCACCGAAACGCATCGTCATCGACACCAATGTCTGCCTCGACCTGTTCGTGTTCAAGGACCCGCGCTGGGCCGGCCTGCTGGCCGCCATCGAGAGCGGCGCGGTGGAAGCGATCACGCGCGCCGACTGCCGCGAAGAATATCTGGTGGTGCTGCACTACAAGCACCTGCCGCTCGACGAAACCACACGTCCACTGAGCGCGGCCCGCTTCGACGCCCTGATCAAGGTGGTGGCGCCGCCCGAGTCCGGCGTGCGCCTGCCGGTCTGCACCGACCGCGACGACCAGAAATTCCTCGAGCTGGCGCGCGACGCCAAAGCCGACATCCTGATCACCAAGGACAAAGCCCTGCTCAAGCTGGCCAAGCGCCTGGCGCGCGAAGGCATGTTCAAAGTCATGCTGCCGGAGAAGTGGTCGCTGGAGGCTTGACGCCACCTTCCATCACACTCTCCCGCACTTCCAGAGTTATACTGCAGACATCTTCAGCAGCCCGTGACGGCTTACCCATGAGCACGATAAACCGGGAAGAGTTTGATGCCAGGCTGGAAACCATCGAAGTTCGAATGGATGGGCGGGTCGCTGCCATTCAAGGCCAAATTGCGCAACTGATAGCGCGCCTGGATGCAGACAAAGAACTCCATGCCAGCCGGCTGCAGCAAATCGAAACTTCGATGAGGGAAACCGCCAACTCTCTGGCAGGTCTGAAGTCTATCTTTGTCATTACTGCCGTCAGCACGGTTATAGCCATCGTGCTCGGTGTGGCCGCGTTCAACGCGACGCTCCTCTCAAATATGGTGGCCTCATTCGAGTCGGGCAAAAATACCGCAGCCGCCCAGGCGGAATTAAAGCGGCAAGGCCAGGAAACAGCCGCGCTATTGAACCGTCTGCAAGAATCAATGACAAAGGCTGAGCGCGATCGCGCCAGCACCACTGAATCACGCCAAACGCGCCAATGAATCACATCTGATGCCGGCCCTGAATAGCTGTTTTAGCAATATTCATATGCGAAAAAATTCTACGCGCCGGGGCAACACCCGATTTTGCTGCCTGCGCTAGAATTGGAAAAAACACCTTTTTCCTTTCCACATGAACAGCCCGCAAATACCGCTCCTCACTCCCGCCCTGACCACCCGCCTGCCCGCTGTGGGCACCACCGTCTTCACGCGCATGTCGGCGCTGGCGGTCCAGCATGGTGCAGTCAATCTGGGCCAGGGCTTCCCCGACTTCGCCTGCGAGCCCAAGCTGGTGGACATGGTGACGGAAGCGATGAAGGCGGGCTTCAATCAATATCCCCTGCTGGCCGGCGCGCCCGTGCTGCGCCAGGCAATCGTCGACAAGATCGCCGCCATCTACGGCCACCAATACGACGTCAACAGCGAAATCACCGTGACCTCGGGCGCGACCCAGGCGCTGACCACGGCCATCCTGTGCTGCGTGCATCCGGGCGAGGAAGTGATCGTGATCGAACCGGCTTACGACAGCTATCTGCCAGCCATCGAGCTGGCCGGCGGCGTGCCGGTGCTGGTGCAGATGGAAGTCGGCGCGGATGGCTATAGCGTGCCGTGGGATAAGCTGGCGCAGGCGGTGACGCCGAAAACGCGCCTGATCGTCATCAACACGCCGCACAATCCAACCGGCTCGGTGCTGCGCGCCGCCGATATGCAGGCGCTGGCCGACATCGTGCGCGGCACGAATATCCTGATCCTGTCGGACGAGGTGTACGAGCATATGGTCTACGACGGCGAGCGCCACGAGTCCATGAGCCGCTATCCAGAACTGGCGGCGCGCAGCTTTGTCGTCTCCAGCTTCGGCAAGACCTACCATGTGACTGGCTGGAAGGTGGGCTATGTCGCGGCACCCGCGCCGTTGATGGTGGAGTTCCGCAAGGTCCACCAGTACAACGTCTTCACCACGAATACGCCGATGCAGCACGGGATCGCCAGCTATATGGCCGACCCCAAGCCTTACCTGGAGCTGCCCGCCTTTTACCAGCGCAAGCGCGACCTGTTCCGCGACGGTCTGAAAGGCAGCCGCTTCGAGCTGCTGCCTGCCGACGGTACATATTTCCAGTGCGTGCGCTATGATGCAATTTCCTCGCAGAGCGAGGCGGAGTTCGCGGAGTGGCTGACCAGCGAAATCAAGGTGGCGGCGATTCCGGTATCGGCTTTTTACCAGCAGGGCAAGGAATCCGGCATTGTGCGCTTCTGCTTTGCCAAGAAAGATGAAACGCTGACGCTCGCGCTGGAGCGTCTGGCGCGCGTTTGAGCCGTCTGAAGACAATTAGATCCACCGGGCGGCTCGCCGCACCGGCGGACGTGGAGCTGGGTGGGGACCATCATGAATCAGCAATTAAGCAGCCTGAAAGAACTGGTGCTGGGCGATGCCACCAGCCTGCCGGTGCCAACTTCCGTTCTGCATGAGCTGAACCACGCCAACCGGCGCCTGGAAAAGCTGCTCCAGCAACTGCGCAACGAGCATAACGCCGACGCGGAACTGCGCAGCATCGCGCGCGACGTGATCCATGCCGTCGAACTCAATCCCGAAATCGCCCTCGCCTGCATTTATCTGAACCAGATCGCCGGCACATATGCGGTGCGCCATTGCATCGAGGTGGCGGTGGTCGTGGTGCTGGTGGCGCGCGGCATGCAGAAGCAGCAGCGCGACATATTGACCATGACGGCTGCGGCGCTGACCATGAATGTGGGCATGCTCAAGCATCACGACCGCTTCCAGTCCAAGCCGGGGGCGTTGAATTCGGAAGATATGGCCATCGTGCGGCGCCACCCGGAAGATAGCGCGGAACTGCTGAAGTGCGCCGGTATCGACGATGAGGAATGGCTATCCTGCGTGCTGCTGCACCACGAGAATCACGATGGCAGCGGCTACCCGGCCGGCAAATCCGGCGAGGACATCACGCTCAACGCCCGCCTGCTTAGTTACGCCGACCGCTATTGCGCCCAGGTCTCGGCGCGCAATTACCGCTGTTCGCTGTTGCCCGATGAGGCGCTGAACCGGCTGTCGGAAGAACTGGCGGCCGATGCCGACGCGCCCCTACGTGAACAGTTCCACCGGCAGATCGGCAAATATCCGCCCGGCAGTCTGGTGCGGCTCGAGAACGGCGAGATCGGCGTGATTGTCCATCGTGATGCCAGCGGCGAGAACGGCGACGGCGTGCTGACGGTGCACTGTCTGCGCGATGCCGCAGGCAAGCTGCCGACGGCCGTGGTCCTGCGCAGCAGCAGCGATGGCGGCTGCGGCATTGCCGAGGTGCTGAGCGAGGATCAGGTCGACCTGCGCTTCAGCATGAAACAGATCTGGGGCGCGCAGGCCAGCCTATAAAGCCTGGGCCTGCGGACTTGGATGTCGCTTAGTTCGGCAACTGCTGCAGCTTGCGCTCAACGAAAGTTTGCAGCTCGGGCGGCAGGCGTCCGCTGGTTTTGGCTTCATTGAATGCGACGCGCGCTTCGGCATTGCGCTTGAGCGCCTGCAGCGATAGGCCCAACCCCATCCACCATACGCTATTGCCTGCCTGCAGACGCAGCGCGGCCTGATAGTGCTCGGTCGCCTCCGCGTGGCGCTGTTCGCGCTGCAAGGCGCCGGCGAGGAAGGCGCGGAAATCGGCATTGGCGGCGGCATGCGGCAAGGTGCGCTGCAAAGTGTCGATGGCGGGGCCGTTGCGCTCCATTTGCAGGCGGGCCAGCAGCATGGCCATCTGTGCCTGGGCCGGGTCGAGGGCCAGGGCTTGCTGCATATGCTGCATGGCTTCATCGCTATGCTGGTTCTCGATCAGCAGGCCGACCAGGGTCTGGCGCGCCGCCTCGTGGCGCGGATTGTGCGCCAACGCTTGCTCGAAGCGAGCGATAGCATCGTGAACGCGGCCCTCCTGCATGGCAGACAGGCCACGCCGGTATTCATTCTCCGCCTGCTGCGCCTTGTTCAAGCCTGCATCGCTACGCAATCTGGCTTCATCCTTTTCGGCGATGGCGCTGCGCGCCGGAGCTGGACTGGCGCGTAATGCCGGCCCGGCCCTGCGTTTTTCCGCCAATCCGGCCTTCGCCGAAGGCTCGGCAGATACTGCGCCAACGGGCACCTGTTTGGCCTCCGGCGACGGTCCGGCCACAAGCTGCTTCGGCGCCGGCTCCGTGGCCGGCGCTTGCATGCCAACCGGGGCAGCCGGCGGCGTCGCGGAGGCCGCAGCCGATGCGGCTGGCGTTGGCGTTGCAGCAGCTGCGGGTGCCGGCGCGATACCGGCAGCGGATATCGAGGCAGCGGCTTTGGCGCTGGCGATGAGCGAAGATGGCGATGGCCGCGTCAGCGCGCGCCAGGCGAAGATGGCGGCGACGAAGAAAATGACAACGCCTGCCACCGCGGCCAGTATCAGCAGTACGCGCGGCATGGGGCGCACCGCCGCCGTGACCGGACGTACGGCGGACGAACCGCCCTGGCTGGCGGCCGCGCCGCTGCTGCGCGCGTCCAGGTCTTGCAGCATTTTATTAATCAGACTCATTTACTCAATGCCCAGGCTAAACCACCGGCCGTAGCCAGCAAGGCCGCGGCGCCCACCAGCCATGGCCAGATGCGACGGCTCTTGATAGCGCTGGTGTCGCGCGCAGCCAGCGCCATATGCTTGCTGCTGACGGTTTGCCGGCCCTCGCCATAGCACAGCATCAGCGCCTTATGCGCCAGAATATTGATCAGGCGTGGGAAGCCGCCGCTGGCTGCATACAGCTTCGATACGGCGCCACGGCTGAACAGGCGCGCGCCGCCAAAGCCGGCCACGCGCAGCCGGTGCGCCAGGTAAAAGTCCAGCTCATCACGGCGCAGCGGGCCAAGGTGGTAGTGGAAGGTGATGCGCTGCGCCAGCTGGCGGATCGAATCCATGGCCAGATGCTTGTCCAGCTCCGGCTGGCCAAACAGCACGATTTGCAGCAGCTTGCGTTTTTCGGTTTCCAGATTGGTCAGCAGGCGCAAGGCTTCCAGGCTTTCGACCGGAATCGCCTGCGCCTCATCCAGGCACAGCACCACGCGCTTGCCCTCCCCCGCCAACGCCATCAGACGGCCGGTGATGGATTTCAGCAGATGGTGCTGGTCCACGTCCTTTTCCAGCGCGATCTCCAGCTCGTCGGCCAGGGCCAGCATCAGGGTGCGCGGCTCCAGATAGGGATTCGGGATGTAGGCCGTGACCACGCCCTCGCCCAGCATGGCCAGGAATTTGCGGCAAAGCAGCGTCTTGCCCGTGCCAACCTCGCCGGTGATCTTGATGAAGCCTTCGCCATTTCTCACCGCCACCAGCAAGGTGTTCAGCGCCTCCTGCGCATGGGGACTGGAAAAGAAAAAGCTGGTATCCGGCGTGATGCCGAAGGGGACTTCGCGCAGGCCGAAGTGGGATTCGTACATATCAGTTGCGTCCCCCGCCCAGCGGCGCCATGTCCTTGAGGCGGCGGCTGACGTCGATCATATCCTCATTCCAGTTGGACGCGGCATCCACGATGGTGGGCTTGATCAGCACCACCAGCTCGCGCTTCTGCATGGTGTCGGCATCGTTGCGGAACAAGGCGCCCAGCACCGGAATCCTGCCCATGCCCGGCAACTGCGAGCGGTCGCCGGAGGAAGCCTGGCGCATCAAGCCGCCGATCGCCACCACCTTGCCGTCCTGGCCGCGCACCATGCTATCCATCTCGGAAGTGACGGAAGCGGCCAGCGGCAGATTCAGCGCGCCTGCGGTGCCCAGATTGACGCTCTTGTTGACGGTGGACACCTGGCTGACCGATGGATGGACGTGCAGGATGATATTGCCGGCTTCGTCGATCTGTGGCGTCACGTCCAGCACCACGCCGGAGAAGAAGGGTTGCAGCGTGACGTTGGGCGAGGTGGTGCCGCCGCCCGCCGCATTGGTGGTGGTGGTGGTGCTCACGCCGGTGACGAAGAATTCATCGGTGCCGATCTTCAGCACGGCCTTCTGGTTATTCATGGTGGCGATGCGTGGGCTGGACAGCACATGCACCGTGCCCTGCGACTCCAGGAAGGAAATCAGCGCGGCGAAGTTACTGGTCTGGAAAGCCATGCCGAACAGGGAACCCGGCGTCTTCAGATTGCTCCCCAGCGTGAAGCCGCTATTGCCACCCAGTCCACTGGCCGGGCTGTCGATAATCGGCGGAATGGTGTTCTGGGTGGCGCCCTTTTGCAGCGGCGCCAGTACGGTTCCCGGCTGCAGCAGGCCGACCGAAATCTTGCTGTTGCCATGCGTGGCGAAGGCCGCCCAGTTGATGCCGCTCTGATAGCTGTGGTTCAGCTCCACTTCCAGGATTTTCGCTTCCAGGATGACCTGGCGCTCGATGGCGATCTGCGTGGCTTTCAGATAGCTCTCGACGTTGCGCAGTTCTTCCGGCATGGCGCGCACCACAATCACGCCCGATGCGGGACTGATGACGACACCGCGCCCGCCTTCCTTGCTGCCCACCAGCGCTTCCAGCGACAGTCTTAGCTCTTCCCAGAAGTCGCTGCGCGCCACGGTCAGCACATTGCTAGCGTCGCGCACCCGTCCCTTGCCGCCATTGCCGTCCTGCTGGTTATTGTTATTGTCGTTCTGGTTGTTGTTATTGTTGCTGGAGTTGTTATTGCCATTATTGTTGCTGCCGCCACCGCCGTTCCCCACCACGTCGGCCACCGAGGTGGACGACACGCGCAGGTTCGACAGCCCCACCCTTTGCAAGGTCAGGTAATTCACCTGGAACATGCGGCTTTGCATGGTCAGCGGGCGGATGTAGATGCGCGTACCTTCGATGCGGTAATCGTAGCCATACAGTTCGCGCACCGCATCCAGCGCCTCCACCAGGGTCACGTCCTTTAGATTGGCCGTTACCGTGCCGCTGACTTCCGGATGGACCAGCATGTTGTAGCGGGTGCCCGCCACCAGGGAATTGAAGAACTGGTGGGCCGGCACATTATTGAAGGCGACATTGAAACGCTCTTCCAGCACGGCGCGCGCCTTGGGCAACTGGCCGGCCAGTTGGGTGGCCGGCGGCAGCAAGGCATTCGCCACATCGGCGGCCGGCGCGGCAGGCTTTTGCGCCGCCTCGGCCAGGGTGGACACTTCCTTCTCGATAGCGTTGTAAGCCTGGCGCTTGGGTACGACTGTGCATGCTGCCAGCGCGGCGGAGATGGCGATCAGGCCCGTCTTTAAGATTATTTTTTTCATATCCGGCCTCAGTTCTTTGCCGCCTTCGCGGGTGCTGCTGGAAGTGGAAACACGCGTAAAACCTCTTTCTTATTGCCCCGCCTTAGCACGGCCTCGGTCGCCGTCAGGCTTTCCAGCACCGCGCCATCGACCTTTTCGCCGCGCCGTACGATTTGTCCATCGATCACCGCCACCGCCCGGTGCATGCCCTCTTTGCCGACCAGGACCGATTGCAGCTGCGGCTTGTGCGGCCCGCTCGGCGCCGGCAAGACGCCCAGCGGCAGCATGGCCTCCGCCGGCGGCCGCGTGGGATCGGTCAGCGGCGCCTGCGCCGCCGCCGGCAGTGCCAGGGCCGCCAGCAGCGCCAGCGTGGCGCATCCTGGCTTCATCCTACTCTTGCGGGCGCTCACAGTGTCATCCATTTATCATCCAGGCTCAGGGTGTACAGGGTCAGCGTCAGTTTCGCCTCGGGATAGCTGCCGGCCTGCAGCTCGGCCCTGCCCCAGAACAGCTGCTGCGGCAGCCTTTCCAGCGCCTCCATATATGCCAGCATGTCCAGATAGCTGCCCTGCAAAACCAGTTCGACGCCGTGGCGGTACAGCAGCTCGCGCGGCTTGACCTGGCCCGCTGCTGCCGGCGCAGCGTTGCCCTGCGCCGCATGCTGGACCGCCATCGCCACGCTGGCCTGCACCTCTTCCTTTGACGTGACGTTGGCAAAGCCCGGCGCAGCGGCAGGCGCAGGTTTCGCATACGTCAGCGGCTCGCTCAAGCCCGACACCGGCAGGGTTTTCAGCGACAGCAGGCGCAAACGCGTATTGGCGCGCAGGATCTGCTCCAGCAGCGGCACCATTTTCTGCGGCGCGACCAGACCATGCTGCACGGCGCGCAGCGCGCCGCTTTCGGTTTCGATATTGCGGCGCAGCTCGACGATGCGCTTGCGGCTTTCCATATCCGGATCGACGGCGAAGGCCGCGACCTTGGCATTGATCTCGGCATCGATATTGCCAGCCTGCTTGTGCTGCTGCTCGATTTGCAGGCGCAGTGCCTTGTGCCTGGCGTATTGTGGCGCCAGCGCCAGCTGATACATCAGGAACACCAGCGCGGCAAAGGCCGCGGCCAGCACCATGCCGCGTTCGCGCAAGCTCAAGGCATCGATGCGGGCGGCCAGCTTGATCCACTGTTCCTTCATTTCCTGCCCTCCTCCACACTCTGGGATTGCAGGCTGAATTGCACGTAGCGCGGCAAGGCCGGCGCTGCTGCTGACGCTGCGACAGGTACCGCCGGCGCATTCGCCAGCGCGCCCGCCGCCGGTGGTGTCTGCGACAGGCCCGGCGTGGCCAAAGGTGCACTGAGCGCAGGCGCCACCGGGACGGCGGACGCGCCAGCCGGCGCCGGCCCACCTTCGGGCGCCGACGGCTGGGTGATCTGGAGCGCGCCGAAGGTCTTCCCGCGCATCGACTGCTCGTCCTTCAGCCGCCCGATATACGCAGGAATCAGGGCGGCCTGCATGGCGCGGCCTTGCAGCGCGATATCCTGGCCCGCGCCGATAATATTCACGCCGGTCAGCCACAGCCCCGGCACATTCTGGCGCGCAAAGGCGCGGAAGTACTCGGCATAACCTTCGGTGTTGCCGATCTCGCCGCGTTTCAGCACCGCCTCCACTTCCTGCAGGGATTGCAGCTGCGCCTGCAACTGGGTGATTTCCGCCTCCAGCTGCTTGCTCTTCTGGCGCGGCACGAATTCGGTGTTGGCCTTGGTCAGACGTGCCTGGCCCGCATCCACCAGCGCTTTGCCGGCATTCGCCTCCGCTTGCAGCGTCGAACTGCGGTAATTCAGGAAAAGGGCCAGCGCTACCAGCAGCACCGCCATCACGCCCAGCGCCTGCGCCATATGCGCAGCAGTGAAGATTTTTTTCTGCTTCAGGAAGATGGGGTTGAACAGATTGATCTGCTGGCTCATAGCACCACCGCTTCCACGCGCAAAGCCGCGCCCAGCGTCAGGAAGAAGCGCTGCTGCGCCTCCGCCGTGGCCAGGTCGGGCGCCGCATCCAGGTCGAAGACATCGGCCAGATTCAGCACCTCCACCGGCATGTACAGGTTCTGCGCCAGGAATTCATGCAGGCCCGCAGCGCCGGTCGGCGCCAGCAACAGGCGCGAAACGCTGACGAAATGGTATTGGCGGTCGAAGTGATCAAGCGAGCGTTGCAGCTCCAGGGTGATCTTGTCGAAGTAGATATGCTGGCTGTTCGGATTCGGGTCCAGCAGCTGCTGCAGATTGACGTCGATGCGGCGCGACAGATACAGCTCGCCGCCGGCGCTGATGGTGAGCAGGCCGCCGTCTTCATCGAAGGACAGCATGGCCAGGCCGCGCCCCTCCTGCTCCAGCAGCGCGGCGATATTCCGCTGCGCCATTTCCGGGATGTCGATCGCGCTCAGGCCAATCGCGCCCTCGTCGAACAGGCCCTGGCGCGACTCGATCAGGCTATTGCGGGCGGCCACGGCGAACATCGAATGGGGACGGCCGGCGGCGGCGTTCTTGTCGGCCGGGATATCCAGCACGTCAATGGTGGCATCGTCGATATGGAAATCCAGCATATCCTTCAAACGCCAGCGCACGGCCGTTTTCAGCTCGTTCTGCGCCACGTTGGGCGCTTCCACCGACAAGAGCTGGTATTCGCCACCGGCCAGCAAGGTGCTGCAATGGTGCTGCGCGGCGCGCAGTTCGCGGCCCAGCTTTTCCAGCAACTCGGGAGAATGGCTGGGCTGACAGGGATGGAAGGCCGCCGCCAGCACCTTCGGCTTGGCATTCGGCGAGCGCCGCACACTGGCCGCGCACACTCCGTCGCCGTGGAAGGAGAGTGTCAGCCAGTCTTGTTTTTTTGTTTCCCTTGAGAAAAATCTCATGCCGGCAATTAAAATAGTTGGCGTTACCTGAGGTCTACGCGCTAATGGGTTGATTATATTTAAGTTTGCAAAATTTCCGAGGCTAATTTTGCAATTCCGGTACAAAAAACGCAAAATTTCCCGCTTCGCAGCAGCCCTCTTGGCATAGTCATGGCACAAACTTGACACATTACTCTCCAGCATGATCTGATGGAGCATGGACTCGCGCCTCTCTTCCCTGTTGCCGAAATTCGCGGCAGTGCCTCTTGCTTTTCTGCTGTATGCGGCCACTTCGCCGGCCCTGGCCGACACCTATAATCTGCCGGCCGACCTGAAAAAATCCCCGTTCAATTGCAGCGGCTCCGGCCAGGACTATAACTGCGGCAGCATCGACCTGGACAAGGATGCGGTGCTGGTATTGAGTGGGCCGATCCGTCTTCAGGTTTCCGGGAATTTCTCAACCGATAAGAACCTGAGTTCGGTCAACAACGGCTATAGCTTCGACATCTCGGTCGGCGGCAGCGTCGATCTGAAAAAGGACGTCGACGTCACCATGAACCTGACCGTGGGCGGCAGCGTCGACATCGCCAAGGATGCCCGCTTCACCGGCAATATCACGGCCGGCGGCAACGCCACGTTCGCCAAGGACTCTATTTACGACGGCGACGTGACCGTGGGCGGTTTTCTGTCCGTGGACAAAAACACTTACATCACCGGCACCTGCCGCGCCGGAGCCACCAATTACACGGGTTGCGGCGCGAAGCCGCCTGCGTCCACGCTGCACCATATCCGCGTCAGCCACAACGGCACCGCCCTGACCTGCACACCCGCCGCCATCACGGTCTACGCATGCACCGGCAGCGACAGCAGCAACACCTGCACCGCTTATACCGGCGGCGTCAGCGGCAATGTTAAAACCAGCGGCGGCGCCAGCGCCCCGTTCACCATTCCTTCTGGCAGCAGCTCGACCAGCGTCAGCCTGGCTGTCACCACGGCCGGCACGGTAACGCTGTCGGCCGACGGCTACACATCCAGCAATGGCTATACCTGCTGGAATGGCGCCAGCACCAGCTGCAGCCTCGACTTTCAGGATGCCGCCTTCCTGATCAGCGTTGCCGACCACATCGCAGGCACCAGCCAGACGGCAAAGATCGAAGCGGTGAAAAAAAGCGATACCAGCAGCCGCTGCACGCCTGGCTTCACCGGAACGCGCGCCGTGAATCTCAGCTGTAATTACAGCAACCCTGCCAGCGGCTCGGTTCAGCTGAGCATTGGCGGCAGCAAGATCAGCTGCAATGCCCCTGCCACCGCCATCACCCTGAGTTTCGACAGCAATGGCGTGGCCGAGCCTTCGCTCAGCTATGAAGATGTCGGCGCATTGACCCTGAATGCGAGCATCGCCTCCCCTGCCATGACCGGCTCGGATGGCTTTGTGGTGGCGCCGGCGAGCTTCAGCATCGCGCCGAATGAGAGCAATCCGCACAAGGCCGGCAGTCCCTTCACCGCCGACGTGACCGCCCTTAATGCCCTGGGCAAGGCAACGCCCAATTTCGGCAAGGAGAATCCTGCAGCGCAGGTGCGGGTAGGCTTCAACAAATGCACGCCCACGGCTAATCTCGGCGCGGCATCAGGAGTCGTCGCCACCGGGCTGGTCCAGAGCTTTACCAATGGCAAAGGGCAAGCGGCCAACATCAGCTGGTCCGAAGTCGGCACAGGCGATCTGACGGCCTACCTCGACAACAATCCTGGCTCGGCTTCGGCGCCTTTGCCCTATCTCTCTTCGGCCATTAAACCGGCGGGCAGCACCGCAACCGCCAACAGCTCCTGCACGCAAAGCTTTGTGCCGCACCATTTTGATGTGACGCACGCCAGCACCCGCCTTTTCTGGTACTCGGGGCAAACCATAGACAAGATCAAAGTCACCGCCAAAGCCTATGCCAATCCGCCGAGTGCCGCCACCACGACCCAAAACTATATGCTTGGCGCTGCCGCAAACGCCAAAGTCGACCTCGCCGCATTCAGCGACGGGCCGCCGGTAGCGGCGGTTCCTTCCGCGACTGGCACGCTGAATACCGCCTCCATTGCCGGCTCCGCTTTTCAAAGCGTCAATAAAGGCGAAGCGGAGCTGACCCCGGTCTTCACGTTCGCGCAGATCAAGACTGCCCCCCTCCCATTGCGCGTGCGCGCGACAGAGGGGACCGTCGTTACATCCGCCAATGGGAAAGAGGATGTCATTGCCATCCGCAGCGGTCGCTTGCGCTTTTCCAACGGCTTTGGTCCCAAGCTCGGCAACGCCAGCTTGGCACTCCGCGCAGAATACTGGACCGGTTCAAGCTGGATTCTCAATAGCGACGATAGCACCACCACCCTGCCGCCGACTGCATTTGCCTTGACGCCTGCCTTTGCCGCGGTAAAGTTGAGCGTTGGGGAGTCGAAGCAAATGCAAAATGGCAGCACGCGCCTGGTGCTGAACCGCGCCGCCACTGGCAATGCCAGCGACGACCAGCAACAACTCAAGGTGGACGTTGCCATCAATCTCGGGTCGGCAGGCAACGATAAATCCTGCCTGGCTGGCCATCCGGCCAGCGTTGCAGGCGCCCTGCCCTGGCTGCGCTCCAGCTATGGCGACTGCGCCGATTCCAAGGCAGGCGTTGGCGATCCCTCCGCCCGCGCCAGCTTCGGCGTCTCGACGCCGGAGAATCGGGCACGGGTGCATGTGCGCGAGGTGTTCAATTGAAGGCGAAGCCGCGCGGTTTCACCATGGTGGAACTGGTGACGGTGCTCGTCTTGTTGGGCATTCTGTCGGTCGCCATCGTGCCGCGCATGATGAGCAGCGCCGATACGGCTGCCCCCATTTTCCGCGCCGATATTCTTAGCGCCTTGCGCTACGCCCAGAAGGTATCGGTCAGCCACCGGCGCCTCGTCTGCGCAAATATTGCTGCCGGAAGCATCACCCTCACCATCGCCCAGGCCAATCCGCCAGCTGCGGGCTGCAACGCCGCCTTACCCAGCCCGGACAACTCACCTTACAGCAGCAAAGATCCAGCGGTTACTGCCGCCAATAATATCGCTGGCAGTACTCTATTCTTCCAGCCCAACGGCGATATCCTGGATGGCAATAGCGCCCTGGCCAACGGTCAAATCACCATCAGCGGCCAGGCTGCTATCGTCATCGACGGCGGAGGCAGCCGTGTGGAATAAGGCCCAGCGCGGAGTCACCCTGATCGAACTGATCGTGGCGATTGTAATTCTGGGCGTGGGCCTGGTGGGGATCCTGATGGCGTTTTCCGGCGCCGCCGTCCGCAGCACCGACCCCATGGTGCGCAGGCAGATGGCGGCCATTGCTGAAGGCATGATGGAAGAGATCCAGCGCATGCCATTTGCGCCGGATGGTACTTCCCCGCCAGCCGGTTGCGCCCGCAGCGCCTACGGTAACATCATGCACTATAACGGCTACAACCAGCCTATTTGCAACACGGCGGGGACATTGCTTCCCGGCCTGAGCCCCTACGGAATCCAGGTTGCAGTCAGCCAGCTGGCAGCCAACTCTCCGCTAACCGGGGTTCCTCCCGCCGCTGGCTACGAAATCACCGTCACCGTGTTGCATGCCAGCGGGTCATATGTGCTGCGTGGCTGGCGCACCAATTTCGGCGTAAACCAACCATGAAACAGCACGCCAAAGGCTTTACCCTCATTGAGTTGATCGTCATCATGATAGTCGTTGGCGTGCTGTCGGGTAGCATCGCCATCTTCGTAAAGCCAGCGATGGAGAGTTACGTCGATAGCGGCAGGCGCACCACCCTGACCGATCTCGCCGACGGCGCCATGCGCAGAATAAAACGCGATATCCGCATGTCGGTGCCGAACTCCTTCCGCCAGTCGGGTTCGACCTGCCTTGAAATGGTGCCGACTTCAGGCGGCGGCCGCTTCCGCACAGCGGCCGATCCAAACGATGCAAGCAGCCAGCCGCTCGACACCAGTGCGCCTGGCACCAGCTTTGATGTCGTCATGGGACCAGGCAGCGCACCGGCGGCGACCAATCTGCTCGTAATCGGCAATCAAAGTCCGGAAGAGGTCTACAGCGGCTCCAATGTCAACACCATCGCCCAGGTGGCCACCCACCCCGCGCCAGCGGCAGCGGGTGCCGTCGTGCTTGGCACGCACCGTATTACGCTCAATGCTACCGCCAAATATCCTCTGGGTTATGAAGGCGGCAGGTTTGTGCTGGTACCCGCTGCCCAGCAAGCCGTGTTCTATCGGTGCAATAACGGTGTGCTCACGCGCTTTTCGAATTATGTGCCGAACCCGGTTACACCTGCGAATTGCACTCCACCGGCCAACGCAAGCAGCGCTATTGTGGCGACACATTTATCGGCCTGCAGCTTCAATCTGAATCCGAATCCCGGCATTACTCAGGACAGCGGCTTTATCGAACTACAGCTCACGCTA
Organism: Massilia sp. erpn; assembly: GCF_024400215.1. Lineage (NCBI taxonomy): Bacteria > Pseudomonadati > Pseudomonadota > Betaproteobacteria > Burkholderiales > Oxalobacteraceae > Massilia > Massilia sp. erpn. Next base: position 5,386,075 of record NZ_CP053748.1, read on the forward strand.
AGCGATACGGGATCCAACGTCACCCTCATCGACGGCGCCCACGCCGATAACATGCCATGAGAAACAGGCAAAAACAAGGGGGCTTCGGCGTCATCGCCGCAGTCATCATACTGGTAATGTTAAGCGCTTTCGCCGCCGCCGTACTGCGTACGACCAGCGGCCAGCAAGCTGCCACCAATCTGGATATAGCTGCATCCAACGCTTTCCAGGCAGCGCGGGCGGGGACTGAATGGGGACTGTATCAGGCACTGGTTCTCAACACATGCCAGACGAATCAGCAATTGAACCTGGCTGCATTGAACGGTTTCACCGTGACGGTGAATTGCAGCCGCATTACGATTAGGGAAGGTGAAACTGCGCCTGGACAAGCAGAGGTAAAGACGATCTTTACCGTCGATGCCGTAGCCTGCAATACCGCAGGCCCCTGTCCGGCAAATGCTTCAGCGGCGACTCCCGATTATGTGGAGCGCCGCCATATGGCCGCCGCCTGCATGACGGCGACCTTGGGGGCATGCTACAACTGAAAGAAACCAGCAATTAGCTGAAATTACCGCGATACTGCAGTCCTTGCCCGGGCAATGGCTCAACGACGACTTCAGGCTATGCGGAACGCCGCCGTATAACCACTGCCTGCGCAGTGGCGAACGGGACAGACTGCTAGCAGCAAACGTTAACAGTTAGTGGAATTAACTGGATTGCTGAATGTCGGCACTTGGCCGGCGGCCGTGGGCGCCGTATAGATCACAGCGCAGGTCAAGCCTCGGGTAGTGCCGGATACACTGGCAGGGATGAATGCAATCTGATTCGCCAGAGTCGCTGGACTGTTGCTCGTTGCCGCACTACCAGGAGCAATGCGAACGTAGTCAAGCGCGTTAAGGCCTGCTGCATCAAGCAGCAGCGTGTTTGCAGATGGATAACCAAGGTTGGTGCCACCTGCAGTCGCCATCGGCACCGCAATGCCCTCCGCATCGACTGTTGCCGTCGGAGCGCCAGCAGCAAGGAGTCGGCCATGAAGCATGGCAACCGTCGACTGCAGCGAACCGCGGGCCGCATTGAGGCTCGCCGCGCGCGCATCGGCACCCATATCGATAAAGCGCGGCAGCGCAGTGGCCGCGAGGATGCCGAGGATTACGATCACAACGATCAATTCGATCAGCGTAAAGCCACCTTGGCCTTGCGTGCGAATGGCGTTCATGCCCTGTTTATTCATCTGTTTCTCCGTAGTTCATCCTGCAACAGAAATTGCGCAGAGGATACATAAAAGTAACATATTCTCACTCAATTATCTACGACTTGCTCCAAGGATACCCCACTATTTGGGGAATTTGTTTGAGCGGAGACTCCGGCGATTAGCCTGAATTTCAAAGGTTTTAACGTTTTATCCACAAACAGCCCGCGCTGGGCTGGCAAATACAGCAAGATTCTATCGGCGCGGTCGAAATACCAATTCCCAGTTTGCAATTCGCTAGTTTCCGGCGCGTTCAATTCGCCTAAATAGTTCGGCGGCTGGCGCACCAGCCAAAGCATGGGATTTTGACCGGAAAACCCTGATAATTCCCCGGCTTTTCCACGCAAATGCAATTCTGCCACCTTGCCCTGGACGCCTGCGCGCAATTGGGCCAGCACCTGGGCCACGGCCGCGCGTTCCGCCTCTTCCTGGTAAAACATCACTCTTTGTAAAAAGACCGTAGACAGAACGGCAATCACGACCAGTACCACGCCCAGTTCGAACAGACTGAAGCCCCGTCGTTGCGCCGCGGCGACAGCTTGCCAGTCCGCGCGCGGCGTTTTCATTTGTGCAGGGCCGCTTTGCCCAAGTCCCAGATCGGCAGGAAGATGCCGAGCGCCAGCACCAGCACCATGACGCCCAGCGCGACAATCAGGATGGGTTCGATCTGCGCCGACAGTGTTTTCAGCTCGTAATCGACCTCGCGCTCATACATCTGCGCGATCTCGTCCATCAATTCATCGAGCGAGCCGGATTCCTCGCCGACGGCGATCATTTGCAGCACCACGGGCGTGAACACATTGGCTGCCGAGGCAGTACGCAGGATGCTCTCGCCGCGCTCCACGCCATCGCGCATCTGTTCGACGCGCGCGCTCAGGTAGCTGTTGTCCACTGTTTGCGCGACCACTGTCAATGCCTGCACAATCGGCACGCCACTGCGGCTGGACAGAGCAAAACTGCGCGCGAAGCGGGCCAGCGTCGCTTTGCGGATGATCTTGCCTGCAATCGGCAGATCGAGCTTGAATTTGTCCCAGTTGTAGCGCCCCTTGGCCGTGCGCACATAGCGGATGAAGGCGACGATGCCCCCCACCAGCAAACCCGCCATCAGCGGCCAGTACTGCACCGTGAAATTCGATGTCGCCAGCAGGATCCGCGTCATCAGCGGCAATTCGGCGTTGAAACCCGCGAAGACCTTGGCAAAGGCGGGAATCACGAACATATTCACCACCGTCATCGCCGCGATGATGGCGACCACCACGAAGGTCGGATAGCGCAGCGCGGTCTTGACCCGTTCGCGCATATCGCGGTCGAATTCCATATGGTCGAACAGGCGCAGGAAGACTTCCTCCAGTCGCCCCGTCATTTCCCCCACCCTGACCATGGACAGGTAGAAGGCTGAAAACACTTCCGGATGGCGGCGCATGGCCGAAGACAGCTCGCGCCCCGCATCAAGCGATTCGCGCAAATCCTTGATCACGCGGCCAAAGGATTTGCTGACCGCCGATTCCTGCAGACCGGCCAGGCCGCGCATGATCGGCACACCCGCCTTGAGCAGCGTGTAGAGCTGGCGGCTGAACAGCTGCACGTCCATGCCCGTGACTTTTTTCTCGGTCAGCCGGGTCCACCAGTTCCCCCCCTCGCCACCCTTGTCCGCTTTTTTGGTGGTGACGGCGATCTCGATGGGCGTGACGCCGGTGCTGAACAGCTGGTCGGCCACGGCGCTGCTGTCCGCGCCTTCCAGCACGCCCTGCATCAATTCGCCGCGCGCGTTGCGTCCCTTGTAGCTGAAGAAGGGCACGTCAATCCTCTTGCTGGTTGCTGATGCGCATAGCTTCGGACACGGTGGTGCGGCCCTGCACCACCAGCGCCACCGCATGGCGGCGCAGGGTCATGCCCGCCATCTGGGCCGTCGCCACTTTGACGAAATGGCCCATATCATGATGATTTGCGGCGTCCACCACGGCGGACGTCATTTCCAGCAGCTCGTAGACGCCGGTACGGCCGCGATAACCCATGCCGTTGCAGTGCGAGCAGCCCTTGCCCGCATGGTAATGCCCACTGGTGGCGCCCTCGCCCAGTTCCAGCTTCAGCCACTCGGCCTCGGTGGCGGTCGGCGTATAGGGCGCGCTACAGCTTTCGCAGATCACGCGCACCAGGCGCTGGGCCAGCACGGCTTGCAGCGAGCTGCCCACCATATAGCGCGGCACGCCCATGTCCATCAGGCGCAGCGGGGTGCTGACGGCGTCATTGGTGTGCAGGGTCGAAAGCACCAAGTGGCCGGTCATGGCGGCGCGCAGGCCGATGGCGGCGGTTTCCTGGTCGCGCATCTCGCCCACCAGCACGATGTCCGGGTCCTGCCGCAGCGCCGAACGCAGCACGCGGGCGAAGTTCAGGTCGATCTTGTCGTTGACCTGCACCTGGTTGATGCCGGGCAGGCGGTACTCGACCGGGTCTTCCACCGTGATGAGTTTCTTCTCGACCGAATTCAGTTCGGACAGGGCGCAGTACAGCGTAGTGGTCTTGCCGCTGCCGGTCGGCCCCGTCACTAGCACCAGGCCGTTGGGGCGCTGCACAATGCTGCGGAAGCGTTCCAGCAGCTCGCGCGGCATGCCGATGGCATCCAGCTTGAGCGGCGCCCCACCCTGGTTCAAGAGACGCATGACCACCGATTCGCCATACTGGGTCGGCATGGACGAAATACGCACGTCGATACGCTGGTTGCGCACGCGCACGCCGAAGCGGCCGTCCTGCGGCAGGCGCTTTTCCGAAATGTCCAGGTCCGACATCAGTTTCAGGCGCAGCGCCAGGGCCGGTGCGATCTTGATATCGGCCTCGGTCTGCAGATGCAGCACGCCGTCGATGCGGAAGCGGATCTGCAGCCGGCTTTCCTGCGGCTCGATATGGATGTCCGAAGCGCGCACCTGCACCGCATCGTCGAACACCGATTGCAGCAGTTTGACGACGGGAGCCTCTTCCAGCCCGGGATTGGCGGCCAGCGTGCCGAAGTCGATGGAGACGTCGCCGATATCCTGTTCCAGCTCGCGCGCCAGGTCGGTGATGTCCTCGGTACGGCGGTAGATGCGGTCGATGGCGGCCAGCACCTCGGTCTCGTTGACCACCGCCAGCTCGACGTTGCGGCGCACCAGGCGCGCAATCTCGTCGTAGGCAAACAGGTCGGTGGGATCGGACATGCCGACCAGCAGCGAGGTGGTGCGGTCTTCCAGGATCAGGGCGCGGAAACGGCGCGCCTGGGTTTCCGGCAGCTGGCGTACCAGTTCCGGATTGATATTGTAGAACTTGAGGTTGATGTAGGGGATATTCAGCTGGCGCGCCAGGGCGCCGGCGATCTGCTCCTCGGTGACATAGCCGTTCTCGATGAAGACCCGGCCCAGCTTGCGCCCGCTGCGCTTTTGTTCCGTGAGCGCGAGGCCCAGCTGTTCTTCGGACAGCAGCTTTTGCTGTACCAGGATCTCGCCCAGCCGGACTTTTTCGGGCCTTGCCATACTCACTCCACGAATATCACTGTGGGGGCATTGTAAGCCGAATGTCAGTCTTGCCGCTAGCTAAACAAGGCCATTCTTGCTACAGTATGCCTCGCCCGAACTCTGCCCTGATACATGGACCAAGCCGCTCTGCGCTTTCGCAATGTCACCAAACGCCATGCGCAACGGCCGGTGCTCGATGGCGTCGATCTGACGGTGGAGCGCGGCGAGTTCTTCGGCCTGGCCGGGGTGAACGGGGCGGGCAAGACCAGCCTGCTTAAATGCCTGCTCGATTTTTGCGCACTGGACGGCGGCACCATCGAGATTTTCGGCGCCGGCCATCTGCGCCCGGAAGCGCGCCAGCCGCTGGCCTATCTGCCGGAACGCTTTACCCCGCCCTACTATCTGACGGGCGACGATTTTCTGAAATACGTGCTGAAATTGCAGGGACAGGCTTACGAGCCGGCTGCCGTGGCCGCGATGCTGGCCGCGCTGGACCTGGAGGACACCGCCTTGAAGCGCACCGTACGCAGCTATTCCAAGGGCATGACCCAGAAACTGGGCCTGGCCGCCTGCTTCCTCAGCCGCAAGCGCCTGTACGTGCTGGACGAGCCGATGAGCGGCCTCGACCCAAAAGCGCGCGCCCTGCTCAAACAGCTTTTGCAGCATTTGCGCAACGATGGCGCCAGCCTGCTGTTCACTTCGCACGCGCTGGCCGATGTCGAGGAAATCTGCGACCGCATGGCCATCCTGCACGGCGGACGCATCCGCTTCGCCGGCACGCCCGAACACTGCCGCAGCCGCTACGGCGCTTCCACGCTGGAAGCGGCCTTCCTGCAAGCGATCGAATAGGCCCGCCATGTACCAGTCCCATTTCGGCCTGAAGCAGGCCCCCTTCAACATCACGCCTAACCCCGCCTTTTTCTACAGCGGCAATGAGCGCGGCGCCATGCTCGACGCCTTGCTGTATGCAGTGGGCAGCGGCGAAGGCATCATCAAGGTCACGGGCGAAGTCGGCAGCGGCAAGACCATGCTGTGCCGCATGCTCGACAGCCAGCTGCCGCCCCATGTGGACGTGATCTACCTGGTCAACCCCAGCCTGGGACCGGAGGAAGTGCTGTACGCCATCGCCGGCGAGCTGGGGCTGAACGCGGAAGGCTTGCGCGGCAACGAGGTGCTGCGCCTGCTGAACGCCGACCTGATCGCGCGCCACAGCGCCGGCCGCCAGGTGCTGCTGCTGGTCGAGGAAGCCCAGGCCATGCCGCTGGAAACGCTGGAAGAGGTGCGCCTGCTGACCAATCTGGAAACGGCCCACCACAAGCTGCTGCAGATCGTGCTGTTCGGCCAGCCGGAGCTGGACGAGAGCCTGGCCCTGCCGCGCATGCGCCAGCTGCGCGAGCGCATCACGCACAGCTTCACGGTGCCGCCGCTGGCGCCCGAGCTGCTGCCCGACTTTCTCGCCTTCCGCCTGCAGGCGGCCGGCCATCGCGGGCGGCCCCTGTTCAGCAAGGGCGCGGTGAAGCTGATCGCGCGCGTCTCGCAAGGCATTGTGCGGCGCGTGAATATCCTGGCCGACAAGGCCTTGATGGCCGCTTTTGCCGACGACGCGGCCATGGTGCGCCCGGCCCATGTGCGCCAGGCCATCCGCGACAGCAGCTTTGCCGCGCCGCCGCGCGCGCTGCCGGCCTGGCTGCTGTTCGGCGCCGGCTTCGTGCTGGCCTTGCTGGTGGCGGGCGCCTGGCTGGTCTGGCAGCAGTCGCTGGCGCCGCCGGACGGCTACGGCAAGGGCCGGCCGGCAGCGCGGCTGCAGGCCGGCCCCGCATCCCGATTTGCAGGATGAGCGCTTTTATAAGATTATGTCAACTTTAACCCCCGGACCAACCTCGCTCCCGCGGACTACAACAATGAAAAAACTCGCGGCTCCCCTGCTTTCCACCGCCTGCGCCCTGCTTGCAGGCTGCGCCGCGCCGCAATTGCCGGTCTCGACCTCGCATGTGACGGAAAGCCCGCGCCCGGCCGGCGCCATTCCCGACCCGGTGCAGCAAAGCCCGGCCCTGCCGCCGCCACGCCCCGGCGCGCGCGTGGAAACCTATAGCGTCACGGTGCACAAGGTACCGGTGCAATCGGTGCTGTTCGCGCTAGCGCGCGACGCCGGCCTGAACGTGGACATCCACCCGTCGATCGACGGCATGGTCACGCTGAATGCGCTGGACCAGACCCTGCCCCAGCTACTGGCGCGCATCGCACGCCAGGTCGATATGCGCTACGAGATTGAGGGCAATAACCTGATCGTGCTGCCGGACCAGCCGTATTGGCGAAATTACAAGGTCGATTACGTGAATATGGCGCGTTCGACCCAAAGCAGCGTCAGCATCGCCACCCAGATTTCAACCACGGGCGGCTCGTCGGCCACGCAGACCATCAACCCGGCGACCGGCCAGACCTCGACCGCCACGCAGACCGTGGGTGGCGGCACCAATAATTCCACTACGTCGGTCGCCAACCGTTCGGATAATAATTTCTGGTACAGCCTGGAGAAAAATATCCGCGACATGCTGCGCCCGACCAATCTGAACGATCCGCTCATTGATCCCCTGGCCCAGCTGCGCGAGCAGAGCGGCGGCCAGCAGGCCCAGACCAATCCCTACGGCCAGGCCGGTGGCGTGCCGGGCCAGCCGGGCGTGAATCCAGGTGGCTATGCAGGCGGCGCGGCTTATCCGGGCGCGGCCCAGCCATATGGCGTGCAGCAGCCCGGCTATCCGGCAGCGGGCGAGCAAGGCTATGGCGTGGCAGCGGGCGCCACCGGCGCCCAGGGCGCGGGCGGACGCAATGCGCCGCGCAGCAACAATACCGTGGTCGTCAACCAGGAAGGCGGCTTGATCGCGGTGCGCGCCACCAGCCGCCAGCACGACAAGATCCAGGAATTCCTCGACACCGTGCTGGCCACGGCCAAGCGCCAGGTGCTGATCGAGGCGACCGTGATCGAGGTCAAGCTGGGCGACCAGTACCAGCAAGGCATCAACTGGTCGCGCGTCAGCGGCAATGGCGAATCGACGCTGATGCAGGGCGGCGTGGCGGCGGGAAGCAATCCGCTGCCGAACACCACCGCGCCGGGTTTCATGCTGTTCAAGTACAACAACCCCACCACGCGTCTTGGCAATATCACGGCCGCCGTGCAGTTGCTGGAATCCTTCGGCAAGGTGAAAGTGCTGTCCAGCCCCAAGATCAGCGTGATGAACAACCAGACCGCGCTGCTCAAGGTGGTGGACAACAATATCTTCTTCACGCTCAAGGTCACGCCCGCCGTGATGACATCCACCGGCACCATCGCCACGCCCGCCACCTACGAGTCCAAGGTGGAAACCGTGCCGGTCGGTTTCGTGATGAGCGTGACGCCGCAGATTTCCGAGAGCGACGAAGTGACGCTGAACGTGCGCCCCACCATCACGCGCGTGGTCGGCTTTGTGCAGGATCCGAATCCCGAGCTGGCCAAGCAGAACGTCATCAGCAAGGTGCCGGTGATCCAGGCGCGCGAGCTGGAGTCGGTCATGAAGGTCAGCAGCGGCCAGGTGGCCGTGATGGGCGGCTTGATGCAGGACTCTGTAGACAACACCAAGGATGGCCTGCCCGGCGTGAGCAGCGTGCCGCTGCTGGGCAATCTCTTCTCCTACCGGAACGAGACGGCCAGCAAGACCGAGCTGGTGATCTTCATGCGCCCCATCGTGGTCAAGGACGCCAGCCTGAATGGCGATTACAAGGATTTCCGCTACCTGCTGCCGGACCAGACGCCGCTGAATGCCCAGCCCTATCCGCAATCGGCCCCGCCCCAGGTGCGCAACCCTGCTTTCGGATCGGGTGAACAATGAGCCTGCTGATGCAAGCATTGAAAAAGGCCGAACGCGCCAAGCAGAGCAACCTGCCGGACGAGGAGCTGGAGCGCCCGTCCGAGGCCTTCGACGACATCCTGGCACTGGAGCCGCAAAGCCCATCCACACCGCCCGCTGGTTTGGCGGGTCTGTCGCTGGAACCGCTGGATGCGCCGGCCGACACCTCGCACAGCGCCGCCAGCAGGGCTGAGGTCCGCGACGAGAGCATCGCCGCTGCCGGCCCGGCGGCCACGCACGATGGCGTGGTTCCGGCGCAAGCTGGCGCAGGCGGACCCACGCGTGGCGCGGAACCCAGCCTCGCCCCACTTGATTTTGCGCCTTCCGGTTCCGGCGAGATTCCGCTGGTTCCCGCCACGGAAGCCATCCACGACCCGGTTCCTCCGCAGGCGCGGCAGGAGGCTGCACGCGCGGCAGCCGCAACGCCGCGCACGCAACCCGGTCCGCAGCCCTCCGCAGCGGCTTCCGGACGTGGCAGCGTTCACCAGGCGCCGCGCCACAGCGCGCGGCCAATCCAGGGCAAGACCGCCGGCCGCATCGACCCAGCCCATCTGCGGCTGGCCATCCTAGGCGCGATTCTGGCGCTGATCGTGATCATTTTCGGCCTGATGTACTGGCGCGCCCTGACCGCGCGGCCCGGTGCATCCCTGCCCATGGTGGCGATGCCAGGCCAGGGTGGCGTGCCGCAAGCGACCGTCGTGGTACCTGGCGCGCCGGCTGGCGATGCGGCGGCTACGTCCGGTGCGAACGGTACTGCGCCGGCGGGACTGGTCCCGGCACCGGCCCCGCAGCCTGCCGTACCGGCCTATGCCGCAGCGCCGGCGCCAGTGGAGCAGAGAGTCTCGCCGGAAGAGGCGCAAGCCGCCATCCGCGCGGCCAACGACCGCGATGCCACCGAGCTGGCGGCACGCCAGGCGCGCGAACGCGCCGACGCGCGCCAGCAAGCGCAAGGCAGTGCATCCCATGCCGCCCCATCCACTGCTGCAGGCAGCGGTGGCGGGCTGACGCCAATCAGCACGGACGGCGGCGAGCTGCGCATCGTGCGCAATAGCGCGGCCCAGCAGGTGCCACCCGCCATTCAAGCGGCCTACCAAAGCTTCCAGGCAGGCGATATGGCGGGCGCCGGCCAGCAGTATGCCCAGGCGTTGCAGCAAGACCCGAACAACCGCGACGCCCTGCTCGGCAGCGCCGCCGTGGCCTTGCGCGAGCAGCGTCCGGCCCAGGCCAGCGCCGCTTATCTGCGTCTGCTGGAACTCGACCCCAACGACGGCGAGGCCTTGGCGGGCCTGAGCAGCTTGCGCGGCGGCGACGCCGGCCAGGCCGAGAGCCGGCTGAAAGCCATCCTGCAGCGCGCGCCGGAATCGGCGCCCGTGCACTTCGCCCTTGGCAATCTGTATGCGCGCCAGGGTCGCTGGCCCGAAGCGCAGCAAGCCTTCTTCCGCGCTTACACCGGGTCGCCGTCCAATCCCGATTACGCCTTCAACCTGGCGATCGGGCTGGATCGCCTGAACCAGGGCAAGCTGGCCCTGGGCTATTACGAACGCGCCCTGGCGCTGGCACAGGCCACGCGCGCCAGCTTCGACCAGTCGGCCGCGCGCCGCCGCTTGCAGGAACTGGCCGCCGCCGCGCGCTGAACATAACGATACATGGCAGAACAAGCAAAACTCCCGCTGGGCAAGCTGCTGATCCAGAAAGGCGTGATCAGCGAAGACCAGTTGCGCATCGCGCTGATCGAGCAGAAACGCAGCAATGAGCCGCTGGGCAAGCTGCTCATCACGCTCGGCTTCGTGACCGAGGCCACGGTGCGCGAAGCACTCAGCGAAAACCTGAAAACCCCGGCAGCCGACCTGAACAGCCTGGTGGTGGATGCCATCGCGCTCCAGCTGATCCCCAAGGACGTGGCCAAGCGCTACCGCGTCTTCCCCATCGTCTACGAGCGCCACAGCGACAACCTGATCCTGGCCATGTCGGACACCAGCAATATCGTGGCGCTGGACCAGATCAGCGCCATGCTGGTCAAGGGCATCACGATCACGCCGCTGCTGGTGAACGAATCGGATATCGCGCGCGCCATCGACCAGTACTATGGCTTCGAGCTGTCGATCGACGGCATCCTGCACGAGATCGAAACGGGCGAGGTCAATTACCAGAGCATGAGCTCGACCTCGGACGAGTACAGCCAGCCCATGGTGCGCCTGATCGACGCCCTGCTGGCCGACGCGGTGCAGAACGGCGCCTCCGACATCCACTTCGAGCCGGAGCAAAGCTTCCTGCGCATCCGCTACCGCATCGACGGCATCCTGCGCCAGATCCGCAGCCTGCACAAATCCTACTGGCCGGCCATGGTGGTGCGCCTGAAGGTGATGAGCAATATGAATATCGCCGAGACGCGCGCACCGCAGGATGGCCGCATCAGTATCAAGTTCTCGGGCCGCCAGATCGACTTCCGTTCCAGCGCCCAGCCCACCACGCACGGCGAGAACTTCGTGCTGCGCGTGCTGGACCGGCAGAAAGGCATCGTGCCGCTCGATGGCCTGGGCCTGGCCGAGGCCGAGCTGCAGCTGCTGAAACTGATGATCGCCCGTCCCGATGGCCTGATCCTGGTCACCGGCCCCACCGGCAGCGGCAAGACCACCACGCTGTATTCGATCCTGAACCATATCAATACCGAAAGCGTCAACATCATGACGCTGGAAGACCCGGTCGAATATCCCATGTCGATGATCCGCCAGACCTCGGTCAACGAATCGGCCAAGCTGGGCTTCGCCGACGGCATCCGCTCCATGATGCGGCAAGACCCGGACGTGATCCTGGTGGGCGAGATCCGCGACAAGGAAACGGCCGATATGGCCTTTGCCGCCGCCATGACCGGCCACCAGGTATATTCCACCCTGCACACCAATTCGGCCGTCGGCTCGGTGTCGCGCCTGCTCGATATCGGCGTGCTGCCCGACATCATGGCCGGCAATATCATCGGCGTGATCGCCCAGCGCCTGGTGCGCAAGCTTTGCCTGCACTGCCGCGAGCCGCTGCAGGCCGACCAGATCGAACGCCGCCTGCTCGGGCTGGACGAGGAACATCCGCCCGCCACCATCTACCGCGCCGTGGGCTGCGAACGCTGCGCACACCAGGGCTACAAGGGCCGCCTGGCCATCATGGAGCTGCTGAAGATGAACGGTGAGCTCGACGAACTGGTGGCGCGCCGCGCCAGCAACCGCGAGCTGCGCGCCGCTGCCAGCGCGGCCGGTTTCCGCACCCTGGTCGACGACGGCATGCGCCGCGTGCTGGAGGGCGTGACCACGCTGGAGGAAGTCTCGCGCGTGGTCGATCTGACGGACAGGTTGAGCTGATGCCGCAATTTATCTACCGCGCCATGGATGCCGCCGGCCAGGTCGTGCCGGGCAATATGGACGCGCTCAACGTGCCGGACCTGGAACTGCGCCTGGGACGCATGCAGCTGGACCTGATCGATTGCCGCGAAAGCCGGCAAAAGGTGGTGGCCGTGGGCCGCAAGCCGGTGCGGCGCAGCGACTTGATCAACTTCTGCTTCCATATGGAGCAGATGGCGAATGCCGGCGTGCCGATCCTGGAAGGCCTGGCCGATCTGCGCGACAGCATGGACCATGCGCGCTTCCGCGAAATCATCACCGATCTGATCGAAAGCATCGAGGGCGGCCTGCAGCTGTCCGATGCGCTGGCCGCCTATCCGGAAGTGTTCGACCTCACCTTCACCAGCCTAATACGCGCAGGCGAGGCGAGCGGCAAGGTCAATGAAGTGTTCCGCAACCTGGCCGACAGCCTGCGCTGGCAGGACGAGCTGGCGGCGCAGACCAAGAAGATGGCCACCTATCCCGCCGTGGTGGCGGCCGTGGTCATCGCCGTCACCTTCTTCCTGATGATCTACCTGGTGCCGCAGCTGACGTCCTTCATCAAGAACCAGGGTGGCGAGCTGCCGCTGCATACGCGGGTGCTGATCGCGGTATCGAATGTCTTCATCGCCTACTGGTATCTGCTGCTGGCCGCGCCGCTGCTGGCCTGGTTCGGCCTGCGCTACTGGCTGCGCCGCAGCGAGAGTGCGCGCTATGCGGCCGACGCCTTCAAGCTGCGCGCCTGGCTGATCGGGCCGGTGCTGCACAAGATCATCCTGGCGCGCTTCGCCACCTTCTTTGCGCTGATGTACGCCTCCGGCATCACCATCCTGGAGTGCATCCGCCTGTCCGAAGGCATTGCCGGCAACCGCGTGGTGGCGGCCGCCCTGCGCCGCGCCGGCCAGCAGATTTCCGATGGCCAGAGCGTGACGCAAGCCTTCCAGAGCACCGGCATCTTCCCGCCGCTGGTGGTGCGCATGCTGAAGGTGGGCGAGGCCACCGGTGCGCTCGATGGGGCGCTGCACAATGTCAGCTACTTCTATAACCGCGAGGTGAAGGAGCAGATCGAGAAGGTGCAGGCCATGATCGAGCCGGCCATGACGGTGATCCTGGGCCTGCTGCTGGGCTGGATCATGCTGTCCGTACTCGGGCCGATTTACGACACGATCAGCAATATCAGGATCTGACCATGTTGCGCAAACAGCTTTTTTATCTCAGCAGCGAAGGCCTTTGGGCCAGCCTGTGCCAGCGCGGCGTCACGACCGACAGCAGCTTCTTCGGCGCCGATGCCGCCGGCCTGCACGCCTTCGCCGCTTGGCTGGAACAGCAAGGCCAGACACCGGCCTGGCTGCTGGCCGACCTGGTGGAAGAGGATTTCCAGGTGCAGCAGCTGCCCCATGTGGGCGGCAAGGCGGGGCGCAATCTGCGCGAACGCCGCCTCTCCCAGCTCTACCGCGAAACGCCCTACCGCCGCGCCACGATTCTTGGCCGCGCCGACGATGGCCGGCGCGACGACCAGGTGCTGCTGTCGGCGCTGACCAATCCCGCCCTGCTCGCGCCCTGGCTGGAAGCGATGGAAGAAGCGGCCACGCCGCTGGCCGGGATTTATTCGGCGGCCCTGCTCAGCACCGAACTGGTACAACGTCTGCTGCCGGAGCACGAACACCTGCTGCTGGTCACGCCGCAGTCGGCGGGCCTGCGGCAAAGCTATTTCCGCAATGGGGCGCTGAAATTCTCGCGCCTGACGCCCGCTGTCGGCGGCGAACACCTGGCAGGCGGGGTGGCGGCGGAAACCGCCCGTGCCCAGCAATTCCTTACCAGCGTGCGCCTGATCGGACGCGGCGACGTGCTGCATACCGCCATCCTCGCACCCGCGGCGCAGATTGCGGCGCTGGCAAAGCTGTGCCAGGATGGCCCGGAAACGGCTTTCAATTTCCTGCCGCTGGAAGACGTGGCACCGCAACTCGGCGCCGATCCGGCTGCGCCGCTGGCCGATGGCTTGCTGCTGGCACGCCTGGCGCGGGCGCGCCCTCCCGGCCATTACAGCCGCGGCGAAGTACGCCGCCACTTCCAATTGTGGCGGGCGCGCATCTCCCTGTATGCATCGAGCGCCGTAATCGGCGTGGCAGGCCTGGTCTGGACCGCCGCCAATCTGATCAGCTACGGCGCCGCCGAAAGCCATGCAGCGGAACTGCGGGCGGAAGCGGCGCGCAAGGAAAGCGCCTATCTGGCCAGCATGTCCACCATGCCACCGGCGGCGGCGCGCACCGTCAATATGAAGGCGGCCGTCAGTATCGAAAGGCTGCTGACGGAGCAAGGCCCGGCGCCGGAGGCCATGCTGCAGCTGGTCAGCACAGCGCTGGAGCAGTCGCCGCAAATCCGCCTGACGCAGCTGGACTGGCAGGTCCAGGTGGCGGGCCTGCCCGCGCAGGCGGATGGCGCCGCCTTGGCCGGCGCAAGCGGGACCATGCCCGGTTTCGGCGCCGACGCGTCGACCCAGACGGTGACGCCCATGCCCGCCCTGCTGCTGGGCATTCCGCGCCGACCGCCACAGGCCCTGCGGCTGGAAGCGGAAGTGCTGGTGCAGCAGGACGATTACCGCGCGGTCCTGGACAGCATGAACGGTTTTGCCCAGGCGCTGGCGCACACGCCGCGCATGACGGTGCAAATCGGCAGCCTGCCTTTCGATGTGCGCTCGAACGTGAAGCTGAGCGGACGCGCGGGCAGCAGCGGCAATACCGTGGAAGACCGCGCGAAATTTACCCTGAACCTGGTGTGGAATCCATGAACGCGCAGCCAAGCAAGAAAAATGTCGACGCCGGCGTGCCGCTGCCCTTCTGGCTCAGCGGCTTCGCCCGCATCCGCAAGGCCACGCTGACTTTCGCCGCCACCGCCGGCCTGGCGGTGGCGGCCGTCGCCCTCAGCTACTGGTACAAACAGGATGCATTGGAGGTGGAAGCGCGCGCCCAGCGCGCCCGCAACGACGCCCATTCACGCCTGACCTATGCCGAAACGGAGAAGGAGGAAATCCGCCGCTTCCAGCCTGCCTTCCTTGAATTGCAGCGAAAAGGCCTGGCGGGCGAGGAGCGCCGTCTGGACTGGGTGGAGAGCATCCGCCAAATCCAGGAGCAGCGCCGCCTGCTGCCGCTCACCTATCAGATCGACCCGCAGCAACCCTACCGGCTGGAGCAGCCGCTGCCCACCGGCGATTACCAGCTGCGCGGCAGCCGCATGAAGCTGCATATGGACCTGCTGCACGAGATGGACCTGTTCAACTTCCTCGCCGACCTGCGCCAGCGCGGCTACTTCGCGCTGCAGGACTGCAGCTTGCGCCGCAGCGCCACCGCCACACCTGGCGCTCAGTCACCCGCGCTGACCGGCGACTGCACGCTGAACTGGCTGACCTTGACACCCCAGCCTGCAGCGCCGTCCGCGCCGCAGCCCGGCGGCGCCAAACGGCCCGCGCTCGCCGTGCGCGATGCCACTGCGATACCAACCAGGAGCGCGCCATGAAACGCATGCTGCTGGCGATCGTCCTGAATCTCTGCTGCGGCCCGCTGCTGGCCCAGGCCACAGCGCCCACCATTGGCCGCCTGTTCACCACGCTGGAAGAGCGCGTGCAGCTCGACGCCCAGCGCAGCAGCGCGCCGGCCGGTGCTTCAGGCATGCCCGGCATGTCCGCCGGTTTTGTGCCGCCCGCGCCGATGACCGCCAGCGAAGCGCCGCCGCCGCCGGCACCGGCCGAACCGGTGCAGCTGAATGGCGTGATCCGGCGCAGCGGCGGCAAATCGGTGGTCTGGGTCAATAACGTGCCGCAGGAAAGCCCGGCGGTGCGGGCGAAAGGCGGCGCGCTGTCCGTGCCCCTGCCCACCGGCGGCAGCGTCAAGCTGAAACCGGGGCAAAGTTTCAATCCGGCCGATGGCAGCGTGCACGAAGCGGGCCGCTGACACAGCGCGGCGCGCCCCCTGGCGCCCCGCGCGCCAGGGGGGCGCGGCGCTGCTGCTGCTGTTGGCCGTGGCCGGCCTCGGCGCGGCAACCTTGCTCATCAGCGTCTTCGGCAAGCAGAATCTGGAAGCGCTGCGCGAACGCCGCACCCAGGCGCGGCTGGCGCAGGCTGCGGATGCCCTGATCGGTTTCGCCGCCCTGCATGGCCGCCTGCCGCGTCCCGCCGTCTCGGCCACCGATGGCCGCGAAAGCGCCGCCCCCTGCGACAGCGAAGCCGCCTGCAGCGGCTTCCTGCCCTGGGTGGCGCTGGGGGTGGAAGGCGCCGACAGCTGGGGCAAGGTACTGCGCTACAGCGTGACGCCGGAATACACGCGCGCGCCGTTGCTGCGTATTTCGGCCGTCGCCACCAAGCGCGTGCAGACCCGCGACGGCCGCGGCAATCTTGTGTACGCGGTCGGACAGGAGGTCTGCCTGCTGTATGCGCAATGCGCGCCGGCCGTGGTGTTCTCGCAGGGGCGCAACAATCTCGGCACCAGCGTCAGCGGCATGGCGCAGGCCAATGGCGCGCAGGGCAATGTGGACGAACAAGGCAACGACGGCGCCGTGCAGAGCTTCATGCAGCGCGCCGCCAGCGATAATCCGGCGGCTCCCGGCGGCGTTTTCGACGACCTGCTGCTGCCGCTGTCGCTGCCAACACTGTATGAAAGGATGGCAGCGGCGCGCGCCCTGCCCTAGCATGATGAAGACAAAGAACGCAGGTTTCACCCTGGTCGAAATGGCCATCGTGCTGGTGATCGTGGGCTTGATGGTGGGCGGCCTGCTTGCGCCGCTGAGCAGCCAGCTGGAACAGCGCCGCACGGCCGATACGCAGAAGACGCTGGAGGAGGCGCGCGAAGCCCTGCTCGGCTTCGCGCTGCGCAATGGCTATCTGCCCTGCCCCGCGATTTCCGCCGCCAATGGCCTGGAGGACCGCGACGGCAGCCGCTGCACGGGCGAGCGCCGCCAAGGCTTCCTGCCCTGGGCCACGCTCGGCCTGCCCAAGCTCGATAGCTGGGGCCATCTGTTCCGCTACAGCGTGACGCCGGCTTTCAGCGACAGCGCCGCGCCATTCCGCCTGCAGACGCCGCGCGACATCACCATCGCCACGCGCGATGCGGGCGGCAACGTGGTGGCGGCCACCGGCGTCAACGACATCCCCGCTGTCATCCTTTCGCATGGCAAGAACGGCTACGGCGGCTTCAGCGAGCAAGGCGTGCGCGCCGCCGATGCCGGCAGCGGCAACGTGGACGAGAAAGCCAACCAGAATCCTTCCGGCACCACCTTCGTCATGCGCGGCGCCAGCGACAATAGCAGCGCCGCCGGCGGCGCATATGACGATATCGTGGTCTGGGTCTCGCCGAACATCCTGTACAACCGCATGGTCGCCGCGCAGCGCCTGCCCTGAGTCATGCTTGCACCCATCCTGACCATCGCCCGCTACACGCTGCTGGAAGCGCTGCGCAGCCGCATGCTGTGGGTGCTGGCCGTGATCGCGCTGGCAGCGCTGGGCCTGAGCGGCTTCCTGCATGCGGTGGCGCTGACCGAGAGCCGCCAGATCCAGGCCGCGCTGCTGGCGGCCCTGCTGCGCCTGAGTGCCGTTTTCCTGATCGCCACCTTCGTCGTCACCAGCATGGCGCGCGAGGCGCACGACAAAGGCAGCGAGCTGCTGCTGGCCCTGCCCCTGCCACGCGCCGCCTACCTGCTCGGCAAACTGGGCGGCTTCTGCCTGCTGGCGCTGTTGCCGGCGCTGCCGTTCGGCGCCCTCGGCCTGTTCTTCGCACCGCCGGCGCAGGCTGCGCTGTGGTGCACATCGCTGCTGTGCGAACTGTGGCTGGTGGCCGGCTTTGCGCTGCTGTGCATGTTCACCCTGAACCACGTGCTGCCCGCGCTGGCCGCCACGCTGGGCTTTTATCTGCTGGCGCGCAGCGTGGCGGCCTTGCAGCTGATCGGCCAGCACAGCGGCGCGGCCGACGCCGGACAGCGTGCCATCGCGGCCGGCATGGACTTGCTGGCCTTGGTGCTGCCCACCCTGGACCAGTTCACGCGCAGCGAATGGCTGGTCTATCACGACGGCAGCTGGCTGCAACTGGCGCTGGTACTGGGCCAGACCGCCATCTACCTGCTGCTGCTGGCCGCCGCCGCGCTGTTCGACCTGTATCGCAAGGAATTCTGATGGCTGGCAGTACGCCCACCACCACACCGCCGCGCCGCCGCGCCGCGCCCACGCCGCTGCAGCTGCTGCTGGTCTGCGCGCTGGCGGCGCAACTGGCCTGGCACACCCTGCAGCCTTTCGGCGCCCGCGCCGGACACGGCGCGCAAGCGGCGCCCCCCCTGCCGCCGCCGATGCCGCTGGCCGGTTTGCGCCTGGCCAGCCTGGGCGAACCGCTGGCCCTGTCCAAGCTGCTGATGCTCCACCTGCAAAGCTTCGACGACCAGCCCGGCCAGCGCCTTGCATGGCGCACGCTGGATTACGGCCGCCTGGCCGCCTGGCTGGAACGCGCCCTCGATCTCGATCCGCGCGGCCAGTATCCGCTGCTGGCCGCCAGTCAGGTGTACAGCGCCGTCAACGACGCGGCGCGCAGCCGCCAGATGCTCGACCTGGTCTACCGCGAATTCCTGCGCGACCCGCAGCGGCGCTGGCCCTGGCTGGCCCACGCCGCGCTGGTGGCGCGCCACCGCCTGCATGACCTGCCGCTGGCGCGGCGCTACGCGACGGCTATCCGTACGCAAGCCACGCAGGCGCCGGACTGGGCGCGCGAACTGGAAGTATTCGCGCTGGAGGGTATGAATGAGCTGGACAGCGCGCGCAAGCTGATTGGCGCCCTGCTGTCCAGCGGCCAGATCACCGATCCCGGCGAGGCGCGCTTCCTGGCCGGCCGCCTGGAAGCGCTGCAGCAGCGCGCTTCCAGCCCCGGTGTGGACAGGCCCGCCGCTGGGCTTGTAAGATAGGTTCAAATGAAAGGAAACGCCATGCCCCATCCCCGTCCGGTTTTGCAAGCGCGCCGCCAGAGCGGTTTCACGCTGGTGGAAATCGCCATCGTCCTCGTCATCATCGGCCTGCTGCTGGGCGGCGTGCTCAAAGGCCAGGGCCTGATCGACAGCGCCAAGGTCAAGAACGTGATCCAGCAATCGAACTCGCTGCAGGCCGCCGTCAACGCCTACCAGGACAAATTCCGTGCCCTGCCCGGCGACGATATCCAGGCCATGCAGCATGTGCCGGGCGCCTCCGGCAACGGCAATGGCGACGGCCAGATCACCGAATACCAGCTCGCGCCCCAGCACTTGGCGCTGGGCGGCTTCATCACCGGCGCCTTCAACGGCAGCAGCGACTTCATGACCAGCGCCCAGGGCGGCGCCGTCTACATCTATAACGATGTGGTGGGTGGCCGCGGCGGCAACGGTATCCGCTTCGACAATCTGCCCGACAGCTTTTCCGAGCAGATCGACGCCAAGCTCGATGACGGCAAATTCGACAGCGGCTCGGTGCGCGCCACCAACCCGTACACCAATAACGGCAGCATCATCACCCGCACCGCCGTTTTCTTCTGAGCCATGAGCCATCCACTCCAGCAGCGCCGCCGCATCTACCTGATGCGGCATGGCAGCGTGACCTACTTCGACGCCGCCGGCAAACCCTTCCTGCCCGAGAGCGTGCCGCTGAACGATGCGGGCCGCCTGCAAGCCACGGCCGCCGGCCAGGCTTTCGCCGCCTGGCAGCTGCGCTTTGACCGCGTCATCGTCTCCGGCCTGCCGCGCACGGTGGAAACGGCGCAGCGCGTGCTGGCCGAAACGGGCCAGCAGATCGTGATTGAAGCGTGGCCGGAACTGGCCGAAATCCGCGGCGGCCGCCTCTCCAGCATCCCCGACGCGCAGCTGCATGAGGCGTTCACCGGCGCTTTCGAGGGCGTGGTGGCCGAAGAGCGCCAGTTCCTCGGCGGCGAAAGCGTGGGCGAACTGATGGACCGCATCCACCCCGCCCTGCGCCGCCTGCGCGACGATGCCAGTTGGGACACGGTGTTGCTGGTGCTGCACGGTGGCGTCAACCGCGCCATCCTCTCCTACGCCCTGACCGGCCAGCGCCTCTTCCTCGGCAACCTGGCGCAGACGGCCGGCTGCATCAACGCGCTCGACGTCGGCGCGGCCGAACAGGACTGGGTGCTGCGCTTCTCCAACTACGCGCCGCCCGCTCCGCTGCAAGCGGCCAACCGCAGCACGACGATGGAGCAGCTGCTGGAACAGTACCAAAAATCACGCCAGCTTTCGCAGCAAAATAAATAGCACACACGTTCTTTTTCTAAGCTAGAATTGCCTGCAGCCGCATAACAGGAGATTCTATGTTCGAAGAGTTCATGGGCACCAAGGCTGTATCCGAGCGCCACAAGTTCGACGTGGCGGCGCTGGACGCGCATCTGCGCCAGCATATCGCAGACTATCCGCATGGCGAGCTGCAAGTCGCGCAGTTCAAGGGCGGACAATCCAATCCCACTTTCAAGTTAAGCATTGGTAGCCGGCATTACGTGCTGCGCACCAAGCCGGCGCCCGCCGCCAAGCTGCTGCCGTCGGCGCACGCCATCGACCGCGAATACCGGGTGATGGACGCGCTGCACAAGGCCGGCTTCCCGGCCGCCCGCCAGTATCTGCTGTGCACCGATGAAGCCGTGATCGGCCGCGCCTTTTACGTGATGGAGTTCGTCGAAGGACGCGTGCTGTGGGACCAGGCGCTGCCCGGCATGACGCCGGCCGAACGCGCCGCCATCTACGATGAGCAGAACCGCGTGATCGCCCAGCTGCACAGCATCGACTACCAGGCCATCGGCCTGGGCGACTACGGCAAGCCGGGCAACTACTTCCAGCGCCAGATCGAGCGCTGGACCAAGCAGTACCTGGCCTCGCAGACCGAAACCATCGACGCGATGGACCAGCTGATCGCCTGGCTGCCGGCGCATATTCCGCCCGGCGACGACACGGCCATCGTGCATGGCGACTACCGCCTCGACAACCTGATCTTCCATCCCACCGAGCCGCGCATCCTGGCGGTGCTGGACTGGGAACTGTCCACGCTGGGACACCCGTTTGCCGATTTTTCGTATCACTGCATGAGCTGGCACATCCAGCCCGGCCAGTTCCGCGGCATCGCGGGCCTGGACCTGAAGGCGCTGGGCATCCCCTCGCAGCAGGAATACATCGAGCAGTATGCGGCCCGCACCGGCAAGACCATCCGCCTGGAGGACTTCAATTTCTACCTCGCCTTCAATATGTTCCGCCTGACCAGCATCATGCAAGGCATCATGAAGCGCTATGTGGACGGCACGGCGGCCAGCGCGCAAGCCCTGGAATCGGGCAAGATGGCACGGCCGATGGCGGAACTGGGCTGGTCTTACGCCAGCGGCAAAGCAGTCGTTTAAGGAGACAGCATGGATTTCGACTATTCAGAACGCTGCAAGCAATTGCAGACCAAGCTGCTGGCCTTCATGGACCAGCATATCTATCCGAACGAGCAGGCGTTTTACCAGGAAGTGGACCGCAACGGGCGCGAAAAAGGCAACCGCTGGATTCCCACCGAAATCATCGAGCGGCTCAAGCCCCTGGCGCGCGAACAGGGCTTGTGGAATCTCTTCCTGCCCAAATCGGCGCGCGCGCCGGACAGCTTGTCCAATCTGGACTACGCGCCGCTGTGCGAAATCATGGGCCGCGTGGGCTGGGCCCCGGAAGTGTTCAACAGCTCGGCGCCCGATACCGGCAATATGGAAACGCTGGAACGCTACGGCACGGAGGCGCAGAAGCAGCAATGGCTGGAACCGCTGCTGCGCGGCGAGATCCGCTCGGCCTTCGCCATGACCGAACCGGGCGTGGCCTCCTCCGACGCCACCAATATCGAAACCCGCATCGAGCGCGATGGCAACGACTATGTGATCAACGGCCGCAAATGGTGGATTTCCGGCGCGGGGGACCCGCGCTGCAAGGTCTTCATCGCCATGGGCAAGACCGACTTCGACGCGCCGCGCCACCAGCAGCAGTCCATGATCCTGGTGCCGGCCGACACGCCGGGCATCACCATCGTGCGTCCGCTGCCGGTATTCGGCTACGACGACGCGCCGCATGGCCACTGCGAAATCCTGTTCGAGAATGTGCGCGTGCCGGCCGCCAGCATCCTGCTGGGCGAAGGCCGCGGCTTCGAAATCGCCCAGGGCCGCCTCGGTCCGGGCCGCATCCACCACTGCATGCGCGCCATCGGCGTGGCCGAACGCGCGCTGGAGCTGATGTGCCGCCGCCTGCATGCGCGCGTGGCATTCGGCCGCCGCCTGTCGGAACAGGGCGTGTGGCGCGAACGCATCGCCGAAGCACGCATCCGCATCGACACGGCGCGCCTGCTGACGCTGAAAGCGGCGTATATGATGGACACGGTGGGCAACAAGGTGGCGCAGGCCGAAATCGCCATGATCAAGGTGCTGGCGCCGAACGTGGCGCAGCAGGTGCTCGACTGGGCCATCCAGGCGTATGGCGCGGCCGGCGTGTCCGAAGACTTCCCGCTGGCCTGCCAGTTTGCGCTGAACCGCACCCTGCGCCTGGCCGACGGCCCGGACGAGGTGCACCGCAACGCCATCGCCAAGCTGGAACTGGCGCGCTACAGCTAAACGCGCACCGCCCGGCCCTTGCCGGGCGGCTTAGGCTTTCTTGCCCGCCAGGTGGTGGGCCACCAGCGCATTCGCGTGGCCGTGGCCCAGCCCATGCTCGGCCTTCAGCCAGTTCACCAGCTCCATATGCTTCATGCCGGCGCGGCCGCCCAGCAGCGCCAGCCAGTGGGCGATCGGTTGGCCGTACTTCTTCTCGATCGATGGGAAGTAGGATGCCGGGCCTTTGACTTGATCGCTATCGCTCATTCTTTTATCTCCTGTGGTTTGAGGGTTGGAAAGCGCCGTTACCGGCCGCTCTATCCCCACGACGGCTCAGCCGCGGGAAAATCGACACGCTCGGCAAATTTTTTTGCATGCACGCAGCAGGCAACGTCCGGCAGGGCAAAATACTACCGTTTTCGCGCCGCTCTGGGCTATCATCTTTCCACCATAGTGCCGGAGGCCCAGCATAGTGAGCGCAGAAACCAGCGAGCCGCTACCGTCGATCCGTTCGCAGATCACGCTGCTGGTGCTCGCTTGCATACTGCCAGCCCTGGTTGGCCTTGGCCTGCTGGTCCTGCACTTTTATCACCTGGAGCGCAGCCAGGTGGTCGGGAATGCCCAGCGCATGGCGCGCGCGCTGGCCGCGGCCGTGGACCGCGACCTGCAAACCGGCCAGAGTGCGGCGCGCGCCCTGGCCTCCTCGCCCAGCCTGCAAAACAACGATTTCACCGCCTTCACCAGCCAGGCCGCGCACCTGCTGCTGCCCGATTTTCCCGGCGCGCGCATCCTCCTGAGCCGGGCCGACGGCAGGATTCTGGCCGATACCGGCGCCCCGGCCGACGCGCCCGAGCTGTATGCCAATACCAATGCCAACCGCCTGCACTATCTGTTCGCCCATGGGCAGCCCGGCCTGAGCAATCTGGCGGCCGCGCGCGGCCAGCCGCCGCTGTTCGCCATCGATGTGCCGGTACTGCGCGACGGTGGCACGGCCTTCGCGCTGAGCGTGGTGTACCGCGCCGAACGCCTCAAGCGCCTGCTGGAGGAGCAGCATCTGCCCGACTATGTGATCGTCGGCCTGCTCGACCCCAAGGGCATCATCATGGCCCGCAACCGCGACGCCGAGCGCTATGTGGGCCAGGCCACCAGCCAGGAACTGCGCGAGAAAATGTTGCAGACCAGCGAAGGCCAGATGCAGACCTATACCCTGGAAGGCACGCCGGTCTATGCCAGTTTCAGCCGCGCCCAGCACAGTGGCTGGACCGTGGCCGTGGGTGTGCCGGAAGACTATCTGATGCAGGATCTGATGCAGTTCATCACCTTCATCTCGGCCGGGGTGCTGGTGCTGCTGATCGCCGGCTTCGCGCTGGCCTGGGGCGTGGGCGGCAGCATCGGCCGCTCGGTGCGCGCCCTGAGCGGCCCGGCGCGCGCCATGGCGGCGGGCGAAGCCTATCAGCTGCCGCCGCTGGCCTTCCGCGAGGCCGACGAAGTGGGCGGCGCCCTGCGCCAGATGAGCGAAGATATCCTGCGCTACCGCCAGCAGATGCAAACCCTGGTGGACGAGCGCACCGCCGAACTGCAGCAGTCCAAGGCCTTGCTGGAAAACCTGTACGCCACGGCGCCGGTGGGCCTGAGCTTTGTCGATCCCAGCCTGCGCATTGTGATGATCAACGACTATATGGCGGCGGTAAACGGCGCGCCGGTGCCAGCGCACCTCGGCCATCAGTTCGACGAGCTGATCGAAGATCCCTCGCTGCGCGCCGCAGTCGGCATGGCTTACCGCCAGGTGCTCGACAGCGGCCAGCCGATTCCCTTCGCCGAATTGAGCGGCGTCACGCCCTCGGCGCCGCAGCGCATCAGCCACTATATGGCGGGCTATTTCCCCGTCTTCGACGCGCAGCAGGAGCTGGTGGGCATCACCGGCGTGCTGCTCGACATCACCGCCAGCAAGCAGACCGAGGCCGAGCTGCAACGCCAGCGCCAGCTGTTCAGCTCCGTGGTCGAGAATATTCCAGCCATGATCTTCGTCAAGCGCGCCAGCGACCTGCGCTACGAAATGCTCAACCGCGAAGGCGAGCGCCTGCTGTGCCGTTCGCGCACAGCCTTCCTTGGCAAGACCGACGCCGAAGTCTTCCCGCCGGAGCAGGCGCGCGCCTTCAACGAAGCGGACCGCAAGGTGCTGGCCTCGGGCCGGATGATGGATTTGCCGGACGAGCAGGTGAGCGCCATCGGCGGCGAGGTGCGCTATGTCACCACGCGGAAAGTGGCCCTGCTGGATCAGCAGGGCGAACCCACCCACCTGCTCGGCATCTCGCTCGACATCACGGAACGCAAGCGTGCCGACGCCGCGCTGGAAAGCACCTCGCTGCGGCTGGCGCGCAGCAATGCCTTCATCCGCACCGTAACCGACAATCTGCCCGCCATGGTGGCCTACTGGGACGCGGGCCTGTGCTGCCGCTTCGCCAACCGGCGCTTCCTGGAAACCTTCCGCCTGACGCTGGACCAGTGCCTGGGCGCCACCATGGAACAGGTGCTCGGACCGCGCCTGATGGAGCTGACGCGCGAGCAGGTTGCCGCCGCGCTGCAAGGCGTGCCGCAGAATTTTGCGCGCGAACTGCAGCGCCGCAACAGCCCCGGCCAGCATGTGTGGATCAATTACCTGCCCGATTTCGACGAGGAAGGCGTGGTGCGCGGCTTCTTCGTGCTCGCTTCCGACGTCACGGAGCTGAAACAGCGCGAGCTGGAGCTGCAGGAACTGAACCAGCAGCTGATGCATGAACGCGACCGCGCCCAGGCGGGCAGCCGCGCCAAGAGCGAGTTCCTGGCCAATATGAGCCACGAGATCCGCACCCCGATGAACGCCATCATCGGCCTGGCGCGCCTGCTGGAGGAATCGCCGCTGGAGCGGCGCGAACGCAGCTACGTCGGCAAGATCCAGCTGGCCACCCAGGCCCTGCTGGCCGTGGTCAACGATGTGCTGGACTTTTCCAAGATCGAAGCCGGCCAGCTCAAACTGGAGCGCGCCCGCTTCAATCTCGACCACATCCTCGGCAGCACCTCGGTGCTGGCCTGCAATGCGGCCTGGGACAAGGGCGTGGAGGCGGTCTTCGACGTGGCGCCGGATGTGCCGATGGAACTGGTGGGCGACGCCATGCGCCTGCAGCAGATTCTGCTCAATCTGATGAGCAATGCCGTCAAGTTCACCGAGCGCGGCGAAATCGTGCTGGCCGTGCGCAAGCTGAGCGACGACGACAGCGGCATCACGCTGGAATTCCAGGTGCGCGACACCGGCATCGGCATCGATCCCGAGCACCAGCTGCGCATGTTCGAAGCTTTCTCCCAGGTCGACACCAGCACCAGCCGCAAATACGGCGGCACCGGCCTGGGACTGGCGATCTGCCGCCGCCTGGCCGACCTGATGGATGGCACCATCGGCGTGGAAAGCGTGGTGGGCCAGGGCTCCACCTTCCACTTCATCTATCCCATGCAGCGCGCGCCTGACCTGCCGCTGCATCCGCCGTTGCCGCCCGCCCTGCAAGGCCTGCACGTGCTGCTGGTGGACGACAACGCCGCTTCGCGCGCCGCCCTGCAGCGCGCCGGCGAGGCTTTCGGCTGGACGGTGTGGAGCACTGCCAGCGGCCAGGCCGCCCTGGCCCAGCTGCGCAAAGCGGCGCAGGCGCCGCGCCCCCTGGACTTGCTGCTGATCGACAGCGCCATGCCGGAAATGGATGGCGTCACGGTCCTGATGCTGGCACGCGCCGAGGAAGGCCTGCGCCTGCCCAAGGTGGTGGTGATGGCGCCGGAGCACAGCAGCGAGGAACTGGCCCTGCTGGCCGAGGGCTTGCGGCTGGACGCCATCCTGTCCAAGCCGGCCACGCCGCACCGTCTGCAAGTGGCGGCGCTGGCCGCCCTCAGCGGCGCGGCCGCGATTGCCGCGCCGCCGCCACCGCAGCCGCTCTCGGGCCGCCTGACCGGCATGCGCGTGCTGCTGGTGGAGGATAACGAGATCAACCAGGAAATGGCGCAATACATTCTGCTGCATGCCGGCGCGCGCGTGGAAATCGCCGCCAACGGCAAGATCGCCGTCGAACTGCTGCAAACCGGTCCGGCGCGCTGCGACGCCGTGCTGATGGACCTGCAAATGCCCGTCATGAACGGCTATGAGGCGACCATCGCCATCCGCGCCCTGGGCCTGGTGCAGTTGCCCATCATCGCCATGACCGCCAACACCCTGGAGGAAGACCGCAGCCGGGCGCTGGACGCGGGCATGGACGCCCACGTCGGCAAACCGATCGACGTGGATGAGTTGACCGCCACCCTGACCCGGCTGGCGCCCCTGTCCGCCTCCCGCCTGGGCACGGCGGCGGCACAGCCGGCAGCCATGGCGGCCGACATCCCCGCCCGCCTGCCCGGCATCGATCTGGACGCGGCGCTGAAACGCCTGGCCGGCAATTACCCGGCTTTTGTCGGCCTACTGAAACGCTTCGAAAATTCCCAGGGCGACGCCGTGACCGAGGTGCGCGCCCTGCTGGCCCGCAGTGAGCGGCGCGCCGCCACCCAGGTGCTGCACCGCTTGCGCGGCGTGGCCGCCAATCTGGGCGCTTCCGATGTGGCACGCCTGGCCTCGCTGGCCGAATTGATGCTGGCAGAAGAACGCGATGCCGAGCTCAATGCCCTGCTGATCTCCCTGAGCGAGGCGATCGATACCGTCACCGGCGCCGCGCGTACCCTGCCCCTGCCCGTACAGCAGGACGGCGAAGCGCACGCGATGGACGCCGATCTGCCGCAGGCGCTGTCGGAACTGGTATCCTTACTGCAGAATAGTAATCTGAAGGCGCTGAGCGAATTCAACGCCCTGCGCCCCGCTCTGGAGCGACTGGGTGTGGACGACCTGCCCGCCGTCGCCAACGCCATCGACACGCTGGATTTCGCGCTTGCCGAAAGAAAGCTGCTGGAAATGCTGAAGCGGAAGGAGAACCAATGAGCTGGACCGATCTGGCCAGGAACGGGCGCATTCTGGTGGTGGACGACGCCATGGAAAACATTCAGATCCTGCACCACGCCCTGCGCGAGGAGCACGACGTGCTGTTCGCCCTGAGCGGCGAAAAGGCGCTGGAAATCGCCAACCAGCAGCAGCCCGACCTGATCCTGCTGGACGCGGTCATGCCCGGCATGGACGGCTACGAGGTGTGCGCCGCCCTGCGCGCCTCGCCGCGCGCGCGCGACATTCCGGTGATCTTCGTCACCGCCCTCACCCATCCCGAAGACGAGACACGCGCCCTGGAAGCGGGCGCGGTGGATTTCATCAGCAAGCCTTTCAATGTGGCCGTGGTGCGCGCCCGCGTGCGCACCCAGCTCACCGTCAAGCGCCAGGCCGACGCCATGCGCGAGCTGACTCTGACCGACGCCCTGACCGGCGTGGCCAACCGGCGCAGCTTCAACGAGGCCATCGAAAGCGAGTGGCGGCGCTGCATGCGCGCCCACGTCGCGCTATCGGTGATCCTGATGGATATCGACCATTTCAAGCTGTATAACGACGCCTATGGCCACCAGGCCGGCGACGCCTGCCTGCAGCAGGTCAGCGCCGCCATGAAGCGTTGCGCCATGCGCCCCTCCGACCTGCTGGCGCGCTATGGCGGCGAGGAATTCGTGCTGCTGCTGCCGCAGGAAGAGCAGGAAGGCGCAGAGCGGGTAGCGCGCCGCATCCTGGATGAAGTCTCCGGACTGCACATCGAGCACCGCGCCTCGTCGGTCAGCCACCATGTGACGGTCAGCATGGGCTCGGCCAGCATGAAGCCGGGGCCGGAATCCTCGCCCGAGCTGCTGATACGCTCGGCCGACACCCTGCTCTACCAGGCCAAGGCCAGTGGCCGCAACCGCTACCTGGCTTCCTCGTTCTGAAATACCTCAGGGATAGCGCCGCATCAGGAATTCCGCGACGCAGACCGGCTTGCCCCCCTCCACGGCTTCCATGCTCACGCCCCACTCCACTTGCGCGCCGCCGCCTTCCAGCGGCGTCACCGAGAGGATGCTGAAGCGGCCGCGCACCCGGCCGCCCGCCGTCAGCGGCGCCGGAAAGCGCACCTTGTTCAAGCCGTAGTTCAGGCCCATGCTCACGTCCGCCATGCGCATCGAAGCCTGCAGCATGGCGGGCAGCAGGGCCAGGGTCAGGAAGCCGTGGGCCACGGTGGCGCCGTAGGGCGACTCGCGCGCCGCGCGCCCGGCATCGACATGAATCCACTGATGGTCGCCGGTGGCCTCGGCGAAGCGGTCGATGCGCTCCTGATCCACCTCGATCCAGTCCGACACCGCCACTTCCTGCCCGACCAGGGCCTGCATTTCGGCCAGATTGGCAAACACCCGCATCGTCTACTCCCCCGCCGCCGGACGGAAGCCCGGCTGGGCGATAAAGCGCCCCAGATGGTGGTCCACATCGCCCAGCGTCAGCTCGATCATGCTCAGGCGCTTGAAGTGGTGCGCTGCCGGCAGCTCGTCGGTCACGCCCATGCCGCCATGCAGCTGCACCGCCTGCTGGCCGACGAAGCGCGCCGCCTGGCCCACTCGCGCCTTGGCGGCGGAAACGATGCGGCGGCGCTCCTCCTCATCATCCGACGCCACTTTCACCGCCGCCAGCATGGCCATGGAACGGGCCTGCTCCAGATGGATGAACATATCGGCCATGCGGTGCTGCAAGGCCTGGAACTTGCCGATCGGCGCACCGAACTGCTGGCGCGTTTTCAGATACTCCAGGGTGGCGGCGAAGATCGCATCCATGGCGCCCAGCGCCTCCGCGCACAGCAGGGTGGCGCCGTAATCGGTGGCCGCTTCCAGCACGGCCCAGGCCTCGCCCTCGCGCCCCAGCAGCTCGCCGGGCGCCTGGTCGAAAACGATGGTGGCGGCGCGCTGGCCGTCCAGGGTGCGGTAGCCGCTGACGCGCACGCCCGGCGCATCGGGCGCCACCACGAACAGCGAAATGCCGCGCCGGTCGCGCTGGCTGCCGCCGCTGCGCGCCGAAACGATCAGCGCCCCCGCTTCGGCGCCGTGGATCACCACCGTCTTGCTGCCGCTCAGGCGGTAGCCGCCAGCCTCCTTGGCCGCGGTGAGTGCAATATCGGCCAGGTCGTGGCGCGCCTGCTGCTCGCCCAAGGCGCAAGCCAGTTTCAGCGTCCCAACCACGACCTGCTCCAGGCGCAGCTCTTGGCCGCCGGCCAGCTTCAGGAACTGCGCGCCCAGCACTGTGGCGAAATACGGCTCCACCACCAGGCCGCGGCCCAGCTCCTGCATCACCACTAGCATATCCACTGCACTGCCGTCGAAACCGCCCTGCGCCTCCGGCACTGGCAAGGCCGTCATGCCCAGCTCCACCAGCCCCGCCCAGGCCTGCTCGGAAACGCCGGCTGGCGAGTGGATGATGCGGCGCCGCGTCTCGAAGCTGTAATCGCGCTCGGTCCAGCGCCGCAGCGCATCGGCGAACTGCTGCTGTTCTTCCTTCAGATTGAAGTCCATGCTGTCTCCCTCACAGACCCAGAATCATCTGGGTGATGATGTTCTTCTGAATTTCGTTGGAGCCGCCGTAGATCGTGGTCTTG
The DNA here is from genome assembly GCF_024400215.1 of Massilia sp. erpn. Lineage (NCBI taxonomy): Bacteria > Pseudomonadati > Pseudomonadota > Betaproteobacteria > Burkholderiales > Oxalobacteraceae > Massilia > Massilia sp. erpn. The sequence continues at coordinate 5,416,224 of NZ_CP053748.1, forward strand.
CGGGTATTGAAGTAGTAGCCCGCCAACGGCGCGGCAGCGTCGTCGCCGCCCGCCGCATGGGGCGCCTCGCCATCCAGGTAGGCCGGATCGAAAGGCAGGGCTGCGGGGCCGGCCGCTTCCAGCATCAACTCGGTCAGCATCTGCTGGATTTCCGAGCCGCGCACCTTCAGCAGCGAAGCCTGCGGGCCGGGCGCCTGGTCCTCCTGCGCGATGGTGCGCAGCACCGTCACTTCCAGCGCCATCAGCTCGATCTCCAGATTGGCCACCTTGGCGGCGAACAGCGGATCTTCCAGCAGCGGCTTGCCGTGCTTGAGCTGGCGCATGGCCAGCTTCTTCAGCGCTGCCAGCTCGCGCTTGGAGACGCCGACGGCGGCGATGCCGGTGCGTTCATGGCCCAGCAGGTATTTGGCGTAAGTCCAGCCCTTGTTCTCCTTGCCCACCAGGTTCTGCACCGGCACCTTGACGTTATCGAAGAAGACTTCGTTCACCTCATGCTCTTCGTCGAGCATGATGATGGGGCGCACCGTGATGCCCGGCGTATGCATATCGATGAGCAGGAAAGAGATGCCTTCCTGCTTGCGCACCGTGGCATCGGTGCGCACCAGGCAGAAGATCATGTCGGCGTACTGGCCCAGCGTGGTCCAGGTTTTCTGCCCGTTGACAATGTAGTGCTCGCCCTCGCGCACGGCAGTGGTTTTCAGCGACGCGAGGTCAGAGCCGGAGCCCGGTTCGGAATAGCCCTGGCACCACCAGTCCGCGCAGCTCAGGATGCGCGGCAGATAGTACGCCTTCTGCTCCGCGCTGCCGAACGCCATGATCACCGGCGCCACCATATTCACGCCAAAAGGCAGGATGCGCGGCGTGCCGGCACGGGCGCACTCGTCTTCCCAGATATGGCGCTGGGTGGCGTTCCATCCCGGCCCGCCATATTCGGTGGGCCAGGCGGGCGCCGCCCAGCCCTGGCGCGCCGCGATGCGGTGCCAGCGCACATAATCGTCTTTCGTCAGGCGCAGATGCGCGCGCACTTTGGCTTGCAGGTCGGGCGGCAGTTCAGCGTCGAGGAAGGCCCGCACCTGGTCGCGGAAAGCCTCATCCTCGGCGGAATAGTTCAAGTCCATGCTGTCTCCTTTTTGTAGAGGCGGGCAAAAAAGCACGATCGTTCGAACAACACTCCGGCCGATTGTACAGCACTTGCGCACTCGCGGGGCGCGGGTGTCGCGTGGTGGCAAAGTGTGATGTTTTTGCGCGCCAGCCGGGCTATATTCATGAGCTGATGCGCCGCGCACGATTCACTCCAAGGAGACGATATGCCCGCGTCCTCGCCGCAGTTCAGCTCCCGCCGCCGCCATCTGCTGCGCCTGATGGCCGCTGGCGCCGCTCTGCCCTGGCTGCCCGCCTGCAGCCCGCTGGCGCAGCAGCAAGGCGCGCCACCCCTGCTGGCGGGCGATCTGTTGGTCGATGTGCACTGCCACGCCTTCAACGCCGCCGATCTGCCGGTGCGCGGTTTTATCCAGCATGTGGCCCTGCATGACGACGAGGAGCAGATCGTCTTCGCCGGCATGGCGCGCTCCCTGCTGCCCTGGCTGGCCGCGCTGCTGATCGAGTTTATCGGCAGCACCGCCAAGAGCGCGCGCGCGGAGCTGGAAGAAATCGATGGCGGCGCGGCGGGTGCAATGAAGGCCGCCAGCGGCCAGCGCATCGAGGATGAGCTGGTGCGCGCCCTGCTCACCGTGTTCGGCGCGCCCAGCCTCGGCCTGAAAAACCTGCGCCCCCAGGACCTGCCCGAAAACGAGGATGGTCGCAAGGCGCTGCTGCGCGCCATCCACGCCGAAACCGGCGGCGACAAAGGCCTGCCCGGCATCCTCAACGAGGATCAGGCCCGCGCCACTGCGCGCAGCCTGCTGGGCGGCATGGGCATCATCGCGCGCTATATCCGCTGGGGCGCCACGCTGCTGCTGGACCGGCGCGACATCGTGGCGCGCCTGCTGGGCCTTTACACGCCGCCCAATGCCAAAGCCCTGTTCACGCCGGCCCTGGTCGATCTCTCCTTGTGGCTGGACGACGAACCGCAATCCGACCTGGAAAGCCAGGTCCGCGTGATGGAGCGCATCCAGCGCCTGCAAACCACGGCCGCCGTGCACTGCTTCGTACCGCTCGATCCATGGCGCCAGCTGATCGACGTCAGCGCCCGCCAGCGCCGGACGGCGCTGGACCTGGTGCGCTGGGCCATCGAAGAAATGGGCTTCGTAGGCGTCAAGCTGTACCCGCCGATGGGCTTCCTGCCCGCCGAGAATTCGCGCTTCAATCTGAGCTATCCAGAACGGGCCGGCGAGAATCCGCTGTTTCCCCTTTACCTGGACCACGCGCTGGACCAGCTTTACCGCTACGCCGCCGCCGCCGGCGTTCCTATCATGGCGCATGCGGCCGACAGCAATGGCGCGGCCACCGGCTACTCCGGCCGCGCCGCGCCGCGTTTCTGGCAGCCGGTGCTCAAGGCCTATCCCGGCCTGCGCCTGAACCTCGGCCATTTCGGCGGCTTCGAACATAGCCTGATGCAGCCGCCCGCCGAGGACTGGGAAGACATGGTGGGCCAGCTGGGCGCCGACTGGCCGGACGATCGTGTGTTCGCCGATCTAAGCTATCTGTCCGAACTGCTGCCGGGCCGCGACGCGGCCAAGGCGAAGCATGTGCGGCGCCAGATGGCCAGCTTCCTCGCCCGCCACGATCCCCAGCTGCGCCACCTGATGTATGGCAGCGACTGGGTCATGCTGGGCAAGGAAAAGGACCACGAACGCTACACCGAAACCGTCAGCAGGGAGCTCACCGCCCTCGGCCTGGATACGGCGCGCAGCAAGCGTTTCCTGGCCGGCAACGCGCTGCGCTTCCTCGGCCTGTACCAGGGCCAGGCCGGCCGCCAGCGGCTGGAAGACTACTACCGCCGCCACCAGCTCGACGCGGGCTGGCTGCAGCGGGTCGACCAGTACCGCGACAGCTGAAGCTCACCCGGCAGCAGCCGCGGCCTGCTGGCCCGCGCCGCTAGACTGGGTAAGGTCCGTCCGCGAACACCTGGTCGTGATAGCCCTTGCTGCCAATAAGCCGCGCCAGCGGACTGCGGATATCCGCGTCCAGCGGCAGCGCCGGCAAGCCTTGCAGCAGGCCGGCGAAATCAAGGCGCGGCTGCCAGCCCAGTTCGCGCCGCGCCAGGCTGTTGTCGTACACCCGGTCCAGCTGCGGGAACAGCGACCAGCCGCGCCGCGCATACTCGTCCGCCACGGCGGGCACGCGGGCGCGCACCACGGCAGCGGCATCCACGCGCAAGTCCACCACATCGGCCCGCTGCAAAGGCGTGGTGGCACTGATGATGTAGCGCGCGAAACCAATGCCGCGCGCGCGTTCCAGCGCGCAGCGGTGGGCTTCCACAATGTCCTCGATATCGCAGCGGCGGTTCAGAAATTCATTGACCTTGATATTCGCATCCGCATAGCGTTCGCGCACGCCGCGCTCATCGTCGGCCTCGGGGAAGAAGCGCGAAGTGCGCAGGATCACCACCGGCAGGCCATGCTTGCGCGCGAACAGCTCGCACAGGTTCTCCGCCGCCAGCTTGCTCACGCCGTAGATATTCTTCGGCACCGGCTGCAGCGTCTCGTCCACCCAAATGGCCGGCTGGCCGGGCGCGGGCGACATGGCGGCGCCAAACACGCTGGTGCTGCTGGTCATGACGAAGGCACCCACCTGGGCATCGCGCGCCGCCTCCAGCAGATTCAGCGTGCCCTGCACATTGGTGGCGATGAAGTCGGAATACGTATGCGTCGCCACATGCGGCTTGTGCAGCGTCGCCGTATGCAGCACGGCATCCACCCCGCGCATGGCATCGCGCGCCACGGCCGCATCGGTGATCGAGCCTTGCAGCCGGGTGTAGGGCGAGGCCTGGATATCCAGTCCCACCACGTCGGCACCCGCGTCGCCCAGCACGCGCATCAGCGCCTCGCCCAGATGGCCCGCACTGCCTGTTACCAGTACCTTCATGCAATCGTCCCCTGTATCCGTTTCTCCCATCTGAACAGCCACATGATAAGCAGTTTCGTGATGGCGCTGACGGTCGCAAGCAACAGCAGGGGCCAGCCGGTTTCCAGTCCCATCACGCAGGCAAAGAAGATGGAACTCAGGTCCATGGCCAGAATGAACTGGCTCATACGCAGCGACACAGCTCCGGTCTGGCGCGCCAGCACGATCTTGCGGATCTGATGCGCATAGCCTTGGGCCAGCAGCACCGTCACCAGCACGATCAGGCCTTGCGACACCAGCCTGCCCTCGTCCACGAAGCGCTTGCCGAACACCAGCCCTGCCGCACCGGCGAACATCAGCAGCACGGCCAGGCGCAAGGCCATGTCAGTGCTGCGCGTACAGCGGTCGCGGCGGATTTCTGCCAGGATGCCCAGCGCCAGCAGCGCGGCAATGGCGCGCGGCCACACCATGAAATGGTTGAACGGTTCGATCGAGTAGCCATACACGAAGAACGCCCAATACGCGAGGAAGCTGACCATGAACTGGTTCAGCGACAGCACATCGGACGGATTGTCATGGCCTTCGCGCCGGCGCTGCCAGATTTTCTGCAGCTGCGACCAGATGCCGTACAGGCTGGCCAGGATGAACAGGGAATTCAGTGTTCCAGCAATCGAATACAGCAAATGCGCCTCCAGCTTGCAAATTTCATAAAACGGCCAGCATAAGCCAGACCGCCGCCGCCATCAATGAAATTTACGTTTACGTTAACGTAAATTGATGTTATTTTTCGAAGCATCAGGTGAGCCGCCCCATTCCGGGGCCGCTTTAAACGGGAAAGCGGTGCGTTTCAAAACGAAACCAAGCCGCTGCTGCCCCCGCAACGGTAAGCAAGTGTGGCTGCATCAACCATGTCACTGGCCGGAAGGCTGGGAAGACGGTGCGGCAAGTCTTGCGAGCCCGGATACCGGCCTGATGATCTTAAGCGAATGAGCGCGGGCGGCGCTCCGGCTCATGGCCGGTTGACGTCTGTCCCCTTTTGGCTTTCAGGTCTCGTTTGCGCGCGGTGGGCGCGCAGGCGGGTGCGCATTGAATTCAATGCTGCGCCGTCCGCCGGCATCCGGCCGAACGCGCGTCACAGAGCCTGCGTCGGCTGGTGCCTTTTATCGTTTTGCCCCGGCGCGTGCGCCGGGCCGATTTGAGGAAGATGACCATGACCACCGCAGCACACAATTCCGTCCCCAGCGTAAAACTCCTGATCAATGGCGAATTCGTGGAATCCGCCACCCAGCAATGGCGCGACGTCGTCAATCCGGCCACCCAAGAGGTGCTGGCCCGCGTGCCCTTCGCTACGCCGGCGGAAGTCGAGGCAGCGGTAGCCAGCGCCAAGCAGGCCTTCCTCACCTGGCGCCGCACGCCGATCGGCGCCCGCGCCCGCATCTTCCTGAAATACCAGCAGCTGATCCGCGAGAACATGAAAGAACTGGCCGCCATCCTCACCGCCGAGCAGGGCAAGACCCTGCCCGATGCGGAAGGCGATATTTTCCGCGGCCTGGAAGTGGTGGAGCACGCGGCCAATATCGGCAATCTGCAGATGGGCGAGCTGGCGAATAATGTGGCGGGCGGCGTCGATACCTATACCCTGCTGCAGCCGATCGGCGTGTGCGCCGGCATCACCCCGTTCAACTTCCCGGCCATGATTCCGCTGTGGATGTTCCCCATGGCGATCGCCTGCGGCAATACCTTCGTGCTGAAACCCTCCGAGCAGGACCCGATGGTGACGATGCGCCTGGTGGAATTGGCCCTGCAGGCGGGCGTTCCGGCCGGCGTGCTGAATGTGGTGCACGGCGGCGAAGAGGTGGTGAACGCGATCTGCGACCATGCCGACATCAAGGCCATCTCCTTCGTCGGCTCCACCAAGGTCGGCACCCATGTCTACAACCGCGCCACCCTGGCCGGCAAGCGCGTGCAGTGCATGATGGGGGCCAAGAACCACGCCGTCATCCTGCCCGACGCGAACAAGGAGCAGACCATCAACTCGCTGGTGGGCGCCACTTTCGGCGCGGCCGGCCAGCGCTGCATGGCCGTTTCCGTGGCTGTGCTGGTGGGCGAGGCCCGCAACTGGATTCCCGAACTGGTGGCTACCGCCAAAACGCTGAAGGTCAACGCCGGCACCGAGCCGGGCACCGATGTCGGCCCCGTGATTTCCTGCGCGGCCTACGACCGCGTCAACACCCTGATCGAGCGCGGCGTGGCCGATGGCGCCAAGCTGGAACTCGACGGCCGCCAGCCGCGCGTGCCCGGCTTCGAAAAGGGCAACTTCATCGCGCCCACCATCTTCTCCGGCGTGAAACCCGGCATGAGCGTCTACGACCAGGAAATCTTCGGCCCCGTGCTCTGCCTGGCCGAAGCGGACAGCCTGCAAGACGCCATCACGCTGATCAACGCCAACCCGAACGGCAACGGCACCGCCATCTTCACCCAGTCCGGCGCGGCCGCCCGCAAATTCCAGGAAGAGATCGACGTCGGCCAGGTCGGCATCAATGTGCCGATTCCCGTGCCGGTGCCACTGTTCTCCTTCACCGGCTCGCGCGCTTCCAAGCTGGGCGACCTTGGCCCCTACGGCAAGCAGGTGATCAGCTTCTACACCCAGACCAAGACCATCACCCAGCGCTGGTTCGACGACAGCACGCTCTCGGTGGGCGTCAACACCACGATCGCGCTCAAGTGATGGGAGCGCGTCATGGATTTCGAACTGACTGAAGAGCAGCTGGCGTTCCAGCAGACGGCGCGCGCCTTCGCCGAGGGCGAACTGGCGCCGTTCGCGGCGCAGTGGGATGCGGAGGCCATCTTCCCGGCCGAGGCGCTGGCCAAGGCCGGTGAGCTGGGCTTTTGCGGCATCTATTCGCCGGAGGACGTGGGTGGCCTGGGCCTGTCGCGGCTGGACGCCACCATCGTTTTCGAGGAACTGGCGGCGGCCGACCCGTCCACCACGGCCTATCTGACCATCCACAATATGGCGACGTGGATGCTGTGCACCTGGGGCGGCGAGGCGCTACGCCGGGAATGGGGACCGCTGATGACGAGCGGCCGCAAATTCGGCTCCTACTGCCTGACCGAACCGGGCGCGGGCTCCGACGCCGCCTCGCTCAAAACGCGGGCCGAGCGCACGCTGGACGGCTATGTGCTGAACGGCGCCAAGGCCTTCATCTCCGGCGCGGGCGTGAGCGATATGCTGGTGGTGATGGCGCGCACCGGCGGTTCCGGCGCCTCCGGCATCTCGGCCTTTGCCGTGCCGGCCGACACACCCGGCATCGCCTACGGCCGCAAGGAGGAGAAGATGGGCTGGAACAGCCAGCCCACGCGCTCCGTCACCTTCGACAATGTGCGCGTGCCGGCCAGCCACCTGCTGGGCGAGGAAGGCGAAGGCTTCAAGATCGCCATGCGCGGCCTGGATGGTGGCCGCATCAATATCGCCACCTGCTCGGTGGGCGCAGCCCAGGGCGCGCTCAACGCGGCCCAGCGCTACGTCACGGAGCGCAAGCAGTTCAACCGCACGCTGGCCGACTTCCAGGCCATCCAGTTCAAGCTGGCCGATATGCTGACCGAGCTGGTGGCCGCTCGCCAGATGGTGCGCCTGGCCGCCACCAAGCTCGATGCACGGGCGCCCTACGCCACCGCCTACTGCGCCATGGCCAAGCGCCTGGCGACCGACCTGGGCTTCCAGGTCTGCAACGAGGCGCTGCAGATCCACGGCGGCTATGGCTATATCCGCGAATATCCGCTGGAAAGGCTGGTGCGCGACGCGCGCGTGCACCAGATCCTGGAAGGCACGAACGAAATCATGCGCAGCATCGTGGCGCGTCATTTTCTGGCAACCACTTCAACAGGAGAGATTCGTTGAGCGACTACACCAACCTGGAGCTGGCCATCGAAGGCCACACCGCCCTTGTCACGCTGGCCAACCCGCCCGCCAACACCTTCACCCGCGACGGCCTGGCGTCCCTGGCCCGGCTGGTGCAGGATTTGAACGACAACCCGCGCATCACCAGCCTGATCGTGACCGGCGCGGGCGAGAAATTCTTCTCCGCCGGGGCGGATCTGAAACAGTTCGCCGGCGGCGACAAGGCCATGGCGCGCGAGATGGCGCGCCGCTTCGGCGAGGCGTTTGAAACCTTGTCGCGCTTCCGCGGCGTCTCGATCGCCGCCATCAACGGCTACGCCATGGGCGGCGGCCTGGAATGCGCGCTGGCCTGCGATATCCGCATCGCCGAAAGCCAGGCCCAGATGGCCCTGCCGGAAGCCACGGTGGGCCTGCTGCCCTGCGCCGGCGGCACGCAGAACCTGCCCTGGATCGTGGGCGAAGGCTGGGCCAAGCGCATGGTGCTGCTGGGCGAACGCGTGAACGCCGACACGGCGCTGCGCATCGGCCTGGTGGAGGAAGTGGTGGCGACCGGCCAGTCCCTGACCCGCGCTTTCGAACTGGCGCGCATGGCCGACAAGCAAAGCCCGACCAGCATCCTCGCCTGCAAGCGCCTGCTGCAAGGGGCGCGCAGCGCGCCGCTGACCCAGGTGCTGCCGGTGGAGCGCGAAGCCTTCGTCGACCTGTTCGACACCTACGACCAGGCCGAGGGCGTCAACGCCTTCCTGGAAAAACGCGCGCCGAAGTGGAGCAATGCATGAGCGCTGCCGTCCTGTTTGAAGAACTGCCGGCCGGCGGCGGCAAGCGCCTCGGCATCGCCACGCTGAATGCGGAGAAGTCGCTCAACTCGCTCTCGCTGGAGATGGTGCATGCGCTGACCGAGCGCCTCACCGTCTGGGCCGCCGACGACGGCATCGCCGTGGTGCTGCTGCAGGCGGCGGGCGAAAAAGCCTTCTGCGCCGGCGGTGACCTGCAGAACCTGTACGCCTCGATGCGCCAGCACCACTCCTCGCCCGAGCATGACGATGCGGCGGCGAACCAGTACGCGGCCGATTTCTTCCGGCACGAGTACCGCCTCGACTACCAGATCCACACTTATCCCAAGCCGCTGCTGTGCTGGGGCCATGGCATTGTGATGGGCGGCGGCATCGGCCTGATGGCGGGCGCCAGCCACCGCGTCGTGACCGGGCAATCGCGCCTGGCCATGCCGGAAATCTCGATCGGTCTGTTCCCCGATGTGGGCGGCAGCTGGCTGCTGTCGCGCATGCCGGGCAAGACCGGCCTGTTCCTGGCGCTGACCGGCGCCCAGGTGCGCGCCGCCGACGCCCTCTTCCTCGGCCTGGCCGACCACGGCATCGCCCAGGATAACAAGGCTGCCGTGCTGGCCGCCCTGCTGGAGCAACCCTGGAGCGGCCAGCGCGCCGACAACGACCGCCTGCTGACCCAACTGCTGCGCCGCCACGCCGATCCCGCGCTGGCCGAAGCCGGCTCGGTGCAGCAGCATTTCGAAACCATCAACCGCCTGTGCGGCGCGGCCAGCCTGGCGCAGATCGTGGCGGCGCTGAGCCAGCACGCCAGCGACGACGCGTGGTTCAACAAGGCCATCGCCACCCTGCGCGCCGGTTCGCCCGGCTCCATCGCGCTGTCGCACGCCCTGCAGCAGCGCGTGGCCGGCCTGGCGCTGGCCGACGTGTTCCGCCTCGAATACATCGCCGCCCTGCATTGCGCGGCGCGGCCTGATTTCGCCGAAGGCATCCGCGCCCTGCTGATCGACAAGGACGGCAAGCCGGGCTGGCAGCCACCCACGCTGCAGCAGGTCAGCACCAGCTGGCTGGAAGGCTTCTTCACCGCCCCGGCATGGCCGGCGCACCCGCTGGCCGATCTGGGCCAGCCGCTGTAAGGACATTACGAAGCATTCATATTGGAGACTATAAGTATGAGTAATATTGCATTCATCGGCCTGGGCAATATGGGCGGGCCGATGGCCCTGAACCTGGTCAAGGCAGGCCATCGCGTCAATGTCTTCGACCTCTCGCGCGAAGCCGTCGGCCGCCTGGCGGAAGCCGGCGCGCTGGCCGCCAGCAGCGCGCGCGCCATGCTCGAAGGCGCGGAGATCGTCATTTCCATGCTGCCCGCCAGCCAGCACGTGGAAGCCCTGTACCTGGGCCCGGACGGCATCCTGTCCCAGATCGAGGCCGGCGCGCTGGTGATCGATTGCAGCACCATCGCCCCGCACAGCGCCGTCAAGGTGGCGCAGGCGGCGGCCGCGCGCGGCCTGGCCATGATCGACGCGCCGGTATCGGGCGGCACGGCCGGCGCCGTGGCCGGCACGCTGACCTTCATCGTCGGCGGCGCGGCCGAAGCGCTGGAGCGCGCCCGCCCCGTGCTGGCGCAGATGGGCAAGAACATCTTTCACGCCGGGGCCAATGGCGCCGGCCAGACCGCCAAGATCTGCAACAATATGATGCTGGGCATCCTGATGGCCGGTACGGCCGAAGCCCTGGCCCTGGGCGTGGCCAACGGCCTCGATCCCAAGGTGCTGTCGGACATCATGGGCAAGAGCTCGGGCCGCAACTGGGCGCTGGAGCTGTACAACCCCTACCCCGGCGTAATGGACAATGTGCCGGCCACGCGCGGCTACCAGGGCGGCTTCGGCGTCGACCTGATGCTGAAGGACCTGGGCCTGGCCGCCGAAGCGGCGCTGGCGGCGCGCGCCGCCATTCCGCTGGGCGAGCTGGCGCGCAATCTGTACGCCCTGCACAGCGGCAGCGGCGCAGGCGCGCTGGACTTTTCCAGCATCCTGCAACTGCTGCAAGCCGCACCGCGCAGCTAAGCCGACAGCCCGGAAACGCGCGCGGCCCGCGACACGCCGTGCGCAGTTCAGCCCCCGATTTTGACCTTTCGTCGCATTCCGTGGCAGACAGCTGGGCAAAACGCTAAAATTTCCATTCTGCAATCACGCCACAACCAGAAAAAGGAAAACCTCATGCGCTTGCCACTCGCCTTTGCCGCCCTGCTCTCTCTTGGCGGCTGCGTTATTGTCGTTCCCGAAAATGCCCAGTACAGCTGGCCCGCGTCCGGCTCCGGCATCAATGGCGATGGCGTGATCACCAAGGAAATCCGCCAGGTCAGCGGCGCGGCCGCACTCGATATCGATGTGCGCCGCCGCATCGACCTCGACGTCGATATCCAGATCGGCAAGACGGCCTCGCTGCAGATCGAAGGCGACAGCAATCTGCTGCCGCGCGTCTTCATCGACGACAAAGGCCCGGTACTGCGCATCTGGACCGACGACGACCTGCGCAGCACGCGGCCGATCCGCATCCGCTACACCGTGCCGCAGCTGCGCGAAGTGGAAGCCAACGGCTCGGTGCGCGTCCACATCGATGGCCTGAACGGCGGCGCCTTGAGCCTGGCCCAGCGCGGCTCCGGCCGCATGGACTTGCGCGGCCGCGTCGACCAGCTCGACATCCACAACGCCGGCTCCGGCAACCTGACCGGCGAAGGCCTGGACAGCGGCGCCACCCGCGTCACCATGAACGGTTCCGGCAAGGTCGACCTGGGCACGGTGCGCGGCGAGCATCTGCGCGTGGCCATCCACGGCTCCGGCTCGTTCAGCGCCAACGGCAATGTGCGCACGCTGGACGTCAACCTGCACGGCTCGGGCGGCGCCCGCCTGTCCGGCCTGCGCGCCGAAATCGCCGACCTGACCAGCAATGGCTCGGGCAGCATCGTCGCCTCCGCGTCCGACAAGCTGCAGGCCGCCACCAACGGTTCCGGCAGCATCACTGTCTACGGCAACCCGGCCCAGCGCAGCATCAGCGGCAAACGCACCAGCGTGGTGCAGTAAGTCGCATCCACGCCACAGTCCGGCACGGAAAAAGCCGGACTGTGACAATGTGCGTACATTTTCTTGCTTTTGCACAATATAGTGGCTGGCTTCTGTAACTTGTTGTCATTGCAAATGCATAAACACCTGTCTCTGCGCCCTCTGGGCGCTCTCCTGCTGGCCAGCGCCAGCCTGCTTCCCGCCCACGCCGCCAGCAAGCTCAATCCACCCGGTACGATCGAACCAGCACCGCTGGACATCAGCTGCCTGAACCCGGCGCCGATGCAGAAACCGCAAAATGGCGAATTGCGGCTGGCGGTGCAGATCAGCGCCGATGGCCTGCTGCTGGAGACGGTGTTTCTGGCGCCAGGCAATAACGAGGAACAACGGCAACTGGCCCTGGCCAGTGCCCGTAACTGCCGCTACCGGCCCGGCAGCTCGCCGGCAGGCCGGCCCACCGATGCCTGGACCGAGCTGGGCTTCCGCTGGGATATCGGCCCGGCGTCGGAAAATCCCGTACTGATCCAACAGCTGGCAAGCCAGCGCGCAGCGGCCGAGCAAGGCCAGGCTGCCGCGCAGTACGAGCTGGCGCATATGCTTGAATATGGGCGCGGCGCCCCAGCCGATCCGGCGCAAGCGCTGCGCTGGTATCGCGCCGCGGCCGAACAAGGCTTCCCGGCGGCCCAGTTCTGGCTGGGGAATGCCTATGCCAAAGGCCGCGCAGGCCTGGCGCGCGACAGCGCCGAGGCACTGCACTGGCTGCGCACCGCCGCCGCCAACGGTTCGGCGGAAGCGCAAAACTATCTGGGCGCCATGTACCAGCGCGGCGAAGGCGTTCCGCGCGACAGCGGCGTGGCCGTCGGCTGGTATGCCAAGGCAGCGCATCTGGGCCTGGCCGTGGCGCAAAATAATCTGGGTGTCATGTACTGGCGCGGCGAAGGCGTGGAAAAAGAACCGGCCATGGCCTTCGCCTGGTATCTGAAAGCGGCCGCGCAAGGCGAGGCCTGGTCCATGTACAACCTCTCCTACGCCTATACGCATGGGGTGGGCATCGGACGCAATGAGGCCGAAGGCAGGAAGTGGCTGGAGCGCGCGGCGGAACGCGGCAACAGCAGCGCCCAGGTGCAGCTGGGCTATGCGTTGATGCAGTCGGCCCAGAACGAAGCCGAACAAGCCACAGCCGCCGCCTGGTACCGCAAGGCCGCCGAACAAGGCAATGCCTCGGGCCAGAACAATCTCGGCTACGCTTACGAGACCGGCAGCGGCGTGCCGCGCGACTATGCGCAGGCGCTGGCCTGGTACCGCAAGGCCATCGTCCAAAACAACAGCTACGCGCAGAGCGCCCTGGGCGGCATGTATGAGGAGGGACGCGGCATGCCCAAGAACCTGTACGAAGCGGTGCGCTGGTACGGCCTCGCCTCGGCGCAGAACAACCCTGAAGCCATGCGCAAGCTGGGCATGCTGTACGAGGCCGGGCGCGGGCTGGAAAAAGACCCCGCGCAAGCCTTCCAGCACTTCACGGTGGCGGCCGAACGCGGCGACAGGATTGCCGCCGAGCGCCTGGTCCGCGTCTACGAAAACGGCGAGCTGGGCCAGGCCGCCAGCAAGGAGCTGGCAGAGAAGTGGCGCGGCAAGGGGCAAGCTTGCCCGGCACCGGCCAGCAACGGCGGCGCGCAGTAAGACGGCACTGGGCGCCTCACTGCCCTGCTCCGCACGACCTTACTCGATCGTCACGCGCAGATCGCGGCCGGTGGTCGCCACATTGCCAGCATAGTCCGAGGCCAGTATGCGCAAGGTGTACTGGCCCGGCGCGATATCCGCCACCTTCCACATACCGGGCGTAATCTGCCCGTCGCTCAGCGTGTTGTTCAGCACATAGGCAAAGCGCGTGGTCTTGCTGCCGTGGACCGTGATGCCGCTGTTCGGCGCGTAGACGTATTTCACGGCTTCGCGGTTGCGCGGCAGGCGGTCGTAGACCTGGGCCATGCGCGGCTCCTCATAACCGGGTGCCGGCGTACCATCGGCCTGCAGCAGCTGGTAACCCAGCTTGTACAGGCCGAGGCGGCGGCGCGCCAGGTTGTCGTCCATCTGGTCATACGCTTCGACTACGATACTCAGTTCGCCCAGCTCGCGCGAGACGCGCACCGGATTGCCATGGCCCAGCGGCAGCTTGCGGTCCTTGCGGTCGTACAGCACGATGCTTTCGATGCGCGGCGCCACTGTATCGCGCAGGCCGATGAATGGCAGGCTAAGCGCGTTGCGCGCGCCGCCGTTCGGCACGTAATCCAGGTGCACATGGGCCATGCCGTTGACGGTGCCAAGGGTTTCGCCAGTATCGAAGCGGGTGCCGCGCCGCACACGCACACGCTCCGGCTTGCCCTTCTCGTCGGCCAGCAGCTGGAAGCGCGCGTCGAGCACCTTGTTGGCCGGCGTGCGGCCCACCCGCATATGGATGTAGGATAGCGCGCCCAGGTGCAGGCCTTCCGACAGCGAACCGAAGCCCCAGTTCGGCAACGGATCACTGACCTTGGCGGGCGCCACCGCCAGCACCGGCTGGCCAACGTCGGCCTGGATATCCAGGCCGCTATGGAAGTGGTGCCGGCTCTCGCCTTCGAAATCGCCGCGCACCTCGCCCATCAAGCCAACCACTTCATGCGGCGCGTTCTGCGGCGCCACGGGCCACAGCATCGGCTCCTTGCGCAGCGGCGGCGCTGGCTGCGCGATGACCGGCGCGGTCTCCCCCTTCTCGGCCACGGCCAGGCGGTGCAGGCGGAAGGTGCGCGCGTCCGATACCAGCAGCGCGCCATCGGCGGCCAGCGTCACGCCGCGCGGCGCGTACAGACGCACCTTGCCGTCGCTGCCGTAGCCCGGCTCGGGCGGATGATCGAGGTCGGGCAGCGCATCGTATTCGCGGTCCGGCGCGATCTGCACCACATGGCCTTGCGAGCCGCTGACGACGTAGAGGAAGCCGTCATGCGTGACCGTGAGCGCCATCGGCTTTCTCAGGATATGCTGGCGCGCCTCCTCCGGTGCGCTGACGATGGTGCTGACCAGGCCATCGGTACCGAGCTTGCGGATGGCGTCATTCAGGCTGTCGGCGATATACAGATTGCCCAGGCCATCGACGGCGACGCCGCAGGGTGTATCGAATTGGGCCGAAGCGGCCGCGCCATCGGTGAAGCCCGGTTTGCCATTGCCCGCGACGGTGGTGACCACGCCGTTCGGCGCGATGCGGCGGATGCGGTCGTTATAGGTGTCGGCCACGAACACCGCACCGTCGGCGTCGACCGCCACGCTCAGCGGCCCATTGAACTGGGCCTCGGCGCCCTTGCCGTCGGCGTAGCCGGCGATGCCATTGCCGGCCAGCGTGGAGACGGTGCCGTCCGGCGTCACCTTGCGGATGACGTGGTTGCCGGTGTCGGCCACATACAGATTGCCTTGCTTGTCGATGGCAAGGCCGGACGGCGTGTTGAACGCCGCCTGCGCGCCCTTGCCTTCGGCATAGCCTTCCGCGCCGCCGGCCAGGGTGCTGACCTGGCCATCGGCGCCGATCTTGCGGATACGGTTATTCGCGCCGCCATCGCTGATATATACATTGCCGGCGCCGTCGGCCACGATCCCATACGGATCGGCAAAGCGTGCCTGGGCGGCTGCGCCGTTGACATTGCCCGCCACACCGTCGCCGGCCAGATTGTGCACGCGCGCCGTCCACAGCCTGGGCGTGCGGCGGATGCTGGCCGCCTTCGGCGCCGGTGCCTGGGCCGTTTCGCCCGAATGCATCACATAGTAGACAGTACAGGCGCTGGCGAGCGCAGCGCTGACGGCAATGGCCGCCACGGTAAGAGGCAACTTGGATTGGGACATCGGCAATGCTCGAGAGAATCGAAGCTGAAAGCTTACCCCATTAGCAATCTCGAAACAATTTCTATTCAGAAATTATTTACTTTAAAGAATAAGATGCCCGTATAATTTTTATTCAATTCAGCAAGGAGAGGCAATGACGGATTCAAATATCCTACGCACCCATAGATTAAGGTCTTGGATATTCTTTGCCTTGTTACTGGCAATGGCAAACACCGTCTGGGCGGCGGCAAAGCCGGCCGGCTGGGTGCTTTCCTATGAGGGAAAATCGAGCAACGCCTTTATCTGGGATAAGCGCGCCAAGGAATTGATCAAAAATAGCGTTCCGCCCAAGATCGCCGACGAGTTGCTGAGTGCCCTGGGCGGCCCGCCCGACCCGGTCGTGGTTCTGAAGCGGCGCTACGTCAGCGTTTCCGCCTGCGTCGCCCATGCCTGCATGGTGAAGGGCTTGTTCTGGTTCGACAGCCAGAACGGCGTGGGCATCGGCGTCTATCTGGACGAGGATTCCTTGACGCTCGCCTCCAGCGGCCTGCTGCCGGAAGAAGTTCCCGCTGTTGCGCGCAAGGCCATCACGAACTGGTTGAGCGACGTCGATGTCCAGCCCAAGCAGGCGCACTACCTCGCGCCGAACGGAGAGGTTTCGCCAATCGCGCCAACCCAGTTCGTCCGCCCGACCTACCGCGCCAAGCCGGAAGGCCCGTCTTTTGACTGCCGCAAGGCGGCGATCTCGATCGAACGCACCATTTGCGGCGACGCCCAGCTGGCGAAGCAGGATCTCGCATTGGCCACCCTGTTCAATGAAATCCGGCGCGGCAACGATACCGTCGGTGGACGGGACGAACTGCGCGCTTTCCAGCTCGAATGGCTCAAGGGGCGTGACGCGACCTGCAGCAAGGCCGCCGCCACGGCCGCCTGTCTCGGTGAACAGTACCGGCAGCAGCACGACCGGCTGATGCACTGGACGCCGAAGCATTAAGGCGCTTTCCCTGCAAACTCCATGGTGATATTGAACGCATGAACCGCGCCGTTTCCATTGACGATCTTTCCGTAGTCGCCCGGCAGTGCATTGCCGTCACCTGCCTTCAGCGTTTTTGCCAGCGCTATCAGATCAAGCATCCCGCCCTGACACAGTTCATCGACCATGTCTGGAAGGTCGGCCAGGCCAACGGCGAGTCCTTTGTGGCCTGGGACGAGGGCTTCAGCACGCTGCCGATCACCGGCCTGGGCGATGAATGGCCGGAAGCGGTCCGCGCCGCCATCCCTGCGGACATTTGCGACACCCTGGTGGAACTGGTCGAGCAAGTGTTGGAAACCAGCGCCAGCACCTGGTATGGTGGCGACCTTCCGGCTACGAAGCGGCACCTGGAGATCGTGCTGGACATCTGCCAGCAGCATGGTGTCGCCCAACCCGATTTCCGCCAATACACCCAGGCGCAAGCGCAACTGCGCGGCGGCTGGGGGCCGGTACTGACGGATGAAGAAACAAGCGCCTGGCGCCGCCTGGCCTAAAGAATGAGAAAAGGAATGGATATGGAAGTCGGCATTAACGCCAATATGGTCGATCAAACCACGGCCGAGTTGGCACGTGCCATGCGTCCCCTGCTGAAAGCGCTGGAGGAGCGGCTGCGGGGGGAGTATGGCGGGCAGATGGAACATTTGTGGATCGATCTTGAACTGCTGAAGAGTTTTACCCGGCCGGACGGCAAGCCCTGCCATCCCTTCCGCTTGCAGAAACGGGTATCCGGGCGGGCGCGCATGGGCCTTCCCGCCATTCCCGACAGGTTTAATGTCGGCCATTTCAGCGTGCTGCCGGACTTTGCGCTCCTGGCCTCCTTGCCGGAGGAACAAGCGATTCCCTATGTGCTGAACCTGATCCATGAAACCTCGGCCCTGCTGCTGGAAAAACAGAAAAAGCTGGGCGGCTTCGATGCCGTCAAATTCCGGGCGCGCTTCCTGGAAGAATGCGCTGCCCTTGGCTATGCACTGGCTGGCGAAACTACAGCCGAGGCCTAAGGCAAATGCCCTCATCGATGAGAAATAGCATCCGCGTCGCCGCCTCTCTTCTGCTGCTCTCAGGCTGGGCCGGCGCGGCCGCGCTGCCGGAGCGCAATCCGGGTTTGCACTGGCCAGCCATGGCGGAAGCGAGTCCGGCTTGCCAAGCCAGCCTGGCTCAGGTGCGCAGTCAGTTGGTCATGCTGCCGACCACCTCGCTGATGGCGGTGCGCGATGGCGAGGTACTCTTCAGCTATGGCGCCGTAGATCGCGCCAACCAGGTCTATTCCGTGCGCAAAAGCGTGCTGGCCATGATGTATGGACCTCCTGTCACCGCCGGAACCATTTCCCTCGACAGCAGCCTCGCATCGCTGGACATTGACGATGTCGGCGGCCTGCTGCCGCTCGAACGCGGCGCAAAGGTCGGCGATCTGCTGGCGGCGCGTTCCGGCGTCTATCATGTGGCCGCTAATCCCGGCGACGATGCGGAGGCCGCGCCACCGCGCGGCTCGCAACGGCCTGGCGCCTACTTCTTGTATAACAACTGGGATTTCAACGTCGCCGGCACGGTCTATGAACAGCTGACGCGGCGCGATATTTACCAAAGCTTTGCCAGTGAACTGGCGCAGCCCCTGCAATTCGAAGACTTCGCGCTGGCGCAGCAGCGGCGCAGCGGCGATCCCAAACGCTCGCGCCATCTGGCCTACCACTTCCACTTCTCGACCCGCGACATGGCCCGCCTGGGCCAGCTGATGCTGCAGGAGGGCCGCTGGAACGGCCGCCAGCTCCTGCCCGCCAACTGGCTGGCGCGCATCACGACGCCGCTGACACGCGCAGCCGACATGCATCCGCCATCGGCTGCGCGGCGCCAGCTCGACTACGGCCTGATGTGGTGGATCCCCACCCTGCCAGCCGATTCGCCATTGGCCGGCGCCTACATGGCCTGGGGCTATTATGGCCAGTTCATCCTGGTGGTTCCGAAACAGCGCATGGTCATCAGCCACCAGCGCGTGGTGACAGCGACAGAGGGCAGCGCGCCACGCAAGGTCAGCCCCGCCGAATTTCTACGCATCGCCAATATGCTGGTGCAATCGCCATGCCTTTAAGGATCGTTGGGGGAGGACTTATGTGTTGGTGGGATAAAAACACAGACCTTGGACACGAATCTCCAGACCCGCGCCGATGGTGGGAATGAATCCGCCAAGCTCACTTGATCCATGCTCAACACCGAGTTGTACAACCGTAATCGACATTCAATAAACCCCATACGGCATGGGCCAGTAACTTAGCCCTTCTTCGCCTACCTGTCGCAGATGGGCATCTTCACTGCGAACCATTTGTTCGAGTGCCGCGCGAGATTCATTCGTGCCAATACGAGCCAATGCAAAAGCACATTCCCTTTGGAACCTGCACCAACGATCCCATTCGGCCAGGGACTTGAATTTCGTTCTCGCCGCGCTGGCGATGGCGTCTACAACGCTTGGATTTCCTATCAAACCCAGCTCGAAAACGATGTTTTCATGCGAGCCATGCCAATCCTCTAAAAGAATATGCGCCAGCAGGGGCGCCGTAGAGAAATCACGATTTACCGCGCAGACCGTCTCGCTCAGTTCGTCAGCGTCTCGGCTAGCCGCAACTTCGGCCAAAATACTTAAAATACTCATATTAGGTTCAATCCCAATGTTGGCAGTCTCCTGGGCCGGCTCACCAAGCAAGTCCGGTCTGACTGTTTTGCCGGGACCAGACTTGGCGCCCACAAGTGGACGAAATATACACTCAAGTAATAGTGAAGTTCAATGCGGATTCATCGCCGCGAAAGTTTCATCATACCTGCCATCCCGTTCGGCCCAGCGGCGGGCGCGGTCGCGCTCGACCAGCACTTCGCCGCGCGGATGATCCCCCTGTTCCAGCAATTGCATGACCTCCGCCACATAGGCCGCAAGCGGCATGGCGCGCGGGTCGCAGGCCTGCTGGCTGCCCGTCAGCGCGGTCTGGACATAGGGCGGCGCCAGCTCCAGCACTTCGAGCGGGAGATGCCGGAGCTGGTGGCGCAGCGACTGCAGCCAGGAATGCAGGAAGGCCTTGCTGGCGCAATACGCCGGGAAGTCGGCGCGCGGAATGAAGGCGAGATTGGAACTGGTCGCCATGATCGCCGCATTGGGCTGCCGTTTCAGCAGCGGCAGGAACGCGGCCGTCACGCGCAGAACGCCCATGATGTTGGTTTCGATGATCGTCTGGGCGCCGGACGCGTCCCAGTCATCGGCCCGCATATCTTCCGCGCGCGAGATGCCGGCATTGGCCACCAGCACATTCAATTCCGGAAAACGCGCGCGGACCTCGTCAAGCAAATGGGCCAGGGAGGCCGGCGCATCCAGGTCCAGCGGCATAGCCACGATGCCGGGCCGCTGCGCGCTGATTTCCTCCAGCAGGGAGAGGCGCCGCCCCGTGACGATAACGCGGTTGCCGCGGTCATGGAAGGCTTCCGCGAGGGCGCGGCCGATACCGCTGCTGCCGCCGGTGATCAGGATGGTGTTGCCAGTCGTTTGCATGATGTTGTCGCTCCATAGTTCGGTTGAGGCCGTAAGCTGAGGGGCGAGCGCGCTGGATCGGCGAAGAAAGCGGATCTGCCCGCAACCTCAGATTCCTGGCGCAGCCATTGCCAGGAATAGTTGAGGCCATCAAGCAGCGGATGGGAATAGGAAGAACAGCAGCGTAGCAATGGCCTCAGTATCGAGAACTCCCCGCTGGGACCTACTCGATAAAGGGCGCGTTGGATGACGGTAACGCCTACGACAGTCTGTGCAAAACAACTGTGGCTCGCAGTCTGGCGCGGCAGGCCGCTGTTGTCAAGCCAGAATGAGAAGAGCAAAAAAAAAGCCCGCTACGGGAGCGGGCTAAGTCTATTTCCTTGGAGGAGAATAGAGGAGACAGGTGAAGTATGCTGCGCTGCGCAAAACTCGTCTACTTTATTATAGTGATACGAGATATTGCCGCAGCGCATAACATGCGAAATGATAGTTATTTGTCATTCACATATGGCAACACGCGCGAAGCCAGCCGCGTGTCGGTCTTCAACAAGCCTACCTCGTCGGCCAGAATGTGGACCGCTTCGTTCAGCAGCACATCCTTGGCCGCTTTCGCGGCCTTTTCGGCATCCAGCTCGGCCGCCAGGCTGCGCTCGTCGGCCTGCAGGCCGTCGTCGGTGCGGATGGCGCCCTTCATCGCGGCGGCCTGGCGCGCTGCCTTGGCACCGGCCGGCTTGGCCGCGATGGCCTTGTTCAGCGCATCTTTCGGATCGGGGACCAGGATCGGATCGTCCGGCGACGGGGCGGCTGTCAGGCGCGCTTCGCGCAGCTTGGCGCGGGCTTCCTGCTGGTCGCGCTCCTTGCGGCGCGCCGCTTCGTTCAGGGAAATCAGGTTTTCCTTGCGCTGTTTCTTCACCAGCGCGATTTCTTCCTGCAGGTATTGGAAGTCCTTGTCCTTGGCGACGCGGGCTTCGTGCTTTTTGTCCAGCATCGGCACGATTTCCTTGAGTTCGCCCGCCGGGATGTAGACCGCCGGCTTGATGACGGTATAGGGCAGCGCGTTGTCATAGCTCGATTCGCCGAAGTTTTCGGCATCGGCCATGCTCGGCAGCTTGATGTCCGGCGTCACGCCGCGCAATTGGGTGGTGCCGCCGTTGATGCGGAAGAACTGGGCAACAGTGATCTTCAGCTCGCCATAACGCGGTTTCTCGCCCTGGCCGAAGCGGTCCAGCTTGTACAGCGATTGCACCGTGCCCTTGCCGAAGCTCGGCTCGCCAATCACCAGGCCGCGGCCATAGTCCTGCAGCGCGGCGGCAAAGATTTCGGAAGCGGAGGCCGAACCACGGTTGATCAGCACGCCGACCGGACCATCCCATGCCAGGCCGGGATTGGTGTCGCTTTCGACTTCGACGCGGCCTTCGGCATTGCGCTGCTGCACCACCGGACCTTTGTCGATGAACAGGCCGGTCAGTTCGACCGCCTCGTTGAGCGAGCCGCCGCCGTTATTGCGCAGGTCGATCAGCACGTTCTCGACCTTGTCTTTCTTCAGCTCGGCCAGCAGGCGGGCCACGTCGCGCGTCGCGCTCTTGAAGTCGCGGTCACCTTTGCTGCGCGCTTCATAGTCCTGGTAGAAGGTCGGCAGCGAGATCACGCCGATGCGGCGCTTGGCCGTGCCGTCGCGCACTTCCATGATGGTTTTCTTGGCCGACTGCTCTTCCATGCTGATTTTCTTGCGCACCAGGGCCACGGTCACGGGCTTCGGATCGGTGCCGGCGTCGGCCGGCAGCACTTGCAGGCGCACGGTGGAATCCTTGGTGCCGCGAATCTGCGCCACCACATCGTCGATGCGCCAGCCCAGGATATCGGTCACGGGGCCGGATTCGCCCTGGCCCACGGCGACGATACGGTCGCCGACTTTAAGCTTGCCGGACAGGCCGGCCGGGCTGCCCACCACGATTTCGCGGATCACCGTGTATTCGTCGCGGGTCTGCAGCACGGCGCCGATGCCTTCCAGCGACAGGCGCATCTGGATGTCGAAGTTTTCCGAGGCGCGCGGCCCCAGGTAGTTGGTGTGCGGCTCGATCGACATGGCGTAAGCGTTCATGAAGATCTGGAACACGTCTTCATTATTGAGCTTGCGCGAGCGGCTCAGATAGCCTTCGTAGCGCTTGTCCAGGGTTTCGCGGATGGCTTTCTCGTCCTTGCCGGCCAGCTTCAGGCGCAGCCAGTCGTTCTTCACGCGCTTGCGCCACAGATCCTTCATCTCGGCTTCGGTGCGTACCCAGTCGGCCTTTTCGCGGTCGTACTGGTAGCTTTCTTCGCTGGTGAAGTCGAACTTGCCCTTCAGCAGTTCACGGGCATAACCCATGCGCTCGCTGAAGCGCTGCTGGTAGAGGTTGTAGATGGCGAACGGCACCGTCAGGTTTTCGCTGATGATGGCGTCGTCCAGGCGGCTCTTGGCGTTGGCGAACTGGTCGATGTCGGCCTGGGAGAAGAACAGCTTTTCGCCGTCCAGCGATTTGAAATAGCGGTCGAAGATCTTCTCCGACATCGCGTCGTCCAGCGGAGTGGCCTTGTAGTGGATGCGTGACAGCACGCGCGAGGCCCACAGCGCCGCTTGCGGCTGTTGCGGCGCCGGCTTGAGCACGGCATCCGGGGTCTTGTCGGTTTGCGCGGCGCCCGCGTGGGCGGACAGGACTGCCAGTGCCATGGTGGCCAACAGCATTTGCTTCTTCATCGGCTAACTCCGGTACGTAAATAAACTCAAACTAATTCTACAGTATGAAACGCCAGAGTGAGCCTGATGACTTAAGAGTGAATTAAGCGCATGCGTTCTCCCGGTCAAATAGCAACGCAAAGTGGCCGGTTTGACATCGTTGACGCCTGATCTTGGGCAACTTTTCCAGCAATCAGGGTGATGACACGGTCGGCGCTGGCGATCGTTTCCGGCCGGTGGGCGACGATGATGCGCGTCATGCGCAAGGCTTTGACGGCCGTATTGACCTGATGTTCGCGCGCGATGTCCAGGTGGCTGGTGGCTTCGTCCAGGATCAGGATGCGCGGCCGC
The DNA here is from genome assembly GCF_024400215.1 of Massilia sp. erpn. Lineage (NCBI taxonomy): Bacteria > Pseudomonadati > Pseudomonadota > Betaproteobacteria > Burkholderiales > Oxalobacteraceae > Massilia > Massilia sp. erpn. The sequence goes on from NZ_CP053748.1 coordinate 5,439,422, forward strand.
TTGTACAGGGCGCGCGCCAGCAGCACGCGCTGCTTCTGGCCGCCGGACAGCACGGTGCCCATATCGCCCACCAGGGTGTTGTAATTCATGGGCATGGCGGCGATTTCGGTGGCGATGGCTGCCATTTCGGCGCATTCGCGGATCCAGGCCATATCGGCCTGCGGGTCGAAGAAGCTGATATTGTCGGCAATCGAGCCGGCGAACAGCACGTCGTCCTGCAACACCGTGCCGACCATGGCGCGCAGCGGCCCCAGCCCGACCTGGCGCAGGTTCTGGCCGCCCAGCAGGATTTCGCCCTCTCCCGGCGGCAGCACGCCCAGCAGCACATTCAGCAAGGTCGATTTGCCGCAGCCCGAGGGGCCGGCAATGGCGACCGATTCACCCTCCTCGATCTTCAGCGAAACGCCGGACAGGACATAGGGTTCGTGCGGCGCGTAGCGGTAATGCAGGCCGCGCAGCTCGATGCTGGCCGGCACGGTCTCGGTCTGCTCGGGCGCCAGGCCGCTGGCCAGCGATTCCGGCTCGGCATGGACGATATCGGCCAGGCGCTCGCCCTGCAATTGCAGCATTTTCAGCTCATACAGCTTATCGATCAGCGAGGCGACGCGGCTGTCGAACTGGCTGCGGTAGGCGGAAAAGGCCATCAGCGCGCCCACGCTGAAATCGCCGTTCAACACCAGGCGCGCGCCGAGCCAGATAATCACGGTGTTTTCCAGGCCGAACAGCAGGCCGTTCAAGGTCTTGTAGAATAGCTGCAGCTTTTGCGTGCGCAGGTCGGCATTGATCTGGTTGACCAGCAAGGCCAGCCAGGTGGCGCGCCGCTCGTCCTGGCGCTGGAACAGCTTGATTGCCTTCACGCCGCGCACGGTTTCCAGGAAATGCGTCTGCTGCCGCGCGGCGTGGATGATTTCCTCCTCGGTCGCATTGCGCAGCGGCCGGTACCAGATCCAGCGCCCCAGCGCATACAGCAGCATGGTCCCCACGGCCACCAGGCCCAGCTGCACGCTGTAGATGAACATCATGAGCAGGATGATGCTGGTCATCAGCCCGTCGAGCACGGCTTCCAGAAAGGAATTGGTCAGGCTTTTCTGGATCTGGTCGATGGCGCTGAAGCGCGACACCACATCGCCCAGATGGCGCTTCTCGAAATACTGCACCGGCAGGCGCAGCAGGTGCGAAAACACATTGGCCCGCCACTGGATGCTGAGCGTGGTGCCAAGATACAGGATGACCCAGGAACGCACGCCGCCAATCGCGTGCTGCATCAGCACCAGCAGGCCAAAGCCCAGGGCCAGCGTGCTCAGCAGATCGCGGTTGGCCGTGACCAGCACATTGTCCACCACCCATTGCAGATAGAACGGCCCGACGATGGCGAACACTTCCAGCGCCAGCGCCAGCAGAAGGATCTGGACCGCCGAACGCGCCAGCCCCGTCACCCGGCCCACCAGGCTGCGCAGCTTGACGCGCGGCGCGGCCTGCTGCGGCTGGAAGGCGCTGCCGGGCCACAGTTCCAGCGCCACGCCGGTAAAGCAGCGCGACACCTCGTCCATCGCCACCACGCGGATGCCGCAGGCGGGGTCGTGGATGGTCAGGCTGTTCTTGCCGACCTCCTTCAAGACCACGAAATGGTTGAAATTCCAGTGCAGGATGCAAGGCAGGCGCAGCTGCGGCAAGCCCTCCAGGTCCAGCTTCAGGGGCCGCGCCGCCAGTTCCAGCTGCTGGGCCACCTGCATCAGATGCGAGAGATTGACGCCTTTCAGCGAAATCGGAAAGCGCCGCCGCAGCCCGGCCAGGTCGCAGTGGTGGCCATGGTAGTTGGCCACCATGGCCAGGCAGGCCAGGCCGCATTCGGTGGCCTCGGTTTGCAGCATCAGGGGCAGGCGCGCGCCAAAGCCGAAAGCCAGCTTGTCGGAAAATGACATGGACATCCTTTCAGAAGCGGCCGCTCAGGCTATACAAGGGTTCCAGCGCCCATTCGTACAGGCGGCGGCTTTCCTGCAGCACGTCGGCATCGACCAGCATGCCGGCCTGCAAGGCCTGCTGCGCGCCATAGGCCTGGAAAGCTTGCGAAGCCAGTTCAACCGTGATGCGGTACTGCGCCTCGCCGCCCTGCCCCGCCATGACGGCGACGGCCTCGGCGATCTCGGACGGCGGCAGTGCGGTGCGCGTGACCGAGGCCACCACGCCCTGGGCATGGCCGAATTTCTGGTAAGGGAAAGCCTGATAGCGCAGCAGCACCACGTCGCCCGGCTTGACGAAACCGATGGCGCGGCTCGGCGCATACAGGTGGGCTTGCAGCTTGGCGCCATCGGGCACGATGCTGAGCAAAGGCTTGCCCGGCTCCACCGTCTGCCCCGGCGCGGCCACCACGGCGGTGGCAATGCCGCTCTGCGGTGCGGTGATCACGAGGCGGCGGCGCGCCTCGTTCTCCGCCAGCTCCACACCGGCCGCCGCGATATTGCGCTCGATCTGGGCCAGCTGGTTTTGCTGGCGCAACGGCACGCTGCCGAGTTCCGCCTCGGCCGCCGCCAGCTCGCGGCCGGTGTTGATGCGCTCGCGCTCCAGCTCCTGCAGGCGCAGCTTCTGGTCGAGGAAATCGGCCTGCTTCAGCTGCAAGGTTTCGCGCGCAATGTATTTTTGCGCGAGCAAACCTTCATAGCGCGCCACCGCCTCCTCGCTGAGCCGGACGCGCGCGCGCTGGCTGTCGATCTGGCTGTCGAGCTTTTGCATCTCCGACTGGCGCGCGGCGATGCGCTTGACCAGGGCCACGCGCTCGTCCTGCTGCACCAGCCGGGTCTTCTCCAGCTCGCCGTGCAGGGAATCGAGGCGCGCGCCCACCTGGCCGCTGATGGCGGCATGGGTCAGGCCCTGGGTGCTGCTCTGGCGCTCGCCCGACAGCACATACAGCACCTCGCCGGCGCGCACATGCTGGCCTTCGCGCACGCGCTTTTCCGTCACCACGCCCGCCTGCGGCACCTGCAGCTTGAGCAGGCCACTGTCGGGCACCAGCTGGCCCAGCACGGCCACCGAGCGCGTATAGCTGCCGAAGGCCAAAAGAAGCAGCGCCGCAGCCGCGCACAGGGCAGCGGCAGCGCTGAGAACCGTAAACGAGAGCGGCCGCACCAGCACCACCTCGCCCAGCCATTGCGTCTGCTGCGCGTTGAGCGCAACGGGACGGAAGATCTGGTGCGTGGCCATGGCCGCTCACGCCGTCACGCGCACGCCGAACTGGTAGGCCGGGTCGGCCAGCACCGGGTCGGGCGCATACACATGGTGCTCGTTGTCTTCCTCGAACATGCGCTCGTAGTGGCGGTGCTTGACGATGGCATCCATCTTCACCGCGCCACGGCGCGGCTTGTAGACGAACTCGGCCGAGGGCGCCACCAGGAATTCGGTGAAGGAATCCAGCAGCGGCAATTCGGGGCAAAGCTGTTCCAGCCAGAGGAACTGGCCTTGCTCGTTAATTTCCAGGAAAACGTAGTCGCCTTCGGTATCGACGATGAAGTCGAAGCTGCCGAACAGGATGTTCAGGTTCTTCATCATGGCGCGGCATTTGGCCACCACCTCGCGCGGCAGAATGCAGGGCCGCGCTTTCAGCTGGGCGGTGGGAATGCTGCGGAAATCGTCGGCGCCGCGCGCATCGGATTGGGAATCGATATGAATAGCGAAATAATGATTGCCCATGAAGGTGGCGCGTATTTCGCATTTCTTGTTGATGCGTTCCTGGAATATACCGGGAACCATTTGCAGCATCCGGTCCGAAGCCAGTGCTTCGACATTGATGGTTTTGGTATTGGCCTTATATAAGGTATCGCCATCCATCCAGCGCATGGGGAAGAAGGTTTTAAAGATGGCGCCTTGCGGCATATTCATCACGAAATTGCGGATTTTTCCCGCATCATTACCGAACAGCGAACGTGGAATACGCAAACCGGCTTTTTTCGCCTCGCATAACTGCACGATCTTATTATTGGCGCGCGCCCGCGATTCCCAATGGTTAATCCACACAGCTTGCGGGCCAAACAGATAGGGGAAGGATTGCCAGAACACTTCGCTTTCGCGGCTGGCGGCCGGCACATCGTCCGGATGCAGCCAGGCACTGGGCGCCACCGGCCGCGCCGGGCGGCGGTACCACACGGTGTCGAAATCGAAACGCTGCAGGCGGATGCCGGGGCCACGGATGCTCAGCGCCAGATCGGCTTCCGGCCCGATGGTGCAGCACACGGCTTGCAAGGCCGGGAAGTCCGAACCGAACCAGCGGCAGCTCTGGTGCCCCTTATTCTGCAATGCGGTTTCGACAATGATGGCATGTTCATCCATCGCTCTCGTCGCAATAAATACCTTGGCCATGCTGTTCTCCGAATAAAAATAGGTGGAGGGGAGGCTTGGCTTCCCCTCGCACTTTCAAGCTGAATCAGGCATCGCAAGCATCAGGCACGCCATTGCTGCAAGTGCAGTGGGGACGCATGCCGCCGGCCACTTCCTCGATTTCCTCCAGGCTCAGTTCCACCGCCATTTGACGGCCCAGAATGCGCTCGGCTTGTTCGATGTTTTTGTCAGTGGCTTTTTTGATTTGTTCCATTTTGATTCTCCTGTAAGTCGGGTTTTAAACCCATTTGATTTAGATTTGCCAGATATTGACAATTCCCAGATCGCCCCTCAATTCACCTTTTTATTTCAGCGCTGCGAAGCGATGTGTGAATCATACGAGTCCAATTTCACAACAATGTCCCGATAATGTCACCAAAGTGTCATAAGCCGGGGTTTACCGTATTTCTACTGCAGTATTTCTACCAGGGCTAAATAGCAAAATGAAAGAGCGGCATGGCAGACCCTTGCTGCCATGCCAAAGAGCCTGCATGCGTCTCAAAATAAAATTGCATTAAGGAACTAATTGTTATAAATTTGCACGATCAAACACCAGACCGGGGATGCAGGCCACCATGGGTTTATTCAGCAGCAAGCTGTCGCTCAATGCTTTGAAGGAAGCAGTCAGCGAAACCGTTCAGAAGAGCGGCGTCGGGGAAAAATTGGGCAATGCGGCGGATAGCATCGTGCAGGCCGGCGAACGTGCCGTACGGACCGGCGCAGAGCAGGCAACGCAGGCCTATGCATCGCTGACGGACAGCTTGAGCAGCTATGACTATTCGCGGCTGGGCCAGGCCGAGTTCTATCAAGAGCGCTATGCCCACTACAAAGACCTCAGCGCAAGCAAGGTCGAGGAATACTTCCGCAGCACTTTCGAGGTGGATAAGACCACCATGAAAATGGTGGACGATATCCGGGCCGGCTTGCCCATCCCGGTTGCCACGGCCGACGATATCTTCACCCAGTGCAAGCGCGAAGCCATGCGGCGCGCCATCGCCTCCTTCGGCCTGGCTGGCATCGTGCACGATCTCGACGCCCGCAGCGAGGCCAAATACAATAATCTTTCCGAGAGCTATGGCGAATTCCGCGCCAAAGCGCCGCACCGCTTGAATGCGGACAGCAATTTTGCCGCCCTCTCAGATGAACGCCAGGCTGCACAGAAACTGATCCCGTCCCAGCTCGAAAACGGCTATGACAAGGGCGCGCCACTCGATCCTTTCGAGACCGATATCGACCACGTGATAGCAAAAAAGGAGTTTTACGACGACCTGCTGATCCGCGTGGGGACCACCGACGATGAGTTCTACACCCTCATCAACAACGCCGACAACCTGGTGTTTGCCGACAAATCGCTTAACCGTTCGCTGCAAGACAAAAACATCCTGACGTATCTGCAAGAGCGCGGCACACCGCATCCCAGCGATCCAAACCTGCTATTGGTCGACATCAAGCAAAACGATGGCAGCATCAAGACGGTGACGGTCAACCAAAAGGATGCGGAAGAAGCCTATGCGCGGGCCAGGGACAGGCGCGGCGAGCACCGCCTGGCAGCCGCCAAGGAAGTTGGAATGGCGATGGCAAAGTCCGGCGCGGCGATGGCGGCGCAGCAGGTGGTTGGGCTGATTGTCGTGGAAACCATCGATGTCTTCGTGGACGAGATCCGTGACTTCGCCGGCAATTGCAAGCTTGTCAGCGCTGACGGCTGGCTGCAGAATGCCAAGGATTCCACCGAACGCGTCCAGCAGCGCCTGGCGCAACGTTTTGAGGAGCGCCAGATCTGGGCCCGCGCCCGGGAACTGGGGCTGGAAGCCGGCGTGGCCGGCGCTTTGAGCGTCATCCCGCAGATTCTCATTTCCTTCATCACCAAGATGCCGGCGTTTATCCTGGCCATGATTCGTGAATCGACCCTCAGCGTGGTGCGCTGTGTCCGCCTGCTCGCCAGCAAGGAGGACATCGACAAGCTCGACGGCATCCAGGTCATCCTGGCGGGCACGGCGACGGCCATTGCCGGCGTCTACATCAACCATGTGGTGAGCAAGGGCATCGCCGCCGTGCCCCTGCTGAACCAATTCAATGCCCAGGTCAGCGCCGTCCTGACGGGTTTGCTGGTGACCGCCGTGCCGCTGGCGGCCATCTATGCCTTCGATCAGAACAAGCAGAAACTGCAGTTTATCGCCAGCAAATTCGCCAGCCCAGCCACCGGCACGGCTTAAACCGCCTTCCCGCTCAGCCCTGCTAGAGCAAGGACGCGGAGGGATCGGAGGCTCACGGTGCAGCGGTCGATACCGACGCCATCCTCTGCCGCGTCTGATACTCGGCAAGCGTCCTATTGATGCTGCCCGGTTCCTCCAACTCACGGCGGGCAAGTGCACGCAACTCAGGGGACTGGATGCCGTTCAGCGCGGCGGTGCGCAACTGCTCCGCCTCGGTGTTCTTCTCCAGCCCCTTCAATGCCTTGCTGAGCAGGATGACATTACCCATGAATCCGCTCAACTCCGCCGCCAGGCGCGGCGCCTTCCCGGGCAGCGGATATACCGGCAGCTCGCGCGCCTGACGGTTCAAGTCAGCGAGGCGATCGAGTGGATTCTTGATGTATTGAATTGCCAGGGCATAGTCGCCAACCTCCAGAATGGCCGGCAGGGCGCTGTGGAGCTCGTGGCGCACGAGGGCAGGCTTGTCCGCCAAAAGCTGCGTCACCAGACGATAAGTGGAACGGCTGTCCTGCAAAAACTCATTCATGTCGACGATGACGTGAAAGCGTGAAATCGGCATGAAACCATCGGCGCAAAAGATCGCATCGCCTTCGAGCACGCGGCGCACCTGCTCATCGCGCTCGCTGATCATTGCCACGCGGGCAGCAGCGTCATCGGCCGCCAGCTGTCCCCACTCGAACATGGTGATGAAATAGTCCTGATGCGTATCCTTGGCGCCGGTGGCGATCCGCTCAAACTACTTCCTCACGATGCGCAACGCCTCGTCATAGCGACCGTCGCGGTGCGCCTGCACGGCCGTCAGCATCTCTGGCTGGATGACGGGGGCGGCTTTGACGAAGAGCGGCACAACAAGGCAGGCCAGCAGCAAAAATGGTGTTTTCATAGCAGCCACGGTTGTAGTATTTAATAAAATGACTATACCGTGTTGCCAGCGCAGAAAATGCGCGGACTGTCACATCTTCGCCGCCAGCCCGCTCTCAACCCCGGTAGAAACAGCGGCCGCAAGCCTGGCGGTAGCTTTCATTGCCGCCGATGCTGATCTGCTCGCCGTCGCGGATGCGCTTGCCCTGCTCGTCGACGCGGATATTCATGGTCGCCTTCTTGCCACAGGTGCAGATATTCTTGAGTTCTTCGATATCGTCGGCCAGGGCCAGCAGGTAGGCTGAGCCGGGGAAAGGCACACCGCGGAAGTCGGTGCGCAGGCCGTAGCAGATCACCGGCACGCCCTTGACCTGGGCCAGCTGGTGCAGCTGCACTACCTGCTCGGTGCTGAGGAATTGCGCCTCGTCCACCAGCACGCAGGCGACCTTGTCGATCTCGCTGAGGAAATTGGTGTCGGGGCCGAAGGTTTCCACTTCGCGCTGCGGTCCCAGGCGGGACGTGACCTTGCCGACGCCGTAGCGGTCGTCGATGGCGGCCGTGAACAGGCGCACTTGCTGGCCCTGCTCCTCATAATTGTGCGCGACCTGGAGCATTGCGGTCGATTTGCCCGCGTTCATCGCGGAATAACGGAAGTAAAGTTTTGCCACAGCTGCCTCTTGTGATTGGGGCTTATTGTCCGCCAGCCAATCCGGCGGTATACGATTATAAAACGGTATGAACGGTATAGGCTAAAAAGCGCCGCGCCTGGAACGCTACGACAGCCGTTTCATCCCCATGGTGGACGAAGCGCAGCGCGCCGCCAATGCCTACGACGTCCTGCTATCTCTAGCATAATGCAAGCTGCCTGCCCCGTGCACAAGCAGGAAAATCAGCGCATACTTGTAAGGCAGTCATCAGATTTTGCATAACGATAGGTGAAATGATTCCTTCCCACTGAATAGCGGGCGCGCCTAAGATGCGCGCTTTTCACAGCGGCGGCGGACACAATCCCCCGCGCCAGCTTGACGCAAGGAGACAGCATGCAACGCAAACAGCAGGCCGCACTGTACAGCTTGATCGGCAACACACCTCTCGTCGAGGTCACGCAGCTGGATACCGGCCCCTGCCGGCTCTTCCTCAAACTGGAATCCCAAAACCCCGGCGGCTCGATCAAGGACCGCATTGGCCTGTCCATCATTGAAGCCGCCGAACGCGACGGCCGCCTGAAGCCGGGCGGTACCATCATTGAAGCGACGGCGGGCAACACCGGCCTCGGCCTGGCCCTGGTGGGCCGCATCAAGGGCTACCGCGTGGAGCTGGTGGTGCCCGACAAGATGGCCACGGAAAAAATCCTGCACCTGAAAGCGCTGGGCGCCATCATCCATACCACGCGTTCCGACGTGGGCAAGGGCCATCCCGAGTATTACCAGGATTACGCCGCCCGCCTGGCGCGCGAAACCCCGGGCGCCTTCTTCGCCGACCAGTTCAACAACCCGGCCAATCCGCTGGCCCATGAAACCAGCACCGGCCCGGAAATCTGGGAACAGACCGGGCATGAAGTCGACGCCATCGTTGTCGGCGTCGGCTCGTCCGGCACGCTGACCGGCTTGACCAATTTCTTCAAGAAGGTGCAGCCGGGCCTGGACTTCGTGCTGGCCGACCCGAAAGGCTCGATCCTGGCCGAATATGTGGAGACCGGCCACCTGTCCGACACCAGCGGCTCCTGGGCCGTGGAAGGTATCGGCGAGGACTTCATTCCTGCGATTGCCAACCTGAGCGGCGTGAAAAAGGCGTACACCATCACCGACCAGGAAAGCTTCGACAACGCGCGCCAGCTGCTGCGCGCCGAAGGCATCCTGGCCGGGTCCTCCACCGGCACCCTGCTGGCCGCCGCGCTGAAATACTGCCGTGAACAGACCACGCCGAAGAAGGTCGTGACCTTCGTCTGCGACACTGGCACGCGCTACCTGTCCAAGGTGTATAACGATGGCTGGATGGTGGACCAAGGCCTGATCCAGCGTCCGCCCACGGGCGATCTGCGCGACCTGATCGGCCGCCGCTTCGACGAGGGCGAGGTGGTCAGCGTGTCGCCGTCCGACACCCTGCTGATCGCCTTCAACCGCATGCGCGCCGCCGATCTGGCCCAGCTGCCGGTGCTCGATAACGGCAAGCTGGTGGGCATCATCGACGAATCGGATATCCTTCTGAAGGTGGACAATCAGGCCGAGCAGTTCACCAGCCCGGTCGGCGCCACCATGACCGCCCGTCTGGAAACGCTGCAGCCGGGCGCCAGCCTGCAAGCGCTGCGCAGCACGCTCGACCGCGGCCTGACCGCCGTGGTGGCCGACAGCCAGCACTTCTACGGCCTGATTACGCGTTTCGACCTTCTCAACCATCTTCGCAGGACCATATCTTGAGCCAAGCCAACGACCGCAAATTCAAATCCCATCTGGCCACGCGCGTGATCCACGCCGGCCAGTCGCCCGACCCGTCGACCGGCGCCATCATGCCGCCGATCTACGCCACCTCCACCTTCGTGCAGGAGAGTCCGGGTGTGCACAAAGGCCTGGACTATGGCCGCTCGCATAACCCGACGCGCTGGGCGCTGGAGCGCTGCGTGGCCGACCTGGAAGGCGGCGCGCAAGGCTTCGCCTTCGCCTCCGGCCTGGCCGCCATTTCAACCGTGCTGGAAATCGCCGACGCCGGCTCCCACATCATCGCCGGCGACGATATGTATGGCGGCACGTACCGCCTGTTCGAACGCGTGCGCCGCCGCAGCGCCGGCCACGAATTCAGCTATGTCGACCTGACCAAGCCGGAGAACCTGCTGGCCGCCCTGCGTCCCGAAACGCGCATGGTGTGGGTGGAGACTCCGACCAATCCGATGCTGAAACTGGCCGACCTGAAGGCGATCGCCCAGATCTGCCGCGAGCGCGGCATCATCGCCATCGCCGACAATACCTTCGCCAGCCCGCTGGTGCAGCGTCCGCTGGAACACGGCTTCGACATCGTGGTGCACTCGGCCACCAAATACCTGAACGGCCACTCCGACATCATCGGCGGCATCGCCGTGGTGGGCGGCGAGGAACGCCAGGCCGAATGGCGCGAACAGCTGGCCTTCCTGCAAAATTCCGTGGGCGCCATCGCCAGCCCCTTCGACAGCTTCCTCGCCCTGCGCGGCGTGAAAACGCTGGCGATCCGCATGGAGCGCCACTGCCGCAGCGCGCTCGACCTGGCGCAGTGGCTGGAACAGCAGCCGGAAGTGCGCAAGGTCTACTACCCCGGCCTGGCCTCGCATCCCCAGCACGAACTGGCCAAACGCCAGATGGACGGCTTCGGCGGCATCATCTCGATCGACCTGAAGGCCGACCTGGCCGGCTCGCGCCGCTTCCTCGAACGCTGCGAAGTGTTCGCCCTGGCCGAAAGCCTGGGCGGCGTGGAAAGCCTGATCGAGCATCCGGCCCTGATGACGCACGCCACCATTCCGCCCGCCCAGCGCGCCGAACTGGGCATCGGCGACGGCCTGATCCGCCTGTCGGTCGGCATTGAGGACGTGGAAGATCTGCGCCAGGATCTGCGCCAAGCGCTCGACGCGATCTGATTTGCGATTCGCAATAGTGCGCTAGACGTTGCATTAATACCTGTAACGTCTAGCGCACTACCTGCCTGCAAAGGCCATCTGGACTGGAGCCGGATGTTCCTTAAAGGAAGTCCGTCGTGTTCTTGCAGACAGCGTGTATTGACACTGTAAATACAGCGGCGCACAATTTACGGCATGTCCAAGCCGCAAACCCTCTATCTGGAAGAGCCGGACTCGGCGCCGCTTCATGTAGCCGAGGGTTCCTCTGCGGCCGCAAAAAAAACAAATGTGAATCTACGTATCGATAGTGGCACACGGCAGTTGATAGACGATGCCGCTGCGCTTCTTGGTAAGACACGTACAGAATTTATGCTTGAAAGCGCCCGCCGGGAAGCAATCGATGTGCTTCTTGATAAGCGCCTATTTGTGCTCAGCCCCAAATCATACAATGCCTTTATTCAGGCGCTAGACAACTCGCCTGAGCCTGGGCCAAAGCTACGCTCGCTACTGCGCCGAGTTCCGGCATGGCAGAAATAAAAAGCAGCGCCAAACATCCTCCCTCCCGATTAAAACGGCCGGCGCCACTGAGCGCCGAACATGATCTTTCCACATTTGACTGTGGCGAACCAATATTGAACGATTGGCTGCGTCAGCGCGCCTTAAAGAACGAAAGCCGCTTTTCACGCACCTATGTTGTCTGCGACGGCAATCAAGTAGTAGCCTACTACTGTGTTTCAGCCGGCTCAGTAGAGCGGAATGCGCTTCCCGGCAAACTACGCCGCAGTGCGCCGGATACCATACCGATATCGGTCATTGGCAGATTGGCCGTCAGCCGTGATTACGCCGGCAAAGGACTGGGCGCCGACATCCTCCTTGATGCCTTGCGCCGCATCGCCGCCGCGTCGCGAAGCATCGGCATTCGGGCTGTACTCGTCCACGCAAAAGATGAAAATGCAAAACGCTTTTATCTCAAATGCGCAGACTTCGTCGAATATCCGGAGCATAGCTACACCTTATTTCTGCCGCTTGAAGCCGTGGTCGCCGCTTTCAATGAATGCTGATTTCATCACATATATAAACTATCCAGGCGCACCCTGGGCGCGGAACTGCTTGCGGTAGGCCGAGGGCGAGGTGCGCAGGGAGGCCTGGAAGTGCTGGCGCAGCGAAAGGGCCGTGCCAAAGCCGGCCTCCTGGGCCACGACTTCAATGGCGGCGTCGCTGCCTTCCAGCATGCGCTGGGCGTGCGCCAGACGCTGGCTCAACAACCATTGCTTGACCGAGGTGCCTGTCACTTGGCGGAAGTGGCGCGTGAAGTTGCGGCGGCTCATGGCAGCGCGCGCGGCCAAGGCGTCGATGCTTTGCTCTTCGTCGAGGTTGGCCGCCATCCAGTCCAGCACTTGCGCGAAGCGTCCTTCGCTATTCGATACCGGCAGCGGCCTTTCGATGAACTGGGCTTGCCCGCCCTGCCTATGCGGCGCCACCAGCAGCCGCCGCGCCACGCTGTTCGCCAGCTCCACGCCCGCAAGTTGCCGCAGCAGATGCAGGCAGCAGTCGAGGCCCGCCGCGACGCCGGCCGAGGTCAAGACGTCACCGTCATCAACATACAGCACTTCCGCATCCACCTTGACTTTGGGATAGCGCTGTACCAGGCCATCGGCGAAGGCCCAGTGGGTGGCGACCGTGCGGCCGTCGAGCAGGCCGGCCTCCGCCAGCGGAAAGGCACCAAGACACAGGCCGACGATGCGCGCGCCGCGTTGATGTGCGCGGCGCAGGGCGTCCAGCAGCACGGGCGGCGCGTTGCGGCAGTCGTCGTGCCAGGCGGCCATGACGACGATGTCGGCCGTCTCCAGCAAGCTCAGGTCGTATTCGGTGGCGATGGCAAAGCCGGCAGCGGTGCGCAGGGGGCTGGCGTCGGCGCTGCAGACACGCACGTCAAACATGGGGGCATGGCCTTCCGGCACGGTGCCGAAGACTGCGCAAGGTGCGGCGACGTGGAAAGGCGTGATGCCGTCAAAGGCGATCACGGCGATGCGAATCGGCAGCGACGGGCGGCTTGGGCGGATTTTACGGGCAGTTTTGGGCATGGCCCGATTATATCGAAGATATGCCTTAAGGCCACTTTTCGCATGCGCCGCGCCGGATGAGAATGCTGTTCATCGGGAACGCAATTCCCTTTCAATCATCCGACCAAAGGAGAAAACCATGTCCGCTACCCCTCGCCGCGCCCTGCTCGTGATCGACGTGCAAAACGAATACTTCAGCGGCGATCTGCCGATCGAGTACCCACCCGTGACAAGCTCGCTGCCCAATATCGTGCAAGCCATGGAAACGGCCAAGGCCCTGGATATTCCCGTGATCGTGGTGCAGCACGATGCGCCGGAAGGTTCGCCGATCTTTGCCAAGGGTTCCGAAGGATGGCGCCTGCATCCGCAGATCGCGGAACGGCCTATCGATCATCACGTCAACAAGACGATGGCGAGTGCCTTCGCCGGCACCGGCCTGCGCGAGTGGCTGGCCGCGCGCGCCATCGATACGCTGACCATCGTCGGCTATATGACGCACAACTGCAACGCCAGCACCATCCTCCAGGCCGCCCATGAAGGCCTGACGGTGGAAGTGCTGGACGATGCGACGGGCGCCCTCTCCTACCAGAACGCGGCGGGCAAAGTCAGCGCCGAGGAAATCCACCGCGTGTTCAACACGGTCTTCCACTCCAACTTCGGGGCCGTGCTCAGCACGCAGGACTGGATCGCGGCGGCGCGCAGCGGCAAGGCGCTGGAACGCGACAATCTGTACGCCTCCAATCTGCGCACGCGCCGCTAAGCTCAAGTTTTCTTGGCCGGATCGCTGATGTTGAAAACGCGCCGCACCAGGCTTTCCAGCGCCAGGAACACGCCTTCCACGCCAAAGCCGGCGACAAAGGACAGGGCCGAGCTGCTCAGCGCCCAGCTGCCCAGCAGCCCTGCCTCCTTACCGCCCGCCTGCGACGATGGGCTGATGAACAGGGCAATGCAGGCGCCGATCGTCGCACCCAGCGCCAGTTGCAGCAGCGCCAGCGAGTAATCGCGCGGCGACAGCAGGCTTTCGCGCATCTTGGCCCACAGGTCGCGCACCACGGCGGCACCCGCGCCCAGCACGCCGTAGAACAACGGCAGCACAGCGGTGCCGACCACCATGGTCACGATCTGGGCCAGTTCCTCCGTATTGCTTTGCGCCAGGGCAGCCGGGTAGAAAGCCTGGCCGCCGCTGAACCAGCCGCCCACCTGCTGGTAGACATCGACCCAGGGGCGCAGCCAATTGCCCAAGGCGTCATGGGCGATGGCGATGCGCTGATCGAGTTCGCGTTTGCGGCTGCAGAGCTGGTATTCCTCGGTGCTGCGGTACAGCGGCGTGGCGTCGGGCGCGAACAGCGAACAGAACTGAACAGGACGGGCTGCGGCGCGCGCCTTGGCCTGCCCTTGCGCGTCGGCTTGGGTCTGGGTCACGGTCGGCGTGGCGGCGGGACTGGAAGCGCCGTTCTGGCGTTCCTGCTCGTCGCTGGCGAATTTCAGCTCGGCTTCGGCGATGGTCTTTTGCAAGCCGGCGTCCTGGATCTTCAAGGCTTCCAGATGTTGCAGAATCACATTGCCGCCCGTGATATGCCAGGAAATCACGCAGGTCGTCGCCAGGCCCAGCAGAAGCAAGCTGACGATCAGGAAGATGCGCCGCTTGAACTTGGCCGCCACGCTCACCAAACCCGGAAACGCGTGGCGGGCCAGGGTCAGGCGCGTGGGCTTGTCCCAGTAGCCGTTATTGCTGCGGCGTGCCTGCAGCGGCATGAGGGCATGGCCCGCCATGCCGGCGCCGGTCCCGGCGGACTCGATGGCGGTCGCGTCCTCCGGCTGCGCGCTTCCGCCATTTTCGGCCAAGGACCGGCCGGCCGTGCCGCGCGGCCTGGTCCAGCGTTGCCAGAGATTGCTCATGCCGCTGAGCCAGCCGGCCCAGCTGCGCCGGTTTTCCTCGCCCACCACCAGCAGGGTAAAGGCGATGGTCATGCCGGTGGCGGGACGGGCCGCGGCGTTGAGTTTATCCTTGGCGCACAGCAGTTTGACGGCCTGATCGACCTTGCTTTCGGCGCTGCCATCGGCCGCCAGGCCGATCATGCACAGCTCGCGCACCTTGGGCATGTGCTCGTCGGACGCGGCCATGGGCGGCGCATACCAGCTCTTGTCCCAGCGACCGGAAATATGGTCGAGCAGTAGAAAAACTTCGTTGAGTTCGCGGGCGAAGATGAAATCCTCCAGCCTTTGCGCGTCGGGATTGGGCTTGCCGCTTTCTTGCGTGGTCATGATGTGCTCCCGCAGCCGCGGAACAGCGGCTGATCAGCACATTCTGCGCCGCCACGCTGGCGGCGCAGCGCCGGCGCCAGCGGGAGCTTTGCGCCAGCGCAAACGGGGCCTTATTCGCCGGGGTGGTACTTGCGCTCCAGATTTTTTTCCACGTCTTCGCGGTAGAACAGCACTTCCTTGAACTCGCCGCGCGCATACATTTCGGCCTGGTCCATAAAATGCGGGGAAGCCGGGTCGCTGCTCTGGCCGCCCACCAGAATGCTCTTGGCGCGGATGCGCGGGCCAAACTCGACCGCCGCCACGAAGCTGTTGCCGCGTTCGCCGTAAATGCGGCGCGTTTTCGGCGGCGTCAGCGGGCCGTAAGCGGCCAGCGCACCCCAGTTGCCGGAGGCGTACGGGACGGGGATGCTGGGTTTGTCATCGTCGAAGGATTGCACGATGTCACCGCTCAGGCGCTGGAAACGGTTGATCTCGCCCCACGGCGTCTTCCAGCTGCCGAAGTCCGACTCCAGACGCGCCGAGGCCCGCGTCAGCGCTTCCAGGCGCTGCTGGGTCGTGATCTGGCTGCCCAGATAATCGAGCACCGGCATGCGCTTCTCGCGCGCCGCCGCGCCATGAGTCTTGACCAGTTCCTGCAACCAGTAGATGGCGAGCGAGGTCGGCACCGAGTTCAGGCTATAGCGCATATTCCAGTCGCGCAGCAGGGAAATCTGCTCGGTCAGGCCGGCTTTCAGCAAGTCGCTGGCCGGCGATTCGTCATAGGCGCGCACCAGTTGCGGCAGCAGCGGCTCGAAGGCGGTCAGCTGGCTGTCGTAGGCGGCGGCGATCAGGCTGTCGAGCGTGAAGTCCTGCTGATTTTGCAGCATGCGCACGGCGTGGATGCCGCGCGCATTTTCCGGATACACCGACATATAGGCCGGGTAGTCCTGGCGGCGCGGGCTGTAGGCGCCGGCCGCCGAGAACGGCCAGTTATTGGTGTTTTGAATCCAGCCATTTTTCGGATTGAAGAGCTGGATGGTGTCCTTCACCGCATGCAGGCCCTTCCAGTCGGTGGCGGGATTGCTGCCGTCGACCGGTTTGGTGTAATCAAACGCCGCATCGCGCACCGGCACGAAATTACCGTGGAAGTAAGCGATATTGCCGTCCGCATCCGCATACACGGTATTGTTGGACGAGTTGGTGCGCAGCTCCATCGCCTTGTAGAACGCGGCGTAATTGCGCGCCTTGGTGCGCACATAGGATTGCGTGAGCGCCTTGAGCGGCTCGTTCATCAGCGCCACCGCCACCCATTTGCCATCCTGTTCGCGCACGATCGGACCGTGATGGGTGAAATAAGCGGTAACGGTTTTCTCGGCCATGCCTTGCGCCGTCTTGTACGGCAGGCGGATCGCCACCGCCCTCACCGGACGCTGCTCCTTGCCGTACTGGTAGACCAGCTTGCCGTCCTGCTCGGCGATGCTTTCCACGAACTCGTCGATCACATCGGCGCCGCCCGAGGTGTGCATCCAGCCCAGGCGCTCGTTAAAGCCCTGGTAGACGAAGAATTGGCCCCAGGTCACGGCGCCATAGGCATTCAGTCCCTGGCGGCTGACCACATGGATCTCGGGCCGGAAATAGAAGGAGGTGTGCGGATTGATCATCAGCAGCGCATGGCCCGACTTGCTCAGGGCCGGCGCAATGGCAAAGCCGTTGGAACCGCTCGGTTCCTTTTCCATGGCCAGCGCCGGCATGGCTTGCGGACGTTGAGGCGCCTTGGAATAGAAGGCTTCCAGCTGCCTGAGGTCGATCGATTCGATATCGCCGCCGATACTGCCTTCGCTGAAACTGAGCGCCATCCACGGTTCGAAGCGGGTCAGCAGCCGCGGCTGCACGTCCGGATGCGTATGCAGGTAGAAGTTCAGGCCATCGGCCCAGGCGCCCATCAGCTTCTTCAGCCAGGCCGGGCTGGCCTGGTACTGGCTCTTCAGCAGCTCGGGCGTGATGAAGAGCTTCATGCGCAAATCCTGGTACAGCGCCTTCTCTCCCTCGACCTCGGCCAGACGGCCCATGGCGTTGATGTAATTCAGCTCGATGCGCTTGAAATCATCCTCTGCCTGCGCATACACCATGCCGAACACGGCGTCGGCGTCGGTATTGCCATAGACGTGGGCGATGCCCCATTTATCGCGCAGGATGCTGACGCGCTCGGCGGCCATTTTCAGGCGCAGCGCCTCGATCGCGCCGACACCGCCCGCGCGGGCTGGTGCGGCCGGGGCGGCGATGACGGCCAAGGGCATGGCACAGGCTAATGCAAGCGCAGAACGCGACAGTCTCGGCATAAGGCTTTTCTCCGGTATATTTTTATGTGGCGCGCACTCAGGACGCGTCGACCAGCGTGGCAATGCGTTCGCGCAGCTCGGCGTTCTCGGCGCGCAGCGCGGCGTTCCTGTCTTTCAGCTGGGCCACTTCCAGGCGCAGCTGTTCGACTTCGCTCAACGGGGCGCGCTCCTCGGCGCCATATTCGCCCTCGCCTTCCGGCACGGCCTTCGGTGCTTTCGGCGGACGCGAGGCGGCGCGCTGCTCGCGGATTTCGCGCGCGGCCTGCTGCAGGAACTTCTTGCCGCCGGCGACCGCGGCCACCTGGTCGGCGTCCGGCAGCGAAGCGACGGTGGCGGCGGCATTGATCGAGATGGTGCCGGCGCGCACCGCCTCCACCAGCTCGGGCGTGGCCGTCTTCTGGATCTTCTCGATCTGGCTGATGGTATTGCTGCTCAGGCGCGCGGCGCGCGCGATGTCCTCGCGCGAAGTGCGCACCTTGGGCGCCGGCGCGGCCTCGGCTTCCGGCTCGGGCGGCGCGATGCTCGCGTCCTCAGCCTGGACGCGGGCGTTATCCTCTTCGGCACGCTGGGCCAGAATGTCTTTCTTACGCAGCGCCAGCACGCCGCGCTGGAAGTCGGACACGCTGCGGCGGCCGAGATGGTTATCGATCATCCACAGCATCACGTCTTCCATGCTCTTAAAGCTGGTGTTCTGCGTGACCTTGAACGGGATGCCGTGCTTCTGGCAGATCGCATAGCGGTTGTGGCCATCGACCAGCACATCGTCCCACAGCACGAGCGCATCGCGGCAGCCTTCGGCCAGCAGGCTGCGTTCCAGCGCGCTATGCTCCGCCTCGGTCAGCGGCTCGATATAGTCGCGCAGCATATCGTTGATCTTGATTTGCATTGATTTAATCCTTGAGTAACCGCGGCGCGGCGCGCTGCCGTTCGGAGGCGCCAATTTCGCCGTCCAGAATCCTACACCATTTTTATGCGGGTTTTAATATGGGAGCGGGCGGGAAGAGCGCTGCGGCTGCGCGGAACAGCGCAGATGAAGAGAGACGTGGTGCCCCGGGCCGGAATCGAACCGGCACGGCCTTGCGGCCAACGGATTTTAAGTCCGGTGTGTCTACCAATTTCACCACCGGGGCACAGCCCGCTATTATGACATGGCTGATCAATAACTTCCAGAGCGGGACTGGAAGCCTGATGGCTTAAGGGGTTTGCGGCACCAGGCGGGCCAGCACGTCGGCATTGAGCAGGGCCAGCATGTCGTGGCGCTTGCGCATCTCCGAGCGTTTTTTGGACGGCACAGCTTCGAACTCGGGCGGCTGCAAGGCGCTGCAAGCGAGTTCGTAGTCGCCGTCCGGGCGCGCGGTGGCGCCCATTTCCAGCCACAAGCTGTCGTAGCAAGCCTTGATCTTGCCGTCGCGCTGGGCGGTGCGCGCCGCCGTGCGGTTCTTGTTGCAGACCAGGACCATGCGCGCGCAGCCGCTGGCATGGCCCAGATGGCGCAGCAGGCGCACCAGCAGACTCTTGGGACGCAAGCCATGCAGTTCGCGGGTCGCTTCGCGCATCAGTTCCAGGCCGGCGCCGCAGGATGGTCCCTGGATGCAGCCGACACCGATCTGCATATGCGGACCATCGTTCAAGAAGGAAAAGGCCACCGAGCAGACCAGCGTCCCATCGCGCCGCAGTTGCAGCACCAGCTCGCCTTCGCGTTCCATCGGCACGATGGCGCAGAGTTCGATGCTGTAGGGCGTGCCGCTCTTGCCGGCAAAGGCCGCCAATTGCACCGGGCCGCGCGCGGCTTCAGCTACCAAGGCGCCCAGTCCCTGGCGCAGGATGAAGCGGTAGTGGCCGACCAGGGCCGCCAAGCGCTCGCGCCGGTTCATGCGCTGGCTGAGCCAGGGACGGTAGACCTTGTGGATTAGCCGCGGCTGGGCATGCGCCAGTTCGCGCAGCATCTGGTCGGAGTTGAGCACGCCGAGCCAGTGGCGCGTCATGCGGAAATGCGCCAGCGCGCGCGTATGCAGCTTCAGCGCCGCCGCGAAATGCGAGAGCGACGATTTCTTCTCCAGACCGACGGTCAGGGTGATGGGCCGCATGGTTTGTCTCCCGATTATTTGTTTCGTTTGCCGAAACATTGTTATACATTCTCGCAACAATACGTTACAAGGCACCGATAGTATCGGCCTCTCGGAAGGGTAGCAATTGGTAAGCCGCGTAAGGTTTCTACGTAATTCCGTAGGGCAATATCAGTGAAGACAGGCTATGAAAGCTGTCGTGTGGAAATTGCGACAGTCCTAAATACTTGCAGGGCGAAGCATTGTATAATGCTAAGTATAGTTTTCATTTGGAAACTATTTCGTGATCGCTACGATCCCACGCCTTGCCGGTGCCACGGCAAGCTCATCCACAATCAGGAAGACAGATGAAGAAACTGACGACGCATGCCGCCGCGATTGCGTTGACCGCCGCTACCGTGTTTGCCACCCCGCTGGCCCAGGCCGCCAAATGGGTCGAGATCAGCGCACCGAAAACCAGCGGTTTTACCGTGGGCTCGGGCAAAGTAAGTTATGGTCCTATCGCCGCCGCCTCGGTCTGGGTGTTTGACGGCGAGAACATCAATCCGCAAAACGCTGAGAATATCGAATCCCTGGTCGAAGGCCTGTTCAAGCTACCAGCGACCGGCAAAGGCTCGCTGCAACTGGTGGGCGAGAAAAACCTGGCCAACAGCAAATCCGGCTCGTTCAAGGTCGGCGCCAGCTTCAACTACCTGGCCGTGCACTATGGCCGTGGCGAGCTGGTGTTCCACTGGGATAAGCCGCTGGCGGCCGACAGCCTGTTCACCTTCAGCGGCCTGCCGCGCGGTTCGAGCAACTACCGCGCCTTCAGCAGCATTTCCGCCGTACCCGAGCCGGCCACCTACGGCATGCTGCTCGGCGGCCTGGGCCTGATGGCCTTGATCGCCCGCCGCCGCAAGCAAGGCTGATCCCCTCCTCTGCTCAGGCGGCAGCGCCGCCTGAGCCAGCGCAAAGTCCGCGTTCTCCGCTTGTCCGACACTGGTGCTTTCACCGGTGCACTTGTGCACAAAGGAGAATTGACATGGCCCCTCACGAAAACTACGATGAAGGCATGGAACATCGGATCACAAATCAGGAAGCTTTTGCAGTAGAGACGCGCGAACGTCTGGCCCGGATCGAGGCGACACTCGTCACCAAGACCGAGTTCTACGAAGCGATCTCCTCCCTGCGTGCCGAGATGCACAAAGGTTTTGCCGACACCATCAAATGGGTGATCGGCATGTCGCTGGGCATTGCCATGGCCGGCATTACCGTCATGACCTTCGTGCTCAACAATGCCACGCCCAAGGCCGCCCCTGCCCAGCCAGCGCCGGTAGTGATCTATCTGCCAGCGCCCCTGACGTCGGCCCCAGCCGCACCGCGTTAAGCATGCGCCGCCGTGCCGCCAAGCTGCCTATACTCAGGCATGGCGAAAATCTATATCGGCATTTCGGGATGGCGCTACCCACCGTGGCGCAGCGTGTTCTATCCCAAGAAGCTGGCGCAGGCACGCGAACTGGAATTTGCGTCGCGCGCCCTGCCCTCGATTGAGCTGAACGGTTCCTTCTATGCGCTGCAGCGCCCGGCCAGCTACCGCGCCTGGTATGAAGCCACGCCGCCCGGCTTTGTCTTCAGTCACAAAGGCAACCGCTACCTGACCCACATCATCCGCCTGCGCGAACCGCACGAAGCGCTGGCCAATATCTTCGCCTCCGGCGTATTCGAGCTGCGCGAAAAACTGGGGCCATTCCTCTGGCAGCTTCCGCCCAGCCTGCGCTTCGACGCCGATACCGTCGAAAGCTTTCTCAGCCTGCTGCCGCACGACACGGAACAGGCGCTGGAGCTGGCGCGCCACCACGGCCCGCATATGAAGGGCCGCACCGTGCTGCAGACCGACGCCAAACGCAAGCTGCTGCATGCCATGGAAGTCCGCCACGACAGCTTCATCGACGCGCGCTTTATCGGTCTGCTGCGCAAGTACAAGGTAGCGATGGTGGTGGCCGATACGGCGGGAAAATGGCCCGATTATGAGGACGTCTGCGCCAGCTTCATGTACCTGCGCCTGCACGGCGACAAGGAGCTGTACGCCAGCGGCTATACCGATGCGGCGCTGGAGCGCTGGGCGCAACGCATCCGCGCCTGGAGCGGCGGCGGCCAGCCGGACGATGCGAAACTCATCTCCGACCACAAGGCGCCACAGCGCGCCAGCCGCGATATCTACTGCTACTTCGACAACGACATCAAGGTGCGCGCGCCCTTCGATGCGCGCCGCCTGATCCAGAAACTCGGACTCGACGAGGGTCTGGCGGATATCGGCGGCGGCTAGCGCGGCGCGTCCTCACCCATCGCCGATTTCAGCCGCTCCAGGCGCTGCGAGCGATAAATGCCCGCGTGTCCCGAGAACAGGTAGGCCACCACGCAGCCCAGCGCCGCATACGGCCCGATTTGCGGGCCAAACAGCTCGATCGCCATCACCGTGCAAGCCAAGGGCGTATTCGCCGCCCCCGCGAATACTGCCACAAAGCCAATCGCCGCCAGCAGCGCGAAAGGCTGATGCAGCAAGGGCGCCAGCGCATTGCCCAGGGTCGCGCCGATATAGAACAGCGGCGTCACCTCCCCGCCCTTAAAGCCGCTACCGAGAGAAGCCACGGTGAACAGGAACTTGCCGGCGCAATCCCAAGGCGCGACTGGATGCTGGAAGGCCTCCACGATGACCGGAATCCCCAGCCCGATATAGCGCTGCGAACCAAGCAGCCAGACCGCCACCGCGATCAGCAAGCCGCCCAGCAAGGGGCGCAAAGGCGCATATCCCACCCATTTTTTCATGAGCGACGAAGCCAGATGCGTGCCGCGCGCGAACAGCATGCCCGTCACGCCGAACACGATGCCGGCGGCCAGAACGGCCGCCACGCCCATCACGCTCACCGCCGGTACCGCGCCCAGCGCGTAAAGCGTATGGTGCACACCCCAGGCCAGCGTAATCTGATCGGCGACGATGGCCGCCACCATGCAGGGAAAGATCGCGTCATAGCGCATGCGGCCGATCACAAGCACCTCCAGGCCAAAGATGGCGCCCGCCAGTGGCGTGCCAAAAACCGAAGCGAAACCCGCGCTGATGCCCGCCATCAGCAGGATGCGCCGATCCTCATGGCGCAGGCGGAAGACATGGGTCAACTGGTCCGCCAGCGCCCCCCCCATCTGCACCGCCGTCCCCTCGCGTCCCACCGAGGCGCCGAACAGATGCGACACCACCGTGCCAAACAAGACCAGCGGCGCCAGACGCAGCGGTACCACATGCTTCGGATCATGGATCTCATCGATCAGCAGATTATTCCCGCCCTCGACATTGCGGCCGAACTGCAGATAAATCCAGCCCACGGCGAAACCCGCCAGCGGCAGCAGCCAGATAATCCAGGGCGAAGCCTCGCGCCGGGCAGTCACAGCATCCAGCGCCATCAAAAAGAAAGCCGAAGCACTCCCCGCCAGCGCCGCCACAATGCCCGCCAGCCCGCACCACTTCAACAGATAAGGAAGCAGCCGCAGCTGCTCAGGAAGCCTCTTCATCATCAAACCCCAACAGAATCAAGAAGATTACCCCACCCTTTGATCCCGATCAACAAATGTCCACCCTGGTGTCAGGCACCAGAGTCGGACATTCTTTGATCTAAATCAGTAAATGTCCTACCTTGGTGCCTGACACCAGGGTGGGACATTTGTTGAGGGAGATCAAACGTTAGTGGCGGTGGGGGGCGTTGCGCTTGACTTTCAGGGGGGCGGCGGCCTTGGTGGCGGGGGCGTTGGGGGCGGTGCTGGGGGGCGGGAGCTCGCCAGTCCATTCGCGGGCGACACTGCCTTGGGGGTGCTTGTACCAGCCGGGGTCGCTGTAGTTGCCACGGGCCTGGTTCTCGCGCACTTTGAGCAGGGTGAACATGCCGCCCATTTCGATTTCGCCGTATTGGCCGGTGCCGGTCATCATGGGCAGAGTATTTTCGGGAATGGGCATCTGCATGCCGCCCATGCTGCCGCCCTTCTCTCCCATGACCATGTAGCCGGGGACCAGTTTGTTGATCTTTTCGGCGACGCCTCTATGATCGACGCCAATCATGGTGGGGACGTCGTGGCCCATGGCGTTCATGGTGTGGTGGGATTTGTGGCAGTGGAAGGCCCAGTCGCCGGGATTGTCGGCGATGAATTCGATGGCGCGCATCTGGCCAACGGCAATGTCGGTAGTGACTTCGGGCCAGCGCGCCGCCGGTTTCACCCAGCCGCCATCGGTGCCGGTCACTTCGAAGGTGTGGCCGTGCAGGTGGATGGGGTGGTTGGTCATCGTCAGGTTGCCGGCGCGGATGCGGACGCGGTCACCCTTGCGCACGACCATGGGGTCGATCGCGGGGAAGGCGCGGCTGTTGAAGGTCCACAGATTGAAGTCGAGCATGGTGTTGATCTTGGGCGTGTAGCTGCCTGGCTCGATGTCGTAGGCGCTGAGCAGGAAGACGAAGTCGCGGTCCACCGCATGCAGGGCCGGATCTTTGGGGTGCGTGACCCAGAAGCCCATCATGCCCATGGCCATCTGCGCCATTTCGTCTGCGTGCGGGTGGTACATGAAGGTGCCGGCGTGCTTGGCGACGAATTCGTAGACAAAGGTTTTGCCAGGCGGGATGGCGGGCTGGGTGACGCCGCTGACGCCATCCATGCCGTTGGGCAGAATCTGGCCGTGCCAGTGCACGCTGGTGTTTTCGGGCAGCTTGTTGGTGACGAAGATGCGCACGCGGTCGCCCTCCACCACTTCGATGGTCGGGCCGGGCGTCTGGCCATTGTAGCCCCACAGATTGGCGAACATGCCGGGGGCGATTTCGCGCACCACGGGTTCGGCGACGAGGTGGAATTCCTTGACGTTGTCCTTCATGCGCCACGGCAGGCTCCAGCCGTTGAGGGTGACGACGGGGTTGAAGGGACGCCCGGTCGGTGGCGGCGGCGGAACGGCGGTGGCGGCGGCTGGCTGCAGCGGTGCCTCTGGTAGGCTGGCGGCGCCGGCGCGGCTTACCATGCCTGCGCCAATCAGGGCGGCTCCGGTCAGAAAGGATCGGCGGTTGGTCATTGATGTGCTCCGTGATTCGAGTGGTCATGCGCCGGGGCTTGCTTCTGCGGGGCTGGCGCGGCGGCGGGGGCGTTGTTCAGGCGGGTGCCGGTGGCGGCTTCCAGAGTGGCGTGGGCGACCCAGAAGTCCTTCAGCGCTTCGATATAGGATTTGACGGCGGCGGTCTGTTCGCGCGAGTCGGCCAGCAGTTCGAATACGCTGAGCAGCATGCCGTTGTAGCGCAGCAGGGTTTCATCCGACAGCTGCTTGCGCAGCGGGATGACGACATCGCGGTAATGCTTGGCGACGTCGTAGGAGCTGCGGTAGTCGAGATAGCTCTCGCGCGCTTCGCTACGCGCTTGCACCGCCGTTTCGGCGAGACGGTTCGCCGACTGCATATACACCGCTTCGGCGCGGGCGACGCGCGAGGAACCCCAGTCGAACAGCGGGATTTCCAGCGACAGCTCGTAGCCGCGCATGCGTTCTTCACCTTTTCGTTCGCGCACCACGCCCAGTTCCAGCACGTTGATGAAGCGCGTGGCCTTATTCAGGCCGAGGGAGCTGGCTGTGTGCTGGGTTTCCAGCGTGGCGGCCTGGATATCGAGACGGTTGCGCAGGGCACCTTGTTCCACGTCCTGCAGCTCGGCGGCGGATGCGGGCAGCTCGGGCAGGCGTTGCGGCAGCTTGAAGCCGGTGTCGGCGCCCCATAGTCCCATCAAACGCGTCAGCTTTTCGCGGCTGGCGGTGGAGGCTTTGCCCGCGCGCGCCACTTCGGCCATGGCTTCGGCGTAGAAGGCTTGTTCGCGCGCCAGGTCGAATTTGCTCCAGTTGCCGGCCTTGCGCATGCGTTCGGCCAGTTCGGCGCTGGCGTCGGCCGCCGCGGCGATCTGGCGGGAGTACTCGACGCCCTGCTCCGCCGCCACCGCTTCATAATAGGCGCGGCGCGTTTCGGTGGCCAGCTTGATGGCGTCTTCGGCCACGGTAAGCTTGGTCTGTTCGAAGCGGCGGCCTTCGATGCGCTGGGCCAGCGGCGCGGTGATCAGGTTCACCAGATTGAAGGTGAAGGTGCGTTCGATTTCCAGCTCGCCGCCACCGTGGCTGCGTTTGAAGCTGAAGCCGGGATTCTGCAGGCGTCCGGCCTGCACCAGATCGGCTTCGGCGATGCCCAGCTCCCAGTAGCGGGCTTGCAGGCCACGATTATTCAGCAGCGCGATCTGTACCGCGTCGTCGGCGCTCAGTTCCTGCGCGAGCTTGTCGGCAATCAGCTTGCCCAGGGCACGCTGGTCGTCTTCATTGCGCAGCAGGCGGGTTTCGGCGCCGGTGCGGCTTTGCACGGCGGGCGATACCACGCCGAAGCCGCCATCCTGCGAGAACGAGGCGCAGCCGCTGAGCAGCAGCGCCAGCAGGGCAAGACCGGCGTGGCGGGGCTTGAGTCTTTGTAGTGCGCTCATTGCTTGTGCTCTTTCATATCATGGCCGTGATGGCCGCTGTGCTCATGCTTGCCCGTCTCCTGCGGCTTGCTGTGCTGGTGCGCGGCGTGGTCGTGGGCCGCTTCCTGCTTAGGTATGTGCTGCATGCCGTGCATTTGGTGGCCGCCATGGGCCATGCCTTCCTGGCCGGCGACGATGCGGTTGGAGTCGCTCCAGGCGGCGGCGGGCGTTTTGTCGAGGGATGCTTCGGCGCGGTAGGCGTCCAGCACGGGGACGTAGCGCGTG
The DNA here is from genome assembly GCF_024400215.1 of Massilia sp. erpn. Taxonomy (NCBI): domain Bacteria; kingdom Pseudomonadati; phylum Pseudomonadota; class Betaproteobacteria; order Burkholderiales; family Oxalobacteraceae; genus Massilia; species Massilia sp. erpn. The sequence continues at coordinate 5,465,927 of NZ_CP053748.1, forward strand.
GCCGGCACGGGCGCGTCGGCGCGCACCGGGTCTGCAGCCTGTGCGCCGCTAGCGGCCAGCGTCAATACGCCAACCGCTGCAAACAGCTTATTCATGTTGTACCTTTTGAGATTCAGTTTGGCGCAAGCCGCGCGGGCTTGTGCCGGGATATGCCAGCCGCTTGGCTGGCCCGAAAATCAGACGGCGAGGGACTTGGGCGGGCGTTCGAATGCCGCGAGGTCGGCGCTCGACTGCGGGGCGCCGTGGAAGGGAATGGCTTCGGAAGAGGATGGCAGACCTGGCAGGGCATCGGGCATCGCCGGGGCCAGCGCGGCGCCCACGCAGCAGGCGGCGGGCGTGCCGCAGCGGCTCTTGTCGTGCTCTTGCTTGCCTTGGCCATGCTGGCTGTGGTCCTGCATCCCGTGCTGGGCATCGGCCGTTCCGCCGGCGGCCAGCATGGCAGCATGGTCATGCCCGGCATCGGCCTGCACGCGCGCGGCCGCCTGCGCCAGCATGGCGGGCGGCGACATCGGTGCGCACAGCAGCATACTGGCCGACGCGAATCCCTGGAAGGGAAGCGCCAGCAGCATCAGCCAGACGAGCATGGATCGGAACAGAAGCTTCATGCGCGGAATCTTAGCATATTGATTCCGGCGCCGGCTTAGGGAAGATTTAAAAACGCTTGTTCAGGCTGAGGTACACGGCGCGCTTGATGACCGAGCGCGTTGCGATGGACGTGAACTCGCCATGATCCGGTCCGATCAGATTGGTGCCGGTCAGCGACAGCTCCAGCGTGGGCTGGATGCGCCAGCCGAAGCGCATGTCCAGCGCCCGGTAGGCCGGCACGTCGGGGTTGGTCAGCTTGCCAACATGGCGCAACGCAAGGTCGAACTCGCGCTCGTCGCCGATCTGCCATGAAGAACGCAGCATCGCCGTATGGCGCGGATCGTGTCCCATGCGGCTGACCGAGGCGGCCGTGTCGATGCTGCCCGGCTTGAGCCAGAAATGCTCATGCAGCGCGGTGAAGGCGGCACTCAGGCGCCAATTCGTTTGCACCTGCCAGCTGGCCCAGGCCTCCAGGCCGCGCGTGGAGCCCTCCATGCCATTGCCGAAAAAGACCGAGGTGCGGCTGGGCGCCAGCTCCTGGGTATGCAGGTCATCGTACAGCGCGCGGTAGAGGTTCACTGAATAGCTGAAATCCTGCCCCACCCTGCCGCGATAGCCAAGTTCAAAGAAGCGCGCCACTTCAGAACGGAAACCGGGTCCGCCGGCCAGGATAAAAGGCGGCTTGGAGGGAAAGAAGACTTCCACATCGAGCCGCGATGGCGCGCGCACCGTGCGCGACGCGGCGGCCCACAGCAAATGGTCGTCCGCCACCTGCCAGGCCAGGCGCGCATTGGGCAGGAATTCATTGCCGGTATAGTCGTTGCGCTCGACGCGCGCGCCCAGGGTCAGTTTCCACGCGGGGCTGAGCGCAATTTCATCCTGGGCGTAAAGACTGCTCCAGCTCTTGGTATCGTCGGCCGGCAGGAAGCCAATGATGGCGCTGTTTTCCAGGCTGTCTTTGGAGCGGCGGTATTCGGCGCCGAAGGTGGGCGCGTGGCGGCCGATGGGGGCCATCGCATACTGCGCCTGCAGGCTGACCGTATCCAGGTTCTCGTTGAAGAAAGGCGGCAGATCGCGCTCGGTGCGGTCGTAATATGCCTGCACGCTCAGATTGCCGCCGCCGTCGAAATTGCGCGTCCAGCGCGCCATCAGGTTGCCGCCGCCCAGGACGACATTCCCCAGCGCGACATTGACGCCGGTGAGCGAGATGTTGCCCGGCTTGGGCTGGCCGTGGCGGCCCCGGTAGGCATCGCCCTGCAGCGTGAACTGGTCGCGCGACTGCCGCCAGTCGGCGCGGAAGCCGACCTGGCTCTGGTGCCAGGCATCGTCCGCCGCCTCGCCGCTGGCCGTCTCCGTATGCTTGACGCGGAAGCTCTTGGCATACAGCCGCCACGCGCCGTCCTCGCCGAAGCGCCCGCCGTAGCGCGCACCCACGTCGGCGCGCAGCGTGCCGCCGCCCAGCGCCACCGCGCCGCCCTGGGTCGCACTGGCCGGCTTGGTGATCACATTGATGACGCCATTCACGGCATTGGTGCCCCACAGCGTGCCACCTGGCCCGCTGATGACTTCAATGCGCTCGATATCGTCCAGCGGCAGATCCTGGGCATCCCAGAACACGCCGGAAAACAGCGGCGTGTAGACCGAACGGCCGTCGATCAGCACCAGCAGCTTGTTGCCGTCGTTGTTGGCGAAGCCGCGCGCGCTGACCACGTAGCCGGAACTGTAGGCCTGGCTGACTTGCAGATTGGGGGCCAGGCGCAGCGCTTCGGGCAGGCTCTGGACGCCGGAGCGGCGGATATCGTCGGCGGAGATCACGAAGACGGCGGCGGCGGCATCGGCCAGCCTTTCTTCGCGCCGCGAGACGGAGGTGATGCGCACATTGCTCAACTCTTCGAGCGACATATTGCTCAGGTTGTCCTGCACAGAGTCAGCGCACGCGGTGGCGGGAAGAAGCGCCAGCGCGATCCAGACTACACTTTCAGGCCATGGTTTTGCCATCGTTGCTCCCAGTGTGCCGCCCCGGGATTCATCATACTGGTTTTGCGCGCCGCACGAAAAGACTATCACTAAGCTAATCGCGGCGATGCGACACTCCGGCAAAAACCTGCCAGAGCTGCCGGCCTTATGAAGTTTATTTATAATGACGCCGCCCTTCGACTACTCTTAAATAGCCATGAAGCCTCAGATTCAAGCGTTCTTCGACCCGGCCACCGCCACCGTCACCTACATCGTGTATGAGAAGGATGGCGCGGACTGCGCGATCATCGACTCCGTGCTCGACTACGATCCCAAGTCCGGCCGCACTGCCACCACGTCGGCGGACAAGGTGGTGGAGTTCGTGCAGGCCCACGGTCTGAAAACCGTCTGGCTGCTGGAAACGCACGCCCATGCCGACCATTTATCGGCGGCGCCGTATCTGAGGGAGAAGCTGGGGGGCCGCATCGGCATCGGCGTCGACATCCGCACCGTGCAGCATGCTTTTGCCAATGTCTTCAACCGCAAGCCGGCTTCGATGGACGGCTCGGAGTTCGACCATCTGTTCCAGCCGGACGAAGTATTCGCCATCGGCGCGCTGCAGGCGAAGGCGCTGCATGTGCCGGGCCATACGCCGGCCGATATGGCGTATCAGGTGGGGGATGCGGTGTTCGTGGGCGACACCATGTTCATGCCGGACGTGGGTTCGGCGCGCTGCGATTTCCCGGGCGGCTGCGCCAGCCTGCTGTACAAATCGGTGCACAAGCTACTGTCGCTGCCCGATGAAACCCGTCTGTTCATGTGCCACGACTATCCGCCCAACGGCCGCGAGCCGCGCTGGGAAGTGACGGTGGCCGAACAGCGCGCCAGCAATATCCATATCCGCGATGGCGTGAGCGAGGACGATTTCGTCTCCATGCGCACCAAGCGCGACGCCACGCTGGCGATGCCGACGCTGATCCTGCCTGCCATCCAGGTCAATATCAACGCCGGCCAGTTGCCGGAAGCCGAAGAAAACGGCGTGCGTTATCTGAAGATTCCGATCAACGCGATTTAAGGCCTTTGCAGGCCCTAAACGCTTATTGCTGCTGCTCCGGCGCGCGGCCGATAGGCTGGTCCATATTCGCCAGATACCAGGACAGCGCCGTCATCAGCGCCACATGGCGGCGCAGATGGTCAGGGTTGACCTTGTCGAAGGTGTCGGCCGCCGTGTGGTGGTAGTCGAAATAGGCACTGCCGTCGGACAGCGGCTCGAACAGCGGCACGCCGTCCGCTTCCAGCAGATACAGATCGGCCGCGCCCAGCGCGTCCTGGCGCGCGAAGTGGCCGGCGCCGATCGGCAGCAGGGCCGCCTGCAAAGGCGCGAACAGCTTGGCGTACTGCGGCTTCACGCTGCCGCGAATGCCGAACGGACGTCCCGCGCCACCGTCGCTTTCGATGGCGGCAAACTGCTTGTCCAGACGGCCCTTATTCTCGGCGTGGTAGGCAGCGCCGCCACGGGTGCCGTTTTCCTCATTGGCCCAGGCGATCACGCGGATGGTGCGGCGCGGCTGCAGCTTCAGCTTTTTCAAAGTTTCGATCACGGCCATGGAGCTGGCTACGCCGGTGCCGTCGTCATGCGCGCCGGTGCCCAGATCCCAGGAATCCAGGTGGCCGGACACCACCACCACTTCATCCGCCTTGTCGGTTCCAGGCAGATCGGCGATCACATTGAAAGTATCGGCATCCGGCAGGGTTTGCGGGGTCAGGGTCAGCTTCATGGTGACGGGACCGCGCTTCGTCAGACGGGCGATCAGCATCGCGTCTTCCGAGGTGATGGAGGCGGCCGGGATGCGGTCATCGGCGCCCAGGCCGGTAGCGCCGGTGTGGACCAGGCGGTAGTCGGCACCGCCGATGGAGCGGATCAGCACCGCCGCCGCACCCAGTTTGGAACCCAGCTTCGGTCCCTGGGTGCGCATGCGCGACAGGCGGCCATAGGCGGGACCGGCCAGGCCACGGTCGGCCATGCCCTGGTCGAAAGGCACGTCGAACAGCACAATGCGGCCTTTGACTTCGGCGGCGCGCGCCTGCAGCTCGTCCAGATCGTGCACGATCACCACTTGCGCATTCAGGCCGGCGGCCGGCGTCGCGCCGGAGCCGCCCAGGGCGGTCAGCACCACGCGCTGGGTAACGCCGGCGGGACGGCCGGCATAGTCGACCAGCTCGCCCTTCTCTTCGCCGCGCACCCAGTGCGGCACCTTCACCGGCTGCAGCGTGACTTTCGCCCCCAGCTTGCGCATGGCGTCGGCCACCTGCTCGACGGCGGCCGCGGCGCCGGCCGAACCGGAAAGACGCGGGCCAACCAGGTCGGTCAGGTCTTCCAGGCGTTTCAAAGCCCAATCGCTCTGCATGGCGGTATCGCGGATCTGGTTCAGGGTGGCGGGTTCGTTGGCTGGCGCGGCCGACGCGGCGTTCAAAAAGCAGGCCGCCAGCGCGGCGATGACTGGCTTGCGAAGAGCGAGATTCATGCAGATCCTATGTCCGGTGAAGATGGATGGGATGGAAAGATTAGCCTATTTCACAATATTGTGCAGCAAGTCGCAGAAATTGACCCATTCGACAACGCGGGCTACCATGCCTGCTCCATCCGGCGGAAAGCAATCATGTTAAAAAGTTCACGCTGCACGGTGCGGCATCTGCTGAATACCGATCTGAATACCTTTATCGCCCTGGTCAACGACCTGCCTTCGCGCGGCGATTACTTTTCCAGCCACTTCAAGTCGCCCGAGGCGATGCGCAAGGAATTCCTGCAAAACGGTTTTGTCAGCGAGGACAGTGAGCTGTTCGTGGTGGAAGACCAGCTGCACCACATCGTCGGCGTCATCACCCATTTCAAAAGCCGCACCCCGGTCAGCCGCGAGATCGGCTACCGCCTGTTCGACCCTTCTCTGGCCGGGCAAGGCTATACCACGGAGGCGCTGCGCCTGCTGTGCGACTACCTGTTCAAGGTGCATACCTGGCACCGGCTGGAGGTGCTGATCGCTCCGCAGAACGAAGCTTCGGTGCGGGTCGCGGAGAAATGCGGCTTCAGCGAGGAAGGCACGCTGCGCCAGGCCTTCTTCATCAATGGCCGTTATCAGGACGTCAAGATACTCAGCCTGCTGCGGCCCGAGTGGGAGCGCCTGCACAGCGCCTAGGCTGGCCGACTTTGTAAGAATCTGTATATGGTGTGGGTGGTTTTCGGTAGCTCCTATATAGTACAGCCATAGAGAACGGCGCGAACCATCCCGGTCGCGGCGCCGAGCATAAGGGGAACGCCATGCTGAACCAGAAATTCATCGCTGCGCTGCTGCTGGGTGCAGCCGCCGTCAGCGCGCCGGCCTTCGCTGCCGGCGACCGCGACTTCAACACCGCCGCCGGCGCCGTGATCGGCGCGGCCATCGGCAACCATAGCGGCGGCACCGAAGGCGCCGTGGTGGGTGGCCTGATCGGCGCAGCCGTCGGCAATGGCCTGAGTTCGGACAACCGCCGTTACCGCAACGACCGTTACGTGGAAACCCGCGTCTACACGCAGCCGGCGCCGGTCTATTACGAGCCAGCCCCGGTGTACTACGCGCCACCGCCGCCACGCTATTACTCGCCGCCGGAAGTGGTGTATGTTGAGCGCAGCCGCCCTTACTACCGCGAGTACTACCGCGAAGAGCGCCCCTATTACCGTCACCACCACCACCATCACGGCCGCTGATTTCAAGCGGTCCCGCCTTCCACGGCCCGGCATGCGCAAGCTGCCGGGCCGTTTGCTTTTCCCGTCCCTCCGCTAAGTTCCCACGACGGCATGCCGCCGCAGGGAGAGACTATGTTAGCCAAGGACGCCGTGCTGCCGCTGGAACTGGGCCATTACCGCCTGCGCGAGCAGCTGGGTGGTTCGGCCTATGGCGTGATCTGGCGCGCCAGCGCCCCGCATGCGATGCGCGAGGTGGCGCTGAAACTGGTGAACGAGGAGCAGATGGCGCGCGCCCTGCCGCAGCAGCGCGCGCGCTGGGCCGCCAGCGCCGACGTGGAAATCGCCTTCCTGCAATCGCTGGAACCGTGGGACGAGCGGCATATCGTGCGCCTGCTGGACAAGGGCTGGCATAACGGCCTGCCTGTGCTGGCCCTGGAACTGATGGATGGCGATCTGGCCCAGCATCTGGCGGCGCTGAAGCGCGATGGCGGCGTCCTGCCGCTGGCGCAGATACTGGACTGGATGGCGCAGCTGAACCAGGCGCTGGCCAAGGTGCATCAATACGGGTGGCGCTATCTGGACCTGAAACCGTCCAACATCCTGGTCGACAAACGCCTGGGCATCGTCAAGCTGGCCGATTTCGGCACCAACCGCGCGCTGGCGGACCTGCATGCCCATCCTTATGCCGGCACGGCGAGCTGGCAAGCGCCCGAGCAGTTCTTTCCAGTGGCAGGCGGCCATTACGCCACCGCCGCGCAAAGCGACTATTTTGCGCTGGGCGCCCTCTTCTACTTCCTGGTCTGCGGCGGCACGCCCCTGCGCTTTTGCGCCGCCTGCGGCCAGTCTTACCGCGAACACAGCACGGCCGGCGCGCAGCGCTTGCGCGAGCGGTCCGGCGGCACCATCCCGGCGCCGCTGTCGGCGGACGAGGAGGCGCTATTCAGCCAGCATCTGCCGCAGGCCTTGGCCGATCCGGCGCTTGCGCTGCTGCGCGCCTTGCTGCATGCCGAGCCGGGCGAGCGTCCGCGCCATGCGCTGCAAATCAGCCGCATGCTGGCCGCCATCCACAATGCCTCGGAGCAGGCCATGGATACGCCGTATTCCCTGATGCTGGGCCAGATGCACGCCCGGCAAGGCTGGCCATGCGCGACGGCGGCATAAGCATGGACCCACGCAAACAGCAGCCCGGCAGCGAAGCGACAGCCCTGCCCTCCATGCGCCCGGCCAGGACACGGCAAGGCGGAGAGCGCACAGGAACGGCGTCCGGCGCGGCGGGCATGGCAGGCAAGCCATCAGCCTTGCCGCAAGCTGCCTTCCGCGACGGCATGCGCATCGCGGCTGGCGTGCTTCTGGCGGGCCTGTTTGGCCTGCAATTGCTGGCCTTGTGGCGCGCTCCGGCCATGTGGCAGGCGGCGGAAATCCTGGTCCAGCCCAGCGCACAGCCGCTGGTATTGGGACGCCATGAACTGGCCGCGCCGCATGCCGAGCGCCGCCAGTTCGCATTGCGCAAGGATGCGCGCCAAGGCTGGATGCTGCGCAATCTGGGCAGCAGCGTGCCTGTCATCCTGATCCGCCGCGAGGGAGAGCTGCGCAGCGGCAGCGCCTTGCCTGCCGCCGGCAAACAGATGCGCATCGGCGCGGCCGTCTTCACCATCAGCCATGCGACGGATGAATCGCTGTCCTTCAGCGGCGCCGGTCATCACTGGCAGTACGACGGCGCCACCTTGTCACGCGATGGCGTGGCGCAGCCTCCATGCGCCGATGCCGGTCTGGCGGCGCGGGCGATGGGCTGGTGGAACCGGCTGATGCCGCTGGCCTTGAGCGCGGCACGCCCCTTGAGCTTTGGCGGCAACGTCCATTGCGGCAACC